>PUHN01000099.1 GCA_002967695.1 Rhodobacteraceae bacterium WD3A24 | reverse complement strand
ACGGGCCCGCGGCATCTGGAAGGCCGCATCACGAGGCCGGACACATGTCAGCACCCGACGGCGTGCCAGGATCAGCTCCGAAATTACCTCTTGCGCATGGGGCGGTTACACATGTTGCACAAATCGGCTGATGGCCGGACTCCCCCTTTCCCCGGACAGACTCATCCTCCGGCCTCGGTGACAGGTATATAAGCGGCCGCCCTTGACGCTGCGGGTTGACTATTCGGCGAAGTTCCATCGCATGAGTTCGTCTATGTCGCCCTGCATGTGCTGGTCGAGGATCTTGCGGAGCGTGGCGGCGATGTAGGCTTCCGGGTTCACGCCATTCAGCCTGCATGTTCCGATGAGCGATGCGATGCGCGCCCAGGTTTCGGCACCGTCGTCCGATCCGGCGAAGAGCGCATTCTTTCTTGTCAGTGGAACCGGCCGGATGGCGTTCTCGACCCCGTTGGTGTCCATCTCGAGCCGGCCGTCGGATAGGAACCGGATGAGCCCGTCCCACCGCTTCAGCCCATACCGGATGTGCCGCGCCAGCTCACTGGCGGATGAGAGGTCCTGAAGGTGCGCTTCCAGCCATGGCCGCAACGCGTCGACGATGGGCTTCGAGAGCTTCTGACGAACGGCCTTTCGGGTATCGGGGTCCTTGCCCCTGATTGCCTTCTCGATCGCGTAGAGCTGGGCAATGCGCGCGACCATCTCCTCGCAGATCGGCGACGGCGTGTCCTGCCCGAACTTCTTGAGGCGCCGTCGCCAGTGCGTCCAACAATACGCAATGTCCCATGGCCGCCGCGTCTGTTTCGGATCGGCGAGACTGTCGTAGCCCATATGGCCATCGACCATCAGCGTGCCACCGGCAAACCCCTTCAGGAGGCGCCGGGCGACCTAGCCGCTGCGACTTCGGGAATGGTGGAGTGAGGGCCGAGCGCGCCACGGGGTCGAGCGCCGGCCCGAACACGATCGGTGGATCGCATCCGCCCCAGCCGCGCTGATCGCGCAGGATCGCCCAGAGAAAATCCTTGCGCACCTTGCCGGTCCCCGGCGCAAACACCGGCACGATGGTCTCGTCGATCTGCAGGTGGTTGGACCGTTTCAGCGACGTGATCATGTGATCGATGATCGGGTCCAGCAGCTGCGCCGCGCGCCCGGACCAGTTCGCCAGCATGGACCGGTCGAGATCGATGCCCTGCCGGCGGTAGATGTCCGCCTGCCGGTAAAAGGGAAGGTAGTCAACGAACTTGGAGACCATGGAATGCGCCACCAGGCCCTCCGTCGGCAGCCCGCGCGGCACCAGCCATTCGGGTGCGGGCGCCTGGACGTGCGAGGCCCCGTTGCAGGACCGGCAGAGGTATTTCGGGCGCACCGTGACCAGCACGCGGAACCGGGCCGGGATCACATCAAGCCGTTCGCTGCGATCCTCGCCCACCTTGACCATATCGCCGCAGCCGTACGGACACAGGGTGCTGTCGGGCTCGATAACCTGCTCGACCCGCTCGAGATGCGCCGGCAGGTGCCCCTTGTTTCTCCTGGATGAGCGGGCGGCCTTCTTCTCATTCCCGGTGGCCTTCTCGGCCGCGTCGCTGGCTTCAGCGAGCCGGCCTTCGGCAACCTCCACATCCTCGAAAGGCAGATGCTACTGGTCAGGATCGGACTTCTCCGAAGCGGCGCCGAACTTGTCGCGGCGCAGCTGCGCCACCATGCGCTCCAGACGCGCCCGGGCATCTTCGGCCACCTTGAGACGGCCTTCCGCCTCGGCGCGGGCGGCCTCGGCGACAGCAAGCTGCCGCTCGAGATCGACCACCCTGGCCGCGCTGATCGCCCCGCTCGATACCATGGCCGCAGTATATCGCCCCGGCCATGGTGGTGCCCGAAGAAAACACCGACTGAGTCACCCTGTCGCAGCTATCCCGCAAGCCTGGGGCGGCGGCGCCGCTGCGCCCGGACAGCCCGCCAATCGATGCCCTCGAACAGGGCCGAGAACTGCGCCGGCGACAGCCGGATCATCCCATCCGACGGTGTCGGCCACTGGAACGCGCCGCCCTCGAGCTTCTTGTAGATCAGCACCTGACCCGTCTGGTCTCAGACGAGGCATTTCATCACGTCGCCGCGCCTCGAGCGGAAGACGAAGATTGCGCCACTATGGGGTCCCGCCCCAAAACCTCCTGGACGATCAGCGACAGGCCGGCAAACGCCTTGCGGAAATCGACAGGCCGCGTCGCCAGGTAGAACTGATAGGGCCCACCCGGCAGGATTACGACGCCTCCCGAACCGCCACGATCACCCGGGCGAGGTGGCGCGCGTCGAAGCCCAATGGGACAAGCAGGCGCACATCGCCGATCTCCAGCGTCAGCGCGGCGCCACGATCATCCGGTTCCGCGTCGCCGCCGCTCGTGACAGAAACCGGCAGGAACTCGATCGCGTCATCATCCGGCATCGGCAAAAGGCCATCGCGTGCCGCTCGGCGCCAGGCATGCAACTGCGGCGGCGAGATGTCATGTTTGCGCGCGATGTCGGCCACCGACGCGCCGTCCCGGTAGGTCTCCAGAACGATCGACGCCTTCACATGCTCGGGCCAGCGCCGCCGGCCCGTTGGACCCGGAACAACATTGATACGCCCGGAGTAACCTTCGCCGTCGCGGTGAAAACTTCCGTAAGTTTGTATGTCGCTATCCATCTGATGCTCCCTGCTGTGCAGGCCTCATCTCGGACAGCAAGCCATCTCAAACAACGAGGGCGATGGCCCGGCGCTTACGCCGTCCCGAAGGCGTCACCACACAGCTTTGATCGACTAGAAGGTGAAAACGCCCGATGCCGGCCAGGCCCGATCGGAGAGGCAATCCCGGCAGCATCGGCGTTTTCGAGCGAGTTGTGGGCTCCAAGATCCTCTCGACCGGGGCATGTTGGGGCGTTCAACATGCCCCTAGCCGGTTATCTTCGCGAAGAACATATCATGACCATCTACCTCGTCCCGTGTCGCATCCGTGTGGCACGGAGGAGCCGGTGCTCATCGTAAGCCTTTGGAACCTTTGAGCAGGGCAATCGCAGATGGCTCATGTGGCGGGTAAGTTGTTGAGAAGGTTGCGCGGGAATGCGTCGTCCCAGCCCGCGCGCTTGAGCTTGAAGGAGAGGAATCCCTTCGATTTGTCCTGT
>PUHN01000098.1 GCA_002967695.1 Rhodobacteraceae bacterium WD3A24 | reverse complement strand
GGGCTCAAGACGCGCCATCTGCGCGTCGGTCAGCCAGAAGAGATCAGACATGTTCACCGCTCGCTTTTTCGAGCGATGAATCACGACGCAACGCCGAAATCAATGGGTCCTGACCCTAGGGTCCTCGCTGCCAAAATCAGCTTCAGGGCCAACTCTGGATTCGCTTCTTCAATTGATACCGCAGCATCACGGAAATCATCCGCTGTAAGAGTCGATGACGCCTCTGAAATACACGCACAGCTCTTCAAAATGCTCAGAATTGCTTCATTCGCAAGCTCTTCTTCCCATAGGTCACGCCGAACGACAGGATAGTCAGAGAAATCATCATCAAACAGGTTTCGGTAATCGGATATATCCAACCGCTCATTCAACCGCCTGTTACCATCTCTGTAGCGAGCAACAACTTCTTCCGCCTCCTGTCGTTCCGGCATTTGTTTTCTTGATTTCGGAAGGTTATCAATAATATTACGCGCAAAAACACCCGACATGTTTTGGCCATTCATGAGGTGACCAACTTTTGCGGAGATTATCCCTAACGACGTATTTTTTGGTTCACCCCACTTTAGCGGAAGATCCGAAATTGAAAGACATTTCAGGAAATCCATAACAACATCGCCGTTCAATAGACTAGCGGAACTAAAAACACGAATATTCATTGCATCCGGGCCAAAACTATTCTCCCAGTAAGATAGGCGTCTTTCATAATCCAGATATAGATCGTGCTCGGGTCTCCAGCTCGGAATAGCTCTTTCCGAGTGACCCCAAAGCAGACCCTCAGCCGCACGAAACGGCTTCGCCCCTTCTTGGTGGTGTGAGACAATATGCCTGTCCTGCCGCCTCAAGTAGCAAATGATTTCGATCTCGCTGAAAACGCGCTTTAAGGATGTAGCAAATTGATCAATGGCGACAGGGTCAAAAACAAATGAAAAATTTTCCGATGACCCAATTACTGTATCGGCCTCCGCTTCCGAAAAGAGATTGATCAGCCCCTCTATGTCGGGTCTAAAACCTTTCTTGATCGGCTGCTTCGGGTTGAAGTTGAGATAACCATGAAGATGAGCAATATTTTCCTGACTGGTCGCATAAAATATTCCGCTATCGCGAAGAATTCTTCTGTTTGTGTGCAAAAAGTTTTGAATAGATGTTGTTCCGGTCTTGTGCGCCCCGATATGTAGTATCAGCCGTCTATCTCTTCTGTTTCTGAGCATACCTGTCGCCTCCGTCGGGTAATTCGGCTGTCTTGCCAGAATACCGGTTGGATTTCATGCCAGCGCATCCTGGCCTTTAGCACCGGCCTGCTGTCCCCCGTGTACATCGGGAGCTATTGGTCATGAAGACAAATATTGCGCTCCAGCATCTTCGCCAGGGCCTCGCGCCACCCACAGTGATGGCCCTCGAGAAATTTCTCGGCGCGGTGGTTTTAGTGATATTATAAGGCGCCGTGACAGCACAGTATTGCGTGCGGTCGCGAAAGAAGGTGCCGGCCCATTCAGGGAATACCGGCTTCTTCAGCCAGCTATTTTGAAAGACACTCAAGATTCACCTTGTTCCTGTTCCGCCTCCGCGCTGAGACGCAGAGCATCGGCGAATTCCGGATGGGAGTGGTTTCGGAATACGCCTTCTCGCATGGGAAGGGAGCCAGTGGACACTTCGGGAGCATATCCGAAGGTTGCAAAATCCTCGCCGTATATTTGCTGAATCCTGGAGACGGTTCCGCTGTCACATAGGAACGTTTGCCAACGTTGGGTCGCGCCGGTTCGGTGCTTATTGCGAAGGATCATGTTCGTCTTTTGGCCGGCGGATAAGTATGCCAGCACGCGGGGTAGCTCATTGTTCATGTTTTCTACCGCGCCTACAAAATTAGGAGTCACTTGACATGTCAGCGTGTTGAGCGTTTGCGGGCGCCAATGCGGATCGTGGAGGTGGGGAGGGTCTGCAGAGACGCACTCCACAAAGCTGTCGAAACTGAGTGGATCGTCCATATTCAGACCATGCCTACGCTCCAAGAATTTCCAGACATTGTCTTTGCGCCCCAAAATCTTTTCAATATAGCAGGAGACGATACGGACGAACGGGTTCCTGACAAAGGTGAAGATGAAGGCGTCGGCCATCCACTCCGCGTCTGTGATTTCGTTGCTGAATGGTGACCCCTCAAGAGGGTGGACGTTGCCCTCCGGCAATTGCCCGAAGACTTGCCAGAGGCTCGCCTTCACGGTGCTGCAGCCAGCTTTCGGATTGTTCAGGTAAACAACGCCGTGCTCGCGATTGGCACGCAACGACTGACGCACTATCCTAGCAGGCAGGTATGCTGGTACGCGATTACTCGGCTTCCTTCGTCGGCTTTGGCCAGCGCCGTGCAACAGTGCGTTCAGCTTTGCAGGCAGCATCGTTCGTTTACCTGTCTGTTTGTCTCCTTAATCACGCGCGTTCCTTTCCAAGCCCTCCTGGATGGATGTCATGCCCGTCTTGTGTGTCCCGATATGGGCTAGAACCTTCTTCATGCCCGACGCACGCGACCGCGGCCCAATTCAGCAGGTTTTCGGGAAATGGCGGGCCGGTCCCGGCAACCCTGCGACTTAAGCTCTCCGGCCGGCACCGACACGACCTTGACCGGACGCTACAGCCGAACGCCGCGCGGTTCAACAAATCCTGGCGCAGCGGTCCCAACTTTCAGGCAGTGGTCTGCCCGGCCGGACCGACACGGGCCTCGGGAGTGCGCAGGATGGTGGTTGGCGTCGCCGCCGCTTTGCCGGTGAGAGACCCCGGCGGGCCGCCCAATTGGCCCGGCGCGCGGTCTGTGGGGCTCAGGCGGGGATGAATGTATAAGCTGCAATCGATGCTCGCGCCCGGGCGGCCCGCCCCCCTATACCTGCGCAGCCCCGACAGCTACATGGAGAGCTTCTACAACCAGTTCGTGAAAGATTTCGGCATCCGCGAGAGCCGCACGATCGAGGGCTACATCGCCGAGCAGCCGCTGTTCTTTCTCGAGACGATGAACCTGCTGCGCCCGTGGGAGGAGATGTTCGGCACCGATGCCGTGCGCCTGCGCCTGTTCGGCCGCGAGCATCTGCAAAGCGGCATCCTGCAGGATTTTCTCGAGACCCTCGGCTGCACGCGGTTTCCCGAGCTCCGCCCGCCCGACGACTCGGTGCTCCACAAGGTCTCGCTGCCGCCCGACGCGCTGGAATACCTGCGCCTGTCGAACCCGTGA
>PUHN01000097.1 GCA_002967695.1 Rhodobacteraceae bacterium WD3A24 | reverse complement strand
CGCGGCGTCGAGCGCCGCCGCCAGCACCCGCCCCGGCGCGCCGTCCGGCGCGGCCGCGGCCCCGCTCAATTGCAGCCGAGCGCATTTTCGCGCTCGCGGGCGCGGCCGAGCAGATCTGAGCCGGGAAAGCGCAGCGCGAGCTCACCGAGCATCACACAGGCTTCCTCGACCTGGCCCAGCGCTTCGAGACTGCCGGCGAGCCGGAAGAGCGCCTCATCGGCGCGCTGCCCCTGCGGGGCGGTGCTGTAGGCATCGAGATAGGCGCGCGCGGCCTGCGATGTCTCGCCCAGCTCTTCGCGGGCGCGCGCGCGCAGGAAATGCGCCTCGGTCGTCAGGGGGCCGGCCGTGTAGGTTTCAACGAATTCGTCGAAACGCCGCGCGGCCTCGCGATAGTTCTCCGCGTCGAGCGCGGCGCGCGCGGCGTCGAAATCGTCCTGCTCGGTGGCGGCAAGGTCGGGGCCCGTCTGGCCGCTCTCGCCAGTGACCGCAGCGCCGCCGCCCCCGCCGGAGCCCAGCCCGAGACCGGGGATCTCCCGCCATTCCCCACCATCCGCGCCATCTGCGCTATCCGATCCCAGCGTCGTCGTCTCGCCAAGCTCGCTGACATCGCCGCCTTCGAGCTCGACCAGCCGGAATTCGAGATCGCCGATACGGTTGGTTGCGTCTGCCACGATCCGGTCGATGCGGTGCTCAAGCTCCTCGGTGCGCCCGATCAGGCGGCGCAACTCGCTCTCGATGGCATCGACGCGGTCGAGAAGGCTGCCGCCGCCGATCCCGGCGGGCGGCCCCTGGGTGGTGGACAATTCGCGCCGCAGCCCCTGAACCTCGGCGTAAAGCACCGAGAGCTCCTGCCGGATATCGGCGAGCGTCTCGTCGCGCGACTGCGCGGCGACGGGGCCGGCAAGGCCGACCGCTGCCGCGAGCGCGACCGCGCCGAGCAGAGCGCGCATCATCCCCGCCATCTCAGACCCCTGCGCCGACCGAGATCACGGTCACTGCGCGGCGATTGAGATCCCAGCAGCGCTGCGCCGCACAGGCCTCGACGGGGCGCTCCTTGCCGTAGCTCACCGTCTCGATACGGCCCGAGGCGATCCCCTGGGCGTTGAGGAATTCCGCCACCGCGTTCGCACGCCGCGCACCCAGGGCGACGTTGTATTCGCGCGTGCCGCGCTCATCGGCGTGCCCCTCGATGATGACACGGTAGTCGGGGTTGTCGTTGAGCCAGCGCGCCTGCGCGCGAAGCGTCGCGCGTGCCTCGTCGCTGAGCGAGCTCGAGTCGACCGTGAAGAACACCCGATCGCCGACACGCTCGTTGAAATAGGCCGGCGAGGTCGGATCGCCGGCATCGCCCTGCCCGGCCGTCGCACCGGCGCCGTCGGCTCCGCCGCCGCCGAACTGCTCGGGATTGGCGCATGCCGCGAGGCCCAGCGCGGCCACCGCAATCAGTAGCTTGGTGAAATGGGTCATCTCTGTCTGTCCTCTCGGTGGGCCCGGCCGCTGTCGCCCAAGATATCAGGCGCGCCGGGGATTGGAAACGCAGGGTTTACGGCAGGCTCGGCGACCACGCCGGATCGGAGGCCGCGGTTTCGGTGGGCACGCGCCGCAGGTTGCGCCCGGAGATATCGACGGAATACAGCGCCGGATCGCCGCCGGCATTCTGCCGGGTGAACATGATGACGCGCCCGTTGGGCGCCCATGTCGGCCCCTCGTCGAGGAACGACGCCGTCAGCAGCCGCTCCTCGCTTCCGTCCACGCGCATCACGCCGATATGGAAGCGCCCCTCGTGCTGCTTGGTGAAGGCGATCAGATCGCCCCGCGGCGACCAGACGGGCGTGCCGTAGCGCCCCTGTCCGAAGCTGATGCGCTCGGCCTCGCCGCCGCCGGCGGGCATGATGTAGAGTTGCGAACTGCCCGAGCGGTCGGATTCGAACACGATCCGCCGCCCGTCGGGCGAAAAGCTCGGCGCCGTGGCGATCGACGGCGCGTTGGTGAGCTGCCTTCGCTGCCCGTTGGTCAGGTCGAGCGAATAGAGATCCGTCGTGCCCCCGACCGAGAGCGAATAGACCACCGTATCGCCATCGGGCGAGAAGCGCGGCGCGAATGTCATGGTGCCTTCCTGCTCGCCGATGATCTGGCGGCGCATGGTGGTGATGTCGAGCAGCACGATGCGAGGAAAACCCGAGTCGTAGGAGGTAAACAGAATCCGCCGGCCGGTGGGCGAGAAGCGCGGCGCGAAGACCAGCGCGGAGCCGTCGGTCAGGTAGGAGAGATTCGCGCCATCCTGATCCATGATCGCGATGCGCTTGGTGCGGTTCTCGGCCGGGCCGGTCTCGGCCACGAAGACGATGCGGGTGTCGAAATACCCCTCTTCGCCGGTGATGCGGCTGTAGACCTCGTCGGCGATCTTGTGGGCCATGCGCCGCCAGTCATCCACGTCGCCGGCGAATTCCAGCCCCTGCCCCATCTGCTGACCGGAGACCACGTCGAACAGCCGAAAGCCCAGCGTGATCCGCCCACCCGAGACCGACGCGCGCCCGGCGATGAGCGCCTGCGCGTTGATCGCGCGCCAGTCGGCGTATTGTATCGGCGCGTCGAGGCTGGTGACGCGGCCGATATGCGCGTCCCGGCCGATCTCGCGGAACAGGCCGGTGCTGGCGAGATCATTGGCGATCACGCGGGTGATTCGCCCGGTATAGTCCTCGGCACTGCTGTCGGCGGCGATGAATGGCGCGATCGCGAAGGGCATGGGTTCGATCACGCCCTCGGTGATCTCTATGCGCAACGGCCCTTCGGACTGCGCGCGCGCCGGGCCAATGGGCGCGAAGGCCGCTGCTGCAATCAGCGCCAGAAGCAGGGCAAGTGTCCGTGTAACCGTCATCTGATCCTCATGCTCTCGGGGTTGAACACCATCTCTATATCACGCCATTGGTCATATTTCTCGGGGGGCAGATCGAAACCGTCCGCCCCGCAGCGCAGGACGGCGCGGCGCGCGGCGCCATAGGCCTGCTGGGCGGCGGCATCCGAGCCGCCCGTGGCGGCGGCCATGCGCAGGCTGCCGGCCTGTGGTGTGCCGTCGCGGTCGAGGGAAAATGCCACCGTTACCGTCACCCCGAGCGCCTCGGTCGAAAGCGCGCCGACATTCCAGCATCGCTGCACCGACAGCCGCAGGGCGTCGCGTTCGCCCGATGTCAGCGGCGGCGCCGCCGGGGTCGAGGGGCGCGTCTCCTCATCCGTCTCGGGCCGGGAAAGCGCCTGGGCGACGGCCTCGGCGGCGGCTTGCGCGATCGCGTCCTCGGGCGGTGCGGGTGGCACCTCCTCTTCTTCGGGCTTGTCGGGCGCGTCCTCGCGCGGGGCGGGGTCGGGCTCGGCAGCCTCGTCTTGTGCTTCGGCGGCGGCCGCCTCGACGTCGCGGTCGGGGCGGGCGCGCGGGCGCTGGCTGGCATCGGGGGCGCGGGCCGGCGGGGCGGCGGGCGGATCCTCGGCGGTTTCGGTGGCCTCGGTGACGATCTCGGTGGTGGCGGCT
>PUHN01000096.1 GCA_002967695.1 Rhodobacteraceae bacterium WD3A24 | reverse complement strand
CGCGCCGGAACCGCCAGCCGGCCAGCGCCGCCCGCCCCAGCAGCGCCCACATGGTGCCGCGCCGGGGGGCGAGGCGCAGATGGAAGTCGCGCGCCGTGTTGGTCAGGATATAGGCGCGCCCGGCCGTGTTGGCCGGGTGGGCGTCGGCCTCCTCCAGGATGGGCGGCGCGGCGCGGTCGAGCGGGCCGAGCCCGGTGCGCAGCATCGCCGCGAAATGCTGCCGGATCAGCGCGCCCATCCTTTCGCCCGGCGCCCGCCCCCGCGCGGCGGGCCGGGCCTTGAGCGCGGGATCGGCGAGCGCCTCGGGCGCGCCGCGCCGCGCCAGGGCGAGAATATCGGCGTGGATATCTTCCGGGTCGCGGGCCAGGAGCCGGTCGGGCCCGGCCAGGAAATCCTCGACCGCGCGCAGCCGCAGGCGGGCGGTGCGGTAGTCATGCGTCAGCACGGCCGTGGTGATCATCCCCACCACCCGCGCGAGCGAGAGCTGGCGCACCTTGCCGCCATGCAGCGCCGCGAAGATCAGTCTGTTGCGCAGATCGTAATAGCTCTGCCAGCCGCCCAGCCTGGCGTGGAAGGGCTCGTGCCACACCGCGATACCGGGCAGCGTGACGGTCGCCACGCCCGCCTCGGCCAGCCTCTGGCCGTATTCGAAATCGTCGCCGCGAATGAAGAGCGGCGGCGGCAGGCCCACCTCGCGGCAACGCGCCAGCGGCAGGATGCAGAACCACCAGGCGTTGAAATCGGTCGCCACGGGGGTGTCGAAATGGCCCTGCTCGCCGGGGTCGGCGAGATCGACGTCGTGGCAATAGGCCTCGATCCGGTTGTCGGGGGTCAGGAAGGCGCCGGCCTCGTGCATCACGCTTGGGCGCTGGCTGTCCAGCATGCCCGCCCCGAGCGCGATATCCGCATGGGCGTAGTCGAGAAACCGCAGCGCCCGGCTTATCAGCCGCGCGTCCAGTTCGATGTCATCATCCATCATCAGGTGATGGGTCGCGGGCGCGTCGGACTCGAGCGCTTCCATCAATGTCCGGGTGAAGCCGCCGCAGCCGCCGAGATTGCGCTGCGCGAGGCTCGTGATCCCGGGGGCGCGCAGCAGCGCATGCGTCTCCGCGCGCGCGAACGGCGCGCCCTGGTTGACCACATAGACCGCTCGAATCGCGTCCTCCTCGCGGGCGATCCCGGCAAGCCGCGTCAGGGTCCGGGCGAGGCGCTCCTCCTGGTTGAAGGTGCAGATCCCGATGGACAGGGTCGCGCGCCGGGCCGGCGGCGTGTCGGTCACGAAATCCACGGCGCGGATCTCGCAGGGGCCCAGGGCCTCGATCTCGGCGTAAAGACGGCTGCCCCGCGCCGGCGCGCGCCCCTCGTCGGGCAGGCGGAGGCACCGGCGCGCCGCGCCCGCGGCGAATTCGTGCTCGACGAGGCAGCGCCGCACCCCGCCGGCGGCCTCGATGATGCGCAGCCGCGCCGGCCCGGCGATCTCCGCGCTGACCGCGAGGCTCTCCACCGCCGTGTGACGGCGCCAATAGGCGCGGTAGAACGCCCCGAAAAACGTATCCAGCGACAGCGTCTCGCCGGCCCCGAGCGCGACCGGCTCGCCCGCACGGGCGCCGTGCCCGCCCCCGCCGCGCAGATAGAGGGCGGCGGGCCGCCCGGCCGGGGGCGCAAGCATCGATTGCAGCTTGTACATGCCTCTCCCCAAGCCTCGGCCGGCGCCGGCCATGCCGGGTGCCGGCCCGTCCGTGGCCTCATACCGCCGATGGGCCGGCGGCGGCAAGCAAGCCGTCGCGGGGGGCAGGCCGCCCGGAGCTGTTGAACCGCGGCGGGATCGGCTGTAAGCGGTATTCGTGGTGTGTATGCGAGGCTGCTGTCATAGTGCCAATGGCGGGTCGTGCCGGCCGGTCGCGGGCGGGCCACCGGGCCATGTCCCGCAACCCCGATGCGAAAGGCGCGATCACCTGCGGCGATCATGAAGCGGCTCGTCATACATATCGGCACCCACAAGACGGGCACCACCTCGATCCAGGAGGCGCTTGAGAAGAACCGCGCGCGGCTCGCCGCCGGGTCGGTCTGGTATGCCCGCACCAATCGCGATCCGCATGCCCATCTGCCCAAGCATTCCAGCCTCGCCCACGCGCTGAGGGAAAACACCGCGCGCAGCGCCGAGTCCGAGATCTCGCTGCTGCTGGCCGAGTTCGAGGAGTCGGGCTGCGAGACGCTGGTGCTCAGCGCGGAAGGGTTCTCCGAGCTTCGCCGCGAGAGCCTGGCGCCGCTGCGCGAACTCGCCACCGATTTCAGGATCGATGTCGTCTGCTTCCTGCGCCGGCCCGACCTTTTCGCCGAGGCTCTCTGGAACCAGTTCTGCCGGGAGGGGCGCGAGACGCGCACGATCCGCGACTTCGTCCGCGCGAAAGGGGTGCGCGCGCGGCTGCGATATGCCACGCTGCTCGACAACTGGTCTGCCTTCGCGACGGTCCGCGCCGCCGATTTCGACGCAGCACGCAAGACCGGGTTGCTGCGGCGTTTCGGGGAGCTGGCCGACATCGAGATGCCCGACAGCACCGACATCCACGGCAACCCCAGCCCCTCGATGAACTGCGCCGCCGCGCTGGCGCTGCTCAACGGGTCGGGCGAGGCGTATGACATGAAGAGCATCCTCGACGCTTTCGGGGATGACGGCCGCCGCTGCGCGCTCGGCCGGCGGCTGCGCGCCGAGGTGCTGGAGGAAGCCGCGGAGGAACGCGCGCGTCTGGCGCGCGATTACGGCGTGAGCTTCGATGATACCATGCCCGAGGAGTCGCGCGCGCCGCTCCTGCGCCCGGACCCCGCCGCGCTGGCCCCGGCGCTGGCCCGGCTCACCCGCCCCGGGCTGCTTGGGCGGTCCGAGGGGGGGCTGCGGTCGCTCCTCGGAAACCGGCGCGCCGGCTCGGGCTGAAAAGGGGCCGATCCGATGATGCGTTTGCCCGCACCCATGCGATCCGATCTGGACCGGCTTCGCTTCGTCTTCATCGTCACCTATGGCAGATCGGGCTCCACGCTGCTTCAGAGCCTGCTGAACAGCGCGCCGGGCGTGATGCTGCGCGGCGAGAACGGAAATGCCCTGTTCCATGTGTTTCGCGCATGGAAGGTCCTGGAGGACACGGCCTTTCGTGGACGAACGAGCTTTCAGTCCGACCCGGACCGGCCCTGGTTCGGAGCGGCCGACGTCGCGCCGGCGAAATTCCGCGATGCGGCCCTACGCGCCTTTGTCTCCGATGTCCTGGCCCCGCCCGCCTCGGCAAGGGTGAGCGGGTTCAAGGAAATCCGCTACGGAAAGGACAGCATGAACGACACCGAATTCTCGGGCTACATGGAGTTCCTGCTGGAACAGTTTCCAATGGCGCGTATCGTTTTCAGGAAACTCTGAAAAACCTTCGGCTTTTGGCGTGATCTGATAGGGTTGCGAGGTTCTTGTTGGGAGCCCCGCCGATGCCGAAGCAGCCCGCCCTTCCCGGTTTTACCCGCGCGATGAAGAAGAAACGGACTCGGCGCGAGGTGTTTCTCTCGGAGATGGATGCGGTGGTGCCGTGGCGGCGGCTGCTCGGT
>PUHN01000095.1 GCA_002967695.1 Rhodobacteraceae bacterium WD3A24 | reverse complement strand
GCCGTGGCGCCGCGCCGCCCGCCCCCGGCGCCGGTGCGGGGTCATCCGGGCCGGGCGCATCGCCCCCGGCGGGAGCGGTCGGCCGGGCCGGTTCGGGAAGCCGCAGCGCGGCGGCGTCGGTGTCGATGTCGCTCGAGGCTTGCGATATCTCGGCCCCGTCGCCGCCCTGCGGCGCGGGCGCCTCGCGCATGACGGTCCAGACCACGGCGCCGGCGACCGCCACCGCCCCGGCGGCGGCGCTTGCCGTCAGCACCTGCCCGCCTAACCCCAGAGCCTTCCACCCCAACATCGGTTCCTTTCCCGGCAGCACGTGGCGCGGATGCAGCACGCTTGAGTGACAATAGCAACACCGCTATCAGGGGTCAAAGCAACCCCCCAACACAAGGTTTTGGTGCCATGTCCCGCTTTGTTCACTCAATATGTGTCTTCTGCGGCGCACGAAACGGCACCCGGATGCGCTATGCCGACACCGCCGCCGAGCTCGGCACGCTGCTGGCCGAGGAAGACTGGCGGCTGGTCTACGGGGCCGGCGATGTCGGGCTGATGGGCGGGGTCGCACGCGCCGCCCAGGCGGCGGGGGCCGAGACGCTGGGCGTGATTCCGCAGCATCTGATGGCACGGGAGCGCCGCCGCGGCGACCTCGCGGGGCTGGTCGTCACCGACACCATGCACGAGCGCAAGAAGGTGATGTTCATGAACTCGGACGCCTTCGTGGTGCTGCCCGGCGGGGCCGGTTCGCTCGACGAATTCTTCGAGGTGCTCACCTGGGCGCAGCTCGGTCTGCATTCCAAGCCCATCTTCCTGCTCGATGTCGAGGGCTACTGGCAGCCGCTGGCGGCGCTGATCGACCATGTCATTGCCGAAGGCTTCGCCGATGGGTCGCTGAAGGATCACGTCGCGCTGGTGCCCGACGTGGCCGCGCTCGCGCGCAGCCTGCGCGCGGCCCTGTCCTGACGCAGGATTTCGGCGGTGTAGATCGCCAGCGCCGTCCAGATCACCGCGAAGGCCATCGCGTGCCAGGCTCCGAAGGGCTCGCGGAAGGCCAGCGTCGCGACGAGGAATTGCAGCGTGGGGTTGAGATACTGCACCAGACCGACGGTGGCGTAGGTCACCCGCTTGGAGGCGTAGGAGAACAGGATCAGCGGCGTCGCCGTGATCGGCCCCGCCGCCATCAGGATCGCGCTGTCGAACAGGCTCGTGCCGAAAACGGCGCCGGGCCGGTCCTCGAGGCCGACCCAGCCCTGCGCATGCACGCCCCACAGCCAGACCAGCGCGAGCGGCGCGAGCAGCAGCACCTCGGTTGTCACCGAGACCACCGGCCCGGCCGCGACCCAGCGCTTGACCAGCCCGTAGCCGCCAAAGCTGAACGCCAGCGCCAGCGAAAACCACGGCGCGACACCCAGCCCCCATGTCAGCAGCGCCACCGCCGCCGCCGCCAGCGTCACGGCGGCCCATCTAACCGGCGAGAGCGCCTCGCGCAGGACGACCGCGCCCAGCGCCACGGCGACGAGGGGAAAGATGTAGTAGCCCAGTGACGCCTGCACCGCCCGGCCGAGCTGGATCGACCAGATGAAGAACAGCCAGTTGGTGGCGATGAAGATGCCGGCAAGCCCCACCAGCCCCGCCGCGCGGGGGCTGCGCAGGATCGCCCCGATCTGGCCCAGCCGCCCTTGCGCCCGGAGCACGCCCGCAAAGAACACCAGCGCCCAGAGCGTGCGGTGGGCGAGCACCTCCAGCGGCGGCACATGGGCGACGAGCTTGTAGTAGAGCGCCGACAGCCCCCAGATGCAGCAGGCCGCCACCATCGCCAGAACGCCGCGCTGCGCCTCCGTCATGCCGCCCCTTTTCATGCTTGCCGGGTTGCGGCGCGCGCGTTTGCGGCCGCACCCTGCCCCGGGTGTCGCGGCAGACTGGCCCGCCGGCACGGGCGGCGCAAGCCGGATTTTGGGCCGTGCGGGCCGCGCGCGGCTCAGACGTCGAGGCCCAGATCGAGCGCAGGCGCCGAATGCGTGATGGCCCCGGACGAGATGTAGTCGACCCCCGTCGCCGCGACCTCCCTGACGCGGCCGGGCGTCATGCCGCCCGATGCCTCGGTCACCAGCCGCCCGGCGATCATCCCCACCGCGGCGCGCAGCGTCGCCGTCTCCATGTTGTCGAGCAGGACGGCATCGGCGCCGCCGGCGGCGAGGACTTCCTCGATCTGGTCGAGCCGGTCGACCTCGATCTCGATGCGCACCATGTGCGAGGCGGCCGCCCGCGCCGCCGAGAGGACGGCGCCGATTCCGCCGGCCGCGGCGATGTGGTTGTCCTTGATCAGGATCGCGTCGGACAGCGAAAAGCGGTGATTGAACCCGCCCCCGTCCAGCACGGCGCGCTTCTCCAGAGCGCGCAGCCCCGGCGTCGTCTTGCGGGTACAGGTGATGCGCGCCGCCGTGCCGGCCGTCTCGGCGACGAGGGCGGCCGTCGCCGTGGCGATCCCCGACAGCCGGGCGGCGAAGTTCAGCGCCACGCGCTCGCCCGCGAGAATCGCCGCCGCATCGCCATCGACGGTCATCAGCACCTCGCCGGGAGTGCAGGCCGCGCCGTCGGCCGAGCGCGGCACGACCCGCAGTGCCGGGTCCACGAGCCTGAAGGCGAGCGCGGCCACCGCAAGGCCCGAGACCACGCCGCCCTCCCGCGCCGCGAGCTGCGCGCGCGTCCGCGTCCCCGGCGGGATGACCGCACGGCCGGTGATGTCGCCCTGCGAGCCGAGATCCTCGGCCAGCGCCGCGCGCACCACGGGCTCGACGATCAGATCGGGCAGTCCGGACTGGGGCATCGGGTCTCCTTCACGATTTCACTGCGCAGGGCCAGCGCCTCGGTCAGCGTCAGCCACCGGCGGGCGCCCCTGGCGGCGGGACGGGGGAAATCCGCACGGTAATGGGCGCCGCGGCTCTCACGGCGCAACAGGGCGGAGGCGGCGATCAGCGTGGCGGTCGCGGTCATGTTGGCGAAGGCGGGCGCGTCGGGCGCGGCCGCCTCCAGCCGGGCGATCTCGGCCAGCGCCGTGCGCAGGCCCTCGGCGTCGCGGACCACGCCGGCATGCGCGCTCATGACCTGTCTGAGCGCCGCGACCGGTGCCGCCGGCGGCGGCGCGGCCGGGGCGAAGCGCAACGCAACTTCGCCGGCCTCCGGCGCGGGGCCAAGCGTTGCCGCGATGTCGTCGGCGGCGAAGCGGGCAAAGACCAGAGCCTCCAGCAGCCCGTTGGACGCCAGCCGGTTGGCACCGTGCAGCCCGGTGGCGGCGGCCTCGCCACAGACCCAGAGACCGGGCAGGCCGGAGCGCCCGGCGGCGTCGGTGGCCACCCCGCCCATGTGGTAATGCGTCGCCGGCGCCACCGGGATCGGGGCGTGCGCCGGGTCGATCCCGTGGCGCGCGCAGGTGGCGTCAAGGGCGGGGAAAGCGGCGCGTCCCCGGCGGGCGAAGACCGCGCGCGCATCCAGCATCGGCCGCCCTCCGTCCCGCCATTCGGCGAAGACGGCGCGGGCGACGACATCGCGCGGGGCGAGCTCGGCATCGGGGTGCGCGGCGGGCATGAAGCGCGCGCCGGCCGCGTCGATGAGCGTGGCACCCTCGCCGCGCAGGGCCTCGGTGGCCAGCGGCGCGGGATCGGCGCCCACATCGAGGGCGGTGGGATGGAACTGGACGAACTCGGCATCCACGATCGCGGCGCCGGCGCGTGCGGCCATCCCGGCCGCCTCGCCGCGGATGCGGGGCGGGTTGGTGGTCACCGCATAGAGCCCGGCCGCCCCGCCGCCGGCCAGCAGCACCGCCGGCGCCGCAAGCGTGACCGGCGCACCGGCCCCGTCGGCCGGGCGCAGCGTCACGCCGATGACCCGCCCGGCCCGCCGGGCCA
>PUHN01000094.1 GCA_002967695.1 Rhodobacteraceae bacterium WD3A24 | reverse complement strand
GGGAGGGCGCCAAGACCGTCGACGGCGTGAACGGCGCGATCCTGGCGGGCGCGACCACGGCGGCGCGGCGCGCCGGGTGGTATTCGCGCAACAACCCATGGGTCTCGGCAGCGGTGGACAGCCTGGTCGGCAATGTCGTCGGCGCCGGCATCAAGCCGCAATCCACCCATCCCGACCGCGCGGTGCGCGAGCGGCTGCAGGCGCTCTGGCTGCGCTGGACCGATCACGCCGATCCCGGCGGGCTCGCCGACTTCTACGGGCTGCAGGCCATGGCCGTGCGCGCGATGGTCGAGAGCGGCGAGAGCTTCGCCCGGCTGCGCGTGCCCTCCGAGGCGAACGCCGTTCCCCTTCACATCGAGCTTCTGGATCGTGAGCAGGTGCCAACGGACCTGCACCGCGAGATCGGCGGCGGGGCGCGGATCCGCGCGGGCATCGAGTTCGATGCCGCCGGTCGCCGGGTCGCCTACCGGGTGTCGTCGTCTCGCCCGGGCGACCCTCTCGGGTCGCACCGCATCGACCCGATCCGCGTCCCCGCCGCCGATTGCCTGCATCTCTTCAAGCCGCTCGCGGCGGGCCAGCTGCGCGGCATCACCTGGCTCGCGCCGGTGCTGCTGCGGCTCCACGAGCTCGACCAGTTCGAGGATGCAGCGCTCGTGAAGGCCAAGGTGGCGGCGCTGTTCACGGGCTTCATTACCGACCCGGACGGCACCGCGGGCGGTCTTTCCGGCACAAACACCGGCGGTACACTGAATGTGGGCATGGAGCCCGGAAGCCTGATCCCGCTGCCGCCCGGCACCGATGTCCGCTTCTCGAACCCGACCGAGAACGAGGCCTATGCCCCCTTCGTGAAGAACCACCTGCGCGCCGTGGCAGCGGGGCTCGGCCTGCCCTACGAGCTGGTCTCGGGCGACCTCGAGGGCGTCACCTATTCCTCGATTCGCGCCGGGCTCATCGAGTTCCGCCGCCGGGTCGAGCAGCTCCAGCACAACGTGGTGGTGCATCTCTTCTGCCGCCCGGTCTGGGAGCGGTTCGTGCGCTTGGCCGTTCTGACCGGCGAGTTGCCCGCACGTGACTTCGACCAGAACCCCGAGGCGTATCTCGGCTGCGAATGGTTGCCGCCGAAGTTCGACTACGTCGATCCGATGAAGGATGTGCAAGCCGAGGTCATGGCAATCGATGCGGGGCTCAAGAGCCGCAGCCAGGCCATCTCGGAGCGCGGCTACGACGCCGAACAGGTCGATGCCGAGATTGCCGCCGACCGGAGCCGCGCGGAGGGGCTGGGCGTGAGCTTCGGCCAGGCGGCGCAGACGCAGGAGACCGACAATGACTGAGGCAGCAGAACTTCTCGCCCGCCGCGCGACGCTCGCCCCCGCCACGGCCGATCCCGAGGCCCGCACCGTCGAGGTGGTCTGGTCCACAGGCGCCCCGGTGCGCCGCCGCGACATGGCCGGGCAATACATCGAACGGCTGAGCCTCGCGCGCGAGGCGGTGGACCTGTCGCGGCTCGAAGGCGCCAGCGTGCTCGATGCACATCGCCAGGGTGCGGTCGGCGATGTGCTCGGGTCGGTTCGGAGCGCGGCCGTCGATGGCAAGCGTGGCACGGCCCTGATCCAGTTTTCGGCGCGGCCCGAGGTGGAGGCCGTCTGGCAGGACGTCGTGGCAGGCATCCTGCGCCATGTCTCTGTCGGCTATTCGGTCGAGGAATGGACCGAGACGAGTGAGAACGGCGCGCGCGTGCTGACCGCAGTGCGCTGGACACCCCACGAGATTTCGCTGGTACCGACGCCCGCCGATCCGGGCGCCCACATTCGCATGGAGACAGAGATGACCGATACGACAAGCACTGTTGCGGCCAACAACGCTGGTCAAAGCCACAGTGATATCGTTGAACCTTCCAACGATGTGCAAAACCGCACGAGCACCGTTCCCGAAGGGAACGATGCAACCACCCGCGCCGCGACCAATACCGAGATCCGTTCCATCGCCCGCGTCGCAGGCCTCGACCAGTCCTGGATCGACGGCCAGATCGACGCAGGTGCCGATCCCGACAGCGCCCGCCGCGCTGCCTTCGAGGCGCTGGCGAGCCGCAGCGCGCCGACCATCCGCAGCGAGCAGGTCCGGGTCGAGGTGGGCGAGAGCCAGGACGATCCCGCCCTGCGCGCCCGCCAGATGGGCGAGGCGCTCTATGCGCGCATCAACCCCCGCCACGATCTGAGCGAGCCGGCCCGGCGCTACGCGTACTCCACGCCGGTGGATATGGCGAAGGAGCTGCTGACGCTGCGCGGCGAGTCCACGATGGCGCTCTCGCCCGCGAGCCTCGTGACCCGCGCGCTGCATACCACGTCGGACTTTCCGATCATCCTCGGGGACACGGTCGGCCGGGTGCTGCGCGATGCCTACCAGACCGCGCCCTCGGGCATCCGCCGTCTCGGGCGTCAGACCACGGCGCGGGACTTTCGGGCAGTGAACAAGATCATGCTGGGCGAGGCCCCGCTGCTGGAGAAGCTGAACGAGCACGGCGAGATCAAGACCGGGACCATGGCCGAGGCGCGCGAGGCCTACAAGGTCGAGACCTGGGCGCGCAAGATCGGCATCACCCGGCAGGTCCTGGTCAACGACGACCTCGGCGCCTTCTCTGACCTCGCCCGGCGCATGGGGCAGGCCGCGGCCGAGACCGAGGCGCGGATCCTCGTCACCCTCCTCGAGGCGGGCAGCGGCAATGGCCCGACCATGTCGGACGGCAAGACGCTGTTTCACGCCGATCACGGCAACAAGGCGGGCGCGGGCGCGGCGATTTCCGACGCGACCCTCTCGGCCGCCCGGCTGGCGCTTCGCACGCAGAAGGGTATCGAGGATCGCACGATCCGCGTGACGCCCCGCAACCTGCTGGTGCCGCCCGCGCTGGAGACCACGGCCGAGAAGTGGCTTGCGACCATCGCGCCGGCCACGGCCACGGACGCGAACCCCTTCTCGGGATCGCTGAACCTCGTGGTCGAGCCGCGCCTGTCGAGTGCAACGCGCTGGTATGTTTCCGCCGATCCCGGCGAGATCGACGGGCTGGAGTTCGCTTACCTCTCGGGCTCCGAAGGGCCCCAGGTCGAGAGCCGCTCGGGCTGGGATGTGGACGGTGTCGAGATCCGGGTGATCCTCGATTTCGGCGCGGGCTTCATCGACCATCGGGGCTGGTTCATGAACGCCGGGGCGTGAGGATGGCCGACCTCGCCCAACTCACCGCCTGGCGGGACGCCCTGATGGCCGCGCGCTATCGGGGCGTCCGCACCGTCGACTACGACGGCAAGCGCATCACTTACGCCACCGACGGCGAGATGGCCACCGCGCTCGCGGACCTCGAACGCAGAATTGCGGGCGCCACGGGACGCATCTCTGTCGTCCGCATCCAATCCTCGAAAGGGATCTGAACCATGAAGACCTACATCCAGAACGGCCACGTCATCACCGCGACCGCCCCGGCAGGCGGCATCACCTCGGGCGACGCGCTGATCACAGGAAGCATATTCGGCATCGCCGCCTATTCGGCCGCCGAAGGCGATCCGGTCGAGCTCGCCACAACCGGCGTCTACAAGCTGCCCAAGGCCAGCGCCGCGGTGCTCGCCGTTGGCGCGCGTGTCGCGTGGGACAACACGGCGAAGGAAGTCACCACCCCGGCCGCGGGGCGCTTCCCCATTGGCGTCGCGGTGGAGGCAGCCGGAAACGGTGTCACCAGCGTCGCGGTGCGGCTGGATGGAGTGGCGACGGCAGCGGCGTGACGTTTTCGTGGATGTTGCGGTCTCCAACCTTCTCTCGGCCGTGGGCATGTTGGGCTCTTCAATATGCCCCCAGCCGGATGTCTCCGTGTGGAACATCCCGTAAACATCCGCCCTGACCCGTGTCGCATTCGTGTTGCACGGAGCAGCCGGGGCTGGTCGTAAGCCTTTGGCATCTTTGGGGAGTGCGCGGGACGGCATTGCAACACGAAAAAGGCGCCCACTGGGCGCCCATCGTTGGCCTAAGCCTTTGATATTTCGTGGTATATTGGTGGTTGCGGGGGTAGGATTTGAACCTACGACCTTCAGGTTATGAG
>PUHN01000093.1 GCA_002967695.1 Rhodobacteraceae bacterium WD3A24 | reverse complement strand
CACGGCGCTGGTGGATGCGCGGCTGACGGCGCTCGCCCTCGGGCCCGGCCTGGGGCTGGCGCGGGCGCGGGCGCTGGTGCCCGACGCGCTGGCCGCCCGGCGGGCGACGGTGCTCGACGCTGATGCGCTCATGGCCTTCGAAGCGGCCCCCGAGCGGCTGTTCGAGAAGCTGCATGCCGGTTGTGTGCTGACCCCGCATGCGGGCGAGTTCGCGCGCCTGTTTCCCGACCTCACCGAGGGGGCGGGCAGCCGGCTGGACGCGGTGCGCGCCGCCGCCCGGCGTGCGGGCGCGGTGGTGTTGCTCAAGGGGCCGGCGACGATCATCGCCGCCCCCGACGGGCGCGCGGCGATCCATGATGCGCTTCATGCCCGTGTCGCGCCGTGGCTGGCCACCGCCGGGGCGGGGGATGTGCTCGCCGGGATCATCACGGCGCTGCTCGCGCGCGGGCACGCCTCAATGGACGCGGCGGCGCATGCGGTGTGGCTGCATGTGGAGGCCGCGCGCGCGGCCGGCCCTGGCCTGATCGCCGAGGATCTGCCCGAGGCGCTGCCGGCGGTTCTGCGGGGGCTGGCCGCGGCGGACCGGCCGGAGTAGGAGACGCGCACCAACCGCCGCCGAAAGGAGACGCGCCGCCATGACCGCCGCCGCGATCCGCACCGGAGTGCCTGCCGATCATGACGCGATCGCGGCGCTTTACCGTGAGGCCTTTCCCGAGGAGGATCTGCTCCCGCTCCTGTGCGGGTTGCTGGCCGGGGACGGCGTGCTGTCGCTGGTGGCCGCCGGCGATGACGAGCGGGTCGTCGGCCATGTCGCCTTCACCGACTGTGCAGTGGCCGGCGACACCGCGCGCGCGGCTCTGCTCGGCCCTCTCGCCGTCGCAGGCGAACGGCAGGGCCGGGGGATCGGCTCGGCGCTGGTGCGCGCGGGGCTGGACCGGCTCGCCGCCGCGGGGCCGGTGCGAGTCTTCGTGCTGGGCGATCCGACCTATTACGCCCGTTTCGGCTTCGCGCCCGAGGCGGGCATCGCGTCGCCCTATCCGCTGCCGGGCGAATGGGCGGGCGCCTGGCAGTCGCTCGCGCTGGGCGGCGCGGGGCCGGCGCCCTCGGGCCGGCTTTCGGTGCCGCCCGTCTGGGACGATCCGGCGCTCTGGGCGGCGTGAGCGGGGGCGTGTTTTCCCCCTCGCCACCCTTCGAATCCTTTGCTAGAAGGGCGGCGATTTCCGGGGCGGCCCCGCGCTAGGCGGTTGGGCGGGGCACGTCCCTCGTATTGCATTGCGGGTGTGGCGGAACGGGTAGACGCACCAGATTTAGGTTCTGGCGCCGCGAGGCGTGGGGGTTCAAGTCCCTCCACCCGCACCAGGCTTGGAAGAAGGACGACGACATGCAGGTCACCGAGACCCAGAAGGAAGGCCTCAAGCGCGGCTACACCATCACGGTCACCGCCGACGAGCTCGACAGCAAGGTCAACGAAAAACTCGCTGAGGCCCAGCCCGAGGTTGAGATGAAGGGCTTCCGCAAGGGCAAGGTGCCGCTTCCGCTGCTCAAGAAGCAGTTCGGAAAGCGCCTGCTGGGCGACGCGATGCAGGAAAGCATCGACGAGGCCATGAAATCGCATTTCGACGAGACGGGCCATCGCCCCGCCGGCCAGCCCGATGTCCAGATGACCAACGAGGACTGGCAGGAGGGCGACGACGTCGTCGTCGCGATGAGCTACGAGACCCTGCCCGAAATCCCCGAGATCGACCTCGGCGGGATCGCCGTCGAAAAGCTGGTGGTCAGGCCCGACGACGCCGCTGTTGACGAGGCGCTGGAAAACCTCGCCAAGAACGCGCAGAAATTCGAGGATCGCGACGAGGGCGCCGAGGCGCAGGACGGCGACCAGGTCGTGTTCGACTTCGTCGGCAAGATCGACGGCGAGCCCTTCGAGGGCGGCGCGTCCGAGGATTATCCGCTGGTGATCGGCTCGGACTCGTTCATCCCCGGCTTCGAGGAGCAGCTCAAGGGCGTGAAGGCGGGCGACGAGACAACCGTCACCGTCACCTTCCCCGAGGAGTATGGCGCCAGCCATCTCGCCGGCAAGGAGGCCACCTTCGATTGCACGATCAAGGCGGTCAAGGGGCCCGTCGAAGCCACCATCGACGACGATCTTGCCAAGCAGTACGGCGCCGACGATCTCGACGCGCTCAAGGAACAGATCCGCGAGCGGCTGCAGGCCGAATACGATCAGGCCGCCCGGGCGGTGCTCAAGCGCCGGGTGCTCGACAAGCTCGACGAGATGGTCGATTTCGATCTGCCGCCCAGCCTTGTCGAACAGGAAGCCAAGCAGATCGCCCACCAGCTCTGGCACGACGAGAACCCCGACCACGAGGGCCATGACCACCCCGAGATCGAGCCGAGCGAGGAGCACAACAAGCTCGCCGAGCGGCGCGTGCGGCTGGGGCTGTTGCTGGCGGAGCTGGGCCGCGAGGCCGAGGTCGAGGTCACCGATGCCGAGATGACCCAGGCGGTGATGAACCAGGCCCGCCAGTATCCGGGGCAGGAGAAGGCCTTTTTCGACTTCATCCAGCAGAACCCGCAGATGCAGCAGCAGCTGCGCGCGCCGATCTTCGAGGACAAGGTTATCGACCATATCGTCGAGCAGGCCGAGGTGACCGAGAAGGAGGTCACCAAGGACGAGCTGCAGAAAGCGGTCGAGGCGCTGGAGAACGAGGACTGAGGCCCGGACTATCCCCCGGACCCGTCAGCGATGAGCAGGGGCCGTGCCGATGGCGCGGCCCCTTTCCATATGTGCCGCCCCGAGGCCAAGCCCCTTCCCTGCGTTACGACAGGACAGCGCCCTCGCGGATGTCTGCGGGAGTGTCGGAAATCCCGATTGCCGGCCGTGCGCTCCGGGGGCGTTTCGGTCAGGAAAGGGTCAGGACGCCCCGCGCGCCGGCCTGCCGATCGCCGCGATGATCGCCATCGCGATTACGGCGCCGAGCGCGTTGAAGACGAGATCGAGCGCTGTGTTGACATAGCCCCCGACATTCGTGTCGGAGACGGAAAGAACCGCCACGAATTCGATGATCTCGTTGACCGCGCCAAGACCGATGGCCGCCAGCGCCGGGTAGAGCAGGCTGGTCTTCGTGCCCACGAGCATCGGATAATGCCGCTTCAACAGATACCACAGCACCCAGGCGGTAAGGCCGAAGCCATAGGCGTGCACGATCTGGTCGTACTTGAGCAGCTGCAGTTCCCCCGCCGCCGGCGTGATCGGAAAGACCTGAAACGAATAGAGGACCGAGCCGCCGACCGGCACGCCGCCACCGGCCATGTGCAACAGCCCCCATGCCGAAAGCGCCCAGAGCATCGGGATCGGATACTCCACGGAGCGAAGACTGCCGCCGATCAGCACTATCAGCACCAGCATCGTGATGACGTAGACGACGAACTCGTAATTTGCGCTGATCAGAAACCAGCCCGTGAAGGCCAGCACATACACCGCCGTGAACGCGGCAACCGGATACTCGCGCCGTCTGAGCCTGATGAAGAAATCCAAGGGGCCTCTCCGCTTTCGGCGACAGTAGGGTGGACCCGGCGGGCCGGGCAACCACTGCCGGGCCTCCGGCGCGCGCCGGCATGACACGCGCTTGTCCGGCATATCCGTGTCAGGATCAAGACGGCCGGCAGGAGAGCCGCCCCGGCCGACGGGCGCGACCGCCGAGATATCCGGGGCGGGGCATGGCCGATGGCGCGGCCTTCTTGAGATGTGTTGACAGCCGGGCCCGCAGGTCTCCCGGTCGGGCCACGCCCTTGCAGGAAGGTGCGAGAGTGGTGAACGTCTGTTGGCTATGCGGGCAAAGTGGAATACTTTTCGCACGTGCGAAGAGCCGTGGTAATGGAACCGCCTAGGCGAAGGGGCGTGCAAGTCTGCAGCCTACCCTACAACTCCACGAAGCGGATCAAGAAACTGGGTAGCCTCACGCCATACGAATACATCTCCAAGATCTGGACATCAGGGTTGGATCGACTCACCTTCGATTAAATGCCCCAGATACCGAGGCTGAACATCTAGGCTAGATCTGTCCAGTTCTTAAGATCCGGTTGTATAGTTAGGGTATCGAAGCCGAACCTTTTTACTTTCTTCATGCGTGTGTCCGCATAGTGCTGTTTGATATATTGGTGCACAATTCTCAGATATCTAGCATGGTAGGAATAAGAAGCCAAAAGCAGTTTATTACAGGTCACAACTAGAGGAATGAATGAAAAATCACGCATCAAGTACATGCGCGCCACTGCTTCTTGGACACCAGGCCAGTTCGGGTTGGTGTAGTCATCAACGGCAATTATGCCGTCATTGGCCGTAACTGCCATGGCGAACTCAATATCGTTGACCGTATGGACAACCTCGTGACAACCATCCACGCTGAAAAATTTGCATTTTCCGATCGTAGAGATCAATCTGTCTGCATCCCGAAATCCGAGCGACAGAGAATCTGCCTGGATACACTCCACGTAATCTGGGTCGATACCCTGAGCGCGCAAATTTTCCTTTAAGACATCAAGCTTGCCAACACCGGCTTTGTCGAGGTTGAACTCCTGCTCGTCGAACACATCTATCGCCACTGCCCGGTTTCCCAGGCCAGTGCCGAAGGTCTTGCTGAGGCCAATCAGGAATTTTCCTTCGAAGACGCCGATCTCCGCGACGGGACCTTCCCCGATTTCTTGGTAAATTGGCCATATAGACTGCCAGAGCTGTGGAATACACCATCCGCCTACGCTATGTATTCCGTCTCTCAAATATGCATTGACAGTTTCTATTGTATCACTCATGCAAAAATCCCTCCCTGTGTTTCGAGGCTGACTCTTCCTAGTCGGTCTTGAACAACTCATAACCTTCGGAGTTTGGTGTATTTTCTGGTGACCTATCTGGTTTTGAATTGCAGGATTTGATAGCCTGAGGGTCGAAACCCTGCAATTTCGGATCGCA
>PUHN01000092.1 GCA_002967695.1 Rhodobacteraceae bacterium WD3A24 | reverse complement strand
GGCTGTCGACGCAGACCGGCACGTCGGCCCCCAGCGCCAGCTGGGCCGCGCGACGGGGCAGCGCCCGCCCGCGCAACCGGGCAAGCGCCCGCAGCGCGGCCGCCGCATCGGCGGAGCCGCCGCCCAGCCCCGCCGCCGCAGGCAGGTGCTTGTCGAGGGTCAGATGCGCCGCCTCTTCGCCCATGGCGCGCGCGGCCCGCATGACGAGATTGTCCTCGCCGGCGGGCAGCCCGGCGGCCTGCGGCCCGGTCAGCGATAGCGCGACGCCGCGCCGGCCCTGGGGCAACGCCTCGGCCGTCACGCGATCGCCGATATCGACAAAGACCACCAGGCTGTCGAGGTCGTGATAACCATCGCCGCGGCGGCCGGTGACGTGCAACGTCAGGTTGATCTTGGCCGGCGCGAAGGCCTCAACCGCCATTTGCCGTGATCCGTTCGAGAGGCGCGGCGCCCTCCTCCTCAAGAACACGGTCGAGACCGATTTCGAGCTTGCGGCGTATGCGATCCATGTCGAGATCCTCGGCCGGACCCAGCGACAATGCGCGCCGCCACTGGAACTCCGCCTCGCGCATCCGGCCGACGGCCCAGTAGACATCGCCAAGATGGTCGTTGATGATTGGATCGGCGGGCTCCAGTTCGACGGCACGTTCCATCGTCTCGACCGCCTCCTCGTACTGGCCGAGCCGATACTGCGCCCAGCCGAGGCTGTCGGTGATGTATCCGTTCGAGGGCTCCGCCTCCACCGCGCGCTGGATCATGTCGAGCGCCTCGTCGAGGTTGATGCCCATCTCGAGCATGGAATACCCCAGATAATTGAGGGCATGGGGCTGTCCGGGGTTGAGATCCAGCGCCTGTCGGAAATCGGCTTCGGCGGCATCCCAATCCCCGCTGCGTTCATGCGAGATGCCCCTGGCATAGTAGATGATCCAGTGGCGCTGCTCGGGCTCCGAGATCAAGGCGACGGCCCGGTCATAGGCGGTGGCCGCCTCAGAGAAACGGCCCTCGTTGCGCAGGAGATCGCCGCGCGCGTTGTGCACTTCCACCGCCTCGGGAAGCGTCCGGGCCAGTTGCGCCAGAAGCTCCAGCGCCGCGTCTGTCTCACCGGCGCGATAGAGCGCCTCCGCCCGGCCGACCTGCGCGGCCGGATACTGCGCCGCCTCGCGGGGAATCCGGTCATAGGCGCGCGTGGCCAGATCGTGCTGATCCATCCGCTCGAGCAACTCGGCAACCATGAGCACCGCATCGGCGTGTCCGGGGCGCAGGTACTGCGCCATGCGGGCGAAGCCGAGCATGAAACTGTCGGACGCTTCGCTCTGCAATGCGCCCGCGACGGTGTAGAACACCTCCGCCACACCCTCGGTGGGGTTGCGCGCGACATCGAACGGCACCGATTCCCCGGCCGCGACGGCCGCGCGCAGGGCGACGATATCGGCTTCGGGATCGGCGCCAAAGCGCGCCTCGATCACCTCGCTTGCGGTATCGAACCGGCGCAACTGGCTGAGTATCTGCAGCCGCGCGAGCGTGCCGCGACGGGTCAGCCGCAAATCCTCGCCCGCCGCGCCCGAGAGAATCTCCTCGGCGCCCTCGAAATCGCCGACCGTCGCCAGTGCCAGCGCCTTGTGATAGCGGCCGAATGTACGCAGGCCGCCGGTCTCGGCCACCGTGTCGAATACCGACAGGGCGTCGTCCACCCGGCCTTCGCCGAGATATGCCCAGGCGGTGATCAGCCCATCGACGAGTTGCCCGGCTCGGGGACGATCTTCCAGCGAGGCACGCGCCTCGGCGAACCGGCCCTCGGCAATGTCGTGCGCCAGCAGCACGATCTGCCCCATGCGGCTGTCCACCCCGGACTCTTCGAGGCTGCGCGCGGCCGTGATCGCCCGGTCGAACTCCCCGGCGGCGACGGCGGTCAGAACGGCGTTCTCCAGAAGGCGGGGATTTTCAGGGTCGAGGTCGAGCGCCCGAAAGAAATACTCGCTCGCCTCATCGAAATCATTGGACTGCACGGCCTGCCGGGCCGCCAGATAGGCCCCTGCCAGACTGCCCTCGGCGCGGGAGGGCTGCGCAGCCCCGGCAGCGAGCGCAACGACGAGGCCAAGCGCGAGGCCCTGGCGAATGAATGTGGTCACTTGGCCTCCCCCGGTATCGGCTGTTGCTGCGACCCTAGCCCGGCCCTCGGGGCGGTTCAATCCATCGCCCCGGTCACATGTTCGGGTAGTTCGGCCCGTCGCCGCCCTGCGGCGTGGCCCAGTCGATGTTCTGGCTGGGATCCTTGATGTCGCAGGTCTTGCAGTGGACGCAGTTCTGGAAGTTGATGACGAAGCGCGGCGCATTGCCCTCCTCGCGCACCACCTCATAGACTCCCGCCGGGCAGTAACGCTGCGCCGGCTCGTCGTATTCGGGCAGATTGACGCCGATCGGCACGCTTTCATCCTTCAGCCGCAGGTGACAGGGCTGGTTTTCCGCGTGGTTGGTCATCGAATAGCTGACATTGGTCAGCCGGTCGAAGGAGAGCCTGCCATCGGGCCGGGGATATTCGAGCCTGGGATAATCGGCCGCCTTGCCGGTCGCCTCGGCGTCGGTCTTGCCGTGTTTCATGGTCCCCAGCGGGTTCCAGCCGGTCAGCCCGCCGATCCACATGTCGAGGCCGCCCAGCGCGAGCGAGGCGCCCAGACCCATCTTCGACCAGAGCGGCTTGACGTTGCGCACCGGCTTGAGATCGCGCGCCACCGGGCCACTGCGCAGCGCGGTCTCATAGGCTGAAAGCTCGTCGCCCTGCCGCCCCTCGGCCAGCGCCGCCTGCGCCGCCTCGGCGGCGGCGATGCCCGAGAGCATCGCGTTGTGATTGCCCTTGATGCGCGGCACATTGACCAGCCCCGCCGCGCAGCCCAGCAGCGCCCCGCCGGGAAACACCGTCTTCGGGATGGACTGCCAGCCGCCCTCGGAAATCGCCCGCGCGCCATAGGCCACGCGCTTGCCGCCCTCCAGCAGGCCGGCCACCATCGGGTGGTGCTTGAAACGCTGGAACTCCATGTAGGGCTGGAGGTGCGGGTTGGCGTAATTCAGATGCACCACGAAGCCGACATAGACCTGGTTGTTGTCGAGGTGATAGATGAACGACCCGCCTCCGGCATTCCGGCCCAGGGGCCAGCCCATGGTGTGGGTGACCGTGCCCTCGCGGTGCTTTGCGGGATCGACCTCCCAGATCTCCTTCATGCCGAGGCCGAATTTCTGCGGCTCGCGCCCGTCGGAGAGGTTGAAGTGTTCCATCACCTGCTTGGAGAGCGAGCCGCGCACGCCCTCGCCGAGGAAAACATACTTCCCGCGCAGTTCCATCCCCGGCTCGAAGCCCTCGCCGGGCGTGCCGTCGGGGTTGCGGCCGAACTCGCCGGCAACGACTCCGCTGACGCGACCGTCCTCCCCCCAGACCAGCTCGGAGCAGGACATGCCGGGAAAAACCTCGACGCCGAGCGCCTCGGCCTGCTCGGCCATCCAGCGGCAGACATTGCACATCGACACGATGTAGCAGCCGTGATTGCTCATCAGCGGCGGCATCGGCCAGTTGGGCACGCGAAGGCCGCCCGCCGTGCCCAGGAGATAGAAATTGTCGCGCCGGACCGGAACGGAAATCGGCGCGCCGCGCTCGCGCCAGTCGGGCAGAAGCGCGTCGAGCCCGCAGGGGTCGAGCACCGCCCCCGACAGGATGTGCGCCCCCACTTCGGAGCCCTTCTCAAGGACGACGACCTCGAGATCGGGATCGAGCTGCTTGAGCCGGATCGCCGCCGACAGGCCCGCCGGACCGGCTCCGACGATGACCACGTCGTAGTCCATGGCTTCGCGTTCGATATCGCTCATCGGCTTTCCCCTGGCTCGTTCCCCGGCTGCGCGGCGGCGCGGCATGTCAGCGTCGCGCATGCCTAGCTCGAAGCGCGCGGCGCGGTCAATCGCCGGCGTCGCGGCGGCCCGTCCCGCGCCATCCTTGACTCTTGCAATGGCGCCCGCTCTGCTGTCAGGTAAGCCTTGACGTTGACACATCGGCCCCCGGACACCCGCGGGGTCAGGACATTTTTATGGTGACGGGAGCGATGGAAAAAGTTCCGATGACCCGCGCGGGCCATGCCGCGCTCGACGCCGAGCTCAGGCAGCTCAAGAACGAGGATCGCCCCGCCGTGATCCGCGCGATCGCCGAGGCGCGCGAGCATGGCGACCTGTCCGAGAACGCCGAATACCACGCCGCCCGCGAGAAACAGAGCTTCATCGAGGGGCGCATCAAGGAGATCGAGGGCCTCCTGTCGCGCGCCGACGTGATCGACCCGGCCAGGATGAGCGGTTCGGTCAAGTTCGGCGCGACCGTCACGCTGGTCGATGAGGACACCGACGAGCAAAAGACCTATCAGATCGTCGGCGAGGCCGAGGCCGATCTGGAAAAGGGGCTGCTCAACGTCAAGTCCCCGCTCGCGCGGGCGTTGATCGGCAAGGACGAAGGTGACAGCGTCGAGGTCAAGACGCCCGGAGGCGAGCGCAGTTATGAGGTCCTCAGCATCGAATACCGCTGAGATGCACCGCGGCCGCTCAGGGCCGCCACGGGACATGCGACATGCCGCAGGACAAATCGCCCGACCCGCAGTCCGAGCCGGTGCACGCGCCCGGCGGGATGGCCGCGGCGCAGGGTCCCGAGCGTTTCTCGGGCGGTGAGCTGGCGCTTCTGGCGTTATCCGTCATCTGGCTGGCGGGCGTCGGCGGCGCTCTGTGGCTGACGGGCTCGGCGCCGTTTCACTGGCTGGCGGCAACACTGGCTGCTGTCGTGCCCGCCGCTCTGATATGGAACGTCGCGGTGCTCATGCGCCGCACCCGGCATCTGCGGGCGGAAATGGAGCAGATGCGCTCAATTCTTTCCGCCCTGCGCAAGTCGAGTATCGCGCATGCGCAGGGCGCGGGGACGACGCGCCCCGCCATGGCCCCTGCCCCTGCCCCTGCCCCGGCGCCGCAGCCGCCGCCCGACGCCGC
>PUHN01000091.1:2500-5658 GCA_002967695.1 Rhodobacteraceae bacterium WD3A24 | reverse complement strand
TGGTTGCGGGGGTAGGATTTGAACCTACGACCTTCAGGTTATGAGCCTGACGAGCTACCGGGCTGCTCCACCCCGCGTCAGTTGTTTTGATCGTTTGGAGAGATTTTTCGTGTTTCTTTTCAGGTTTGGCGGCGACCTACTCTCCCACGACTATTGTCGCAGTACCATTGGCGCTGCGGCACTTAACTTCCGAGTTCGGGATGGGATCGGGTGTTTTGCTCGCGCTGTGACCACCAAACCTGAGAAGAAACACGCATCAGCCTTTTTTCTATCCGTTGTCATTTTGCTTTTGATTTGAGTCTTGCTTTTACTGGATCAAATCAAGCCTTTCGGGCCATTAGTACCGGTCAACTGAACGCATTGCTGCGCTTACATCTCCGGCCTATCGACGTGGTGGTCTACCACGGCCCTCAAGGGAGACCTTGTTTTGAGGGGGGCTTCCCGCTTAGATGCCTTCAGCGGTTATCCTTTCCGTTCATGGCTACCCTGCACTGCGGCTGGCGCCACAACAGGTCCACCAGTGGAACGTTCACCCCGGTCCTCTCGTACTAGGGGCAACTCCTCTCAAGTCTCCTACACCCACGGCAGATAGGGACCGAACTGTCTCACGACGTTCTAAACCCAGCTCACGTACCTCTTTAAACGGCGAACAGCCGTACCCTTGGGACCTGCTCCAGCCCCAGGATGAGATGAGCCGACATCGAGGTGCCAAACACTGCCGTCGATATGGACTCTTGGGCAGTATCAGCCTGTTATCCCCGGCGTACCTTTTATCCGTTGAGCGATGGCCCTTCCACGCGGGACCACCGGATCACTATGGCCGACTTTCGTCTCTGCTCGACTTGTCAGTCTTGCAGTCAGGCAGGCTTTTGCCATTGCACTCAACGAGCGATTTCCGACCGCTCTGAGCCCACCTTCGCACGCCTCCGTTACTGTTTGGGAGGCGACCGCCCCAGTCAAACTACCCGCCACACAGGGTCCCGGGACCGGATGACGGTCCGCGGTTAGACATCAGGAGTGCAAAGGGTGGTATCTCAAGGATGGCTCCCCCGGAACTGGCGTCCCGGGTTCGAAGCCTCCCACCTATCCTGCACATCGCAGTCCTGATGCCAGTGTGAAGCTGTAGTAAAGGTGCACGGGGTCTTTCCGTCTAACCGCGGGAAGCCTGCATCTTAACAGGCAGTTCAATTTCGCTGAGTCCACGTTCGAGACAGCGGGGCAGTCGTTACGCCATTCGTGCAGGTCGGAACTTACCCGACAAGGAATTTCGCTACCTTAGGACCGTTATAGTTACGGCCGCCGTTTACCGGGGCTTCAATTCGGAGCTTGCACTCCTCCTTTTAACCTTCCGGCACCGGGCAGGCGTCAGACCCTATACGTCGTCTTGCGACTTCGCAGAGCCCTGTGTTTTTAGTAAACAGTCGCCACCCCCTGGTTTGTGCCCCCGAACCATGGTTGCCCATGACCCGGGCCTCCTTCTCGCGAACTTACGGAGGTATTTTGCCGAGTTCCTTAAACGTGGTTCTCTCAAGCGCCTTGGTATTCTCTACCAGTCCACCTGTGTCGGTTTCGGGTACGGTCATATGGAGGGCTGTTTCCGGGAACCGGCTGGCTGCCAGACCAATCCAATAAGGCCTGACAACGTCCCCGATCCGTCACTTCCTCCTGGCCCAGGACTATTGACCTGGTTCCCATCGACTACGCCTTTCGGCCTCGCCTTAGGGGCCGGCTCACCCTGCTCAGATTAGCTTTAAGCAGGAACCCTTGGACTTTCGGCGACAGGGTCTCTCACCCTGTTTGTCGCTACTCATGTCAACATTCTCGCTTCCGATCACTCCACCGGATGCCTCGCGGCCCGGCTTCACAGTCAACGCCGCGTCTGCACAGCCTCGCGGCTGATCAGACATGGCGCTGTATCACGGAACGCTCCGCTACCGCATGCAGCAAGCTGCACACCCTGAGCTTCGGCTCGTGGCTTGAGCCCCGTTACATCTTCGCCGCAAGACAGCTTGATTAGACCAGTGAGCTGTTACGCTATCTTTAAAGGATGGCTGCTTCTAAGCCAACCTCCTGGTTGTTTTGGCCGTCTCACATGCTTTCCCACTTAGCCACGAATTGGGGGCCTTAGCTGCAGGTCAGGGTTGTTTCCCTCTTCACGACGGACGTTAGCACCCGCCGTGTGTCTGCCGGACAGTACTTCCCGGTATTCGGAGTTTGGTTAGGATCAGTAAGCCTGTGGGGCCCCATTACCCATCCAGTGCTCTACCCCCGGGAGTATTCATCCGACGCGCTACCTAAATAGCTTTCGCGGAGAACCAGCTATCTCCGAGTTTGATTGGCCTTTCACCCCTAGGCACAACTCATCCCGACCTTTTTCAACAGGTGTGGGTTCGGCCCTCCAGTTGGTGTTACCCAACCTTCAGCCTGGTCATGCCTAGATCACTCGGTTTCGGGTCTGATCCCACAAACTCGATCGCCCATTTAAGACTCGCTTTCGCTGCGCCTCCACCTACCGGCTTAAGCTTGCTTGTGAGACCAAGTCGTTGACCCATTATACAAAAGGTACGCCGTCACCCCTCAAGGGGGCTCCGACTGCTTGTAGGCGTCCGGTTTCAGGTACTGTTTCACTCCCCTCGTCGGGGTGCTTTTCACCTTTCCCTCACGGTACTGGTTCGCTATCGGTCAGCAAGGAGTACTTAGCCTTCGGGGGTGGTCCCCCGATCTTCGAACAGGATTTCACGTGTCCCGCCCTACTTGATACGTCCGATCGTGCTTCTCATACGGGGCTGTCACCCGCTCCGGCCTGCCTTTCCAGACAGTTCTGACCACACTCACGGCTCGGCTGGTCCGCGTTCGCTCGCCACTACTAGCGGAGTCTCTGTTGATTTCCTTTCCTCCGGGTACTTAGATGTTTCAGTTCCCCGGGTTCGCTTCTTTAACCCTATGTGTTCAGGTCAAAGATACCTGGATTGACCGGTTATCCTTACCCCGCAGGGTAACAATAACCGATCATCAGGTGGGTTGCCCCATTCGGAGATCCATGGATCAGGGCCTATTACCGGCTCCCCATGGCTTATCGCAGGTTATCACGTCCTTCATCGCCTCTTGCTGCCAAGGCATCCACCAAACGCCCTTCTCGCGCTTGATTTGATCCAGAA
>PUHN01000090.1 GCA_002967695.1 Rhodobacteraceae bacterium WD3A24 | reverse complement strand
CGAACCGCCGACAAGGCTGCCTTGAAACCGGGAAATCGGGCGCAAATGCCCAGTTGGCGCCCCCGCAAAGCGATCAAGCCGCTATCTGGGCGCAGCCGAACGCCTTGATCAGAGTTTCCCAGACTCCCCAAAAAACCAAGCTATTGATACGCTGTAACAATGAAGCCGATTTGCGCCATGTGTTCAATCCTTTACAAGGGTGCTTCCGAAATGGGCGCTGGTTGGTCAAGTCCCCTGTGTCGCGCCGGTTTCATGCTTCCTCTCGTGGTCGGCGGGCGGTCGCCACATCATGCCATCCAGGTGAACTCCGAGCGCCTATCTGAAAAGCGTGCTGTACGTCCGGGGACGTGTCACGAGCACCCTGTTACGGACCCAATTCACCCTGTCGACAACCAGCCGCCACCGATGATCGGAACGTCTATCGCGGTTGCGATCCAAAAGGCGAGGCACATTGCGCAAGGCACAAAGGACCGCTGTTCGATGGCGCCGAGCAGCGGAGGCGGCACCGCTTCCGACGGATCGGTGTGAAACCTTGCTTTACTACCAAACAGGATGATCCACGTAAGTGGCGGCGCAGGAAGAAGGCTGGCTTCGAGTGCGGAGTAACACCCGCTTCCGTCGTCAGAAGTCGCATGCGCAGCCCAGCGATTTCGAGCTCATTCTTGACGTTCGTTCAACCAGGAGACATCATGTCACTACATACAGGCTGGGCGAGGAGCCGTCATCCAGAACGATCGTGAAAGTGGTAGTGTCGTTTTATCAACGCTGAAGTTGACGCGCGGCTTGGCCAATCTCAAGAGATCACATAGAGCGCCTGATACATCCTAGATCACCGATTTTCGCAAGAAATAACTCTCGACAGATCATCCGCACCCAGACATCGCTCCTGGTTATGATTGCGCTCTTGTTAATTGATCGGTGAATCGCTGAATTGGAAAGAACTTAACGACCAAGAGAGGGTTCACGTGTGATCCTAATTATCGCAAATTCTTTGAAGCCATTCGTTTACGAAAGCATACAAATTCTCGGCCTTCCGAATGGTAGCATCTTTCGCGCCAGGTTCCCGACGCAATGGGTTGAGAGCTCACTCTTGCAGAAGCCGCAGAACCTCGTTGGAATGAGCCTCCTGTACGCTTCAAGAATTTGGGAAATCGACGAAGTGCTTCCTCTTCGCTACGGAAAAATAACGGACATAAAGCAAATCGGACGAATTCTATTTTTAGATTATGAGCTGGATTGCTTGGTTAAATATTCTTCAAACCTTGAAGTACAAGATCGGCAAATCCGGGCATTCAGACAGAACCTTGGCCAGCGTTTTGCCGAGATCACCAACGCCAAAAGCGCTCCCAATGATAAGATGCAACCTCTCGTTGTTAAATTGAATGAAGAAGCCTTCCTCGAAGGCTTCACAGCGCCGAAGATCACTTCGCCAGATGAGAATACGAAATGGATGACCGCCGTCGATCGACTTGGGCGTTATGCGATCTATAACCCGCTTCCTTTCTATAAGATTGATATTCATGAGGCAAATAAAGGAATAGGGGCGCATCGAAAAAATGGAAGAATATCCCTCAGCTCTGGAGTGAGCTACTTCATGTCAGTTATTCACTTCGTGCCAGATAGTGAACACATAGATACAACAAAAAGTCGAACGCCGGACACTCCGTATATGGAACGGGGTCCTTACGATTTGGCGGTGACGTCAGATCAAGGAAACGTAGAAATTGCACCCCGGGAATTAGCGCTCTCGGGGACGTATGACAAATTCGACTTCGACATTTCTCCACCAAAATACAGAAGTGCCAAGGATAAGCTCCGAGTTACCTTCTCCGTTCCCCAAGATATCTCAAAGTCGTATAGACCCATTTTTGAAATACCTATAACCATTAACCCAAGCTGGAAGGGTTTAGCGCTGCGTACATTGGGTGTGCTTGCGCTAGCAATAATATCGTTTCTATTGAGCTTTGAGGACGAAATCCGAAACTGGCTCACGCCCAAGATTGCAAATTTCTTTGGGCAGTTCAGTCTTGTGTTTTTTACGCTAACATGCGTCGAGTTTTGGAAATACCTTTCGCAGCTTGTGAGGTCCAAATGAAAGTTCTTGGAATCACAATGGGAGCCACAGCTAACGGGAAGCAATTAAAGGATGGCTCCCTGGCCTGGTATCAGTCTGACAACAATATTCTGGTTATTTCGGAGGAGCAGGCCGCAGGTTCTAAGCACGCCGGCGGCTTCGAAGCATCCCTTCAAAAATTCTATGAGAAAAAAAGGAGTCGGCCGGATTTGGTAGCGGTGTCTAGTTGCTGTGAGCCTGAGATAACGGATGTGTCGGCCTTGGAAGCCCAGTTCCGTTGCGAAGTGCGAGTGGTAAATCATCACCTTTCACACGCTCATCAAGCGGCGTGGACCAATGGTTATCGCGACGCACTCATAGTTGTGATGGATGCCGGTGGGAACATGTTAGAGCCGTTCGACGAGCGCGGAACTGATTGGTGGAGATACTGTCGAGAGCAGTTTAGCGTCTTCGAGTGCGTTGACGGCAAAATATCTCTCCTAGATCGCAAGTTTAGTGCGCCCTATGATATTGGTCTGGGAGAGTTTTGGCGCTACATCACTTACGCTTGCGACTTTGATACCTCAACAAAGGCTTCCAAGGTCATGGAGCTTGCGGCGTATGATGATTCTTCCGGAGACGCGTTTCTTGAGCCTTACTTTGACACGGATTTATCTCGCCAACTGCGCAATAACCCACCGAACAAGAGGCTGCTCAAAGAGCTTGTGCTGAAACAATGTGCATTTGGGGGTCGTGGCAGGGAAATTACTATCGGTAACATAGCTGGGTGGGCACAGCGGTCTCTGGTTGAGGTTGTTGTCGGTTTCTTGAACGATTACCAGAGGCAGACGAATCAAGAGTTGGTCTGCCTTACTGGCGGTGTGGCGTTGAACTGCAAACTTGTTCAAGCCGTGCGTGCTAGGACATCATTCGAGGATGTCATCGTGGGTTATTGCCCTAGCGACAAGGGGCAAAGCCTGGGAAACTGTCTCGCAATTCAGAGCCGTCGGCCAAAGGCGGGTTCCCGCTCAGGCCTTAACCCATTTCGTGGAATGGAAAGAGTCGCGTCAGCAAGCGACATACGGACAAGGTTGGGGGAGCATCAGCAAACCCATATTGTTGAGAAGGGAGTTGGGCCATCGTCGGTTCTTAGGCTTATCGAGAAGGGTTTTATCGTGGGAACTTGGCGAGGACGTGGGGAAATCGGTGAAAGGGCGCTGGGAAACTCAAGCATTCTCGCTGATCCCCACTTGCCCGGAATAAAGGAGCGCTTGAATGAAATTAAGGGACGATCGATAGAAACTCCGGTGGCGCCTGTGTTCTCAAAGGAGTTCTTCAGCTCTCATTTCGGCGAAATTCACGCAAACTACACCCTTATGTCCGAAACAGTCTATCAGAAGAGCAAGGGAGGTGAAATTACTTCTTCAATGTCGCACGTTGACGGCTCCATTCGACCTCAGGTCATTGATGAAGAAGCGCCAAGCTATTTAGCGCGAATGCTGGCAGAAGTAAGTCCAGCGCGAGCAAAAAAGTTTGCGCTGCTCAACACGTCCTTTAACGGTCCCGGAAGGCCAATGGCTGGCACTGTGGATCAAGCTGTTTCAGAATTTACGGACTTGGGTCTCGATGCGTTGTCCTGTCCGAACAATATACTTGTCAGGAGAAAGGACGTCCGCATGGAGGCCACACTGGATGCCAGCGACCCAGATAAGATGTTCTTCGAAGACCTTGAGGACTTTCAAGCAAGGTCGTCCGCATTTGGCTTGCATCAGAGCGTCGAGAAACGGGAAAGGTTCTTGCTTTTTGACAACTATATCCGTTGGGCGGCTCAGGGAAGAAAGGTCACCACCATAAGGTTTAAAGAAGGCGTGCTTAGCATTGCGGGTCCTAAGAAACTTCCGCTGGTGGAAACAAAAGACTTCAAGCAATCGGCAATGCAGGTGCAAAAGCTTGAAGTTGAAGTGATTGGATTTACAGTAAAGAAATTTCGCCATTTGGATCGAGTTGACGCTCAAAGGGATGGATTTGAGAAAACCTCACACCTCAAACAAACTTTAAAGAATATTTATCCACGACTGACCGATGATGATTACGTGACGATTAACTTCATTAGTATTCTGGCGAATCAAGACCAATGAGCATTGTCAGGGCCTTCGAGTGACCGCTGGATACAAGGCTGTAGACTTCCCCGCAAAGGGGGGCGATCGGTTTCGGCGTTCGCCAACCTTATTCGGCTGCGCCCTGCTTTCCATTCATTTGTCGGAAGGCCGAGGGCTTTCGCAACGTTCATTTTGAGGATTGGACGCGCTGACAGGACCGACAAAGCCTAGATGTCCCATCCTGGATGACCACACCGGCGTTGTTGCAGAACAATGTAAGCGGGGCGCAGCCCCCGTGGCACGCTCAGCTTGACGCCGATGAGAAGTTCCACGGCAGGAGATCGTCGATCCGACTTGCATGATGGCCGCGGGCGAGCGCTTCGAGGGTGGCTTTCAGGTAAGCGTGGGGATCGACGCTGTTGAGTTTGGCGGTCTCGATGAGCGAGGCGATCCGGCCCCAGTTGCGGCCACCTTCGTCGTGCCCCGCGAACAGCGCATTCTTTCGGTTGAGCGCCAGCGGCCAGATTGTGTTTTCCACGGCGTTGGAGTCGATCTCGACGCGACCGTCAGTCAGGAAGACCTGCAGGCATTTCCAGGGCCGCGCGATATGGGCGAGCTTTTCACCGAGGCGTGACTTGGCGGAGATGCGGGCGCGCTGCTGCTTGAACCAGACACTGAACTCTTCGACCAGCTGGGCGGAGCGGTCCGGGCGAATGGCAAGACGCTCCGCAAGTGCCCGATTGCCGCCGCCTTCGCGGGTTGAGCGTGGTTTCATAGATTACGTCGTCATTGGCGTCGTTACCGACGTCGTATCAGGCGGAGGTTGTCGTGCGGGACGGTGTGGTGCTGGAGATGGAGCGTCGGCGGCGCTGGACGGATGAGGCCAAGCTGGCGATCCTGGGCGAGGTGGGAGTGAATGGCTGGACGGTGGCGGATGTGGCGCGGCGTCATGATGTGACGCGCCAGCACATTTACCAGTGGCGGCGGGAGATGCGGCGCAAGGGGCTCTGGCCCGCGGGCGAGGCGTCGGTGTTTCTGCCGGTGGAGATGGTGGTCACGGAGGAGACGGAGGCTGCGACGGCACCTGGCGGGACGGCGGCGGAGATCACGGTGGCGCTGCGCAATGGCCGGCAATTTCGCTGCGCAGACGGGATCGATTACGCTGCGCTCTCCCGGCTGGTGCGGCTTCTGGAGACGGCATGATCGGGCCGGGAACCGGGGTGCGGGTCTACCTGGCCTGCGGGGTCACCGACATACGCAAGGGGATCGAGGGTCTCGCGGGGCTGGCGCAGGATCAGCTGCGGCAGAAGCCGACGGGCGGGGCGGTGTTCGCGTTCGGCGGCCGCAAGGGCGACCGGGTGAAGCTGCTCTACTGGGACGGCCAGGGTTTCTGCCTCTACTACAAGGTGCTGGAACACGGCCGGTTTCCGTGGCCAAACGTGGGTGACGGCGCGGTGCGGCTGACCTCGGCACAGCGGGCGATGCTGTAGGGGGGGATTGACTGGCGGCGACCCCACACAGGCGGTCGCCGCCGGCCCGTGTCGGGTAAATTGTGGGACATATATACCTAACTAGCCATCTTTTCCTTGCACCACATGGCTAGTTAAGTTACAAGGGTGTCATAAGGAGTGACACCCATGTGCAAAGATATGCACGAGACCCTTTCAACTTTCGAGTTTTTCGCCAAGTTCCCCGATGAGGCAGCGGCGCGCAAGTTCTTTGAGAACAAGCGTTGGGGTGGCGAGCCGGTATGCGGTCACTGCGGCTCTGTCAACGTCACAGAGTGCAAAGACCACAAGCCGATGGCCTACCGTTGCAAAGACTGCCGCAAGCATTTCAGCGTCCGTACGGGCACGGTGCTGGCCGAAAGCCGGTTGCCTCTACAAAAGTGGCTACTGGCGATCTTCATTCTAACCAGCGCGCGCAAGGGTATCCCGAGCACCCAGATGGCCCGCGAACTTGGCGTCACACAGAAAACCGCATGGTTTCTCGCGCAGCGCATCCGCGAAACTTGGCTGAAGGATCGCGACAATCACATGGGCGGTCAGATGCAGGTTGATGAAACCTATGTTGGCGGTCGCGAAAAGAACAAACATGCCAGGGAAACTCTGATCAAGGCGTTCGGCTGCGCCCAGATAGCGGCTTGATCGCTTTGCGGGGGCTCCAACTGGCCATTTGCGCCCGATTTCCCGGTTTCAAGGCAGCCTTGTCGGCGGTTCGGCGGCTTGCTGACAGACTCCGCCTCATGCCAGCAGCTTTCGTCGCACCAGGAACAGGTTGCCGAGGGCGAA
>PUHN01000009.1 GCA_002967695.1 Rhodobacteraceae bacterium WD3A24 | reverse complement strand
GCGACGCTGGAGTCGGAGCTGTCGGACGAGCAGGCGGCGCGGCGTCAGGCGCTGGCCGATCTGGCCGCGGCCGAGGAGCGCTACGGCGAGCGGATCGCGACGCTGGAGTCGGAGCTGTCCGACGAGCAGGCGGCGCGGCGTCAGGCGCTGGCCGATCTGGCCGCGGCGGAGGACCGCTATGGCGAGCGGATCGCGACGCTTGAGGCGGAGCTGACCGACGAGCAGGCGGCACGGCGTCAGGCGCTGGCCGATCTGGCGGCGGCGGAGGACCGCTACGGCGAGCGGATCGCGACGCTGGAGTCGGAGCTGTCGGATGAGCAGGCCGCACGGCGTCAGGCGCTGGCCGATCTGGCGGCGGCGGAGGAGCGCTATGGCGAGCGGATCGCGACGCTGGAGGCGGAGCTGTCCGACGAGCAGGCCGCACGGCGTCAGGCGCTGGCCGATCTGGCGGCGGCGGAGGAGCGCTATGGCGAGCGGATCGCGACGCTGGAGGCGGAGATTGCCGAGACCGAAACCGCCCTTCTGGAGGAGCGCGCACGCCGCGCCCAGCTCGCCGCGCGGGCCGAGAGCCTGGAAGCCGAGCTGTCCGAGGAAGAAGCCGCCCGGGCCGCCGAGATCGCGGCCGCGCAGGCGCTGCGGATGCGGCTGGACGAGATGGAGGGCGAGCTGAGCGCCGAGGAGGAAGCCCGGCTGGCCGATCAGGCCGCTGCGGAGGCGTTGCGCCAACGGCTTGAAAATTCGCAGGCCGAACTCGACGCGATGGCGCTCCAGCTCGAAGAACAGCGCCAGCGGGCCGAGGAGACGCTCGCGCTGCTTGCCGCCGCCCGCTCGGCCCGCGAGACGCAGGGCGAGCGTCTCGCCGAAGCGCTGGAGGCCCGCGCCGCCCTGCAAGACGATCTCGCCGCCGCCGAGGCCGAGGCGCAGGGCGCGCGGGCCGAGCGCGCGGCGTTGCGCGAAGACCTCGAGGCGGTGGAGGGCGAGGCCGATATCCTGCGTCAGGCCAACGAGGCGATGCTGGAGCGCATTCGCCGGGCGCTGGCCGCGCAGGACCGGGCCGAGAGCGAGGCTCAGCAGGCCATGAGCCGTGCCGAGCAGCGCGCGGCCCTTCTGGCGGAGGCGCGGGCGGAACTGGCCGAGCAGGAAAGCCTGACCGAGGATGCGCGACAGGAAATCGAGGTGCTCAACCAGCGTCTCGCCGCGTTACGCAACGATGTGGCGGTGCTGCAGGGGCTGCTCGAGACCTCGCGCGCGGCCGAGGCTGAGGCGCGGACCCAGCTCGAGGCGATGGGCAGCGAACTCAACGCCGCATTGGCGCGGGTGGCGGCCGAGGAACGCGCCCGCGCCGAGGCCGAGGCCGAGGCCCGCCGCCTGGCCGAGGAGGAGGCCGAGCAACTTGCCCTCTATCGCTCGGAGTTTTTCGGACGCCTGCGCGAGGTGTTCGCCGATGTCGAGAATGTCCAGGTGGTGGGCGACCGTTTCGTGTTTTCCTCGGAAGTGCTGTTCGAATTCGGATCGGCCGAATTGTCGGAGGGCGGGCGCGCGCAGATCGCCAATGTCGTGCAAACCCTCGACCGGGTGCGCGACGAGATCCCGGAGGGAATCGACTGGATTTTGCGCGTCGACGGGCATACCGACGATGTTCCGCTGGCCGACGATGCCGATTTCGAGGACAACTGGGAGCTCAGCCAGGCGCGCGCGCTGGCGGTGGTGCGCTTCATGATCGACGAGCTGGGATTCCCGCCCGATCGCCTGGCCGCCACCGGGTTTGGCGAGTTCCGGCCCGTGACGCCGGGGAATACCCCCGAGGCCCGCGCGCAGAACAGACGGATCGAGTTCAAGCTGACGGAGCGGTGAAGGCCGCGGTCCCCGCGGGGCGCGCACTCAGCTTTCGGGCACGGTGAAGGCGAGTGTCTCGTGATCGAGCGCGGCATCCGCGCGCTCCAGCGTAACCGTGGCGTGGTAGCGCCCCGCCGGCCAGCGCGGCCGGTCGGCCAGCGCCCGCCCGGCCGCGCGGAAGAACCGCGCCCGGCGCGTGTCGAGCGTGGCGCGATGGCTGACGATTGTTCCCGCAGGGCCGGTCACGGTAATCTCGACCACGTCGCCCGGACGGCCGCCATAGGCATGGCCCCAGACCACCAGCGCGTCCGCCCGCGGGGGCAGGCGGGTGCTGTCGGGCAGGCCCACGCGGATGGCGTCAAAATCGGGCATGTGATCGGCGATGCCGATGCCGACGAGCCCGCCGGGGCGGTAGTCGGGCGGATCGATCCACAGCGTCTCTGCCGGCGGGGCTGTGCAGGCGGGGCCGGAGGGCGCGAAGGGATCGACCTCGTCGCCGTTGTGACGCAGCGACATGTGCAGATGCGCGAAGTCCGTGCGCCCGGATAGCCCCACCAGCCCCAGCCGCGCCCCGCGGGCGACCCTCTCGCCCGGCGCCACGCGCAGCGAGCCGCGCTGCAAGTGGCAGTATTGCGTCTCCCAGCCCCCGCCGTGGTCGATGACCAGCCCGTTGCCGCAGTCGCGCCCGGCCAGTTCCGGGGCGTCCGGGGCGCCGCGGGGGATGTCGGGCATCTCGTCGCGCGCCGCGCGCACCTCGCCGGGGGCGGCCGCGAGCACCGCAACGCCGGCCTGCATCGCGCGCCGCGTGGGCAGGGCGAAGTCGGTGCCCTTGTGGCCGTCATAGCTCATTGGCCCGCAGCGGTAATCCTGCGCGCCGGGGCCGGCGTCATGGTCGCGATACTGCTGGATGAAACAGTCCTCGCCGGGCGTGCAGTCGATGGGCAGAGCCAGATCGGGAGCCTGCGCGGCCGCGGCGAGGCCGAAGGCCAGCGCCGGGGCGAAGATTGCCGCCCCGGCGCCGGCGCGCGCCAACTTGGGCGCGCGCGTCACTCCGCCGTGAGAAGCGGCGGCTTGCGCCCCGACAGGCGCGGATTTTCGGGCTCGGAGATGTCGAGGGTGATCGCGTCGTCCTCGACATCCACGCGCACCACGCCGCCCTTGGCGAGCTTGCCGAAGAGCAACTCCTCGGCCAGCGGCTTCTTGATGTGCTCCTGGATCACCCGTGCCAGCGGGCGCGCGCCCATCTTGTCGTCATAACCCTTCTCGGCCAGCCAGTGCGCGGCGGCGTCGGAGAGCTCGATGGTCACGTTGCGGTCCATCAGCTGCGCTTCGAGCTGGATGACGAACTTCTCGACCACCCGCAGGATGACGTCGCGCGACAGCGGGGCAAAGCTGATGACCGCGTCGAGCCGGTTGCGGAACTCCGGCGTGAAGGTCCGCTCGATCGCGGCGGTGTCCTCGCCCTCGCGACGGTCACGGCCGAAACCGATGGCCGATTTCGCCTGCTCGGTCGCGCCGGCGTTGGAGGTCATGATCAGCACCACGTTGCGGAAATCCACCTGCCGGCCGTTGTGGTCGGTCAGCTTGCCGTGGTCCATCACCTGCAGAAGGATGTTGTAGACATCCGGGTGCGCCTTCTCGATCTCGTCGAGCAGGAGGACGCAGTGCGGGTGCTGATCTACCCCGTCGGTGAGAAGGCCGCCCTGGTCGAAGCCCACATAGCCCGGCGGCGCGCCGATCAGGCGGCTGACGGCGTGCTTTTCCATGTATTCCGACATGTCGAAGCGCAGAAGCTCCACCCCCAGCGTGTCGGCGAGCTGACGCGCGACTTCGGTCTTGCCCACGCCGGTCGGGCCGGCGAAGAGGTAGTTGCCGATCGGCTTGTCTGGCTCGCGCAGGCCCGCGCGGGCCAGCTTGATAGAGGCCGAAAGCGCCTCGATCGCCTTGTCCTGGCCGAAGACGGCGCGCTTGAGGTCCGATTCGAGATTGCGCAGCACCTCGGCGTCGTCCTTGGAGACGTTCTTGGGCGGGATGCGCGCCATCTTGGCGATCACCGCCTCGATCTCCTTGGCGCCGATGGTCTTGCGCCGCTTGCTCTCGGCCACGAGATGCTGGGCCGCGCCGGCCTCGTCGATCACGTCGATGGCCTTGTCGGGCAGCTTGCGGTCGTTGATGTAGCGCGAGGACAGCTCGACCGCCGTCTTGACCGCGTCCTGCGTGTAGCGGATCTCGTGGTGCTTCTCGAAATAGGGCTTGAGTCCCTGCAGAATCTTGATCGTGTCGTCGACCGAAGGCTCGGTCACGTCGATCTTCTGGAACCGGCGCGACAGGGCGCGGTCCTTTTCGAAGTGCTGGCGGAACTCCTTGTAGGTGGTCGAGCCCATGCAGCGCAGCTTGCCGCCCTGCAGCGCCGGCTTGAGCAGGTTGGAGGCGTCCATCGCCCCGCCCGAGGTGGCGCCCGCGCCGATCACCGTGTGGATCTCGTCGATAAAGAGGATGGCGTCTGGGTGATCCTCCAGCTCCTTGACGACGGCCTTGAGCCGCTCCTCGAAATCGCCGCGATAGCGCGTGCCGGCCAGCAGGGCGCCCATGTCGAGCGAGTAGATGGTCGAGCCCGACAGCACGTCGGGCGTCTCGCCGCGCACGATCTTGCGCGCGAGGCCCTCGGCGATGGCGGTCTTGCCGACGCCGGGATCGCCCACCAGAAGCGGGTTGTTCTTGCGCCGGCGGCACAGCACCTGAATGCAGCGCTCGACCTCGGGGCCGCGGCCGATGAGCGGATCGACCTCGCCCTCGCGAGCGCGGGCGTTGAGATCGACGCAGTATTTCGCCAGGGCGCTGTCGGCGTTGCCCTCCTGGGCGGAGCTTTCCTCGGCCGCGTCCTCGTCGCCCGAGCCGGAGACGGGGCGGCTTTCGCCGTGGCTGGGATCCTTGGCGACGCCATGGGCGATGAAGTTGACCGCGTCGTAACGGGTCATGTCCTGCTCCTGCAGGAAATAGGCGGCGTTGGATTCGCGCTCGGCAAAGATCGCGACCAGCACGTTGGCGCCGGTCACGTCGGTGCGGCCCGAGCTCTGCACATGGATCGCGGCGCGCTGGATGACGCGCTGGAAGGCGGCGGTGGGCACCGCCTCCGATCCGTCGATGTCGGTGACCAGTGTCGAGAGATCGTCGTCGATGAAATCGACGAGCGTGCGGCGCAGCTCGTCGAGATCCACCCCGCAGGCGCGCATGACCTTGGCGGCGTCGGGCTCGTCGATCAGCGAGAGCAGAAGATGTTCGAGTGTCGCGAGCTCGTGCCGCCGGGCATTCGCCAGCGCGAGGGCTCCGTGGATTGCTTGCTCGAGTGTGTTCGAAAACGAAGGCACGTGCGCGCTCCTGTATTCTGGGGCCGTCGGCGGCGGCGGGCCGCCGAGGACCATGAGCCTGTAGTCCTAGAGTTCGGTGTTATTCTTCCCGCTTCAAGTTTTTTTTCCGTGTTCGTCCGTCTTGACACGGCTTTGTGCCGGCGCTCGCGCGCAAATGTGACCGCCGCGCGAGTTAATGAGAGCCCGCAGACGGCTCTTGGGCGGCCGCGACACCGCTAGGTTCCGCGCGCGCGGGCACGCGCGACTCAGCGCGGCGGCCGCGCGGGGCTCAGTACCCATCGCGGCGGTGGCGGATTTCGGCAAACACCTCGACATCGCTCGCCCCGGCCATGCGCACGGCCTCCTTTACATCGGGCAGGTGGGCGCGAAGCATCGGGTTGGTGGCGAGCTCTTCGGCCAGTTTCGACGGCACGGTGGGCCGGCCTTCGGCGCGGGCCTCGTCGATGCGCGCGCGCCGTGCCTTCAGCTCGGCGTTGTCGGGCTCGATGATTGCGGCGAAATTGGCGTTCTTGGTCGTGTATTCGTGCCCCGAGCAGATGCGTGTGTCGCCGGGCAGCGCGGCGAGCTTGCCGAGGCTGTTCCACATCATCTCGGGGGTGCCCTCGAAGATGCGCCCGCATCCCAGCGCCATCAGACTGTCGCCGGTGAAGGCCAGCCCGGAATCGGGGAAGTGGAAGGCGATGTGGCCGACGGTGTGGCCGGAGACGTCGAGCACGCGGCCCTCCTCCCCGCCGACGCTGACGGTGTCGCCCTCGACGACGGCCTGGTCGAGCGGCGGCAGGCGGTGCGCGTCGGCCTTGGCGCCGACGACTCGCGCGGAATGGGCGTCGAGCAGGCGGCCCAGCCCCTCGACATGGTCGAGGTGATGATGCGTCAGCAGCACGCTCGAAAGCGTCCAGCCGCGCCGCTCCAGCTCAGCAAGGATCGGCCCGGCCTCGGGAGCGTCGACCAGTGCCGTCTCGCCACTGGCCGCCTCGTGGACGAGGAAGGCATAATTGTCGCTGCGGCAAGGGATGGTGACGAGTTCCAGGGGCATGGCGTTTCCCTCATGCTTTTGTATGCTGCACACACTGTGGTTCACCGGGCAGGCGCGTGCAATGCATCTCGACGTCACCGAGCTGCGCGATTTCTACTACCGCTCGCGTCTGGGGCGGGCGGCGCAGCGCGGGTTGCGCGAGCAGGTGCACGATCTCTGGCCCGACATGGCGCGGCTCAATCTCGTGGGCTTCGGCTTTGCGGTGCCGGTTCTGCGGCCCTATCTGCGCGCGGCGCGGCGGGTGATCGCGCTCATGCCCGCGGGGCAGGGGGTGATGCACTGGCCCGCCGAGGGCGACAATGTCAGCGTTTTGTGCCATGAGACGCGCTGGCCCGTCGCCCCGGGCAGCGCCGACCGGATCATCCTGATGCACGGGCTCGAATGCTCCGAACGGCCGTCAGCCGTGCTGGAAAGCTGCGCTAGGAGCCTGGCCCCGGGGGGGCAGGTGATGTTCATCCTGCCCAACCGGCGCGGGCTCTGGGCGCGGCGCGACGGTACGCCCTTTGCCGTCGGCCGGCCCTATTCGCTCGGCCAGATCGAGACGCAGCTGACCGCGCACGGATTTGTCCCGCAGCGGCATCGCGCGGCGCTGTTCTTTCCGCCTTCCGGGCGCCGGTTCTGGCTTCGCAGCGCGGGCGTCTGGGAGCGGGCCGGGCGCGCGATGTCCTCCTACTGGGCGGGGGGCGCGCTGCTGGTGGAGGCCGTGCGCCAGGACGACCGGCCGGCCCGGCCCGGCCTGCCCGAGGCGGTGCGCCGGCCGCTGAAGATACTTGAAGGCGCCCCTCGGCCCGGCTCGAAGCCCGCCTGATTCCGGCATGGCTGGAGCCGGGCCGCGCCATGCGCCTTGCATTCCGGCACCGGGACGATTCGCGCAGAGTGCGCCCGGATGCGGCGGTGCGTCGCGGCAGTGCGGCATTCGCGGCCGCGACGGGCGGGATATGCGGTCAACTTCCTGTCAGCTTGGCTGTTGCGGGGTTGTGAAGCCTCTGCTACACCCACGCCGATTTCCGGTGCCCGCGCCGACATTCAGGCATCATTGAGGCCCCGGCCATGGGCGAGGCCGCGGGCGAACAGATATCGAAAGGGTGGACGTGTCCGAACCAGCTTCGATTTCCGCAGGGATCGCCGCGCGCTATGCGACGGCCCTGTTCGAGCTCGCGCGCGACGACAAGGCGCTCGACACGCTCGAAAACGATATTGCCGCCCTCGACGCGGCCCTTTCCGAGAGCCGCGATCTGCGGGATCTCATCTCGTCGCCCGTCTACAGCCGGGCCGAGCAGGCCGCCGGGATCGACGGGGTTGCGGCCCGCATGGAGGTCTCGACGCTCACGCGCCACACTCTGGCCGTTATGGCCGCGCGGCGGCGCCTGTTTGCGCTGCCGCATCTGCTGGACGCGCTGCGCGCCAGCCTTGCCGCGGAAAAGGGCGAGGTGACCGCCGAGGTGCGCGCCGCCAAGGCGCTGACCAAGGCGCAGTCGGAGCAGCTTGCCAAGGTGCTCAAGGACCGCGTCGGAAAGGACGTGAAACTGAATGCGACCGTCGATGAAAGCCTCATCGGCGGTCTCGTCGTACAGGTGGGCTCGAAGATGATCGACACCTCGATCCGCTCCCGGCTCGCAGCCCTGCAGAACGCAATGAAAGAGGTCGGATAAATGGGTATCCAAGCTGCTGAGATCTCGGCGATCCTCAAGGAGCAGATCAAGAATTTCGGCGAAGAGGCCGAGGTGGCCGAGATCGGCCGCGTCCTCAGCGTCGGTGACGGCATTGCTCGTGTTCACGGCCTCGACAACATCGAAGCCGGCGAGATGGTCGAATTTCCCGGCGGCATTCGCGGGATGGCGCTCAACCTCGAGGTCGACAATGTCGGCGTCGTGATCTTCGGTTCGGACCGCGAGATCAAGGAAGGCGACACTGTCAAGCGCACCCGCTCGATCGTGGACGTGCCCGTGGGCGACGGGCTGCTGGGGCGGGTCGTCGATGCGCTGGGCCACCCGATCGACGGCAAGGGCGAGATCAAGGCCGCCGAGCGCCGCGTGGCCGACGTCAAGGCGCCGGGGATCATCCCGCGCAAATCGGTTCACGAGCCGATGGCGACGGGCCTGAAGGCCGTGGACGCGATGATCCCCATCGGGCGCGGCCAGCGCGAGCTGATCATCGGCGACCGCCAGACGGGCAAGTCGGCCATCGCGATCGACACGATCCTCAATCAGCGCACCTACAACGAGGCCGCCGGCGACGACGAGAGCAAGAAGCTCTACTGCATCTATATCGCGGTGGGGCAGAAGCGCTCGACCGTGGCGCAGCTCGTCAAGACGCTGGAGGAAAACGGCGCGATGGAGTATTCGACCATCGTCGCCGCGACAGCCTCCGACCCGGCGCCGATGCAGTATCTCGCGCCCTATGCCGCCACGGCGATGGCCGAGTATTATCGCGACAACGGCCGGCACGCGCTGTGCGTCTATGACGACCTGTCCAAGCAGGCGGTGGCCTATCGCCAGATGTCCCTGCTGCTGCGCCGCCCGCCGGGGCGCGAGGCCTTCCCCGGCGACGTGTTCTATCTGCACTCCCGCCTTCTGGAACGCTCGGCGAAGATGAACGAGGACAACGGCTCGGGCTCGCTGACCGCGCTGCCGATCATCGAGACCCAGGGCGGCGACGTGTCGGCCTTCATTCCGACCAACGTGATCTCGATCACCGACGGGCAGATCTTTCTCGAGACCGAATTGTTCTATCAGGGCATCCGTCCGGCGGTGAACACCGGCCTGTCGGTGAGCCGCGTGGGCTCCTCGGCGCAGACGGCGGCGATGAAATCGGTCGCCGGCCCGGTGAAGCTGGAGCTGGCCCAGTACCGCGAGATGGCCGCCTTCGCCCAGTTCGGCTCCGATCTGGACGCCGCCACGCAGCGCCTGCTCAACCGCGGCGCGCGGCTGACCGAGCTGATGAAGCAGCCGCAGTATTCGCCGCTGACCAACGCCGAGATCGTGTGCGTGATTTATGCGGGCACCAAGGGGTATCTCGACGACATCGCGGTCGATGACGTGACGCGCTTCGAACAGGGCCTGCTCAAGCACCTGCGCGCCAACCACCGCGACCTGCTCGACGACATCACCGAGAACGATCGCAAGGTCGCCGGCGAGCTGGAGGACAAGATCAAGGCCGCGCTGGACGCGTTCGCGAAAGACTTCGCCTGAGGGCGGGCGAAAGGAGCGCGACATGCCAAGCCTCAAGGATCTCAAGAACCGGATCGCCAGCGTCAAGTCGACGCAGAAGATCACCAAGGCGATGCAGATGGTCGCGGCCGCCAAGCTGCGCCGCGCCCAGGAGGCCGCCGAGGCCGCCCGGCCCTATGCCGAGCGGATGAATGCGGTCATCGACGGGCTCGCGGCCTCGGTCGCCGGCTCCGACACGGCGCCGAAGCTTCTGGCGGGGACGGGCTCCGACCAGACGCATCTTCTGATCGTGATGACGGCCGAGCGCGGGCTTTGCGGCGGCTTCAACTCGTCGATCGCGAAGAAGGCGCGCGCCCATGCGCAGGAGCTGCGCCGGGCGGGCAAGACTGTCAAGATACTCACCGTCGGCCGCAAGGGGCGCGACCAGCTCAAGCGCGATCTTGGCGATGCGCTGGTCGGCCATGTGGATCTGTCGGGGGTCAAGCGCGTCTCCTACGCGGATGCGCGCGCCATCGCCGACGACGTGCTCGCCCGTTTCGAGGGCGAGGAGTTCGACGTGGCCACGCTGTTCTACAGCCGCTTCAAATCGGTGATCAGCCAGGTTCCCACCGCGCAGCAGATCATCCCCGCCCCCTATGACGAGGGCGCTGCGCCCGACACGCTCTATGAATACGAGCCTTCGGAAGAGGCGGTGCTGGCCGATCTGCTGCCGCGCGGGGTGGCGACGCGGATCTTCACCGCGCTTCTGGAAAACGCCGCCTCGGAGCAGGGCGCGCGGATGACCGCCATGGACAACGCCACGCGCAATGCCGGCGACATGATCGACCGGCTGACCATCGAGTACAACCGCTCGCGTCAGGCAGCGATCACCAAAGAGCTTATCGAGATCATATCGGGTGCCGAGGCACTCTGAGGAACCGGAGAGACGACATGGCAAAAGCGAAAACCGTCGGCAAGATCAAGCAGGTGATCGGCGCCGTTGTCGACGTTCAGTTCGAGGATGAGCTTCCCGCGATTCTGAACGCGATGGAAGTCGACAACAACGGCAAGCGTCTGGTTCTGGAAGTGGCCCAGCATCTGGGCGAGAACACGGTGCGCGCCATCGCCATGGACGCGACCGAGGGCCTCGTGCGCGGCCAGGAGGTCACCGACAGCGGCGGCCCCATCACCGTGCCGGTGGGCGATGCCACGCTGGGCCGGATCATGAACGTCGTTGGCGAGTCGATCGACGAGAAGGGCGCGATCAAGAGCGACGAGAAGCGCGCCATCCACCAGGAGGCGCCCGACTTCGCCGAGCAGTCCACCGAGACCGAGATTCTGGTGACCGGCATCAAGGTGATCGACCTGCTCACCCCCTATTCCAAGGGCGGCAAGATCGGCCTGTTCGGCGGCGCCGGGGTGGGCAAGACGGTTCTGATTCAGGAGCTGATCAACAACATCGCCAAGGTGCATTCGGGCTTTTCGGTGTTCGCCGGTGTGGGCGAGCGCACGCGCGAGGGCAACGATCTCTATCACGAGTTCATCGACTCGGGCGTGATCAACATCGACAACCTTTCGGAATCGAAGGTCGCGCTGGTCTATGGCCAGATGAACGAGCCGCCGGGCGCCCGCGCCCGTGTCGGCCTGACCGGCCTGACCCTGGCCGAGCAGTTCCGCGACCAGTCGGGCACCGACGTGCTGTTCTTCGTCGACAACATCTTCCGCTTCACCCAGGCGGGGTCCGAGGTCTCGGCGCTTCTGGGCCGCATCCCCTCGGCGGTGGGCTACCAGCCGACGCTGGCCACCGACATGGGCCAGCTTCAGGAACGCATCACCTCGACGCGCTCGGGCTCGATCACCTCGGTGCAGGCCATCTACGTGCCTGCCGACGACCTGACCGACCCGGCGCCGGCCACGGCCTTCGCCCACCTCGACGCCACTACCGTGCTGTCGCGCGCGATTTCCGAGCTGGGCATCTATCCGGCGGTGGACCCGCTGGACTCCAGCTCGCGCATTCTCGATCCGGCCGTGGTGGGCGAAGAGCACTATCAGGTCGCGCGCGACGTGCAGGGGGTGCTGCAGCGCTACAAGTCGCTGCAGGACATCATCGCCATTCTCGGCATGGACGAGCTGTCGGAAGAGGACAAGCTGACCGTCGCCCGCGCACGGAAGATTCAGCGCTTCCTCTCCCAGCCCTTCGACGTGGCCGAGGTCTTCACCGGCTCGCCCGGCGTTCAGGTGCCGCTCGACAAGACGATCGCGTCGTTCAAGGCGCTGGTGAAAGGCGAATACGACCACCTGCCCGAGGGGGCCTTCTACATGGTCGGCGACATCGAGGAGGCCAAGGCCAAGGCCGAAAAGATGGCGCAGGACGCAGCCTAAACGCAGGAAGGAAGGCCGATGGCCGACACCATGCAGTTCGACCTCGTCTCGCCCGAGCGGCGGCTGGCCTCGATCGAGGCTCAGGCGGTGCAGATTCCGGGGACCGAGGGCAACCTGACCGCGATGCCGGACCACGCACCGACCATCACCACGCTCCGGCCGGGGCTGGTGACGGTCACCGCCGCCGATGGCAGCACCTCGCGCTATGCGGTGACCGGCGGCTTTGCCGAAATCGGTGCGGAGGCGACCTCGGTTCTGGCCGAGCGGGCCTACTCCAGCGAGACGGAGACGATCGAGCAGCTCCGCGCCCATCTGGAGGACGCCCGCGCGCAGGCCGCCAAGGCCCCTTCGGAAGAGCGCGACGCCGCCGAGCTTTTCGTTGCCGATCTCGTCGAGCTGATCGACGCGATGAGCTGACACGCGCCCGCGGGCGCGAATTCGGCCCCGGTTGCGCGCGTTCGCCTGGCGAGGCGCGTCATTGCATCCGGGCAGGGCGCGCGTAGTCCCGGCTGGTGTGGCAGTGGAACCGCCCGGCCGGGACCGCCAGATTCGTGCCGCGATTGCCCCTTAGGATAAGGCCATGAAACGTATCGCCACGGGCGTTCTCGGTATTGCCGAGGGCGCGCTTCAACTCTTTTCGGATTTCGAGACCGGCGGCCCGATGTGGACCCAGGAGGGGCCGCGCGAAGTCCGCCGCAGCGTCCGCTTTGATGAGCCCTTTGCCGCCAGCCCGACGGTGACGGTGGGGCTGCGGATGTGGGACATTCACGGCGGCAGCAACCAGCGCGCAGAGGTGTTGGCCGAAAATGTCACGCCCGAGGGGATGGAGGTGGTGTTCCGTACATGGGGCGACACGAGGGTCGCGCGGGTGTCGGCGGCCTGGGTCGCGCTCGGCCCGTTGCCCGACCCCGACGCATGGGATCTCTGACATCGGGCGGCCCGCCATGCGTCGGTCGCCGGCCCGCCGTGCTCAGGCGACGGGCGGCAGGGGCACGCGCCCGCTTTCGGTCAGAAGCCAGACATCGCGGCCTTCGATGACCACTGCGCTCAGCGGCCCGCCAAAGGCCGCGCCGCTGTCGATGTTGACGCGGTTGCCGTAATTGGTGGCCGCCTCGGTCGGCGTGTGGCCGTGAATGACCAGGAGCCCGTGATCGGCCGTGCTGTCGAGAAACGGCTCACGAATCCACAGGAGGTCATCCTCGCTCTGGTCCTCCAGCGGCACGCCGGGGCGAATGCCGGCATGGACGAACAGCGCCTCTCCGCGCCGGTGGAATGGGCGCAGTTCACGCAGAAAGCGGCGATGCGACTCGGGGATCAGCGCTTCCGCCTCGGCGTGGATGTCCATCGGGGCGCGGCCCGCGGAGACATCGACGCCGTAGGAGGCCAGTGTAGAGGCGCCGCCGATATTGGGGTGCAGATAGCTGAAATCGATGCGCAGCCTGGGGTCCGTCGCGGCCGGGTCGTCGAGAAACAGCGCCAGCATCCGGTCGTGGTTGCCCTTCAGGACGATCCAGTTCTCGCCGCGTTCGAGACCGGCGGCGAGATGCTCTACCACGCCCGCCGAATCCGGGCCGCGATCGACCAGATCGCCGATATGGATGATCGGCGCCGCGTCGTCGCCGACCGCGCGGCGGTCGCGGGCGATGTGCCCATGCGCCCCGATCAGGAGGTCGCGGTGGCCGTGAATGTCGCCGATCGCGTAGCTGCGCATTGTGGTGCCTTCCGGCGGATCGCGCGGGGCGGGCACCGTGCCCGCCCCGCGAAGGGGGCGGCTCAGGCCGCCTCGATATCGAATTGCAGCGGGCGGACCTGCCGGAACAGCCCCGTATCCCTGAGCGCCTGCAGTACATCGCCGGAGGGCTGCCCGTCGAGATAGAGCAGCGCGATCGCATCCTTGCCTGCGCCCGAGCGGCCCAGCGTGAAATTGGCGATGTTCGCGCCGCCGTCGCCCAGCGTCCGGCCCAGAGTGCCGATGATGCCGGGGGTGTCCACATTGGTGGTATACAGCATGTGCTCGCCCACCTCGGCGTCGATATTGATGCCCTTGATCTGAATGAAGCGTGGCTTGCCGTCGGAGAACACCGTCCCGGCGATGGAACGCTCGCGGGAATCGGTGACGACGGTCAGCTTGATGTAGCCGTCGAAGACGCCCGTCTTCTCCTGCCGGGTGGTGGAGACCTGAATGCCGCGCTCCTTGGCCACAACGGGGGCGGATACCATGTTGATATCGGGGTTGGAGGCTTTCATCACCCCCGCGATCATGCCGCTGTTGAGCGCATCGACGTTCATCTCGGCGACATTGCCGTCATAGAGCACGTTGATCGCCTTGATCGGCTCGTCCGTCATCTGGCCGACGAAGGCGCCGAGATGCTGCGACAGCTTGAGCCACGGCCCCATGACGGCGGCTTCCTCGGCGGTCACCGACGGCATGTTCAGCGCGTTCTGCACCGCACCGGTCAGCAGGTAGTCCGACATCTGCTCGGCCACCTGGATGGCGACGTTTTCCTGTGCCTCGGTGGTGGCCGCACCCAGATGCGGGGTGCACACCACGTTGGGCAGGCCGAAGAGCGGGTTGTCGGTCGCCGGCTCCTCGGTGAACACGTCGAAGGCCGCGCCGCCGAGCTGGCCGGACTTGATCGCCTCGGCGGTGGCCTCTTCATCGACCAGCCCGCCGCGGGCGCAGTTGATGATGCGCGCGCCCTTCTTCATCTTGGCGATATTGTCGGCCGAGAGAATGTGCTTGGTCTTGTCGGTCAGCGGCACATGGAGCGTGACGAAATCGGAGCGGCCGAGAAGCTCGTCGAGCTCGACCTTGGTCACGCCCAGCTTTGTCGCGCGTTCCTCGCTGAGGAAGGGGTCAAAGGCGATGACCTTCATCCGCAGGCCGTGGGCGCGGTCGATGACGATCGAGCCGATATTGCCCGCGCCGATCACGCCCAGCGTCTTGCCGGTCAGTTCCACGCCCATGAAGCGCGACTTCTCCCACTTGCCCGCCTGGGTGGAGGCGTTGGCCTCGGGGATCTGGCGCGCGACCGACATCATCATCGCGATGGCATGCTCGGCGGTGGTGATCGAGTTGCCGAAGGGCGTGTTCATCACGATCACGCCCTTCTTGGAGGCCGCGGGGACATCGACATTGTCCACGCCGATGCCGGCGCGGCCAATCACCTTGAGCTTGCCGGCCCGGGCCAGAACCTTGTCGGAAACCTTGGTGGCCGAGCGGATGGCGAGGCCGTCGTAATCGCCGATCACCTCCAGCAGCTTGTCCTTGTCCTTGCCGATGGAGGGGTCGAAGGTCACGTCGATGCCGCGGTCGCGGAAAACCTGGACGGCGGTTTCGGAAAGCTTGTCGGAAACGAGAACCTTGGGTGCCATGTCGGGGCTCCTTGGAGACAGAATTTCACGAAAAAGGGCAGGCGCGCATGCGCCGCGCGCCCGGGCCGGGCGGGGGCGCGGGCAGGCGCGGCCCACCGCAGGAAAGCGCGATCAGGCCGCGTCGGAAAACGCGGCGCGTTCGGTGTGGTAGGCCCACTCGATCCAGGGCAGCAGCGCCTCGATGTCCGACGTCTCGACCGTCGAGCCGCACCAGATGCGCAGCCCCGCCGGCGCGTCGCGATAGGCGCCGATGTCATGGGCCACGCCCTCGGATTCGAGCCGCTTGACGATGGCCTTGGCGAAGGCGCCCGCATCCGGGATACCCGGGTCGGTGAATTTCAGGCACACGCTCGTTGTCGAGGCCGTCGCCGGGTCTTCGGCGAGATTGGCGATCCAGTCGCGGGCCTCCACGAAATCGGCCACGGCGCGGGCGTTGGCGTCGGCGCGCGCGATCAGCGCGGGCAGCCCGCCGATGTCGCGCGCCCAGTCGAGCGCGACGAGATAGTCCTCGACCGCCAGCATCGACGGCGTGTTGATCGTGGCGCCCTCGAAGATTCCCTCGTTGAGCTTGCCGCCCTTGGTCAGGCGGAAGATCTTGGGCAGAGGCCAGGGCGGGGTGTAGCTTTCCAGCCGCTCGACAGCGCGGGGCGACAGGATGATGACACCATGCGCGGCCTCGCCGCCCATCACCTTCTGCCAGGAGAAGGTCGTCACGTCGAGCTTCTCCCAGGGCAGGTCCATGGCAAACGCCGCCGAGGTGGCGTCGCACAGGGTCAGGCCCTTGCGGCCCGACGGGATCGCCGCGCCATCGGGCATGCGCACGCCGCTGGTGGTGCCGTTCCAGGTAAAGCAGACGTCGCGGTCGTAATCGAGCGCGCTCATGTCCACGATTCGGCCGTAATCGGCCTCATGGACGCGTGCGTCGAGCTTGAGCTGCTTGACCGCATCGGTTACCCAGCCCGCGCCGAAGGACTCCCACGCGACCATCTCGACCGGGCGCTCGCCCAGCATCGACCACATCGCCATCTCGAAGGCGCCCGTGTCGGAGGCCGGGACGATGCCGATGCGGTAATCGGCGGGGATGCCCAGGATTTCGCGCGTCCCCTCGATCGCGGCCTTCAGCTTGGCCTTGCCCGCCGCGGCGCGGTGGGAGCGCCCGAGCGGCGCGTCGGCGAGCTTGTCGAGGGAAAAGCCGGGGATCTTGGCGCAGGGGCCCGAGGAAAAACGCGGATTTGCCGGCCGCGTGGCCGGTTTCGTGACGTCGGTCATGTCTATCCTTCCAGATATTCGCCCCTCGTTGGGGAGGGGTGTCCCGCCGACGCCTTTAGGGTTTCTCCGGCTCTGGTGCAAGGGAAAAAATTGTTCTATGGCGGCGCCTGATAGCCCGAAAGCGACATCCACCGATTTCGAAAGCGCCGCAATGTTTACCGCTACCCTGCTGACGAACCCCGCACGCCCCATGCTGGAGGACGCCACGATCGACGCCCTTCGCCGGCGCTGGGCGGGCGGGGTGACGCGCTGGCTCGCACCCGGCGCGGCGGCGGAGTTCGATATCGTCGCACGGCCCGTAGACCTCTGGGACGTCTGGGCGGATTTGCAGGCGCGCGGTATCGATCTGGCCGTCCAGCCCGCCGGGGGGCGGCGCAAGAAGATGCTGCTCGCCGACATGGATTCGACCATGATCGGGCAGGAATGCGTGGACGAACTCGCCGACGAGGCCGGCATCGGCCCCCAGGTGGCCGAGATCACCCGCCGCGCGATGAATGGCGAGCTGGAATTCGAGGGTGCCCTGCGCGAGCGCGTGGCGCTCTTGCGCGGGCTCGACGAATCGGTGATCGGCAAGGTTCTCACCGAGCGGATCAGCTTCACCCCCGGCGGGCATGCGCTCATCGCCACGATGCGTACGAATGGAGCCTACGCCGTGCTGGTCTCGGGCGGGTTCACGGCGTTTACGGGCCACGTCGCGCGCAGCCTTGGCTTCGACGAGCACCGCGCCAACGGGCTCTGCATGGCGGACGGAAAGCTGACCGGCGAGGTGGGCGAGCCGATCCTGGGAAAGGCGGCCAAGGTGGCCGCGCTCGAAGAGGTCGCCGCCGCGCGCGGCCTGGCCCATTCGGAGGTCATGGCGGTGGGTGACGGGGCTAACGATCTGGGAATGCTTCAGCTTGCCGGGGCGGGCGTGGCGCTGCATGCCAAGCCCTCGGTCGCCGCCGAATGCGACCTGCGCATCAACCACGGCGATCTGACCGCGCTGCTTTATCTGCAGGGCTACCCGCGCGACGCCTTCGTCGCAGCCTGAAAGGGTCAGACCAGCCGATCGCCCGGCGCGAATTCCAGCCCGCGCAACAACTCGGCGGCATCCATTGGGCGGCGGCCTTCGCGCTGCGCCTCGAGAATCTCCACCGCGCTGCTGCCGCAGGCGACGGTGAGCCCCTCCAGAATCTCGCCCGGCGCGCCCTCGCCGGCGGCAGGGCGCGCGCGCAACAGCTTGATGCGCGCCTCCCCCGCCATGGACCAGGCCCCCGGAAAGGGCGACAGGCCGTTGATCTGCCGGGCGACCTTGGCGGCGGGGCGGGTCCAGTCCACCCGCGTCTCGGCCTTGTCGATCTTGGCGGCGTAGGTCGCGCCCTCCTCGGGCTGGGGTTTGGGTGTGAGGTCGTCGCGCCGGTCGAGCGCCTCGACGATCAGTCGCGCGCCCATTGCGGCCAGCCGGTCGTGCAGATCACCCGTTGTATCCTCCGCCCCGACGGGCGTCGCCGCGCGCAGCAGGACGGGCCCGGTATCCAGCCCCGGCTCCATCTGCATGATGCACACACCCGTTTTCTCGTCGCCGGCCATCACGGCGCGGTGAATCGGTGCCGCCCCGCGCCAGCGCGGCAACAGGGAGGCATGGATGTTCAGGCAGCCATGGCGCGGCGCCTCCAGAATCGCCCGCGGCAGGATCAGCCCGTAGGCCGCGACCACGGCGATGTCGGCCCCGAGCGCGGCAAAGGCGGCCTGTTCGGTCGGGTCGCGCAGGCTGTCGGGGTGGCGCACGTTGAGCCCCAGCGCCTCGGCCCGCGCCTGCACTGGCGTCGGACGGGGCTTGTGCCCGCGCCCGGCCCTGCGCGGGGGCTGGCAGTAGACCGCGACGACCTCGTGCGCGGCGGCGAGTGCGTCCAGCGCCGGCACCGCGAAATCGGGGGTTCCCATGAACACGACCTTCATCGACGCCTCGCCAGTTTCTGCGCCCGCGCTATCAGCCGCCGGCGTTTGACGGGGCTCAGATGATCGAAATACATCCGCCCCGAAAGATGGTCGATCTGATGCTGGACGCTGGTGGCCCACAGGCCCACGAAGTCGCGCTTCTCGACCGTGCCGTCGGCGTTGAGAAACCGAACCGTCACCGCGCGCGACCGCTCGATCAGCGCCGAAACGCCGGGCAGGTTGGGGCTTGCCTCATGATGGGCGCGCAGTTTCGCGCTGGCATGCAACACCTCGGGGTTGGCCATGCGCACCGCCTGCCCGCGCACATCGGAGGCATCGACCACCGCGAGCGCGCGCGTCACCCCGATCTGCGGCGCGGCGAGCCCCACGCCGGGCATCGCCTCCATCGTGTCGACCATGTCGGCCCAGATGCCGCGGACATCGTCGTCGATCTCGGCGACAGGTTCGGCCGCGCTGCGCAGGCGGCGGTCGGGCCAGGGGATGCAGCGGCGTAGCGTCATCGCGCGCGGGGGCCGGCGGGCGTCACGCCCGCGCCTTCTCGCGCTTGAGCTTGGCCATCTTGCGGGTGATCATCTGCCGCTTGAGCGGGCCGAGATAGTCGATGAAGAGCTTGCCGTCGAGATGGTCGATCTCGTGCTGGACGCAGGTCGCCCAGAGACCGGTGAAGTGCTCCTGTCGTTCCTGCCCGTCCAGATCGGTCCAGCGGACCATGACCTCGGCCGGCCGCTCGATTTCGGCGTATTGCTCGGGGATCGAGAGGCAGCCCTCCTCATGAAGCGCCAGCTCCTCCGACGCCCATGTCACCTCGGGGTTGACCAGCGCCATCGGCCGCGGCGCCTCGCCCTCCTCCTTGACGCAGTCCATCACGAGCAGGCGGCTCGACACCCCGACCTGTGGCGCGGCGAGGCCGATGCCCGGCGCGTCGTACATTGTCTCCAGCATGTCCTCGGCCAGCTTGCGCACCGAGTCCGCTATCTCGGGCACGGGCCTGGCCGTCTTTTTCAGACGCGGGTCGGGATGGATCAGGATCGGGCGGATGCTCATGCGCGTTGATTTAGGCGATGTCCGGCGCTTGCGCAATTGTGCAGACATGTCGTTTTCGCGACAGTGGTGTCGCTATTTTGCAATTCTCGGTGGCTGGTGCTATCCGCAGCCTTTCCCATGACCAACGGAGGCCTCCATGGCGAAGCAGAGCGCGTATCTCGACAACATCTACTCCGTCGATGGCGGCGAGGAGATGCGGCAGTATTACGACGACTGGGCCGAGAGCTATGATGTCGATCTGCACGACAACGACTACCGCACACCGCAGCGCTGCGCGGCGGCGCTGGCGGCGCATCTGGCCGACAAGACGGCGCCGGTGCTCGACTTCGCATGCGGCACGGGGATCTCGGGCGTTGCGCTGGCGCGGGCCGGGTTTACCGTGATCGACGGCACCGACATTTCCGAAGGAATGCTGGCGAAGGCGCGCGAGAAGGGCGTTTATCGCGATCTGTGGATGTGCAGTCCCGACGCCCCGCTGGACGCGGCGGAGCGGCGGTATGCCGGCATCGCCGCCGTCGGCGCGATCGGCGCCGGGGCGGCGCCCGCGGAGAATATCGACGGCGCGATCGCGAGCCTGACGCCCGGCGGTGTTTTCGTCGTTTCGCTCAACGATCATACGCTGGAAGATCCGCAGTTCGAGGCGCGGCTGGAGCGGGCCGTCAAGGATGGCCGGGTGGAAAAACTCATGGCCGAGGACGGCCCGCATCTGCCGGCCATCGGGCTCGGCGCGCGGGTCTGGGGGGTCCGCCGGCTCTGAACCCGGCATTTTCCGGTTGCGCCGCCGCAGCGGCGGCGCAACCCTCGCCCCGGCCACGAGGGAGCAGCCCAGCATGAATTTCGACGAGATCATCGACCGCCGCGGCACGCATTCGCAGAAATGGGATGCGATGGAGGCCAGATACGGGGTGCCTGCCGATACCGGTATCCCGATGTGGGTGGCCGACATGGATTTCCGCCCGCCCGACTGCGTCCAGGAGGCGCTGGCAGCGATGCTCGATCACGGCATCTACGGCTATTTCGGCGATGACCGCGCCTATCTCGATGCCATCGCCTGGTGGATGAGCGAGCGCCACCTCTGGGAGGTCGAGCACGAGTCGATCTTCACCACGCATGGGCTGGTCAACGGCACCGCTATGTGTGTCGACACCTGGACCGCACCGGGCGACGGCGTGGTGGTGTTCACGCCGGTCTATCATGCATTTGCCCGTGTGATCCGGTCGGCGGGGCGCCGGGTGGTCGAATGTCCGATGGTGATGGACGAGGATGGCCGCTATGGCCTCGATTTCGATGCCTATGACCGGCTCATGACGGGCGAGGAGCGGATGGTCATCCTGTGTTCGCCCCACAACCCCGGCGGGCGCGTCTGGACCGCCCAGGAGTTGCAGGGCGTGGCCGATTTTGCCGCCCGGCACGACCTGATCCTGGTCTCCGACGAGATTCACCACGATCTGGTGATGCCGGGAGAACAGCACACGGTCATGGCCCGTGCCGTGCCCGAGATTTCCGATCGTCTGGTGATGATGACGGCGACGACCAAGACCTTCAACATTGCCGGGGCGCATATCGGCAACGTCATCATCCCCGCCCCCGAGCTGCGAAAGCCCTTCGCGGCGCGAATGGCGGCGCTGGGTATCTCGCCCAACAGTTTCGGCATCCACATGGCGACGGCGGCCTATTCGGCGCAGGGCGCGGCCTGGGTGGATGCGCTGATGGCCTATCTCGATGAAAACCGCCGGGTCTTCGACGCGACGGTGAACGCCATTCCAGGCCTGCGCTCGATGCCGCTGGAGGCGACCTATCTGGCCTGGGTCGATTTCTCCGGTACCGGCATGTCTGCGCGCGACTTCACCACGCGCGTCGAACGCGGCGCCGCCATCGCGGCCAATCACGGCGAGACCTTCGGCACCGGCGGCGAGAGTTTCATGCGCTTCAATCTGGCCACCCCGCGCAGCGTGGTCGCCGAAGCCTGCGAACGCCTGCGCCAGGCATTCGCCGATCTTCAATAACCCCGGGCGTCAGTCGCGCGGCAAAAACCCGGCGGGGGCGTCGGGGTCGCGGGCGTAGTCGATGGGCGCGGCATCCACCGCTGCGGTGTTGCGCTTGAATTCGAAGACGCGCTCGCAATTCTCCTCGGTCGAGGTGACGATCAGGCACTGGCAGAGATGGCGCGTGCCGTCATAGATGTCGACCAGTCCCCGCAAATTGGGCGCGGTCTCGGCATCCAGCGCGAAGCCATCCTCCCAGTAGCGCAGGATCGGATGAATCGCGTCGCCCGCGTGAACGCGCAGGCGCGACCGTCGCCGCAGGTCGCGCCGTTCGGCTTCGGCGAGGCCGTCGCGGATTTCGGGGGGAAGATATTCGAACATGAGTCGCTCCGGCGGATGGTCCTTCGATGATGGGATGATGTGTGGCTGAATCAAGCGACAACCGCGTGACATCACCACCGTGACAGGCCCATTCGCCCGACTGAAACGCGTATGGGCGCACAGAACATGCGCAGAGACGGCCGTTTCGTAATGTTTCGGCACAGACTACGTTCGATGAAACCTCAGGAGGTCATCATGGGCAAACTCGTGGACGGAAAATGGGAACCGGTCTGGTACGACACCAGCAAGTCGGGGGGGCGATTCGTTCGCGATACGTCGAAGTTTCGCAACTGGGTCACCCCGGACGGCAGCGCCGGGCCCTCCGGGGAGGGCGGCTTCCCCGCCGAGAGCGGACGGTATCATCTTTATGTCTCATATGCCTGCCCCTGGGCGCACCGGGCGCTGATCTTCCGCGCGCTCAAGGGGCTCGAGGATCATATCGACGTCTCGGTCGTCCATCCCGACATGCTTGACGACGGCTGGGAATTCCGCACCGACTATCCCGGTGCCACCGGCGACAAGCTGTTCGGCAGCCGGTTCATGCGCGATATTTACACCCGCGCAAAGCCCGACGTCTCGGGCCGGGTGACCGTGCCGGTGCTGTGGGACAAGAAGCGTGACACGATCGTGTCGAACGAATCCGCCGAAATCATCCGCATGTTCAACTCGGCCTTCGACGCGATCACCGGCAATACCGACGACTACTGGCCCGAGGATCTGCGCGACGCCATCGAGCCGGTCAATGCGCGCATCTACGACACGGTCAATAACGGCGTCTACAAATCGGGCTTCGCCACGACGCAGACGGCCTATGACGAGGCCGTCCATGCTCTCTTCGACAGCCTCGACTGGATCGAGGCGCTCCTGGGCGAAAACCGCTATCTGATGGGCGAGCGCGTCACCGAGGCCGACTGGCGGCTGCTTCCGACGCTTCTGCGCTTCGATCCGGTCTATCACCTGCATTTCAAGTGCAACCGCCGGCGGATAATCGACTACCCCAATCTTTGGGGCTATACGCGCGAACTCTACCAGTGGCCCGGCGTGGCCGGCACGCTCAATCTCGACCACATCGTGCGCCACTATCACTACTGCCACGATTCGATTAATCCGCACCGCATCATCCCGATCAACCCGGTGATCGACTTCGATGCGCCGCACGGGCGCGGCCGGGGGGCAGCGGCCGAGCCAAATTCGGCGACCGTCGCGGCACGTCGCTGGGCTCCGGCCGGCGGCGGGGGGTGATCGTGGGCCTGTCGGCCTGCAGAGCCATGTCGGCGGGCAAGCGTTCGCAACGCCGCGTCGGCCGCGCGGCCACGGGAGGGGTTTGAAAGCGCCTGGCGGGCGACCTATACCGGAAGCCCACGGCCAGACAAGGAGCGCATCATGCCCAATCCAACCGCCGCCATGCTCGTGATCGGCGACGAGATTCTGTCGGGCCGCACACGCGATGCCAACATGTATCACCTCGCCGGGGAACTGACCCGCCACGGAATTGACCTGCGCGAGGTGCGTGTCGTGTCCGACGACCACGACGCCATCATCGCCGCCGTCAATGCCCTGCGCGCGGAACACGATCATTTGTTCACCTCCGGCGGGATCGGCCCGACTCATGACGACATCACCGCCGACGCGGTGGCCGCCGCCTTCGGCGTGCCGATTGACGTGCGCGACGACGCCCGCGCCCTGCTCGCCGCGCATTACGAGAAGTCCGGCGCTGCGCTCAACGCGGCGCGCCTGCGCATGGCCCGTATTCCCGAGGGCGCAGAGCTGATCGACAATCCGATTTCCGCCGCGCCGGGGTTCCGGCTGGGCAATGTGCTGGTGATGGCCGGCGTGCCGCAGATATTCGAGGCCATGCTCGCCGGCGTCCTGCCGCAGCTGACCGGCGGCGCGCCCCTGTCGAGCCAGAGCCTGCGCATCAATCGCGGCGAGGGCGAGATCGCCGGGCCGCTGGGCGACCTCGCCCGCGAGTTCGCCGATCTCAGTTTCGGCTCCTACCCCTTCGTCCGTGACGGGGTGTTCGGGGCGCAGATCGTCATCCGCGGGCCGGACCCGGCGCGGGTGGATGCCGCCATGCTGCGTCTGTGCCGGACCTTTCCCGACGACGCCGCGTGAGGGCGCCGACGCAGGCTGCGCTTCTGGCGGTGATGGAGGCCACCTGGCCGCCCCTGTCGGCGCGGCGGGTCGGGCGCTGGACGATCCGTGCCGGCGGGGGCGGGGGCAAGCGGGTGTCGGCGGCGACCGCCGCAGGGCCGGTCACGTCGGCCGATATCGGCCAGGCCGAGGCAGCGATGCGGGCCTTGGGGCAGCGGCCGCTCTTCATGCTGCGGCCGGGCGAGGAGGCCCTTGACGCCACACTCGCCGATCACGGCTATGCCCGCACGGGCGCAACGGTTTTCTATCGCGCGCCGGCCGCCTCGGTTGCGGGGGGCAGGCTGCCGCGCCTGTCCGCCTTTCCGCACTGGCCGCCGCTGGCGGTGATGGCCGATCTCTGGGCCGAGACGGGCCATGATGCCGCGCGGCGAGCGGTGATGGGGCGCGTCGGGCCGCCGCGCACCGCGCTGCTGGCCCGGCAGGATGACCGGGCGGCGGGTGCGGGCTTCGTCGCGGCACGGGGCGACATCGCCATGCTGCATGCGCTGGCGGTGCCGTTGTCGATGCGGCGCCGGGGGGTGGGGCGCGGCCTCCTGCGGGCCGCGGCGCACTGGGCAATGGCCAACCGCGCCGTCTGGCTCGCGCTGGCCGCGACGCGCGACAACACGCCGGCGCAGGCGCTTTTCGTCAGCGTGGGTATGGAGCCGGTCGAGGGATACCATTACCGGCGGTGCCCCGAGCGGCCATACTGAACCGGCCAAGCACGCCTCAGCGCGCGATGTCCTCGTCGCGCACGAACATGTTCGCCCAGGCTCGCTCGATCAACTCGGGCGTCATCTGCGGCTTGATCCCCTCGAAGGCGCAGATGGCCAGAATCTGGTCGATGAGGAAGATCGGCTGATAATTGGCGTAGACATTGCCGATCTCGGGATATTTCACCTGCATCAGATGGACCAGCGAGGCTTCGTCGAGCGGCAGCTTGCGCTTGCGCGCGACCATCGCGAAGATTTTCAGGAAATCCTCGCGCGAGGGGCCGTCGATCTTGATCTTGAAGAAGATGCGCCGCAACGCGGCCTGGTCGAAGATCGCGTTGGGGTGAAAGTTGGTGGAAAAGATCACCAGCGTGTCGAAGGGCACGATGAATTTCTCGCCCGACTGCAGCGCGAGGATGTCATGGCCTTCCTCCAGCGGCACGATCCAGCGGTTGATCAGCGCCTGCGGGGGCTCGTCCTGCCGGCCGAGATCGTCGACGATGAAAATGCCGCCGGTCGCCTTGAACTGCAGCGGCGCCTGATAGGTGCGCGCGGTGGGGTTGTAGGTCAGGTCGAGCATCGAAAGCGTAAGCTCGCCGCCGGTGACGACATTGGGCCGGTCGCACAGCACGTAGCGGGCGTCGAAGCGGTTGGCGCTGCGGCGCAGGGTGCCGGGATCGTCCTCCATCGTGGAGGCCTGGCTGTGCACGATCGGGTCGTAGACGGAAATGACCTGTCCGGCGTGCTCGACGGCGCGGGGCACATAGATGCGATCTCCCAGCGCCCGGCGGATGCCGTTGGAGATCGAGGATTTCCCGTTGCCGGGCGGGCCATACATCAGGATCGAACGCCCGGCCCCCACCGCCGGCCCGAGATGGTCGAGAAGCGCCGGCGGCAGGATCAGATCGCCCATCGCCTCGGCGAGCCTGTCGCGCGTCATCGCCATGTTGCGAACGGACTGCCTTTGAACCTGCTCGCCATAGCGCTCCAACGGGATCGGCACGGCGCCGAAATACTCCGACTGCGAGAGCGCATCGAGCGCGCGGGCCTTGCCGCTTTCGGTGAGCTGATAGCCCATTTCGCTGGAGCTCGAGGCGTGCAGCGTGCCGGTGGCCTCCAGCAGCCCCTCCTTGCGCGCGGCGTCGATCAGCTCCTGCGTGACGGGCACGGGCAGGCATATCTGCCGCGCGATCTGGCTGACCTGGGTCAGCGACATGCGAAAGATCGTCTTGAGAAGGATGTCGCGCAGCATCACCATCGGCAGCCCCGTATCCTCGGGGCTGCGCGGCGGGGCCGGGGCGGGAACGGCGGAAGCTGTCTGAATGTTCATCTGCGGGGCCTCGTCGGACTGATTCGACCGGGCGCGCACCGTTCGGCGCGCCGCCTGCACTCTCGCCCCCACGCGATTTGCGAAGGGTAAAGGCGCGACTCGGGCATGTCACCCCCGCCGCGACGCATTCTCAGCGCCCCCACGCCGCCGCCATCGCGAGATAGAACACCAGTGACCCTGCCAGCGCGAGGCCCATCGGGAAATCCTTGCGACGCCAGGATTCCCAGTCCGCGGTTCGTGTGCGAAATGCCGGCACCCGCGCGAGGAGGCGATGCGTCGCAAAGGCGGCAAGCAGCACCGCGGCCAGAAGCGGCAGGAACAGCCGCAAATCCGCGACGGTGACGAAAGGCGCCATCGCCGCAGCGAATTTCGCGTCCCCCGCGCCGATCAGCCCCGCCAGGCTGAGCGCGAAGCCCGCCGCAAGCACCACGGCGAGGTTCAGCCAGCGCCAGGCCCAGATTTCGGCCGGCAGGGCGATCAGGCCGAAAACGACCCAGACAGCCACCAGCGTCAGCACGGCCAGGTTGGGAATGCGCATGAATTTCACGTCGCTCCACGCCGTCCACAGAGCCACCGGCAGGACGGGCGGCAGCAGCCACCAGGCGGCGCCGGCGGGCAGGGTGATCATCCGTTCGCCACGTTGGATTCGAGCGCGCGCAGCGCCCGCGCGGCCGGCTCGAAATGTTGCGGATGGGTGTCGATCGCCTCCTGCAGCAGACCGCGGCCGATATTGACGTCACCCAGCCGGATGGCGGCGAGCGCCATGGTGTGCAGAAGGCGCGCGCGCTCGGTCTGGGTCATGTCGATAAGTGGCAGATCGTAATTGCGCTGTGCGGCTCGGGCGAGGACGAGGTTGTTCTTGGCGGTGAAGAGCTCGGGGTCGTAGGTGAGCGCCTCGATGAACAGATCCTCGGCCGCTGCGTGTTCGCCGCGGCTGAGCTTGGAATAACCCCAGTTGTTGAGCACCCCCGAGGGGTTGTTCGTCAGCCCCGCGGCGATCTCGTAGAAGCTGTCGGCGCGCTCCCAGTCCTCGTCGGCATCGGCCACCATCGCCTCCAATCGGTAGCGCTGATAGGTCTCGTGGGTCGGCGGCACCTCGTCGAGCACCGCGCGGGCCTCGGCCCAGTCATTGGTGCGGATCAGCGCGCCGGCGTAATCGACGCGGTCCTCGGCGGTGGCCTCCTGCTGTGCCAGAAGCTCGCGCCAGACAGGCAGCGACGTCTCGGCGCGCCCCGCCCGCACGAGCGAGCGCGCGAGCCCCCGGCGCAGATCGGCCCGATCGGGGGCGTTGTCGAGGGCGTTGCGGAAATAGTTCACCGCCTCGTCGGGATCGGCGACGGTGAGCATGATCTCGCTGAGATTGCTTTCGTCGACCACGTTCATGTCCTGCAGCGCGCGGCTGGCATCGGCATCGGTGCCGCCGGTGCAACCCGACAGCGCGACGCCCCCTGCAAGACACAGGGCCAGGGGGATTGGGTGGCGCATCTTGCGTCCCTCTTCTGCTCGGCCTCGCGGGCGCTCCTCAAGGTGCGGAAAGGAGCAGATACCGCCCGTTTCCGCGCCGAACCAGGGAGAACCCGTTATCGTTTTCCGGCTCACGATAACCGGGATTTTCGCTCTTTTCGATGGCCCGGCGCAGATTTTCGCGGATGTCGACCGAACGGCCACTATCGAGGGCGAATGCGTTGTGGAAAAGGCGGCGCGCCTCGCCGTATTCGCCGGTCTCCATCAGCACCACGCCCAGATTGTTGAGCGCGGGCACGAAGGTCTCATCGGCCTCAAGCGCCCGGCGCAGCATCTGCTCGGCCTGGCCCAGCCGGCCCAGACGCAGATTGGCCGACCCCAGTGCGCTGAGCACATCCACCGTGGCGCCGCGGCTGGCGGCGGCGCGATAATAGGCACGCAGGGCCAGACGGTACTCGCCCGCCGCCATGAGCCTGTGGCCGACCTCGAGCCCGTCGACAGCCTCCTCGACAGTGTCCACGCCCGGCGGCATGTTGGCGTCGGCGCCCCTTTGCCCGCCCTCGGGCGCGCCCGCGCAGGCAGCAAGCGCCGCGGCGAGGCAGAGCATCGCGGCGCCGCTGCGACGGCCAGGTTCAGGGCGTGATGCCCCCCGAAAGCGTCTGCGCGATGCCATAGATCGACGGCCCTATCAGGATGATCAGCAGCGGCGGAACGGTGAAGACCATCGTGCCGAGTGTCAATTTGGTCGGCAGAACATTGGCCTTTTCCTCGGCCCGCATCACGCGCTTATCGCGCATCTCGGCCGCATAAACCCGCAGCGCGTCGCCCAGCGAGGTGCCGAAACTGGCCGATTGCACCAGCACCGTGACGAAGGAGGCCACGTCGGCGACGCCGCAGCGGCTGGCCATGTCCTTGAGCACGCTAACGCGGTCCTTGCCCGCCTTGACCTCGTAATTGACGATCTCGAACTCTTCCGACAGCGCCGGAAATCCCGCGCGCATCTCCTGCGCCACCCGCATCATGGACTGGTCCAGCGACTGGCCCGCCTCGACGCAGACAAGCATCATGTCCAGCGCGTCGGGAAAGCCGTTGGTGATTTCCTGCTGGCGCTTCTCGCGGCGCTTGTTTACCCAGTAGCGCGGGATGTAGTAGCCGACCACGCCCGGCAGAAGGATCGCGAGCATCATCGTCGAGGTGGCCAGCTCGCCGGTCGCGCGTGCCACGAGCGCATAGGCCAGCCCCAGCCCGAGAAACCCGAGGCCGAGCGCGAACTGGATCGCGTGAAAGGTGCGCACGGACGACTTGGAGCGGTAACCCGCCTGCATCATCTGCAGGCGCGCGCTGCTCATCTCCTCGGCGCTTTGCGGCTCCAGAAAGGCGGCGTATTTGTCGAGCTTGTCGCTGCCGCCGCGATCGCGCAGCGTCTCGGCGGGCTCCCGGTCCTGCGCGCCGCTCTCGCGCCGCCGGCTTTCGCGCAGCTTGTCCAGCGGGTCACGGCGCTGCGAGCCCATCGCGACAAGCGTCACCACGATCAGCGCGAGCCCCAGCCCGCCGACCAGCAGCAACGGCCCCAGCGGGCCCAGCATCTCTCTCAGCGCGGCGTTCAAAGCGTCGAGCATCTGCATCGGTGTGCGCCCCTCAAACCTTGATGTTGACCATCGCCTTCATGAAAAAGACGTTCGCCGTCAGGAAAGCGGCCACCACCAGTGCCGTGGGGATGAACACGGCCGTGTCCTTGACCTCGTCGTAGTAGTCGGGCTTGATGACGACGATCCCGACCAGCGCCAGCAGCGGGAAGAAGGACAGGAACATCCCCGACCACTTGGCCTCGGCGGTGATCGCCTTGACGCGGCGGAACAGCTTGAACCGCGCGCGGATCACCTTGGCCAGCCCTTCGAGGATCTCGGCGAGGTTGCCGCCCGATGTCTGCTGGATCGTCACGGCCACCGACAGAAAGCGCAGATCCTGCATGTCCACCCGCTCGGCCAGTGCCTTGAGCGAATCGCTGACATCCCGGCCATATGCGGCCTCGTCGGCGATCAGCCCGAATTCCGAGCCCAGCGGGTCGGGCACCTCCTTGGCCACGATCTGGATTGCCGAGGAAAAGGGATGGCCCACGCGCAGGCTGCGAACCATCAGTTCTACCGCGTCGGGCAGTTGCTCCTCGATCAGGCCGAGGCGCTTTTTGGCCTTGGAGTTGACCCATACATAGATGCCCCCGATCCCCATCAGCAGCGCCACCAGAAGCCGCACCGGCGCGGAGGCGTCCGTCGTCAGGGTAAGCGCGACGAAGGACAGCGCCGAGAGCAGCACCATCAGCCCGGCGAGCTGGCGCGGGGAGAAGGCGATGTTGGCCTTTTGCGCCTTTTCCGCAAGCAGCGAGTAGAGCGGGATCGACTGCGCCCGCATGTGCTGGCTCATCTCCTTGCGGAGCTGTTCGAGCACCTCCGCGCGCGGCGTGCCACGCTGCAGCATCTCCAGCCGGCGGTTCATCCGGTTGTTGAGGCTGATGGAGCGTCCGAAGCATGTCAGATACATGCCCTCCACCAGCAGCAGCACGCCGATGAAGATGGAGATATAGATGAGCGGCGCGGTGCTGAATCCCATCATTGCTGTCCTGTTTCGGGCTCGTAGATCGAGGCCGGCAGGTCATAGCCCCATTGACGGAACCTGTCGGAATAGTGCGAGCGCACGCCGGTCGCGGTGAAACGGCCAATGATGCGCCCGTCGGGCTGGATGCCCAGCCGCTCGTAACGGAATATCTCCTGCATGGTCAGCACGTCGCCCTCCATGCCCGTGACCTCGGTGACCGAGATCATCCGGCGCGAGCCGTCCTGCAGGCGGCTGATCTGCACGATCAGGTTGACGGCGCTGGCGATCTGGCTTCGCAGCGCGCGGATGGGCATCTCGATCCCCGCCAGCGCGATCATGTTCTCCAGCCGCGAGACCGCGTCGCGCGCCGAGTTGGCGTGGATCGTGGTCATCGAGCCGTCATGGCCGGTGTTCATGGCCTGCAGCATGTCGATGACCTCCTCGCCGCGGGTCTCGCCCACGATGATCCGGTCGGGGCGCATGCGCAGCGCGTTGCGAAGGCAGTCGCGCTGACTGACCGCGCCCTTGCCCTCGACATTGGCCGGGCGGCTTTCCATCCGTCCGACATGCTCCTGCTGAAGCTGAAGCTCGGCCGTGTCCTCGATCGTCAGGATTCGTTCGGAATTGCCGATGAAGGACGACAGCGCGTTCAGCGTCGTCGTCTTGCCCGAGCCGGTGCCGCCCGAGACGATGATGTTGAGCCGGCAGGCCACCGCCGCCTCCAGATACATTGCCATCGCCTCGGAGAAGGCGCCGAAACCGACGAGTTCGTCGATCCCGAGCTTTTCCTTCTTGAACTTGCGGATCGAGACGAGGCTGCCGTCCACCGCGATCGGGGGGACCATCGCGTTGAAGCGTGACCCGTCGGCGAGCCGCGCATCCACATAGGGGTTGGACTCGTCGACCCGCCGGCCGACGGCCGAGACGATCTTGTCGATGATGCGCAGCAGGTGCCTTTCGTCCTTGAAGGTGACATCGGACAATTCGAGCTTGCCGTTGCGCTCGACGAAAATCTTCTTGGGACCGTTGACGAGGATGTCGTTGACCGTGTCGTCCTTGAGGAGCGGCTCCAGCGGGCCCAGGCCCATCACCTCGAAATAGAGTTCGCGGTTGAGGGTTTGGCGCTCCTCCTTGTTGAGGACGACGCTCATCTCCGAGAGGGCCTCGTTGGCGATGTCGGCGATCTCGGCGCGTAGATCGGCCTCGCTGGCGTGTTCGAGCGCCGAGAGGTTGAGATTGTCGAGCAGCCGGGTGTGAAGCTCGGTCTTGATCTCGCTGAGCTTGGCGCGGCGCTTGCGCTCGCGATCCTGCGCGCCGGTCTCGGCGGCCGAGGGCGGCGGCGCGGCCGGTTTGGCGCTCTGCCGGGTCTGGTGAACCGGCTTGGTCTTGGGTGCGGCGGGCGCGGCTGCGGGCTGGGGCTGCTGGCCGCGCTCGTTCTTGCGATAGCGTGCGAACATGGCGCTTACTTTCAGATGCTTCCGGCCTCGACCGCCTGATTGAGGTCGAATAGCGATTTGGCGAGTTTCTGGATTTCCTTGCGCAGCGGGTTCTTCGCGGCGAGTTCGGCCAGTGGCAGGCCGTGGTCATTGGCCTGGGTGACCTGACGCAACCCGTCGGGCAGCATCAGTTCGATCTTGATGTCGAGACTTTCGGCCAGCCGGCGGGCGCGGGCCTTGCCGGAAAGGTCGGTGAATTTCGGGGCCCGGTTCAGGCCGTAGCGCAGCTTCTCATGCGGAAGATCCTCGGCCTTGAGCGCGCGCAGGAAGCGAAGCGTGTTCTGCGCCGAGCGCATGTCGAGTTCAAGCAACGCGAAATAGACATGGGCGGCCTGCAGCACCGTTTCCGTCCACTGCACCACGGTCGTGGGCATGTCGATGACCACGAAGTCGTAGTGGTTGCGCGCCATGTCGATCACGCGCGTGACGTCCTCCTGCGTGAGCAGGTCGAGCGGCAGCATGTCGGAGGGCGCGGTGAAGACCTGCAGACGTTCGTTGAAGGTCAGAAGCGCCTGGGCGAACACGTCCTGGTCCATCACCGTCGTGTCCGAGAGCAGGTCGTAGATCGCCTCGCGGCGGGGCAGGTCGAGATAGGTCGACACCGAACCGAACTGCAGGTCGAGATCGATCAGGCAGACGCTGGGCGCGGCGGACTTGTCGATATTGGCCAGCTCCCAGGCGAGATTGACCGCGAATGTCGTCGCGCCGACGCCGCCGGCCAGGCCGTGGACGGGCAGAACCGCCCCGTCATGGCCGCCTGCCGGCGCCCCCGAGGCCGCCCGTCCGCCGCCGGTCGGGGCGAGTTCGGGGCCGGGCTGTCGCAGCCGCGCGATGGCCTCGTGCAGCGCGCCTTCGGGCAGGGGGTATGGGACGAAATCGTCCGCGCCGAGCCGCAGGAGCTGATGGAGCACGATGGGGCTGAGCTCCTCGGCGATCAGGATCACCCTGATGTGCAACTCCTTGGCGCGCTGGATCAGGCTGCGCACCTGGACGAGGCTGCTCTCGTCCTCCCCGTCCATGGCGATGGCGATGAATTCGAGCGCCTGCGCTTCGGGCTGCTGGAGAAACATGCCGGCATCCGAGAAACTGAGATCGCCCCAGCTTTCGCCGAGCTCGGCCTCCATATCCTCGATGAGAAGGTCGAAATTCTGCACGTCGCGTGACACCGTGCAAGCGGTGATGGGGGTCGCCTCGGGCTGCAACGCCGCTGTACTCGCCATGATGCCGATTCCTCCTGCCCCAGCGGCATATCCAGCCGGCTTCTGAGCCCGCTTCAGCCGCGCCCCGCCGATCCGCCCGGCGGGCGGTGGCCGGGACTCGCCAACCTTGCCCGAAGATCGGCTCCAATATTGGCGACATTGGGGCTAAAAAACCGTAATAATTCGAAATCCGGCGACAGCCGTGCCGGCCTGCGCGCGGGGCGTCACTCGCCGCCTGCGCCCCCGCCGGAAAATGGCGTGACCGGCTCCAGCGGCCGCGTGGCGCTGGCCACGTATTCGCGGTGGATGACCTCGGCATACTGGCCGTTGAGCACGGTCGGGTGGCGCTCGTAGAAGCCCGAGACCTCGGTGACGGTGCGGCGGTTGCGCCGCTCGCGCCCCTCGGTGACGATCAGCGGCTGGGTCTCGCCGAGGGACACGACGGCCTCCAGCCGGTCGCGCCCGATCCCGCGCGAGGCGAAGAAGGCGACGACGGCATTGGCGCGGCGCTGGCCGAGCCGGCGGTTGTAGGCTTCGCTGCCGACAAGGTCGGTGTGGCCATAGACGCGAAAGCGCAGTTCGGGAAACTGCCGGATCCAGTTGACCTGCCGCTGCAGGATGGCCTGCGCCCGGCCATCGAGACGCGCGCTGTCGAAAGCGAAGGTGATCGACGAGGGAACCTCTTCGGCGAAGCGCCGGGCGAGATCGAGGACGTAGTTGATCTCGCCGGATTGGACGAGCGTGTTGTTCATCGTCGCATTGCCGAAGGCGCCCTCGTCGAGGCCGGCGCCGAGTTCGCCGCCGCGCCGCGCCGGGTCGCAGCCGGCGAGCGCCAGCGCCCCCGCGCCCAGAAGCAGCGACCGCCGCGAATATCCCTTGCCCGTCGCCTGCATCGGCCCGCTCCCCGTCAATCCATCACGTAGCCATAGGGCCCGCCGAAATCCTGCCGCGCGACTTCGCCCGCCGCGCCGCCCGGCCTGCCGCCGTCGCCGCTGACGCGGCCGTGCAGGAAAAGATCGCTCTCCGAGGGCAGGCGCACGCGGTCCGTGGGCAGGGCGAGCGCCTCGCCCCGCGTCGGCGTGACGAGATGGGGCGTGATAATGATGACCAGCTCGCTTTGCGAGCGCTGATACTCCGCGCTGCGAAACAGGGCGCCGAGGATCGGGACGTCGCCCAGCCACGGAACCTGTCGCGACAGGTCGCGGAAATCGTCCTGCAGCAGCCCGGCGATGGCGAAACTCTCGCCGTCGCGCATCTCCACGGTCGTCGATGTCTCGCGCCGCCGAAAGGCGACGCCGCCGACGTCGGACGACACGTCGACGCTGTTGTCGATCCCGCTGACCGCGGCGTTGATCGACAGGTTGATGACGTTGTCGTCGAGCACGCGCGGTGTGAAATTGAGCTCTACGCCGAAGGGCTTGTATTCGATCGCCACGCCGCCGTCGCCATCGGGGATCGGGATGGGATATTCGCCGCCGGCGAGAAAGCGCGCCTCCTGGCCCGACAGGGCGGTCAGGTTGGGTTCGGCGAGGGTGCGCACCATGCCGTTGGATTCGAGGGCTTCGAGAAGCACCTGAAACTGCAGGCTGCCGGAGGTGAAGCTGATTCCGAATCGGCCCTGCCGGTCGCCCGAGGCGGCGCCGGCAAAACTGCCGCTCTCCAGCCCTTCGCCCCCGGCGGCGAGGCCGCCGCCATCGGTGATGCCGAGGCTCGCGCTCAGATTCTGGCTCACCGAGCGCTGCATTTCGGCGAAACGCACCAGAAGCGTGACCTGCTGCGTGCCACCCACGCTCATCAGATTGGAGACCCGTTCCGGGGCATAGCGTTCGGCAAGCTCGAGAGCGGCCTGCATGCGCGCCGGGCTCGAGACCACGCCCGACAGGACGATGCCGTCATTTGCGGTGCGCACCTCGATGGGCTCTCCCGGCAGAATCTGGCGCAGCCTCTCGCGGAATTCGGTGATGTCTGGCGTGACGCGCACCTCGATATTGGTGATGAGGCTGCCATCCTCTGCCAGCAGCGTCAGCGTGGTGCGCCCCGGCGCCTTTCCAAGAACATAGATGGAGCGGTTCGATAGGGTCGATATGTCGGCGATGCCCGGATTGGCGATGGACAGCTCGGCAAATGGCTGGTCGCTCTCGACGACGACGGCGCGGTTCATCGCCACGTTGAGCGAAGAGGCGGGCGAGCCGTTCATCACGCGCACGGCGCCATTCTGGGCTGCCGCGGGCATAGCGGCGAGCACGGCAAGCCCCATGAGGCACGCCCCGAACATGCGCTTGATTGTCATGTGGCCCTGCCTCTCTGGATCACGCTCGATAGTGCCGGGTCTTTTCGCCCGAATTCGGCGCATCATGCGTGAAAAGTCTTTTCGGTGCAAGAATCAAGCTCTTACTGGCACGAGCGTATGTGGACAACCGGCAACAGGTGCGAGGGCTCGCGGCCCGTGCGGCGCGGCCCACCAGATCGGGTAGGCCGCGCGGGCTCAGTTGGTGCATGGAATCTCGATCTCGACGACCTCCGAGCCGCGGCGGGTGCGGACCGAGCAGCTCGGTTCGGGCTCGGGCTCGGGCGCGGGTTCGGCGCGCTGAATTCCCAGAAGTTCCCGCTGGTCTATCTCAACGGCGCCAGCGCGGGTCTGGTCCATCGCGCCGACGAGCGACAGCGATATCCGCCCGGTCGATTGCGCCTGTGCCAGCGCCGCGACCTGCTGGGGGGTGACCTCGACGGTCACGGTATTGGGGTTGACGGTCGCGTTTTCGCGGTCCTGATCGGCGCTCTGATCGACGGCGATCAGCCTGAGTTCGGATTCGATCAGCCGGGTGATGTCTCCGCCATTGCGGTCGCGCCGGCCGGTCCAGTAGACGTCCACGCGGTCCCCCGGCCGCAGGAAACCCGACACGCCCGTGGTCAGGTCCACCCGGATGGTAAAGGCCCGCATGCCTTCGCTCAGCCGCGAGGTGATGCCCGCCTCCCTGCCGGGGTCGGAGACCTTGACGGCCATGATGGGCTCGGACGGCTCCATCGCGCGCAGAACGACGCGGCGCCCGGCGCCCTCGGGAAACAGCTCCGAACGGTCGGTGAAGGTGCCTTCGGGGACGGCATCGGCCGGCCACGCGACCGTCTCGACGGCCTCTGGCGAGAGCACCTGACCGTAGCGGACCGCCTCGGTCGTCACCATGACCTCGGTCATTTCCACCGCCGGCCCCTGTTGGGCGCGCGCCTGGGCCAGCGCGGCCTGCTGCCGGCTTATATAGTCCTGCACCATGTAGGCCGCGAATCCCGCCAGGCCGACACCGAGAAGGAGTACGAGGGAAAAGACGATACGCATGGCCGCTCCTTGGTCTTTGGTCTGGTCCTGCGGTGCGGCGCGCGGACACGCCGGCTACCTCGATAAGAGGACGCTTCTGCCAGTATCGACGCGAATATGGCGAATCGGAGGAAATCCGGTGGCAGGAGGGGCGGGCCCATCAATTCTGGTTGGAGTAGCCTGTCGACGTGTCCGAGATCGTGCTGCCCACCGACGAGGCCAGATTGCCGGCCCCAAACGCGATCGGGACCAGAACGAGGACGCCGATCCCGACGATCGCGGCCGTAAGGACGACCCAGTCAACCGTGACGGCTCCGTGCTCATCGGCGCCAAAGCGCTGTATGTGGCGTTTCATTTCCACCTCCCTCTTCGGGAAGACCATTTTGCGGCACGCGCATCTTCACGCCCGAGAGAACAAGGCCGCGCCGAACCCGGCGCGGCCTTTCTTGATGCCCACCGCGTGACCCGATTATCCGTCGGGAAGGTTTTCGTCGTAACCGACGGTCGTTCCGCTCACGCTGGAACTGATGCTGTCGGCCAGGTTCGTGATGCCCGGCCCGACGGCGACGATGACGGCGATCCCGAGGCCCACGATCGCGGCCGTGAGCACCACCCAGTCAACGGTGACGGCGCCGGATTCGTCGTCGCGGAAGGTCTTGATCAGATTGAACAGTTTCATGGCACGCTCCAGTTCTGCCTAACAGTGTCTCTGCTCCGCCTTGCCGGGTCTTTCGCGTTTGGGGCGAACCCTGTGCGATCACCGTTTCGGCATGACTGCAGTAAGCCCCCGAATCGTGACTAGAGTTTGGCTGAGATCGTTCAATTTTGTCGTGCCGCGAATTAGTTCAGGTCAATCCGATTAACATTCTGACAAATAAAGTAAAAATACCTTGGGTTGAGCCCGGCGGCGCGGGTTTGCCACCCTAAATTGTGGCGGTTTGGCCAGAATCGGCGGCCTCCGGCTGGCGCGAGGGGCCGATTTCTGGGAGATTCGCAATGAGGCAGGATGCCGGGCGGCAGGAGACCACACGACATGCGGCAGGGGCTTGTGGCGCTGACGGCCGCGCTTGCGGTTCCGGGGGCGCTGATTGCGCAGGATTTCACCTTTCGGCGCGTCACGCCGCCGCCCGATGGCGCGACGGCGCGCATCACCGTCCAGATCGACCCCGAAGAGCAGGCGCGGCGGCGGGGCCTTTCGCCCGACGAGACCCCGCAGGACGCGCCCGACCCCGACGCGGCTTCCACGGAGAACCAGTCACGCCACGGCTGGTTCTGGGAGGCGGTCGCGCCCGGGCTGGACGCGGGTGAAGGGCGTTACCAGGCCGCCGTTGCGGCGCTGCAGGGCGCCACGCCCGATCGCCGCGTTGCCGCGCCGCGCCTTGAGCGCCTTAGGGACATCGCGCGCCAGCATGGCGCGACGCTTCTGCGCCAGACGGCCGGGCGGAATGTGTCGCCTGCGCTGGCACTGGCAGTGATCGCGGTCGAGTCCTCGGGCGACGCCAGTGCCGAAAGCCGCGCCGGCGCGCAGGGGCTGATGCAGCTCGTGCCGGCGACCGCGTCGCGTTTCGAGGTGGGCGACAGTTTCGATGCGGGCGAGAACATCGCCGGCGGAGTGGCCTATCTCGACTGGCTGATCGGCCATTTCGAGGGCGATGTCGTGCTTGCGCTCGCGGGCTACAATGCCGGGGAGAACGCCGTGCGCGACCGGGGCGGCGTGCCGCCCTTTGCCGAGACGCGCGACTACGTGCCGCGCGTGCTGTCGGCATGGCTGGTGGCGCGCGGCCTGTGCCGGCCGCGACCCGAACTTCCCACCGACCCCTGCGTGCTCGACACGGGCGCGACCGGATAGCCCGCCGGCCGGCCCGGCCGCGGGTCAATCAGTTGACGACCTTGGCGTCGGTCTTGTCGCGGATCTCGTCCTCGGTCACGCCCGGCGCCGTCTCGACGATCTTGAGCCCGCCCTCGACCACGTCGAGCACGCCCAGATTGGTGATGATCCGGTTGACCACGCCGGTGCCGGTCAGCGGCAGGGTGCACTCCTTCAGCAGCTTGGACTCGCCGGCCTTGTTGGTGTGGTCCATCACCACCACCACGCGCTTGACGCCGGCGACGAGGTCCATCGCGCCGCCCATCCCCTTGATGAGCTTGCCGGGGATCATCCAGTTGGCAAGGTCGCCGTTCTCGGCAACCTCCATCGCGCCGAGGATGGCCATGTTGATCTTGCCGCCGCGGATCATCGCGAAGCTCTCGGCGCTGTCGAAGAAGCTCGTCCGCTCAAGCGCGGTGACGGTCTGCTTGCCGGCGTTGATCAGGTCGGGGTCGACCTCGTCCTCGGTGGGGAAGGGGCCGATGCCCAGCATCCCGTTTTCCGACTGCAGCGTCACGTCGACGCCTTCGGGAATGTAGTTGGCCACCAGCGTGGGGATGCCGATGCCAAGATTGACATACATCCCGTCCTCGAGTTCCTGCGCGGCCCGTTCGGCCATCTGATTGCGGTCCCAGGGCATGTCTCGCTCTCCTGTCTGAATGGGCTTCTCGACCCGGCCGCGCGGGCCGGGGAGGCCGGTGTCACGCCTCGCGCGTGGTGCGCTTCTCGATCCGCTTCTCGTGGTCGCCCTGGATCAGGCGGTTCACGTAGATGCCGGGCAGGTGGATGCAGTCGGGGTCGAGGCTGCCGCGGGGCACGATCTCCTCGACCTCGGCAACGCAGACGCGCCCCGACATCGCCGCGGGCGGGTTGAAGTTGCGCGCGGTCTTGCGGAACACCAGATTGCCGGTGTCGTCGGCCTTCCAGGCCTTGACGATCGACAGGTCCGAGACGATCCCGCGTTCGAGAACATAGGTCTCGCCGTCGAACTCCTTGTGCTCCTTGCCCTCGGCGATCTGGGTGCCCACGCCAGTCTTGGTGTAGAAGCCCGCGATGCCCGCGCCGCCGGCGCGCATGCGCTCGGCCAGCGTGCCCTGCGGATTGAACTCGAGCTCCAGCTCGCCGGAGAGATACTGCTGCATGAAGGTGTCATTCTCGCCCACATAGGACGACATCATCTTCTTGATCTGCTTGGTCTGCAGCAGGAGGCCAAGCCCGAAATCGTCCACCCCGCAGTTGTTCGAGGCGATCGTCAGGCCCTTCACCCCGGAGTCGCGGATCGCGGCGATCAGGAATTCGGGGATGCCGCAGAGGCCGAAGCCCCCCGCGGAAATGGTCATGTCGTCGAACAGAAGCCCGTCCAGCGCTTCCGCCGCCGAGCCGTAAATCTTCTTCATGGGACATCTCCCCTGTTCCGGTTCCGGGCGCGTTGTGGCGCGCAGGGGAAGTGAAGTCAATGCGGACAGGCGCGCGGGCGGGCCTGCGCCCGCCGGTCAGGAGCCCGCCGGTCAGGAGCCCGCCTTGCTGGTCTTGCGCGACGATGATGCCTTCGTGCCGGTCGCCGCCTTCTTCTTGCCCGTCGCCTTGCCCTTGCCCTTCTTGGCGGCCTTCTCGGCCAGAAGCGCGACGGCCTCGTCCATGGTCACCGCCTTGGGGTCGGTTTCCTTTGGCAGGGTGGCGTTGATCTTGCCCCACTTCACGTAGGGGCCGTAGCGGCCGTCCATGACCGCGACGGATCCGCCCTCCTGCGGGTGCTCGCCCAGCTCCTTGAGCGGCTCGGCCGTCTTGCGGCCGCGGCTGGCCTTCTGCGCCAGCAACTCGACCGCCCGGTTCATGCCCACGGTGAAGACCTCGTCGGCCTCGGGCAGGTTGGCGTAGGTCCGGCCGTGGCGCACATAGGGTCCGTAGCGGCCGATCCCGGCCTGGACCGGCTCGCCGTCGTCGGGGTGCGGGCCGATCTCGCGCGGCAGGCTCAGCAGCATCAGCGCGCGCTCGAGATCGACCTCGCCGGGCGACCATCCCTTGGGCAGCGAGGCGCGCGGGGGCTTGGGCTGCTCCTCGGTCGCCTCGCCGCGCTGGACATACGGGCCGAACCGCCCCGTGCGCAGGGTGATCGCGTCGCCCGCGTCATGGCCCAGCAGACGCCCGTCGCCGGAAAGCTCGGCGTCCTCGCCGTCGGGCGAGCCCAGCGGGCGCGTGTAGCGGCACTCGGGGTAATTGGAGCAGCCGATGAAGGCCCCGCCCGAGCGCGCCGTCTTCAGGTTGAGCCGCCCGGCGCCGCATTTGGGGCACAGCCGCGGGTCGCCGCCGTCCTCGCGCGGGGGGTACAGATGCGGGGCGAGCACCTCGTCGATCTTCTCCAGCACTTCCGAGATGCGCAACTCGGACGTCTCGGCGACATGGGCCGAGAAGTCGCGCCAGAACCGCTCCAGCACCTCCTTGTAGTCCCGCTCGCCCGCCGAGATGTCGTCGAGCTGCTCCTCGAGATCGGCGGTGAAGTCGTAGGAGAGATACTTGCGGAAGTAGTTGAGCAGGAAGATCGTCACCAGCCGCCCCTTGTCCTCGGGGATCAGGCGGTTCTTATCCTTGGTGACATAGCCGCGATCCTGGATCGTGGTGACGATGCTGGCATAGGTCGAGGGGCGGCCGATGCCCAGCTCCTCCATCCGCTTGACCAGCGTCGCCTCGGTATAGCGCGGCGGCGGCTGGGTGAAATGCTGCTGGCCCAGGACCGAGGCGTCCGGGTTGGCCACGGCCGAGGCGGTGCGGCGCAGCGGCGCGTCGGCGTCCTCGACCAGCGCGTCGTCGCCGCCCGCCGCCTTGACGAAGGCCGCCTCCAGCCCGCCGGGCGACAGCGCGGCCGCCTCGCCCTGCGTGATCTGGGGCAGGCGCTTGTCGTCCTCGTCGGCGGGCTCGTCGCGGCCCTCCTCGTAGACGCGCATGAACCCGTCGAACAGCACCACCTGTCCCGTCGCGCGCAGCCCGACCTGCCGATCGGGGCTGGCGATCTCGACGGTGGTGCGCTCGAGCCGCGCGGGGGCCATCTGGCAGGCTATGGTGCGCTTCCAGATCAGGTCGTAGAGCTTGCGCTGATCGGCATCGGCCAGCTTGAGCTTGTCGGGCGAGGCGCTCATGTCGGTGGGCCGGATGCACTCGTGCGCCTCCTGCGCGTTCTTGGCCTTGTTCTTGTACATGCGCGGGCTGTCGGGCACGTAGTCGCCGCCGTAGCGGCGCTTGATCTCGTCGCGCGCGGCCATCACCGCCTCGGGGGCGATGTCGATGCCGTCGGTGCGCATGTAGGTGATGTAGCCGGCCTCATACAGGCGCTGGGCGGTGCTCATCGCCTGGCGCGCGCCCATGCCGAACTTGCGGCTTGCCTCCTGCTGCAGCGTCGAGGTCATGAAGGGCGCCGCCGGGCTGCGGCTGCCCGGCTTGGCCTCGACCGACTGCACGACAAGCTCGCGCGAGGTGATCGCCTGTACGGCGATCTCGGCGGACTCGGCGCTGGGCAGGTCGAACTTGTCCAGCTTGCGCCCGGCAAGCGTGGTGAGGCGCGCCTCGTAGGTCTGGCCGCGCGGCGTGGCCATCAGCGCCGAGACGGTCCAGTATTCCTGCGGGCGGAAGGCCTCGATCTCCATCTCGCGCTCGACGATCAGCCGCAGGCAGACCGACTGCACGCGGCCGGCCGACTTGGCGCCGGGAAGCTTGCGCCACAGGACAGGGCTGAGGTTGAAGCCCACGAGGTAGTCCAGCGCGCGGCGGGCCAGATAGGCGCGCACCAGTTCCATATCCACCTCGCGCGGGTGCTCCATCGCCTCGGTCACTGCGTTCTTCGTAATCGCATTGAAGACGACGCGGTGGACAGGGGTGTCCTTCTTGAGTGCGCGCGACTTGCCCAACGCCTCCAGCAGGTGCCAGCTGATCGCCTCGCCCTCTCGGTCGGGGTCGGTGGCGAGGATGAGTTCGTTGTCCTGCTTGAGCGCCTCGCTGATCGCCTTGAGGTGCTTGCGGCTGTCGCTGGCGACCTCCCATTTCATGGCGAAATCGTCCTCGGGGTCGACCGAGCCGTCCTTGGGCGGCAGGTCGCGGACATGGCCGTAGGAGGCCAGAACGGTGTAGTCGTCGCCGAGATACTTGTTGATTGTCTTGGCCTTGGCCGGGGACTCGACGACGACGACTGGCATGCGGTGACCTCACGGTGCGGCTGGCGGCGATGGCCGCGCAAGATGTGGCCGCTCGGACGGGAATGTCAATGCGGCCCGGCCGGCCGCGGGTGGCGGCCGCGCCCCTTGGCAGTGGCCATAAGGGTGCTGCCCCTTTGGCGCGTGCTTGTCAAAAGGCCCGTTGCCAACCGGGCGGGATCGCGCAGGCCGGGTGAAAGCGGCGGCGTCTCGGCCGCGCTAGTCGGCGCGCGAGAGCATGCCCCCCGGCTGGCGGGTTATCCGGCCCTCGAGCTCCAGCGTGACGAGTTCGGGGCCTATCCGCGCGGCCGGCAGGGCGAGGTCGCGGATGAGCTGGTCCTCGGCGACGGGGCTTGGCCCGAGGCGGTCGAGTATCTGCCCGTGCAGCGCGGCGACCTCGCGCAGGGCGGCGGGTCGGTCGCGGACGGGCTGCGGCGCGCCCCCGGCAAGGGGCGCTCCGTCATGCTCCCGCGGTTCCCGCTTATGCGCGGTCGGCGCCGTCTGCCGCGGGGCGGTGTGGTGATGCGGGGGCGTGGCCGGCTCCGACAGGGCGGCGAGGACGTCCTCGGTCCCACGGACCAGGGTGGCCCCGTCCCGGATCAGAATGTTGCAGCCGGTGGCGCGGGGGTCCATCGGGTGGCCGGGCACGGCGGCGACCTCGCGGCCGCAGTCGAGTGCGTCGCGCGCCGTGATCAGGCTGCCGGAGCGGGCGGCGGCCTCGACCACCACGACAGCGCGGGCGAGCCCGGCAATGATGCGGTTGCGTCGGGGGAAGTGGCGCGCCTGCGGTTGCATGCCCATCGGCTGTTCGGACAGGCGCAGGCCCCGGGCGCCGATCGAATCGCAAAGCGCGGCGTTCTCGGTGGGGTAGCTCACGTCGACCCCGCCACCCTGCACCGCCACGGTGCCGATGTCGAGGGCGGCGTGGTGAGCCGCCGCGTCGATGCCGCGGGCGAGACCCGAGACGACGACGAAACCGGCCTCGCCGAGGCCCTCGGCCAGCTTGCGGGCCATCCGTGTGCCGAGGCTGGAGGCGTTGCGTGCGCCGACCATCGCGATCATCGGCCGGTCCAGCAACGCGGTATCGCCCATTGCCCACAGAATCGGCGGCGCGTCGGGCAGCGTGGCGAGCGCCGCGGGATAGCCGGCCTCGCCGAGCGCGATCATCCGCGCCCCGGCGGCGGCGGCCGCGTCGATTTCCGCCGCCGCCCTGTCGGGCGGGCAGGGGGAGTAGTCGCGCACGCCAGCGGCCCGCGCGACCTCTGGAAGCGCCGCGAGCGCGCTGCGGGCATCGCCGTGTTCGGCCATGAGCCGGTAAAAGGTGCTCACACCGACGCGGCGGGAGCGAATGAGACCGAGCCACGCCAGCCGGTCCTCTTCCGTGGTGGGTGGGGTGAAGGGTGTGGGGGAAGAAAACAGGTCTTCAGCCATGGTGGTCCGCCTCATTCACGAGTCACCTTGGCGTGACAAGGTTAACAGCACGTGAACGCCGGCGGAGGCCATCGCTTCGGCGGCCGCCGCCGGATCAGGCGGCGCTGCCGCCCACCGTCAGCCCGCCGATCAGCACGGTGGGCTGGCCCACCCCCACCGGCACCCATTGGCCGGCCTTGCCGCAATTACCGATTCCGGGGTCCAGCGCCATGTCGTTGCCGATGGCGCGGATGCGCTGCAGCGCGGTGGGGCCGTCGCCGATCAGCGTCGCCCCCTTGACCGGCGCGCCGATGCGCCCGTTGCGCACCCGGTAGGCCTCGGTGCAGGAGAAGACGAACTTGCCGTTGGTGATGTCCACCTGCCCGCCGCCGAAGCCCACCGCCCAGATGCCGTCCTTGACCTCGGCGATGATGTCGTCGCGGGCGGCGTCGCCGCCCAGCATGTAGGTGTTGGTCATGCGCGGCATCGGCGCGTGGGCGTAGGATTCGCGCCGCCCGTTGCCCGTGGCCTCCACGCCCATCAGCCGCGCGTTCTGGCGGTCCTGCATGTAACCCACGAGGATTCCGTCCTCGATCAGCGTGTTCTTTCCCGAGGGCGTGCCCTCGTCGTCGATGGTCAGCGACCCGCGCCGGTCGGGAATCGTGCCGTCGTCGAGGACCGTGACGCCCGGCGCCGCGACACGTTGTCCCATCAGCCCGGCGAAGGCCGAGGTCTTCTTGCGGTTGAAATCGCCCTCGAGGCCGTGGCCCACCGCCTCGTGCAGCAGGATTCCCGGCCAGCCCGCGCCAAGGGCGACATCCATCACCCCCGCTGGCGCCGGCTCGGCCGAAAGGTTGACCTGCGCGATGCGCAGCGCCTCGCGCGCGACGGCCTGCCAGTGATCGGGCGCAAGCAGGTCGGCCAGGCCCGCGCGGCCGCCTCCGCCCATCATCCCGCTCTCGCGGCGGCCGCCTTCCTCGACGATGACAGAGATGTTGAGCCGGCTCATCGGGCGCGTGTCGCGCAGGCGCAGGCCCTCGGGCCGCAGGATCTCGACCTCCTGGTGGGAGGCGGCGATGCTGGCGCTGACCTGCACGACGCGCTTGTCGAGCGCGCGCGCATAGGCGTCGATCTCGCGCAGGGTGTCGATCTTTGCGGCGAATCCCCCCTCGGCGATCGGGTCGGCATCGGTATAGAGGCGGCGGTTGGTGCCGGGGGGCGGCGGCGCCATCCCTCCGCCGCCATCGCCAACGGCGAGCCACGCCGTTTCGGCGGCGCGCTCGAGGGCCGCCTCGGTGATGCGCGACGAATGGGCATAGCCCGCCACCTCGCCGCGCACGGCGCGCAGCCCGAAGCCCTCGGAGGCGTCATAGCTGGCCTGGCGGATGCGCCCGTCATCGAGCGTGAGCGCCTCCGACCGGCGGCGCTCGAGGAAGAGCTCGCCGTCGTCGGCGCCGTCGGTGGCGCCCCGAAGCAGGCGCAGAGCGGCGCCTTCGTCGAGCATGGTATCGAATGGGCGGAATGCGTCGGCGGTCATGCGCGGGGGCCTCTCGGTGACGTTGATCGGGATCGGGCGGCGCCGTTTTGACGCGGTGAGTTTTCCTTGTCGTTATCGGCTCAATATGGTTTTACCATGCCCAGGAAACAACTGGGCCTTCGCGCGGCGCAGGTCCCCCAGGCGGCGCCGGATGCCGCAGCCAGCACGGGAAAACAGGAATGAGACTGACGACGACATTCTCTCGCCTCATCGGCAGTATCTGCGCAATCTCGGCCTCGGGTGCGGCGCTGGCGCAGGAGTCGGCGCCCGAGCGCAACGTGGTCGGGGCGCCGGACCCGGCCGGCATCAACATGCAGCATTCGGCGACCGAGCTGGCGCGCGACATCGTGTGGCTCGACAACATGCTGCTGTGGATCATCACGCCGATCACCATTTTCGTCCTGCTGCTGCTGGCCTTCGTGATCCTGCGCTACAACAAGCGGATGAATCCGAACCCGGCGCGGTTCACGCACAACTCGCCGCTCGAGGTGACCTGGACGGTCGTGCCGATTCTGATTCTCGTTTTCATCGGGGCGTTTTCGCTGCCCATCCTGTTCAAGCAGCAGGAAATCCCCGAGGCCGACGTGACCGTCAAGGTGACCGGCTACCAGTGGTACTGGGGGTATGAATACGTCGATCACGACTTCGGCTTTTCCAGCTTCATGCTGGAGCGCGACCAGCTCGAGGAACACGGCTTCGCACCCGAGCATTATCTTCTGGCCACCGATACCGAGATGGTCGTCCCTGTCGACTCGACCATCGTCGTGCAGGTTACCGGCGCCGACGTGATCCATTCCTGGACGGTGCCCGCCTTTGGCGTGAAGCAGGACGCCGTGCCGGGCCGTCTGGCCGAACTGTGGTTCGAGGCCGAGGAGGAGGGCACCTATTTCGGCCAATGCTCCGAGCTGTGCGGGATCAATCACGCCTACATGCCGATCACGGTGCGCGTAGTCAGCCAGGAGGAATACGAGGCCTGGCTCGACGAGAGCATCGAGCAATATGCCGGCACGCCGCGCGACGGCGGCGAAGCGGTGCGTGTGGCGGCCAACGACTGACGGCGTATCCGCCCCGGCCCGGGGCCGGGCGCAGGGGAGCACGAGACGATGACGGATATTCGCGCAGAGATAGACACCGGCGAGGCGGGGTTCGGCGACTACGTCGCGCTGCTCAAGCCGCGCGTGATGTCGCTGGTCGTCTTTACCGCGCTGGTGGGGCTGCTTGTTGCCCCCGTGCAGGTGCATCCGATGGTCGCGCTCGCCGCGATCCTGTTCATCGCGCTGGGGGCGGGCGCCTCCGGGGCGCTCAACATGTGGTGGGATGCCGATATCGACGGCGTGATGCGCCGCACCTCCGGGCGGCCCATTCCCGCCGGCCGGGTCCAGCCCGGCGAGGCGCTGGGCCTCGGGCTGGCGCTGTCGGGATTGGCAGTCGTGATGCTGGGGCTTGCGGCCAATCTGCTGGCGGCGGCGCTTCTGGCGTTCACGATCTTCTTTTATGCGGTCGTCTATTCGATGTGGCTCAAGCGATCGACGCCGCAGAACATCGTGATCGGCGGGGCTGCCGGCGCCTTCCCGCCGGTGATCGGATGGGCCGTGGCCACCGGGGGCGTGAGCCTTGAGCCGGCGCTGATGTTCGCGCTGATCCTGATGTGGACGCCGCCGCATTTCTGGGCGCTGGCGCTGTTCATGAAGAGCGACTACCACAAGGCCCGTGTGCCCATGCTCACGGTCACCCATGGCCGTCGGGCGACGCGCGCCCATGTCCTGGCCTATACGGTCGCGCTGGCGCCGGTCGCGCTGGCGGCGGGTTTCACCCAGATCGGCGGGCCCGTCTATCTGGCAACCGCCGTGGTGGTCAACGCGCTGTTTCTGCGCGGCGCATGGCGCATCTGGCGCCGCGACGAGGCCGCGGCCGAGGCCGACGACTATGCCGTCGAGAAATCCTTCTTCCGGTTTTCGCTGGTGTATCTGTTCCTGCATTTCGGGGCGCTTCTGGCCGAGGCGGTGCTCGCGCCGCTTTCCCTTGCCACCGTCGTGGCAACGATCGGAGGTATGTGATGGCCATCGCGCGCGATCATGAACTGCACAAGCGCCGGCTCGGCCGGAATGTCGGGCTCGGCCTGGTTCTGGCGGGTTTCGTCGCGCTGATCTTCGGGCTGACCGTGGCCAAGATCGATCGCGGCGGCGAGATCGAGGGCTATGACCACACCTTCCGCTCCGGCTTGACGGAACCCGCGCAATGACATGGTGGCGCAACCTGTCACCCAATGGCCGGACCGCCGCGCTGGCCGTGGCGGTGGTCGGCTTCATGGGGGCGATGGGCTGGGCGGCCGTTCCCCTGTATGACCTCTTCTGCCGGGTGACGGGGTATGGCGGCACCACCGGCACGGCCAGTACCGGCTCGGCGGAGGTGCTCGACCGCACGATCACCGTGCGCTTCGACGCGTCTCTGGCGCGCGACATGCCGTGGGAGTTCCGCCCCGTCGAGCGGACGATGGAGGTCCGCATCGGCGAGACGGGCCTGGCCTTCTATGAGGCCTACAACCCCACCGACGCGCCCATCGCCGGGACGGCGAGCTACAACGTCGCGCCCTTCCGTGCCGGCGGCTATTTCATCAAGATCGACTGTTTCTGTTTCCAGATGCAGGTTCTGGCCCCCGGCGAGCGCGTGGAAATGCCTGTGACCTTCTATGTCGATCCCGAGATCGTGGACGATCCCGAGGCAGCAGACATCCCGCAGATCACGCTGTCCTACACTTTCCATACCACCGAGATGCCCGAGGAGTATGCCGCCGCGCCGACGGCGGCGCCGGCGGTGCGATGAGCTTGCAAGCCGCGCGGGGGCGACATAGGCTTCCGCCCGTGCGGGCGCGCCCCCGCCAAATGATCCGTCCCGATACAGCGGGATCGACCAACCGACGTGCCGAATGAGGAATGTTGAAAATGGCGCATGCTAAAAACCACGACTACCACATCCTTCCCCCGTCGATCTGGCCGTTCATCGGCGCGGTTTCGGCCTTCGTGATGCTGTTTGGCGCGGTGCTGTGGATGAAGGGCAGCGCGCCCTGGATGTTCCTGATCGGCGCGGTCGGCGTGGCCTATACCATGTTCGGATGGTGGGCCGACGTGATCTCGGAGGCGCAGAGCGGCGACCACACGCCGGTCGTGCGGCTGGGCCTGCGCTACGGCTTCATCCTGTTCATCATGTCCGAGGTGATGTTCTTCGCGGCGTGGTTCTGGAGCTTCTTCAAGCACGCGCTCTACCCGATGGAGGCCGCGGGCGGCACCTGGCCGCCGCCGGGCGTAGAGACCTTCGACCCCTGGCACCTGCCGCTGATCAACACCCTTATCCTGCTGTGCTCGGGGGCGGCGGCGACCTGGGCGCACCACGCGCTGGTGCATGAGAACAATCGCAAGGACATGGTCTCGGGGCTGGCCATCGCGATCGTGCTCGGGGCTCTCTTCACCGTTCTGCAGGCCTATGAGTACAGCCATGCGGGCTTCGGCTTTGCCGGCGACATCTACGGCGCCAACTTCTTCATGGCCACGGGCTTTCACGGGGCGCATGTCATCATCGGCACGATATTCCTTTTCGTGTGCCTGGTGAGGGCGCTGCGCGGCCATTTCACGCCCGAGCGCCATGTCGGCTTCGAGGCGGCCGCGTGGTACTGGCACTTCGTCGATGTTGTCTGGCTGTTCCTGTTCGCCTCGATCTATATCTGGGGCGGCTGAACCGGCAGCGCCTGCACCCAGCCGCGGGGCCGGGCAGGTCATCGAATTTCGAGGGCGCGGGCCGTGGGCGGTGCGCGCCCTTGTATTTGAAACATCGGAGTGCGGGCGACCATGCGACGCCGACTGATCTTTCCGCTGCTCCTGGGCATCGCGGGCGCGGCGATCCTGCTCGGCCTCGCCACCTGGCAGCTGCAGCGGATGGCGTGGAAACAGGAGGTGATCGCCCGGATCGAGGCGCGCATCGGCGACGCGCCCCGTCCTCTGCCGGAGACGCCGCGGCCCGAGGCGCATCGCTACATGCCCGTCGAGGTCACGGGGCGCTTCACCGATGCGGAGGCCCATGTCATCTCCAGCCGCCGCGGCGTGGGGCCGGGCTATGAAATCATCACCGCCTTTGTCACCGATGACGGCCGGCGCATCCTCGTCGACCGCGGCTTCGTCCCCGAAAACGACAAGGCGGCCGAGCGCCCCCCGCATGACGCGACGATCATCGGCAATCTCCACTGGCCGCGCGACTTCGACAGCTTCACGCCCGAGCCGGAGCTGGAGCGCAACATCTGGTTTTCGCGCGCCGTCCGGCCTCTGGCCGAGTATCTGGATACCGAGCCGGTGCTGGTCGTCCTTCGCGAGTCCGGCGCCGGCGCCACAGCCGGCGCCTCGGGGCCCGATCCCGTGCCCGTCTCGACCGATGGCATCCCCGACAACCATCTCGAATACGCCATCACCTGGGCCCTGCTCGCGCTTGTCTGGGCGGGGATGACAGGCCTGCTCGTCTGGCGTATCAGGCAACGAGAGGCCTGAAGGGCGGCATTCATGAACTACATCTCCACGCGCGGGCAGGCGCCGCGCCTGAATTTCGAGGAAACGATGCTCGCCGGGCTGGCGCGCGACGGCGGGCTCTATGTGCCCGAGGCCGTGCCCGCCATGCCGCGCGACGAGATCGCCGCGCTCGCCGGGCTGCCCTATGAGGAGGCGGCCCTTCGCGTGATGCGCCCCTTCCTGGGCGAGAGCTTCTCGCCGGCCGAACTTGGCGAGGCCATTGCCGCCGCCTATGCGGGCTTCGGCCATCCGGCACGCGCGCCGCTGGTGCAACTGGCGCCCGATCACTTCCTCCTCGAGTTGTTCCACGGCCCGACTCTGGCGTTCAAGGATTTCGCGATGCAGCTCATCGCGCAGCTTTTCGAGATCGCGCTCGCCCGGTCCGGCCGACGCGTGACCATCGTCGGCGCGACGTCGGGCGACACCGGATCGGCCGCGATCGAGGCCTTCGGCGGACTCGACAATGTCGATGTCTTCATCCTCTTTCCCGAGGGCCGGGTCAGCGAGGTGCAGCGCCGCCAGATGACGACACCCGACGCGGCCAACGTGCACGCGCTCGCCCTCGACGGCGACTTCGACGCCTGCCAGGCGCAGGTCAAGGCGATGTTCAACGAATTCGATTTTCGCGACCGCGTCGGCCTTGCGGGGGTCAACTCGATCAACTGGGCACGGGTTCTCGCGCAGGTGGTCTATTACTTCACCGCCGCGACGAATCTCGGCGCCCCCCACCGTCCCGTTCGCTTTACCGTGCCCACGGGCAATTTCGGCGACATTTACGCCGGCCATGTCGCCCGCGCGATGGGCCTGCCGATCGAGCGGCTTGTGATCGCGACCAACGTCAACGACATCCTGCACCGCACGCTGGAAACGGGGCGCCACGCCACCACCGGCGTGACGGCGACGATCAGCCCGTCGATGGATATTCAGGTGTCATCGAATTTCGAGCGCGCGCTCTTTGACGCGCTCGGCCGCGACGGCCGTGCCGTCGCGCAGCTGATGGACGAGCTCCGCGCCGAAGGCGGATTTGCCGTGCCGCAGGGGGCGCTGGAGGCGCTGCGGGAGGGCTTCGCCTCGGGCCGCGCGTCGGAGGAGGAAACCGCCGCCGAGATCGTGCGAACCCATGCCGAGACGGGATTGCTGCTGTGCCCTCACAGTGCGGTGGGCGTGAAGGTGGCGCGCGAACAGCCCGCGGGCGGCGCGCCGATGATCACGCTGGCCACCGCGCATCCGGCCAAGTTCCCCGATGCGGTGGAGGCCGCGACCGGCCTGCGCCCTGGCCTGCCGCCGCGCATGTCCGACCTGTTTGACCGCCCCGAGCGCGTGACCTGTGTGCCCAATGAGCTCGGCGCAATCGAAGCCCTTATCGAGGAAAGGATCACCCGTTGAAAACCCGCCTGACGACGCTGCCGAACGGTTTCCGCGTGGTGACCGAGCACATGCCCGCGCTCGAGTCCGCCGCAGTGGGCGTGTGGGTCACGGCCGGGGCGCGTCACGAGGCCGCCGAGCAGAACGGCGTCGCCCATTTCCTCGAACACATGGCGTTCAAGGGCACCGCCACGCGCAGCGCCCTCAAGATCGCCGAGGAGATCGAGGATGTCGGCGGCTATATCAACGCCTATACCTCGCGCGAGATGACGGCCTATTATGCTCGCGTGTTGCGCGACGATGTGCCGCTGGCGATGGATCTGATCGCCGACATCCTGCGCAGCCCGGCCTTCGACCCGCGCGAACTCGAGGTGGAGCGCGGCGTGATCCTGCAGGAGATCGGCCAGGCCGCCGACACGCCCGACGACATCATCTTCGACTGGCTGCAGGAGGCCGCCTACCCCGATCAGCCTATCGGGCGGCCCATCCTTGGCCATTCCGAGCGTGTGGGCGGCTTCACCGGCGCGGATCTGCGCCGCTTCGTCGCGGACCATTACGGACCCGGCCGGATGATCCTGTCGGCCGCGGGGGCGGTCGATCACGACGCGCTGGTCCGTCTCGCCGAACGGTATTTCGGCGACATGCCCGAAGTCATAGCCGCGCCGGCCGAGCCTGCGCATTTCGTTCGCGGCGAGCGGCGCGAACAGCGCGATCTCGAGCAGGCGCATTTCGCGCTGGCCTTCGAAGGCCCTGCCTGGCGCGATCCCGAGGCCTATGCCGCGCAGGTCTTCGCGCTGGCGCTGGGCGGCTCGATGTCGTCGCGGCTGTTTCAGAAACTGCGCGAGGAGCACGGCCTGTGCTACACGATCTTCGCGCAGGCCGGCGCCCATGACGACACCGGCAACACCACCATCTATGCCGGAACCGGCGCCGATCAGATCGGCCGGCTGGCCGAGTTGACCATGGACGAGATCCGCCGCGCCGCCGAAGACCTGACCGAGGTCGAGGCCGCGCGCGCCCGCGCCCAGATGAAGGCAGGGCTTCTGATGGGGCTCGAAAGCCCCTCGGCGCGCGCCGAGCGCATGGCGCGCCTGCTTTCCATCTGGGGGCGGGTGCCGGATGTCGACGAGACCGTCGCGCGGATCGAGGCTGTGGGCGTGCCCGAGCTGCGCGATGAGGGGGCGCGGATGGTGCATTCGGGCCGGATGGCGCTGGCGCTTTACGGCCCCATCGACGGCGCGCCCGGACTTGCCGAACTCGACGGCCGGCTCGCTGCCTGATGTTCGGCCGGAGGCGCAGACTGCGCATCGAGACCGAGCGCGTGACGCTGCGTCCCCCGGCGCATGCCGATTATCAGCCCTGGGCCGATCTGCGGCGCGAAAGCGCCGATTTCCTGATCCCGTGGGAGCCCGCCTGGGCGCCCGATCATCTGACCCGAAAGGCATTCGCCCAACGGGTGCACTGGGCCGCGCGCAGCGAGGCGCAGGGGACCGCACTGCCGATGTTTCTGATCCGGCGCGCCGATGGCTGGCTGCTGGGCGCGATCACGCTCGACAATATCCGCCGGGGGCCCGCGCAGTCGGGCACACTGGGCTACTGGATCGGCCGGCCCTTCGCCCGGCAGGGCTACATGCGCGAGGCGATCCGCGCCATCGTCCATCACGCCTTCACCCGCGAGGATCTCAGCCGGATCGAGGCCGCCTGCCTGCCGGAAAACCAGGCGTCGCGGGGGGTGCTGGAGACGTCGGGCTTCAAGTATGAGGGCGTCGCGCAGAGCTATCTCCAGATCAACGGTCGCTGGCGCAATCATGTCCTCTATGCGAGTCTGCGCAACGATCGACGCGGCCGCACCGATGCCGGTTGAACGCAGCCCGTCGCCCGCGAAACACAGATGAGAGACCGGACGAGCATGCATGCACCCGCCGATGAGAGCTTTGCCCGAACCCTAGCCGCAAACCTGCCCGCGGGAACGGTGAGCCACCCCGAGCCGCGCCACCTCGAAGAGCCGCGCGGCCGATATCAGGGTGAGGCCGGCGTGCTGGCGCGGCCACGAACGACCGACGAAGTCGCCCGGATCGTGCGCGCCTGCGGCGACGCCGGCGTGGCGATCATCCCCTATGGCGGCGGCACGGGGCTCGTCGGCGGCCAGATAGTGGAGCGCGGCCCGGCCCCGCTGATCCTGTCGCTCGAACGCATGAACGCGATCCGCGCGGTCCACGCCGAGGAATACGTTCTGATTGCCGAGGCGGGCGCGGTGCTGGCCGATGTGCAGGCCGCAGCGCGCGAGGCCGACCGGCTGTTTCCGCTGTCGCTGGCCTCCGAGGGGACGGCGCGCATGGGCGGGCTGCTGGCCACGAATGCCGGCGGGGTCGGGGTGCTGCGCTATGGCAATGCGCGCGAGCTGTGCCTTGGCATCGAGGCCGTGCTGCCCGATGGCAGCGTGCTGCACGGGCTCAAGCGCCTGCGCAAGGACAACACCGGCTATGACCTGCGCAACCTGCTGATCGGGGCCGAGGGCACGTTGGGCGTCATCACTGCCGCCAGCCTGCGGCTGCATCCGATCCCCGCGCGCGAGGGCGCGGCCCTGATGGCGGTGGAAGGCCCCGAGGCCGCGCTCGAATTGCTGGCCATCGCGCAGACGCAGGCGGCGGGGGGTGTCTCGGCCTTTGAGCTGATCCATCGGCAGGGGCCGGATTTCCTGGCCGAGACGATGCCCGAGATCCGCCAGCCCTTCGCCGAGCCGCCCGAATGGATGGTGCTGGTCGATCTCGGCCTGCCCGCCGCGCTGGACCCGGCCGAGGCGCTCGAGGCGATTTTTGCCGAGGGCGCCGAGCGCGGGCTGGTCAGCGACGGGGTGGTCGCGCAATCGCAGGGCCAGCGCGCCGATTTCTGGCATCTGCGCGAGACCATCCCCGAGGCCAACCGCCGCATCGGCGCGGTCTCCAACCACGACATATCGCTGCCGCTGGGCAAGGTGGCCGAATTCATCGCCACCGCGCCGCGGCGGCTCGCGCGGATCGGCGCGTTTCGCATCAACTGCTTCGGCCATCTGGGCGACGGCAATCTGCATTACAATGTCTTTCCCATGCCGGGCCGCAGCCGCGCCGACCACGAGAATCAGCGCGACGACATCAAGCTGTGCCTGCACGATCTGGTTGACGAGCTTGGCGGGTCGGTCAGCGCCGAGCACGGCATCGGCCGGCTGAAGGTGGCCGATCTGGAACGCTACGGCGACCCGGCCAAGCTGGCGGCGATGCGGGCGATCAAGAACGCGCTCGACCCGAAAGGCGTCATGAACCCCGGCGCGGTGCTCGCGGTCTGAGCCGCGCCCTCCCCGCGCGGCCCCTTCCCCCTTTCGCCCGCCATGGCGAGCCGCTAGGTTCGCAGCCGCGTTACAGGCAGGAGAGCGGCGATGGAGACCATGATCGGGGTGATCGGCGGGTCGGGCGTTTACGCCATGGACGGGCTCGACGACGCCGAATGGATCGAGGTCGAAAGCCCCTGGGGCGCGCCGTCCGACGCGGTCCTGACCGGCCGGCTGGGCGGGGTGCGCATGGCCTTTCTGCCGCGCCACGGGCGCGGGCATGTGCATTGCCCCACCTCCATCCCCTTCCGCGCCAATATCGACGCGTTCAAGCGCCTCGGGGTGACGGATGTGATCTCCGTCTCGGCCTGCGGGTCGTTTCGCGAGGACATGGCGCCCGGCGACTTCGTCGTCGTCGATCAGTTCATCGACCGCACCATGATGCGCGACCGCTCCTTTTTCGGGCGCGGCCTCGTCGCGCATGTCAGCCTCGCCCACCCGACCTGCGCCCGTCTCGGCACGGCCTGTCTGGATGCCGCGCGCGAGCTGGGCATCTCCGTCCACCCGGCGGGCACCTATCTTGCCATCGAGGGGGCGCAATTCTCGACGATCGCCGAGTCGAAGCTCTACCGCGATGTCTTCGGCGCCGACGTCATCGGCATGACCAACATGCCCGAGGCGCGCCTCGCCCGCGAGGCCGAGCTGTGTTATGCCTCGATCGCGATGGTCACCGACCATGACAGCTGGCACCCCGACCACGGCACGGTCGACATCAGTGACATCATCCGAACGCTCGATGCCAATGCCGACAAGGCGCGCTCGATGGTCCGTGCCCTGCCGCCGCGGCTGGGCGGTGACCGCGCCGCCTGTCTGCACGGGTGTGACCGTGCGCTGGATCACGCGATCCTCACAGCGCCCGAGAAACGCGACCCCGGCCTGACGGCGAAGCTTGACGCCGTCGCCGGACGGGTTCTCTGAGGCGGCGGGCGTGGTGCTGCGCCTTCTCGACCATCTGACGGAGCAGCGCGTGCGGCATGCGCTCGGCCGGCGCTTCGAGGCGGTCACCGACGAGATTTTTCACGTGCTGCGCTGGGTGCTCATGGTGGGCTTCGCCCGATTTCTCGCCGTCAATGGCGGCTTTGCGTTCGTATTGATCTATTGGGGGCTGGCCGCGCTGCTGTTCGGCTATATCGCGTCGCGCTTTCTGCTGCGCCCCGAAATACCCATCCTGGCGCGCACCGATACGCGGCTGCGCCGCCTCTTGCAGAGCGCGGCGAATTTCGTCATCTGCGTGGGTGCCTTCGTGGCGGTGCTCTGGGCGGTGGACATGATCGTCACCGGCGTGGCCGAGTACCGCTTTGCCCCAGAGCCGCAGGAGCGTTGATGCCCGATCGCAACAGTGTCCGAGACTATATCCGCACGATCCCCGATTTTCCGCATGAGGGGATCATGTTCCGCGACGTCACGACGCTCTTCGGCGATCCGCGCGGATTCCGCATGGCGGTGGATGAACTCGTCCAGCCCTATCTGGGGGCGCCCATCGACAAGGTCGCCGCGCTGGAGGCGCGCGGATTCATTCTGGGCGGGGCGGTGGCGCACCAGCTTTCGCTCGGCTTCGTTCCGATCCGCAAACAGGGCAAGCTGCCCGCCGCGACGCTCAGCGAGAGCTATCAGCTCGAATATGGCGAGGCCGTCGTGGAAATGCATGACGATGCGCTCGACCCCGGCGAGCGGGTGCTCCTGATCGACGATCTCCTCGCCACGGGGGGCACGGCCGAGGCGGGCATTCGCCTGATCGAGCGGTTGGGCGCAGAGGTGGCCGGCTGCGCCTTTGTCGTCGAGCTTCCCGCCCTGAACGGGCGCAAGGCGCTGGAGGCGATGGGCGTCGAGGTGCGGTCGCTGTGCAGCTTCGAGGGGCTTTAGGAGCCGGCACCGGGCGCCGCGCTCCCGCCGCCGCATCCGCGCGGGCCGGCGGGAAGGCGCGCCGGCGCCCTCCATACCCCCCGACGCGGTCAGACGATCCTGTAGCCGTCGCCCTCGCGGACCGCGCGGCCGATCGCGGGGAAGGGGAAGTGGAATCCCAGAACCGGCAGTTCGGTGTCGCACAGCATGTCATAGATGCGCCGGCGCGTGGCTTCGGCCTTTTTCGGGTCCATGTCGAAGACGGCGTGCCAGCCGGGGTGACGCGCGAACAATGCGGGGTTGTTTGTGACGTCCGACAGGATGAACAGGGCGTCGCCGTCCGACTCGAGGCGGAACGACGTGTGGCCGGGCGTATGGCCGGGCGTGGCCACCGCGAATAGGCCCGGCGCGATTTCCTGATCCCACCCGTAGCGGGTCACGCGGTCTTCGACGCCGGCGAAGACGGCGCGCGTCGCCCGGGCCATGTCCTTGATACGCTGATCGGCCGGGCCGTCGGCCACCTCCTCCATCCAGTATGTCCATTCCCGCTCGGGCACGAGCACCTCGGCCTGCGGGAAGGCGGGTGCGTTGGAGCTGTCGACCAGGCCGTTCACATGATCGCCGTGAAAATGCGAGATCGCCACAGTGTCGATTTCGGACGGGCTGATGCCGGCCTGCGCAAGAGAGGCCATGAGCAGGCCGCGGGTGGTGCCCTCCTCGGCGGCGGCGGCCGGGCCGTTGCCGGTGTCGATCAGAACCGTCCGGCCGCGATGGCGGATCACCGCCGGATTGAAATGGATCGTCATCTCGTCGGCGGGCATGCCCGCCTCGACCAGGGCGCGGCTGACATCCTCGCGCGCGGCATTGGTCACGAACCCGTCGGGCAGGGGAAAGCGGCGATAGCCGTCGGCGAGTATGATGACCTCGGCATCGCCGACCCTGTGAATATGTGCTCCGGGGCCTTCTTTTGGCGTGCTCATTGCGTCTCCTCCTCTTTGGCGTCGCGGCCCGCGGGGTGCTGCCGGAAGGCCGGCAGAACCCGCCCTTCGGGATCGGTGACATAGTCGATGCTCAACGCCCGGCCCGCCGCGCCGTCCGGCGGCGCCCCGTCGAGCAGCATCGCGACAAACAGCGGCCCCTCGGCGAGGCGGCCGACGGCGACCGTGTGCGGCGGCGGGAAGGCGGGCAGATACTGGCGGTGAAACGTGCACCACGAAACCAGTTCAGCCGTGCCGGCGATCTGTTGCCACGTGGCCGCTTCCGACAGGCATTGCGGACAATGCGCCGCGGCGGGATAGCGGACATGGCCGCAGCCTGCGCATTTCTGGAGCGCCATGCGGTGCGCCTGCACGCTCTGCCAGAAGGGCTCGTCGGCGGGCCGCGCCACCGGGTCGGGAAATGGCTCGGGCCATGTCGTCGGGGTCATGCCGGCTCTCCATAGATGATCGAGAACGCCTTTCCCGCGACGTCGGAGCAATACTGAACATGCCGGCAGCCGGGGACCTGTCGCGCGCCGCATTCGCCGCGCACCTGCCGAACGGCCTCGATCTGGTGCGCCCAGCCCTGCATGTAGGTCTCCGAAAGATGGCCGCCGGCGGTGTTGACCGGCAGCCCGCGTTCGAGGCTGATGCCGTGGTCGCGCATGAAGCGGCCCGCCTCGCCCTCGCCGCAATACCCGAAGCCCTCCAGTGCAAAGGGGATGTGGCAGGAGAAACTGTCATAGATCTGGACGGCGTCCATGTCCTGCGGCCCCACACCGGCCATCTCGTAGCTCGCCCGCCCCGCCGCCTGCTGGGCCGGACGGTAGAACTGTGTCAGCCGCGGCTCGAAGGTGGTGGCGCCCGCGTTGAGGTCGGACCGTCCCACGCCGCGTATCCCCACCGCTGCGCCGGCGGCCCGCCGCGCCCGGTCGGCCGAGGCGATGACGAGGGCCACGCCGCCATCATTGATCAGGCAGTAGTCGTAGAGCCGCAGCGGGGCACAGATATAGCGCGCCTCCATGTAATCCTCGATGGTGAGCCGCTTGCGCATGATGGCGTTGTCGTTGAGCGACGCCGCGAGCCGCTGCGCGACTGCGACCTCGCCCAGCTCGCGCTCGGTAATTCCGTGGATTTCCTTGTAGCGCTGAAACATCAGGGCGTAGAGCGCCCCCTGCGAGGTCAGCCCCCAGGGCGCGTGATAAATGTAGGACAGGTAGCGGTCTCCGCCGGCTGCCTGCGGCCCGCCATACTGGACCTTCGCCGAGCGCTGGTCATTGCCGTAGACCAGCGCGACGACCTCGGCCATGCCGGTTTGAATGGCCATGACGGCATTGACGACCGCGCCGACAGCGTCCTCCTGCCCGCCCCATCGCGGATTGAGGCCCAGCGATTCCGCGGTTCGCTCATAGGGTGTGGTCGGGCCGACGATGAGCCCGTCGATCTCGGATTTCCCGATCCCGGAATCGGCCAGCGCGCGGACGAATGCCCGCGCGGCATAGCTCTCCGATGTTCCGGGCCGCTCGCCGGCGCGGGTGCGGCGGTAGTCCTCCGCCCAGTCGGTATGCCCCACGCCGATGACGGCGGCGCCACCGGGCGAAAGCCGCGGCGTGGCCTGCCCTGCACTCATTTCTGCGTCTCTCCGGCCAATGGCGGTATCGGCATCTCTTCCACCTCCTGCGGGTATTGGGGGTGACCCCGCCACAGATCGTTGTCGACGAGCTTGTGCACCTGAGCGTGAATGATGTCGATGACGGTGCGCAGCGCCTGCGACTTGCGCTGGTCGGCCAGGCTGGCGAGCATCAGGCGCCACGTCAGTTCGGGGTTTTCGAGGCGCCGCGCCGACAATCGCCCGTCGGCGATCTGGTGATAGACCGAGCCGTATGTCAGAAGCGTATACCCCTGCCCGTCGGCGACAAGGGCGCGGATCAGGTTGAGCCCGTCGATCTCGTAGCGCAGGTTGAAGCTGAGCCCGAGATCGCCGTAGATCTTTTCCGCCAGCATCCGCAGGCTGTGTGGCCGTGCCGGCAGGATGAGCGGCAGGTCGGAAAGTTCCGTTGCCTCATGGGCGGTTAGTGTCTCCCCACGCCCCACGGCCGGGCCGATCAGATACATCGGCTCGACAAGCAGCGGATAGGTGTCGACATCCCTGTGCTGGGCAGGGTTATGAACCAGTGCGAGGTTCATTTCCTGCTTGACGAGACGTTCATAGAGAAACCCGCTGAACCCCTCGACGATGTTGAGCCGCAGCTGCGGATGCGCTTGGGCCAGCGCGCTCATGACGCCGGGGACGAGCAGCTCGCCGGCCGCCGGGGGCACGCCCAGCGTGATCGTCCCGGAAACCGACCCGGCTTGCGCGCGGACATCCTCGAGCGTCTGGGCGACCTGGCGCAGGATGCGCCGCGAGCGTTCGAGCAGAAGAATCCCCGCATCGGTCAGCTCCACCCCCTGCGCCGAGCGGACCAGAAGCTGAATGCCCAGATCGTCCTCGAGCTTCTTGATCTGGCGACTGAGGGCCGGCTGGGCGATCCGCAGATGGACGGAGGCCCGCGTGAAGCTCTTCAGCTCGGCCACATGCACGAAGTACCGAAGCTCGCGCAGCTGTATCCTTGTCAGTTCCACAGCGAGCGCACTCCCCATGCCGGAACAGCATCGCATGAATGCATATTATATCTTAGACGCGTTTGCCTCCCGAACGCTATGATGTTTTTGGAGACCACTTTCAAGCGAATTTTCGAATTAACAAAAATTCGTAATTCGTAATGCTGGGGAATGGAGTTTTCATGGAAGAATCTCCGTTAATTCTTGACGGAATTAGGGTGGTCGAATTCGCGGAGGGAATTCCGGGCCCGGTCTGCGGCATGCAGCTGGCCGATCTCGGCGCGGATGTGGTCAAGGTCGAGCCGCCGCAGGGGGACCGGGCGCGCGCATGGTTCGAGGGGGATGCGGCGCCGGTTTTCGCCCATCTCAATCGCGGCAAGCGCAGTGTCTGTCTCGATGTAGCCACCCCCGCGGGGCGCGATGGCCTGCTCGATCTCGTTGGCGGGGCGGATGTCGTTGTCGTCCACGCCGACCCCGAGACGGCCAAAAGCGCCGGCATCGACTGGCGCGCCGAGCAGGCGCGGCGGCCGGGGCTGGTGGTGTGCGAGCTGACCGATCTAGGCCCGACGGGCGAGCTTGCCGGGATGGCGGGCTCCGAGCTGGTTCATCAGGCGTTGTCGGGCTTCATGCGCTATGCCGGGAGCCGCGATGCGCCGTGCCGGGTGGGCTATGAGATCGCCTCGGTCGGGGCGGGGATGCACGCCGTGCAGGCGGTTCTCGCCGCGCTCTTTCGCCGGGGCGAGAGCGGCGAGGGCGACCACGCCACGATTTCCGTGCTGGGGCAGGTGCTTTCGCTCAAGTCGATCCTTCTGGCCGCGCAGACCAACCCGGATTTCTGGGCGGGGTTCCATCTGAACGGCCCCCACTGGGAGCCCGACATCGGCTGGGAGACGAAGGACGGGCAGGTGACCTTTGATTTCCGCCACGGGATGCGCGACGCCTGGGTCGAGTTCTGCCGGATCGTCGGGCTGGAGGATCTGCCCGACGATCCCGATTACGACGACTGGCGCTCGACCATCTATATCGGCGATCGCAAGGCCACCCATGGCGATGTATATCGCCCCAGCTTCGCACGCATGACCAGTGCCGAAGCCTCCCGCATCATCAATGATCTGGATGGCATCTCGGTAAAGTTTCACGACTACGCCGAGCTGCTCGCGCATCCGCAGTTGGAGCATCTCGACGCGCTGGTCGAGGTGGAGGGGCACGGGCTGCAGGTGGGCACGCCGTTTCGCTTTGATGGGGGTCGCACCACGCAATCCGTGCTGACCGCCCCACCCGATCCGGACGCGGCGGGCCGAAGCCGGGAGGACGGACAATGACGGGCGGGCCGCTCGAGGGCGTCCGGGTCGTGGATGCCAGCGCCGGCGCCGTGGGGCCATGGGCGGGCTCGCTGCTTGCCCAGCTCGGCGCCCGCGTCATCAAGCTGGAGTCGCCGCAGGGCGATTTCATCCGCAACATCCTGCCCACGCAGAACGGGCTCGCGACGACGTATCTGTCGATGAACTACGGCAAGCTCGGGCTGGAAGTCGACATGAAGAGCGAGGCGGGCAAGCGCGCCGCGCACGACCTCATCGCCGGCGGCGACGTCTTCATCGAAAACTTCCGCCCCGGTGTGACCGAGCGGATCGGGCTCGGCTGGGCGGAACTCTCCGCGCTCAATCCTCGGCTCGTCTATGCCTCGGCGTCGGGGTTCGGCTGGAGCGGGCCGATGGTCAAGATCGGTGCGACGGACCCGCATATTCAGGCCTTCTCGGGTTCGACATCGGTCAATGGCCGCCCCGGCGGGCCCCGCCAGCGGGTGCGCTGGTACGGCCATTTCGACGTGAACACCTCGCTGTGCATCGTGCAGGGGGTGCTTGCGGGGCTGCTCGAACGCCAGCGCACCGGAAAGGGGCGGCTGGTGCGGGTCACCATGGTCGAGGCCGCGATGGCGCTTCAGCGCGTCCGCATCGGCGAGCATCTCAGCGGCGGCGCCCCCCGGCCGATGGGCACCGGGATCACCTATCTCGCCCCCGACCGGGCCTATGCCACGCTCGATTCCGATATCGTTGTCTCGGCCACGTCTCAGGCGCAGTGGCGGCGGCTGTGCGAGGCGCTCGGCCGTGCCGAACTCGCCGACGATCCGCGTTTCGCCGACAATCCCGCCCGCGTCGAAAACCGCGAGGCTCTGGACTCGGCCCTCGCGGAGGTATTCGCAACACGTTCCTCGGGGCACTGGCTGCGCGAGCTAGCCAAGGCCCGCGTGCCCTGTGCCAAGCCGACCTGCTTCGACGATTTCAAGCACCACGTCCACTACCGGGACGCCGGGCTGGTCGGGCCCATGGAGACGGCGCATTGGGGCACGCTCATGGCGCCGGGGACGCCGTGGCAGTTCGCGCGCCGGCCGGTCTCGGTCGCGCCGCCTCCCGCGCCGGGCGAGCACACCGAGGAGATACTCGAACATGGCTGGGACAGCACCGGACGGTCGGCGCGGGCGGCGCAATGACTGATGCCATCGACATGCGCGAGCGCAACTGGGGCCGCTGGGGGGACGACGACGAGCGCGGCGCGGGCAATCTGCTGACCCCCGAGCGCGTCGCCGCGGCGGCAGGGCTGGTGGGTCGGGGCGATGTCTACCCGCTCGGGCTGCCCATCGGCGCGCGCACCACCCCGGTGCCGCCCAACCGCCCGGGGCCGCAGCACTACATGACGCGCGACGGGGGCGACTTCGCCGCGGGTCTGCGCCGCAAGGGCGGCTTCGAGACCACCGACGGCGTCGTCATGATGGGCGAGCATGTCGGCACGCATGTCGATGCCCTGGCGCATGTCGGCGACGAGGGCCGGCTCTTCAACGACCACCCGCTCAGCGGGGTACGCTCGAACGGAGCCGCGACATGCGGCATCGAGAAGCTGCCGGCCATCGTCGGGCGCGGGGTGCTGCTCGACGTCTGCGCGCTGAAGGGGACCGACAGGCTCGATCCCCAATACGTGATCACCGATGACGACCTTGCCGCCTGCGCCGAACGCCAGTCGCTCACGGTCGAGGCCGGCACGATCGTGCTGGTGCGCACCGGTTGGCTGTCGACCTTCCGCGAAGAGGGGGCGGCGGCGTTCTTCCTCACCGAGCCGGGCATCGGCATGGCCGCCGCCGAATGGCTGGCCGCGCGCGACGTGGTCGCCGTGGGGGCCGACAATTACGGGATCGAGGTCGTCCCCACCGAGGACGGCCGGCCCGGGCCGGTCCATCGCGCACTGGTGCGCGACTGCGGGATCTACCTGATGGAAATGCTGGTTCTCGATGAGCTCGCCGCGGCGGGCGTCCCGGAATTCCTGTTCGTGGCAGCGCCGCTGCCGATCACGGGCGGTGTGGGCAGCCCGCTCAACCCGCTGGCGATCACCTGAGCCGGGCGCGGCGCAGCAGCGCGGAGGAAGCATGCTTGACGACATCTACAACTTGCCTCTGGAGGAGCGTGCGCTGGGGCCGATCCTGCGGGCACGGGCCGAAAGCGAGGGCGACCGGCCCTATCTGACCTTCGCCGACCGCACATGGTCGTTCCGCGAGGCCGACGCCGAGGCGCGTTCGATCGCCCGCGGCCTGGCGGCGCGCGGCGTCGGGCGCGGCGATTCCGTAGCGCTGCTCATGCCCAACTGCGCCGAGTTCGTGTTCACCTGGTACGGCGCCTGCCTGCGCGGCGCGGCCATGGTGCCGATCAACCCGCAGTATCGCGGCTTCATGCTGGACGCGCCACTGCGCGAGACGGCGGCGCGCGGGATCGTGGTGCATCACAGCCTGGTCGAGTCGCTGCACAGCCTGGCGCCCGAGGTCTATGCCGGGCTCGACTGGGTCGCGGTGGTGGGCGGCACGTCCGGGGTCGAGCTTCCGCAGGGCAAGGCCGAGCTGATCTCCTACGAGGCGCTTCGGCTGACCGAGGGCGCCGATCCCGAAATCCCGTGCGGCTACCGCGACATCCACTCGGTGATGTACACCTCGGGGACGACCGGCCCGTCGAAGGGCGTGATGATCCCCAACGGTCAGTTCTTCGCCTCGGCCTGCGTCTTCCTGCGCGCGGTGGCGCTGACCCGCGAGGACGTGATCTTCACGCCCCTGCCGCTGTTTCACGGGCTGGCCAGCCGGCTCGGCGTTCTTCCCGCGATGATGGTCGGCGCGCATGTGGTGGTGGGCGAGCGTTTCTCGGCCTCGCGTTTCTGGGATCAGGCGGCCGAGTGCGGCGCGACCGTCGGGCACACGATCTTCACGATCCCGCCGATACTGAAGGCGCAGCCGCCCGGGCCGCAGGATCGGGCCCACCGCATCCGCTGCATGTACAACGCCCATCACGACCCCGAGTTCGAGGAACGCTTCGGCGTGCGGCTGGTCGAGGCCTACGGAATGACCGAGACCGGCCTTATCGTCTATTCTGACTACCCCGAGCGGCGCGAGGGGGCCGCCGGGCGCCTTCACGACGATTGGGAGGCCCGCATCGTCGACGAGAACGACTTTCCCCTGCCGCCCGGCGAGGTGGGCGAGATCGCCGTTCGGCCGAAGCTGCCCTTCATCATGATGCAGGGCTATCTCGACAAGCCGGAGGACACGCTGCGCGCCTGCCGCAATCTGTGGTTCCACACCGGCGACATGGCGCGGCTGGACGAGGACGGCTACTTCTTCTTCGTCGATCGCAAGAAGGACCGCATCCGCCGCCGGGGCGAGAACATCTCGTCATGGGACGTCGAGAACTTCGTCGGCGCCCATCCCGATGTCGCCGAATGCGTCGCCCTGCCGCATCCGGCCGAGGCGGGCGAGGACGATGTCCGCGTCGTCGTCGTCTTCAAGGCCGGCGCGAAGACGACGCCCGCCAAACTCGCCGAGTGGCTGGAGGCCCGCATGCCCGCTTTCATGCTGCCCCGCTACATCGAGGAGATGGCCGAGCTGCCGCGCAACCCGACCAGCAAGGTCGAGAAATACAAGCTGGTCGAGCAGGGTCTGGGCACATCGACCCATGACCGCGAAGCCCGCAAGACGAAACGCAAAACGGGCTAGGGGGCGCACCCGCCCGAAGGCGATCGTGATGAAGGGAGGAGTCCGGTGCCGGACAAGGAAATTTCTGGAAAGGTGGCCGCGGTCGGCGTGGGCACGACGCAGTTCGGCAAGCTGCCGGGCTGGAGCGCGGAGGATCTGGGGATCTGGGCGCTCGACAACGCGCTGGCCGATTGCGGGCTTGCGCGCGGCGATATCGACGGGCTGATCGTCAACCGCATCCCGGACTACCAGCGGTTTTGCCAGATGACCGGGCTCGACCCGCGCTTCGTCAACGTCACGCCGGGGCAGGGCCGCATGTCGGGCGCGACGATCCAGATCGCCGCCATGGCGATCGCCTCGGGCATGTGCGAGACGATCGCGCTGGTCTACGGCAACAACGGGCGCACCGGCGGCGTCAAGTATGGCGGCGCGACGGACCGCTACGGCGCGACAGCCGGCGGAGAGTGGTTTCCCTACGGGATGACCTCGCCCGGTGCGGTGCACGCGCTGATGTTCGACCGCCACCGCCACGAATACGGCACCTCGCAGGAGCAGCTCGCCCATGTCGCGGTGACGTTTCGCGAACATGCCGCGCTCAACCCCGATGCCGTCATGCGCGAGCGCATCAGCGAGGCCGACTACCACGCCTCGCGCTACATCTGCGAGCCGCTACACCTGTTCGACTATTGCCTGATCAATGATGGCGGCGTCGCCATCATCCTGACCAGCGCCGAGCGCGCGCGCGACCTGGCGAAGCCTCCGGTCCATATCAGTGCCTTCTCGCAGGCTACCGCGCTGCCGGACTCGGCATTCCCGCCGGACGATTTCTGGCGCGAGCCGATGGGGCTTATCGCGCGCGATATCCGCGAGATGTCGGGGATCGGCCCCTCCGACCTGTCGGGCACGATGATCTACGACAACTTCTCGCCCACGGTGCTGTTCACGCTGGAAGGCTTCGGTTTCTGCGATGTGGGCGAGAGCGGCGCCTATGTCGCGGACGGCAATCTGGCGCGGGGGGCGGCCCTGCCCACCAACACCAGCGGCGGGCACATGTCCGAAAGCTACATGCAGGGCTGGGCGCTCAACGTCGAGGCGATCCGCCAGCTGCGCCACGAATGCGGCGAGCGCCAGATCGCCGGTGCCGAAACCATCCAGTACATGTGCGCCGCGCCGCTTCTGAGCGCCATCATCTATTCGAGGTAGCCGTCATGTCCGATCTCGCATCCCTGATGCCGCCGCTCGACGAGACCAACCGCCCCTACTGGGAAGGTCTCAGGGCGCGCGTGATCCGCTTGCCGCGCTGCGAGGCGTGCGGGCGGTTTCGTCTGCATGACACGCGCTACTGTCCTCATTGCGGCAGCGACCGCAGCGAATGGGCCACCCTTTCGGGCCGCGGCCGACTCTGGGCGCGCTGCGTGTTTCACCAGGTCTATTTCGAGGCGTTCCGCGACCGGGTGCCCTACGGTGTGGTGATCGTCGAGCTGGAAGAGGGCGTGCGCGTCTATTCGAACCTGACCGGCACCGAGAACACGATGGACGTGCCTATCGGGGCGGCGCTGGAGGCCGAGTTCGAGGCCATCTCGGACGACGCGACCCTGCTCAAGTTCCGGCCCGCCTGACGGGCAGTGTTCCACGAGGGAGGCGATGATGAAAGCGATGGTTGTCCGCGACACCGGCGAGGCCGGCGTGCTCGCGCTGGAAGACGTTCCCGAACCCGAGCTGCGCGCGCATGACGTGCGCATCAAGGTCGATGCCTGTGGCGTGTGTTTTCACGACGTGGTCACCCGCAACGGAACGATGAAGCGCGGTATCGAGCTTCCCTTCATCCCCGGTCACGAGGTCTCGGGCGAGGTGGTCGAGATCGGCCCGCGAGTGACACAGTTTCAGGTGGGAGACCGCGTCGCCGCCGCGCAGCGGCGCCATATCTGCGGGCATTGCGGTCTGTGCCGGACGGGGCAGGAGACCTCCTGCGAGGAGCGCGAGTTTCTTGGCGATGCGGGCCTCAACGGCGGCTATGCCGAATACGTCAATGTCGAGGAGGACAACCTCGCCCTCATCCCCGACGGCGTCGCGCTGGAGGACGCCGCGATCGCGGCCTGCGCGATCGGGACCGAACTCAACGCGATCCGCGATATCGGCAAGGTCCGTCCTGGCGAGCGCGTGCTGATCACCGGCGCGGGCGGGGGGCTGGGCATTCACGGTGTCCAGCTTGCCCGGCTTGCGGGGGCGTTCGTCGTCGCCGTGACCTCGTCCGAGGAGAAGGCCGCGCGCATCCGCGAGGCCGGCGCGCACGAGGTCGTCGTGACCGGGCGAGGCGAGGATTTCTCGGCCCGCGTTCGCGACGTCTCGGACGGGGGCGTGGATGTCTGCATCGACAATGTCGGCAGCCCGACCTTCCAGCCCACGCGGCGGAGCTTCGCGATGGGCGGGCGCTGGGTGTTCGTGGGGCAGCTCACCGGGGAGTTCGTGCAACTCAACCCCGCCCAGCTTTTCTTCCGCAATTTGTCGATCCTCAGCGCCAAGAGCACCTCGCGCGAGCAGCTGCGCGACAGTCTCGATCTGATGCGGCGTGGTATGGTGCAGGTGCGCATCGTCGAGCGGCTCCCCCTCGACGGCGCGGTCGAGGCGCATCGCAGCGTGGAGGCGGGCCGGAGCGTCGGGCGCACCGTTCTGCGCCCGGCATTGTGAGCGCCGCATCATGAGCGGGCACGCCGCCGAGGAAGGCAGGGGCGCCCTGCGCGGCCAGTTCCTTGTCAATGTCTCGGTGGTCGTCGCTGTGGGGGTGGTGGCGCATCTCTTCCGCGCCTCGGCCGCTGTCGTGGCGCCCGACATCCTCGCCGAGTTACGGCTGGGCACGGCCTGGGCGGCGTATCTGACCAGCGGCTTCTTCGTGACCGCCGTCATCACGCAGATCCCGGCCGGAATCCTTTATGACAGCATGGGGCTGCGCCGGACCATCCCGGCGATGCTGATGATATCGGCCGCCGGCGCGGTCGTTTTCGCCGTTGCCGATAGCCGCGCCGCCTTGCTGATTGGCCGTGCGCTGATGGGTGTCGGCGCGGGCGCGCTGATCATGGGCGGGGTCGTCCTGTGCGCGCGGTGGATTCCGCCCGAGCGGTTTCCGGCGGTGATCGGGGTGGTCCTGTCGCTGAGCCAGATCGGAAATCTCGGCGCGACGGCCCCGGTGGCGGCGGCGGCCGCGCTGGTCGGCTGGCGCGGGGCGTTTCTGGGTCTGGCGGTTCTGGCGCTGGCGATCGCGGCCATCTACATGCTTGCGGTGCGCGAGCGACCGCCCGGCTGGACGCCGCGCCCCGGCCCGCGCGAAGGGCTCGTCGAAACCGTGGCGGGCAGTTTCCGCATTCTCGGTAATCGGCAACTGTGGCCCGTCTTCGCGATGGCCTTCGTGAGTTATGCCACGAGTTTTTCGATCGCCGGGGTCTGGGGGGCGGTGTATCTCAGCGAAGCGTTCGAGCTGGGCGTGGTCGCGCGCGGCAACATTCTGTTTCTGATGGTATCGGCCTTTGCCGTGGGGCTGTTCTTTTTCGGCTGGCTGGGCCAGCGGATGCGCAGCCTCAAGGGATCGGTGCTGATCGGCACCGCGCTTTCGGTGGTGTTGTTCATCATCGCGGCGGCGACATCGCACCCGCCTTTGGCAGCGGTGGTCGCCCTTTTCGTCATGCTGGGTGGCGCGGGCGGCGCCTGCGGCACCATCATACCGCACGGGCGCAATTTCTATCCGCCCGACTCGCTCGGCCGCGGGGTGACCGTGCTCAACACCATCGTGCTGCTCGGCGCGCTGATCATTCAGATTGTCACCGGGCTGATCATGGACGCGCTGACCGGCGCCGGATTGGACACCACCGATGCGTTCCGCGTGCTCTTCGCCTTTCACGCCGCCGGGCTGGTGATCGGGGCGATCTTCTACAGCCGCGCGCGAGAGAGCAGCGATCCCGCCGGGCAGACGATGACGGTATAGACAGGAGAGGAGACCGGGCAATGGGTATGCAAGTCGCGCCGCATGGCGATGTCGTCTGCGACCTGGGCGAGGGGCCGCTGTGGGACGGGCGCTACGGGCACCTCTACTGGCACGACGTGACCGCGCGCCGGCTCCACCGGACCGACGCCGCGGGGACGGTCAGTCAAAGCTGGGAACTCGCGAAGATGCCCGGCAGCTTCGCCCTTAGGGATGGCGGCGGCCTTCTGGCCGCCTTTCGCAATCAGCTTGCCCTGTTCGCCCCCGACACCGGGAAGACGGAGGAGATCACAGGCCACGGCATCGACTTCGGCCGCGAGCGGTTCAACGACGGGGCCTGCGACGCGCGCGGCCGGTTCTGGGCGGGGACGTTCGACCCCTCGATGAAATCGGCGACGGGGTGCCTCTACCGGATCGACCCCGACCTGAGCGTTCACCGCATGGACGAGGGTCTGGCCATGTCGAACGGGCTGGCCTGGAGTCCGGACGGCGCGACGCTCTATTTCGCCGACTCGCGGCCCGGACAAGTCTACCGCTACGCCTTCGACATGGAACGCGGCACCATCGGTCCGCGCGAGGTTTTTCTCGATTACGCCGGCAGGCCCGGCCGCCCCGACGGATGCACCGTCGACAGCGAGGGATTTCTGTGGGTGGCGGAGGTAACGGCGGGGCGCGTGTCGCGCTATGCGCCGTCCGGCCGGGCGGACGGCGCGCTCGAACTGCCGGTGTCGAAACCGACGAGCGTGGCCTTCGGCGGCGCCGATCTGGAGACGCTGTTCATCACATGCATGCGCTACGGTCTGAGCGAGGAGGATCTCGCCCGCGAGCCGCTTGCGGGGCGGCTTTTGGCGGTGCGGGTCGGGGTGGCCGGCCGGCCCGAACCGGCGTTTGCGGGATGACGCGCGCGATGCCCAACAGGCATGGCAATTATGCTCAGTATATCTTTTTCGCTTTGAGAGTCGTGGCGTAAACTCAATTCGTGCGTTGCACCAAATCCAAATCGGCGCCGGGCAACGGAACTGGGGCGCCATATCTTTCTGGGAGGAGAGAAATGCCGAAGATCCGCAAACTCTGGTACACGACCGCAGTCGCTTCCGCGCTCGCGCTCGGCGCGACGGCAGGCGGGGCGGAGACGCTCAACTGGATCACCTACAAGCCTCAGGGCGCCGGTGATCCGCAGGCGGTGACCACGCAGTGGTTCGCCGACGAGCTGGAGCGCCGCACCGACGGGGAACACTCGATCCGCATCCACTGGGGCGGCAGCATGTCGGGGATCAACGAGATTCTCAATGGCCTTCAGGACGGTGTGGGCGGCATCGGCGATATCGTCACCCCCTATTTCCCCGATCAGCTGCCGGTCAACAACGCGATCAGCTTCTTCTGGCCGCAACCGAACTCCTCGATCGAGCTGGGCCTGCTGATGAATTACTGGCACCAGCAGCACCCGCAATTCGCCGAAGAGCTCGAGCGGTTCAACGTGAAGATGGTCGGGCTGCGCCCGCTCGAGGAATACGGGATGATCTGCACCCAGCCGGTCAGGTCGATCGATGATTTCGAGGGGCTGCGCATCAGATCCTTCGGTTTCGCGCTGCCGGTCCTGATCGAGGAGCTCGGCGCCGTGCCGGTGTCGATGAGCACGCCCGAGGCCTATGAGGCGCTGGAGCGCGGCATCATCGATTGCAGCCCGGTCGGCGAGACACTCGCCCACGGGTGGCGCTATGACGAGGTGGCCGAGTATTTCATCGACATTCCGCTCGGCGCCTCCTGGGGGCACCTGATCGGCATGAACCTCGACACCTACAACAGCCTGCCCGAGGATCTTCAGGTCGAGCTGGAGAGCATCGGGCGCGAATATCTCGTCCGCTATACCACCGAGATGCTCGCCGCCGAACAGGAAATCCGTCAGGAGTGGACGGAGACCGGCTCGGTCGAAATCATCGACTTCCCGGCCGAGGAGTTCTACGAGCTCGCCAACAACTCGGAGGCCATCTCCGAGGTGCGTCGGGAATGGGTGGAAACCGTGGAGCCGACAGGGCTCGACGTCGAACCGATCCTCGAGGCGCTCAGCATCCCGTGATGCCGCGTTCTTGAGGCTGCGGAAGCAGGCGCGGGCGCCGCGCGGCAATTGGCCGACGGCGCCCGCGTATCCTGCCGGGGGGTTCTTCGGGCCGCCCGGCCTCACCGGACGACGGCGAGGGTGCGATGCGCGAGCTGTTCGAAACCATCTACCGCCTGTATGCCAAGCTGCTCATGGTGATTGCGACCCTGGCGGCTTTCGGCTTTTTCGCCATCATGTGGCTGATCGACGCCAATTCGCTCTCCCGCAAGTTCTTCAATGTTCCCATCACCGGAACCCTGGAGATCACCGAGGCGTTCATGGTGATCGCCATCCTCATGCCGATGGCCTATACCCAGATGCGCCGTGGCCATATCCGGGTGACGCTGGTGACAAAGAATTTCTCGCCCCGGTGGCAGAGGATTTTCTTCACGGGCTCGCTGATCGTCGGCTTTCTCTTCGCCGCCTGGGCCACTTACGCCTCATTCATCTTCTTCCTCAGATCCTATGCGATCGACGAGCATGCATGGGGCTCGATCCGCTTTCCGATCTACCCGTCGAAGGGGGCCGTCGCGCTGGGGATGTTCCTTTTGACGATCCAGTTCCTGCTCGACGCGATCCGTGTCGGGGTCTTCGGAATGGATGACCCGGAGTTTTCCGATCACGGCGACGAGGCCGACGAGCAGATGGAGACCTGACGCATGGGAGAACTCACGATCGGCATCATCGGGGTGGGCGCGCTGTTCCTGACCATCCTCTCGGGCGTCAATGTGATGATCGCGCTGGGGACGGTCGGCATGGTGGGGCTTTACGCCCTCTCCGGCTTCGGCGCGGCGAGCTCGACGCTCAGCTCGATCTTTTTCAGCATCACTCACAGCTTTCACTTCAGCGTGGTGCCGATGTTCCTGCTGATGGGGTTCTTCGCCATGCGCGCGGGCATCGGCAAGGATCTGTTCGAGGCGGCGACGCGCTGGCTCGGGCGGCTTCCCGGCGGGCTGGCCATCGCCACGACGGGCGGCGCGGCGGCGTTCGGCGCGGCCTCGGGCTCCAGCGTTGGCACGGCGACACTGTTCACGAAGCTGGCGCTGCCGCAGATGCTCGAACGCGGCTACAGCAAGAGCCTCGCATCGGCCTCGATCGCAATCTCCGGCACGTTGGCCGTGATGATCCCGCCGAGTGCGCTGATGGTGGTCTACGGCATCCTGACCGATTCCAGCATCGGCCAGCTTCTGCTCGCCGGCGCGATACCGGGGCTGATCTTTACCACCCTGATCGGCCTGGCGACATTGCTGACCGTGCTGGCCAAGCCCCATCTCGCCCCACGCAGCGACGTCGTCTATTCGTGGCGCGACAAAATCTTTTCGCTACGGCTGGTCGGCCCCCTCGTGGTGGTGATCGTGGCGATCATCGGCGGGCTGTACATGGGCGTGTTCACCCCCACCGAGGCGGGCGCGATCGGCGCGCTCGTGACCTTCGCCATGGCGCTGATCCGGCACCGCGGGCTGCGCGGCGTGCAGCTGACGGCAGTGCTGCTCGACACCGTCCAGACCACGGCGATGATCTTCGGTATCATCGTGTGCGCGCTGGTCTTCTCGCGGTTTCTCGCCTTCAGTGGGCTCAGCCAGTATCTTTCGGATTTCCTCATCAATGCCGACGTGAACCGCTGGGTGATCGTCGCGATCATTGCGGCGCTTTATGTCCTTCTCGGCATGCTGATGGACGCGCCGGCACTGCTGGCGATCACGCTGCCGGTCACCCATCCGATCATGATGGATCTGGGCTTTGACCCGATCTGGTTCGGGGTCTTCGTGGTGCTTCTGGCAGAACTGGGGGCCGTGACGCCCCCGGTGGGGATCAACTGTTTCGTGGTCAAGGGGGCCGCGGGGAAGCTGATCGAGCTCGAAGACGTCTTTCGCGGCCTGCTGCCCTATATCGCGGCGACGCTCGTGATGCTTCTGATCCTGTGCGTGTTTCCCGAGATCGCGCTGTATCTGCCCGAAACCATGCGCCGATAGGCCGCTTGGCGGCGCCTCACCGCCCTGGTGCGGCGCCGGCGCCTTCGAGCGGGCCGAAATCATAAAGCCGCGCGGGGTTGTCCACCATCAGCCGGTGCAGCGCGCCGGCGTCGGGGGCGATATCGGCGAGCAGATCGACCAGCTTGCCGTCGTCGGGCGGGGCGTCGGGAAAGTTGGGATGCGGCCAGTCGGTGCCCCACAGCACGCTGTCGGGAAAGGCATCCACCAGCCGGCGGGCAAAGGGCGTTGCGTCGTCATGGGGGTAGGGGCGGGACGAGGCGCGTTCGTTCCCGCAGACCTTCACCCAGACATGCTCGTGTTCCATCAGCCGCATCAGCGCCGTAAAGGGCGCCTGATCGGGGCCGTCGGCCGCCGGAATGCGGCCCATATGGTCGACGACGACGGGCAGGGGCATCTCCGCGAGCAGCGGCGCCATCTCGGCAATGAGTCGCGCCTCCATGTGGATGACAAGATGCCAGCCCGCCTCGGCCATCCGCGGCGCCAGCATGCGCAGTTCCTCGGCCGAGGCGCCGGGGGGCAGATGCGACATGTAGTTGTAGCGGATGCCGCGAAACCCCTGTCCGGCGAGCCGGGCGATTTCCCCGGCCGTGATGTCCGGTGGCGCCAGCGCGATGCCGCGGGTCGAGTCGGGGCGCGCGGCGATCGCGTCGGCAATGACCGAGTTGTCGAATCCGTGAATCCCGGCCTGCACGATGACCCGCCGGTGGATTCCCAGCATGTCGTGCAGGGCGAACAGGCGTTCCTTGGGGGCGTCGCCCGGCGTGTAGCGGCTTTCGGGGTTGAAGGGAAAAACGGCGGCCGGTCCGAAGACATGGCAATGCGTGTCGGCCGATCCGGCGGGCAGGCGCAGGCGCGGCCGTGTCGGGTCGGGATGCCAGGTGATGGGGGCGTCGTTCATCGGGTCGGCTCCTCGGTCAGCTTTCCGACGCCGGCACGCGGAAGATGTTGATCGTCAGCGAGATCAGGCTGTAATAGCCGATCAGGCCCACGAGATCCACGACCGTGTCGCGCCCCAGAACCTCCACCGCGCGCGCATAGAGGGCGTCATCGACCTGCCGGTCGATATGGGCGGCGCGGGTGAAGGCGTGGACCACCGCCTCCTCGGCCGTGTCGAACTCGGGTTCCAGGCCCGAGCGTAGGGCGTCGATCACACCCGCCGCGAGACCGGCCGCGCGCGCGGCAGGCTCGTGCGACTGCCACTCGAACTCGGCGCCCCAGATAACCGCGGTGGTCAGGATCGCCAGCTCCGAGAGCTTCGGCGGCAGCAGGGTCTCGTAGCGGCAATAGCGCCCCAGCGCCTGCGCCCGTTCGGCCAGCTCGGGACGGTGGAGCCAGACGGCGAGGGGGCCGCGCACCGCGCCGCGCGGCCCCGAGGCGATCTCGTCGTGAACCTCGCGCTGGCGGTCGGTAAAATCCAGCGGGGCGGGGGGGCTGAGCCGCGGGGGGCGGGCGTTGGTCATGTCGTGTCTTTTTCCTTGTTGTCGGGGCCGTCCGCGAGGGCGAAGGCCGTGAAATCATCGCCGCCGGGCGGGGCGGCAGCGCACATGGTCAGCACGATCTGCTGGACCTTCGATGCATATCGCTCGAGCGTGACCCCCCGCCGACGGTATTTGGAGCGCTTGACATACCAATCCTGCAGCAGGGGCTTGATGAGCGCGGCGGTCAGGGTCGCGTCGTCCACCCGGAAGGCGCCCGAAGCAGCACCGTCGCGCAGGATCGCCGCGATATAGGATTCGGTCAGCTCCTCGCTGTCGACGGCGATGCGCCGCGCGTCGGCGGGGAAGCTCTTGGCCTCCATATAGGCAAAGCGGAACCATGGCTGCATCGCCTCGGTGAGGTGCAGATGCGCCCCGATCAGCCAGATCAGCCGCCGCCTCGGGTCTGTGCCCAGCTCGGGCGGCGGCGTTTGCAGCACGCTTTCCACGGCTGCGGTCACCTCGCCGAGGATCATCAGAAGCAGCGTCTGCTTGCTGTCGAAATAGGAATACAGCCCGCCCATGCTCACGCCCGAGGCGCGCGACAGATCGCGCAGGCTCATCGCGGCGAAGCCGCGGCGGTTGGAAAGCTCCAGCGCCGTGGTGACGATGATTTCGAGCTTGCGCGCCGCGCGCATCGCGTTGCGGGTGCAGATGGCATCGCGATTGCGCTCCAGCATCGCGCGGCACAGCATCCGGGTGCTGAACCGGTCCGGGTCGAAGGGGGTCTTGCCGTCCAATCCGCGCCTCCAGAATTGCGCCCATGCGTAGCCGCTCTGGCGCGGGCCGGCAAGATGTTGCCCTTGCGGAAGGGCCCCCGCCCCGATAGAAATCGAGCGATCGTTCGAAAAATTGCGGGGGAGCCGTGCCAGCAGATGATCGCAATTCCGGCGGCGGCGTATCGTGGCCCGATCTGCGGGGGCGGACGGCACTCGTGACCGGCGGCTCCTCGGGGCTTGGGCGCCATTTCTGCAAGCTGCTTGCCGCGCAGGGCGTCGCGGTGACTGCGGCGGCGCGGCGCACCGAGGCGCTCGACAGCCTGCGCAGCGAGATCGCGCAGGCCGGCGGCGAGGCGACGACGCTGGAACTCGACGTGGCCTCGGCGGACTCGGTGGCCGCCGCGCTCGAGGGCCGCGCCTTCGACATCGTCGTCAACAATGCCGGCGTCACCGTGGCGTCGCCGGCGCTCGAACACGGCACGCAGGACATCGACGCGGTCATCGACACCAACCTCAAGGGTGCGTTCCGCGTCGCCCAGACGGCGGCGCGCGCGATGCACGCGCAAGGCCGGGAAGGCGCGATCGTCAACATCGCCTCGATCCTCGGCCTGCGGGTGGCCGGTCATGTCGCCGCATATGCCGCCTCCAAGGCCGGTCTGGTGCAGTTGACCAAGGCGCTCGCGCTGGAATGGGCGCGTTACGGCATCCGGGTCAACGCGCTGTGCCCCGGCTATATCGAGACACCGCTCAACCGCGACTTCTTCGCGTCGGAGGCGGGCCAGGCGCTGATCCGCCGGATTCCGCAGCGCCGGCTCGGGCGGCCGGAGGACCTGGACGCGCCGCTGATGCTGCTGTGCTCGGATGCCGGCGCCTACATGACCGGGTCGGTGCTGGCCGTCGATGGCGGGCACCTGGTCTCGTCGCTCTAGCTGGAGGCAAAACATGGATTTCACCCTGCCGGCCTGGATCGACGATATCCGCGCGCGCATCGCCGGGTTCGTCGAGGAGGAGCTGCTGCCGCTCGAGGCCGACCCTGCCGCGTGGGACGCCCACGGCAACATCGCCGAGGCACCGCTTGAGCGGATGCGCGCGAAGGCGCGCGATGCCGGGCTGTGGACGCTGCAACTGCCGCTGCCCGACGGCCGCCACATCGGCCGGGTCGGCATGGCCGCCTGCTATGAAGAGATGAACCGCTCGGTCTTCGGGCCTGTCGTCTTCAACAGCGCCGCGCCCGATGACGGCAACATGATGGTGCTCGACCAGCTCGCCACGCCCGCGCAGAGGCAGCGATGGCTCGACCCCATCGCCGCGGGGCAGGTGCGCTCGGCCTTCGCCATGACCGAGCCGCACCCCGGAGGGGGGTCGGACCCGTCGATGATCCGCACCCGGGCCGAGCGGCTCGGCGACACCTATGTCGTCCACGGGCGAAAATGGTTCATCACCGGCGCCGAGGGCGCGGCGCATTTCATCCTCATCGCGCGCACCTCGGACGATCCGTCGCGCGGCTTGTCGGCCTTCCTGTTCCACCGCGACCAGCCCGGCTGGCGCATCCTGCGGCGCATCGGGATCATGGGCCCCGAGGAACATGGCGGCCATTGCGAGCTGGAGTTCGACGGGCTGGAGATCCCGGCGGGGAACATGATCCTTGAGGAAGGGCGCGGCATGAAGGTCACGCAGACGCGGCTTGGCCCGGCGCGGCTGACCCACTGCATGCGCTGGCTGGGGCTGGCCAAGCGCTGCGTCGAGGTCGCGCAGGACTACGCGGACCGGCGCGAGGGCTTCGGCGTGCGCCTGGCCGACCGCGAGAGCATTCAGTTGATGCTAGGCGAGCTCGGCGCCTCCATCGAGACCGGCCGCCTGCTGGTGATGAAGGCCGCGTGGGAGCAGGACCAGGGCCGCTACGGCCGTGCCGAAGTGTCGATGGCGAAGATACACGTGGCCAACCTGCTGCACCGCGCCGCCGACGTGGCGATCCAGATCAACGGCGCGCGCGGCTATTCCACCGATACCGTGCTGGAATGGGTCTATCGCTATGCGCGGCAGGCGCGTCTGGTCGACGGCGCCGACGAGGTGCATCGCATGGTGCTCAACCGCGAGATGGCCAGCAACGGCCGCGGCTTCTGGTCGTGGGAGGTCGCCGGCTGAGCCCGCGAGGCCCGGCCACTGCCGAAGGGAGGAAGGACGCATGTTCACCGAGGCGCACCTGGCGGCGGGGCCGGCGAACCACCAACCGCTCAGCCCGCTCGATTTCCTCGACCGCGCCTGCGAGGTGCACGGCGCGCGCACGGCGGTGATCTGGGGCGAGGCGCGCTGGAGCTATCTGGACTTCGCCCGCATCGTCGCGCGGATGGCGGCGTGGCTCGAGGCGCAGGGCGTCGGGCGCGGCGACGTCGTCTCGGTGATGCTGGGCAACCGTCCCGAGATGCTCGCCGCGCACTACGCGGTGCCGATGCTGGGCGCGGTGCTCAACACGATCAACACGCGGCTCGACACCGATACGGTGGGCTACATCCTTGGCCACGTCGGCGCACGCGTCATGATCTGCGAGGCCGCCACGAATACCGTCGCCGAGCCCGCCGCCGATGCGCAGGAGGTGCCGCTTCACCGGCTGGCGGATACCCCGCAGGCGGACGAGGGGGTGAACCTGTTTCACGGCGCGGCGCGCACTCCCGACTGGCGCGGCCGCGTGGCCGACGAGTGGCAGGCGCTGTGCCTGAACTACACCTCGGGCACGACGGGCCGGCCGAAAGGCGTCGTCTATCATCACCGGGGCGCCTATCTCAACGCCCTGGGCAACGTCATGGCGCTGGGGCTCGACACCGACAGCGTCTACCTGTGGACGCTGCCGATGTTCCACTGCAACGGGTGGTGCCACACATGGGCCGTCACCGCCGCGGGCGGGGTTCACGTCTGCCTCGATCACGTGGAGCCCGGCGCGATCGTCGCGGCGATCGGCGCGCATGGCGTCACCCACATGGCCTGCGCGCCGGTGGTCCTCTACATGCTGCTGGACCACCCCGAGCCGCCGCCCGAGGGCGCGCGCGTGCGCGTCGCGACGGGGGGGGCCGCGCCGACGGCGTCGCTGATCGCGCGCCTCGACCAGATGGGGGTCGACCTGGTCCATCTCTACGGGCTGACGGAGTCCTTCGGACCGGCCACGCTGAACGACCCGGGGCCCGACGCGCCGGCCGAGCCCGACGAGAAAGCCGCCTTGCTGGCCCGGCAGGGAATGCGCCACGTCACGGCGAGCCGCAGCGATGTTGTCGACGCTTCGGGCGCGCCGGTCGCGTGGGACGGCGCCACGCAGGGCGAGATCGTGCTGCGCGGCAACACCGTCATGGCCGGCTACTACCGCGACCCCGAGGCGACCGCGACGGCCTTCGAGGGCGGCGCCTTCCACACCGGCGACGTCGCGGTGCGCCACGCGGACGGCCAGATCGAGATCCGCGACCGCAAGAAGGATGTCATCATTTCCGGCGGCGAGAACATCTCGAGCCTCGAGGTCGAGAGCGTCCTGCACGCCCACCCCGCCGTGCTGCTGGCGGCGGTGGTCGCCGCGCCCGACCCGAAATGGGGAGAGACGCCCTGGGCCTTCATCGAACTTCGGGAGGGGCAGAGCGCCGAGGCGGCCGAGCTCGACGCCTTCTGCCGCGACCATCTTGCCGGGTTCAAGCGGCCGCGCCATTTCGTGTTCGGCGCCTTGCCGCGCACGGCGACCGGCAAGATCCAGAAGTTCCGCCTGCGCGCCCGCGCCGCCGACCTTGCCGGGGGCCGGGCTTGACCGGGGCGGATTTCGACCCCGCCGCGCTGGAGGCGTATCTGCGCGCACGGCTGCTCGCCCCCGGCGCCGCCCTGATGGTCGAGCGGATCAGCGGCGGGCAATCCTGCCCGACCTACTTCGTGGACTGGGGCGCGCGGCGGATGGTCCTGCGCAAGAAGCCGGGCGGCGACATCCTGCCCGGCGCGCACGCGGTCGAGCGCGAGTTTCGCGTGCTCTCGGCGCTGGAGGCGACCGATGTGCCCGTGCCGGTGCCGATCCTGCTGGAAGAGGACGACACCGTCCTCGGAACCCCGTTCTACCTGATGGAGCGCCTCGACGGCCGCGTGTTCGACGATGCGGCGCTGCCGGGGCTGGCCCCGTCCGAGCGCGGCGAGATCTATCTTGCCATGGCCGACGCGCTCGCCCGGCTGCACGCCGTCGCGCCCGATGCGGTCGGTCTGGGCGATTTCGGGCGGCCCGGCAACTATTTCGAGCGCCAGATCGCGCGCTGGACGCGGCAATACCGGGCCTCGCCCGGGCGCGCGATTCCTGCGCTGGAGCGCCTGATCGAGTGGTTGCCCGAACACATGGCCCCCGATGACGGCGACGTCGCCATTGCGCATGGCGATTTCCGTATCGGCAATCTGATGTTCCACCCGACCGAGCCGCGGGTGATCGCCATTCTGGACTGGGAACTCGCCACGCTGGGGCATCCGCTTGCCGATCTCGGCTTTTGCGTGATGCCGTGGCACACCGACCCCGGGGAATATGGCGGGCTCCTGGGGCTCGACCGGGACGCGCTAGGCATCCCGCGCGAAGGCGCCTTCATTGAACGCTATTTCCGCGGGGCGGCCGGTCGTGCGCCTTTGCAGCGGTTCCATGTGGCCTTCGCGCTGTTTCGCTTCGCGGTGATCTTCGTGGGCATCGCCGACCGGGCGCGGGCCGGCAACGCGGCGTCGGCCGACGCGGCGCGGCTGGGCCCGCTGGCCGAGCGTTTCGCCGTCCGGGCGCTGGAGGTCGCCGACGGCAGCCAGCCCTTTGCCGGGTAAGCGCGCCGTCACCGCGGCGGGAATGACGGCCGGCTGATATGCCGGCCGGTAATGACGCCTGCATCCATTCGGCATTGGCCTGCCCCCGCCCCCGCTTTCTATGCTGACGGCGGTGGATGTCCCGCCCGCGCGCCTTGCTCACCGGCGGGCGGTCGGGGTCCGCCGGGCCGGCAGTTGAACGGGCGAGGTCATGCGAAGCACACTCACGGAACGCTTGGGGATCGAGCACCCAGTCATCCAGGCGCCCATGAACTGGGCAACAGATGCCAGGCTGGTGGCGGCCGTATCGGCGGCCGGCGGGCTGGGAACGCTCGGACCCAATGCAGGGGCCACGGAGCCCTCGACCTCGCCTGAGACAACCGGCGAACGCCTGCGCGAGCAGATCCGGCAGGTGCGCGCGCGCACCGACAGGCCCTTCGCGGTCAATATCCCGATCGGGCGCGGCGGCATGCGGGTGTTCAGCGACCGCGCCGTGCAGGTCGTTTGCGAGGAGCGCGTGCCGATCGTCTTCGTGGCCACGGGGAGCCCGGCCGTCTACACCTCGACATTGAGGGAGGCCGGGGTCTTCGTGGTCCACGCCATCGCCGCGGTCAAGCATGCCCGCAAGGCCGAGGCCGAGGGTGTGGACGCGGTCGTCGCCGAGGGTTTCGACGGGGGCGGGCACAGCGGCTTTGCCGAGATTCCCAGCATGGCGCTGGTTCAGCAGGTGGTCAGGGCCGTCAACATCCCCGTCATCGCCGCCGGAGGCATCGTGGACGGCGCCGGCCTCGTCATGGCCGGGGCGGCCGGGGCGCAGGCGGCCTATATGGGCACGCGCTTCATGGCGGTGGAGGAATCGCCCGTCCATCCGCGGGTCAAACGGGCGATCGTGGAGGCTGACGACACCGCGACCCTTTCCTGGGGCCGGACGACGGAGGTGGCGCGCACGCTGGCCAACAGATTCGCGACAACCTTCCGCGAAAAGGAACTCTCGGGCATGCCGGCCGACGAGTTGCATGCCTATATCGCCGATTACCAGGCCTCGGCCAACCGGCGCATCGGCGGCGTGATCGAGGGCGATCTTGACGAGGGCGAAATCTATATGGGCGTGGGCGCCGGGCTGATCGACGAAATCCTGACCTCGGCCGAGGTGATCCACGGCTCGGTCGCGCAGGCGCAGGCCATCGCGGCGGGGCTCGACACTGTGTGGAACGCCGGCCGAAGGCAGCGGACGGGAGGATGGTTCCCTCAGGGCGATGCCGCAGAATGAATCGTCCGCGGCCCGTCGAATTTTTCGATACCGGGCAGGATGGGGGCCGTGCCGCGCCGGGGGCGGAAATCGTTCCGGGCATCGTGCCTTTGGTGCTGCCGCTGGATTTCGGCCCGAAGCGGGTGACGTGCTGGCTCCTCAGGGACGGTGACGGCTGGACGGTGGTCGATTGCGGTGCCGACACGCCGGGGATTCGCCGTATCTGGGCGGATGTTCTGCGCGGGGAACTCGGCGGCGATGTCCGCCGGATCGTGGCGACGCATGGCCATGTCGATCATGTCGGCCATGCCGGCCCCCTGTGGGAGGCGACGGGGCGCCCCCCGTTCCTGATGACGCGGACGGAGTGGCTCTCCGCCAGCCTGCGGGGGGCCATGGCGGGGCGGCCGGCGCGGGGTGACGGCGGCGATTTCTTCCGCCTGCACGGCGTCCCCGAGGCGGAGCTGCCCGATTTCACGGCGATGCCGGCCGCGCTGGGCGCGCTCGCGCCGCTGCCCGACCGCTTCGTGCGGATCGCCGAGGGGGACGTCCTGCGCATCGGTGGCCGCCACTGGCGGGTGTTGACCGCCGGCGGTCACGCGCCCGAGCACGCCGCCCTTTACTGTGCCGAGGAGGCGCTGCTCATCGCGGGGGATCAGGTGCTGCCGCGCATCACGCCCTTTGTCGGCGTCTTTCCCGCCGAGCCAGAAGCCGACCCGCTGGGCGAATTCCTTGCCGCGCTCGACAGGTTCGGCGCGCTAGCCGAGGAGACACTCGTGCTGCCTGCGCACGGCCCCGCCTTCAGGGGTCTGCATGCCCGGCTCGCGCAGCTGCGCGCGCATCACGACGCCCGGCTGAGCGAGATCGCAGCCCTCGCCGCGCAGCCGGTCTCCGCCTATCGGATCGCCGCACAGGTCTTTCCCCGCGCGATGGCGGGCGGGCACAGGCGGCTTGCCCTTGCCGAAACGCTGGCCCATCTCAACCTGCTGTGCGGCACGGGGCGGATGGCCCGCCGGCGGGGCACCGATGGCGGGGTTGTCTTTCTTGCGGCGTGAGCGCGCGCGGCCCGATCATGGGCTCGCGGTGCCGAGCATCGTCGCCGGCCCGCCGGCCACGCGAACGCGGGTCGACAGCGTTCCGTCATCCTCCTGCCTGGCCTCGACTTGTATCGGCCGGCCGCAGATCAGTGGCGCGACGCCGCGAAACGTCAGCCGGGCGGGCAACCGGCCGAGCAGGCGTGCGGCGAGGTTGAGCATCAGCGTCGCCTGAAGCGGGCCATGCACGACGAGCCCCTCATAGCCCTCCACGCGCATGGCGTAGTCGCGGTCGTAATGGATGCGGTGGCCGTTGAAGGTCAGCGCCGAATAGCGAAACAGCAGCACCGGATCGGGCGTGAGGTGCATCACCTCCGCGGCGTCGGGCCAATCCTCGGCCGGTTCGGGGACGGGGGGCGCGGCGTCGGGCGTTGGATCGGGGCGATAGACGATGTCCTGGCGCTCCTCGATCGCGAGGTCGCCGCCTGTCCGGTAGCGGTGGCGCAGGGTGACGAATCCCAGCGGCCCGCTGCGCCCGTGCTTGAAGGCGATGTCCTCGATCGTGCTCTGCCGGCTGACCGTGTCGTGGGGCGTCAGCTCCCGCTGAAACACCAGCTCGCCCCCCGCCCACATGCGGCGCGGAAAGGGCGGGGCGGGCAGGACGAGGCCGGGTCGGGGATGGCCGTCGCGGCCGAGCGCCTCGGGGGGCTGTGCGGCCGGCATCAGGCACCAGAACAGCCCCGGCGGCACCGGATTCGGGGCGAGAAGGCCATCGAGCGTGGCGGCGAAGTGCTCCAGAAGGCGCGTCGAGATGGTTTCGCGCGCCTCGGTGCTGTAACCGATCCAGTCCACGTGCTCTTCGGGGGAGAAATGGCTCATCGGGCGGGCTTGCCGGTCATGCGCGGGCTCCTTGCGGCCGCTAGTAGGATTTGGGAAGGCCGAGCGCCTTCTCCGCGATATGGCACAGGATGAGGTTGGTCGAGATCGGTGCCACCTGATAGAGCCGGGTTTCGCGGAACTTGCGCTCCACGTCATATTCCTCGGCGAATCCGAAGCCGCCATGCGTCTGCACGCAGGCTTCTGCGGCCTCCCAACTGGCATCGGCGGCGAGCATCTTGGCGGCGTTGGCCTCCACGCCCGGATTGCCGCCGGCATCATATCTCGCCGCCGCCCGGTAGAGCAGCCCCTCGGCCGCGATCATGTGCGCATAGGCGCGCGCGAGCGGAAACTGTATGCCCTGGTTGCGTCCGATCGGGCCGCCGAACACCTCGCGTTCGCGCGCATAGTCCGAGGCGGTGGAGAGAAACCACTTGGCATCGCCGATGCACTCGGCGCCGATCAGGATGCGTTCGGCATTCATCCCCGAGAGGACATAGCGAAACCCGCGCCCCTCCTCGCCGATCAGCGCCGAGGCCGGAATGCGCGCGTCGTCGAAAAAGACCTCGGTGGTGGCGTGGTTCATCATCGTGCGGATGGGCCGGATCGTCACACCGTTTCCGACAAGCTCGCGAAGATCGACGAGGAAGACCGAAAGCCCCTCCGTGCGGGCGTCGCCTTCCCCGCGCGGGCCGGTGCGCGCCAGCAGGATCATCAGGTCGGAATACTCGGCCCGCGAGGTCCAGATCTTCTGGCCGTTGATGACATAATCATCGCCCTCGCGCCGGGCCGTCGTCCTGAGCGCGAGAGTGTCGGTGCCGCTCGCCGGTTCGGTCACCCCGAAGGCCTGAAGCCGCAGCCGCCCCTCGGCGATGGCGGGAAGATAGGTGCGTTTCTGCTCTTCCGAGCCATGGCGCAGAAGGGTGCCCATAGTATACATCTGCGCGTGACAGGCCGCCGCGTTGCAGCCCTGGCGGTGAATTTCCTCGAGAATGACGGCCGATGCCTGAAGATCGAGCCCCGCCCCGCCATACTCCTCGGGGATCATCGCGGCGAGATAGCCCTGCCGCGAAAGCGCCTCCACGAAGTCGGCCGGATAGGCACGCCGGGCGTCAAGGTCGCGCCAGTAACTGCCGGGAAAATCGGCGCAGATACGCCCGACGCCCTCACGGATATCGGCATATGCTTCGTCAGAGTTGACAGCTGTCATCGACGCTTGCCTCCAGCTTGCGGCGTCCCGCCCGCCCCGATCGATCCGCGCAGTCTCGCGGCCTCGCCCCGGCCCTTTCGCAAAGGCCGGAAGTCACCGTCGCATTGTCGCGGTCATGCCGGAAATACCAAAGGGCAATAGATGCTATCGCGTTCGGCTATCGCGCCACAGCCCCGGCCCGCCGAATTCCGTGGCGGTCGACGGGGCCGCAGAACCATGGCCCGTCTCGCGGCGGTCGGCCGGGCGATTGAAAAAAACTGGTGGGTGATGGAGGACTCGAACCTCCGACATCTTCGATGTGAACGAAGCGCTCTACCACTGAGCTAATCACCCGATCCGCGTTTCTTATCGCCGTGCCGAACGCGGTGCAAGAGGGTCGATGGGCTCCGTCACATCGCCACCGGCCCGGCCCTGACGGTGCAGCGAAAATGTCACGATGGCCCGAGCCGGCGGGGCGTGGTACGTTGCCATGCCGCGGCCCGCAGTCTAGCCTCTCGGGTGAGAGGGCGTAGCTGACAGGGTGTCGTTATCGTGGCAGGAAAGTTCGGTTTGCAGCCGGCCGGCTGGTCCTTGCGCGGAGTCGCCGGTCTCGGCGCGGCGGCGGCTCTGGCCGTGCCGGCGGCGCTGTATGCCGAGGGCATGACGTCGGGTTTCACGCTTTTCGGCACGCCGGGGCTGGTGGACATGCCGTCGGCACTGAGCCGCCCGGATGGCGAGATCGCCTCCACCCTGGCCTATTTCCCCGGCACGACGCGGGGCACGCTGACCTTCCAGATCACGCCGCGTCTCTCGGGAAGCTTTCGCTATTCGCGGATCGAGCGGCCGGCCTTTGACGACACGCTCTATGACCGCAGCTTCGATCTGCAGTATCGCCTCCTCGATCAGGGGCGCTACATGCCGGCCGTCGCGGTCGGTCTGCGCGACTTTCTGGGCACCGGCGTCTATTCGGGCGAATATGTCGTCGCAACGCGGCAGGTCACCCCCGATCTGCGCATCACCGGCGGCATCGGCTGGGGCCGGCTGGGCAGTTACAACGGCTTCGACAATCCCCTGGGCGCGCTGGACGAGCGCTTCGAGACCCGCCCCGGCGGATTTTCCGGCCGCGGCGGGCAGTTCGAGATCGATCAGCTCTTTCGCGGCGACGCGGCCTTTTTCGGCGGCGTCGAATACCAGCTCACCGACCGGGTCGGGCTGGTGGCGGAGTATTCGTCGGACGCCTATGCAACCGAGAGCGCGCCGGGCGGCGATTTCGAGCATCGCTCGCCGTTCAATTTCGGCGTCAATTACCGAATGGGCGACAATCTCACGCTGGCGGGCTACTACCTTCATGGCAGTCAGGTCGGCGTTCAGGCGACCATCGCGCTCAATCCCTCTCAGCCGCCGCATGACGGGGCCCTGGGCGAGGCGCCGGTGCCCGTGCAGCCGCGGCCGGCGCGGGCAACCGGCGACGGATGGAACACCGGCTGGACCGAGCAGAGCGACGCCCCCGACATTCTTGCCGACAATCTCGCCGGTCGCCTCGAAGACGAGGGCGTCGAACTGGCGGGGCTGGAGGTGTCGGCGACGGCCGTGCGGGTGCGGTTTCGCAACAACGAGCGCGACGCGGAGCCACAGGCGCTCGGCCGGATCGCGCGGGCGCTGTCGCGCACCATGCCGGCGTCGGTGGAGACCTTCATCCTCGTGCCCGAGCGCAACGGCGTGGCTCTGCCCTCGACCACCCTGCAGCGCTCGGACATCGAGGCGCTGGAATTCGCCCCCGGCGGTGCCGAGGCGATCCGCCGGCGCGCCGATTTCGGCGATGCCGGCCGGCTGTCCTTTCAGGGGCGCGCGGCGGACGTGGCGCAGACGCCGCGTTTCAGCTGGTCGATCGACCCCTACACAACCTTCGGCCTGTTCGACCCCGATGCGCCGGTGCGCGGCGAGATCGGCGTGGAGGCGGAGGCGTCCTATCGGCTGGCGCGGGGGCTTTACGTCTCAGGGGCGGTGCGCAAGCGCGTGGTCGGCAACCTCGACGACATCGAGCGTGAGTCGAATTCGGTCCTGCCGCATGTGCGCTCCGATCATGCCCTATATGCCGAGCAGGGCGACCCCTCCCTGTCGCGGCTCTTGGTGGAGCATTTCGCCCGGCCGGGCGAGAACCTCTACAGCCGCCTGTCGGTGGGCTATCTCGAGCGGATGTTCGCCGGGGCGTCGGGCGAGCTGTTATGGGCGCCGTCCGACAGCCGGCTCGCGCTCGGCGTCGAGATCAACCATGTCTGGCAGCGCGATTTCGATCTCGGCTTCGGCGTGCAGGACTACGACGTGACCACCGGCCACGCCTCGGCCTATTATGATTTCGGCAACGGCTTTCACGGGCAGATCGATACCGGGCGCTATCTCGCCGGCGACTGGGGGGCGACGATCGCGCTCGACCGTGAATTCGCCAATGGCTGGCGTGTCGGCGCTTTTGCGACCTTCACCGATGTCTCGGCCGAGGAGTTCGGCGAAGGCTCGTTCGACAAGGGCCTGCGGTTTACCGTGCCGCTGTCGTGGTTCACGGGCGAGCCGACGCGCAGCAGCCGCAGCGCCACGATCCGCCCGCTCACGCGCGACGGCGGCGCGCGGCTGTCAGTGCCCAACCGGCTTTATGAGACCGTGCGTGATTACCGCGCCGGGGATCTGGAGCGCAGCTGGGGGACGTTCTGGCAATGACGCGGGCAGGTTTGATGTGGCGGGGGCTTCTTTTCGGCGTGGTCGCCGTGCTTGCGGGGTGCAGTTCCGAAGGGGAGCTGCCCGATCGCGTCAGTGAGGTCGCCCAGATCGCCGGGCGCCTGAACCTGGGCGGCGGGGAGACAGACAGCGCCGGGACGGGCGGCACCGCCGCGCCCGTCGCCCTGCCCGAAGGGGCGCTCGAGGGCGTCACCGACCCGGTGCTTCTGGCCGTCATCCCCGCCCGTGACGCCACCGCCACGCTCGGGCGCATCGGAGTGAACGGCAATGTGGAGACCTGGAGCACGACCGACAACACTACGCTGGCGCTGCGCGACGGGATTCTGGTGGCCACGCGCAATCTCGGCCATGACCTGATGAGCGTGGATGCCAGCCGCACACGCGCGCTCATCTCCGCCGGGCGCGGCGGGGCGGCAACGCGCGTCCATCGCCGCCTCGGCGGCGACCGCGCGACGCTGGTGCGGCGCTATCGCTGCGTGGTCAGGCCGGGGCCGGCCGAGACGCTGGAGAGTCTCGGTCAGTCGCGCCCGACGCGCCGCTTCGAGGAGCGCTGCAGCGGCGAGGGGCAGGAATTCGTCAACATCTACTGGCGCGAGCGCGCGGGCGATTTCATCTGGCAGTCCCGGCAATGGGCGGGGCCGCAGACCGGCGAGATCGTCCTGCAGCGGCTGATCGAATAGATGCGCGTCCGGCCCGCCACAGGGCGCACTGACAAGGAGGAGAGGCAGCGATGGACGACGTCTTCAACATGTCGATGCGGAAATTTCTCAAGCAGGTCGGGGTGACTTCGCAACAGGCCATCGAGGAGGCCGTGCGCAAGGCCGGCAAGGATGTCGCCGGCAAGCCGCTCAAGGCGCGCATGGTGCTCACCATCGAGGGGATTGACCTCGAACACGTGGTCGAGGGCGAGATTACCGGCCCCCGCGAAGGTTTCTCGGACTGACCGCCCCCGCGCACGGACGCAAGTATTACAGCCACGCGTCGCGGGCGGTGCCGACGGCATCGCCAAGGCTTGCGAATGTGTCGCGTTCGAGCGCCGCGTCGAGTCCGCGATTGATCCGGCCCACCAGCGACAGGCCGTGATAGCTCAGCGCCGTGTAGATCTGCACGGCGCTCGCCCCGGCGCGGATCTTGGCATAGGCCGTTTCGGCGGAATCGACGCCGCCCACGCCGATGAGGGGCAGCGCCCCGTCGGTGAGCTGCGACAGCCGTGCGAGCACGCGCGTGGATTTTTCGAACAGCGGCGCGCCCGACAGCCCGCCCGCCTCGTCGGCATTCGGCTCTCGCAGGCTTTCGCGGGCGAGCGTGGTGTTGGTGGCAATGATCGCGTCGACGCCGCCGTCGCGCGCCGTCTCGGCGATTGCGGCAAGTTCGTCGTCGCTCAGGTCGGGGGCGATCTTGAGAAAGACGGGAATCGCACTTGGCAAGCCCGCGCGCGCCTCGGCCACCCGCGCAAGCAGCGCGGCGAGCGCCTCTGCGCCCTGCAGCGCGCGCAGCCGCTCGGTGTTGGGCGAGGAGACGTTGACTGTGGCGAAGTCGATATGCGGCCCGCAGGTCGCGATCACCGCGGCGTAGTCGCCGGCGCGATCCGCGCTATCCTTGTTGGCGCCGATATTGAGCCCGACCACCATGCCCGCCGGGCGCCGCGCAAGCCGCGCGGCGACGGCGCCGGCCCCGTCATTGTTGAAGCCGAAGCGGTTGATCACCGCCCCGTCGCGCGGCAGGCGGAAAAGCCGCGGGCGCGGGTTGCCCGGTTGCGGGCGCGGCGTGACGGCCCCGACCTCGATGAAACCGAACCCCGCCCGGCCGAGTGGGGCGAGCGCGGTCGCGTTCTTGTCAAACCCGGCGGCCAGCCCCACCGGGTTGGGCAGGTCCAGCCCGGCAAGCCGCACCCGCAGGCGCGGGCTCTCGACCGGGGCCGGCAGGGGCACCAGCCCCGTTCGCAGCCCCAGCAGGGCCAGGCGATGGGCGCGTTCGGGATCGACACGGCGCAGCAGCGCGAGGCCCGCGCGCTCGACGACGCTCACACCAGCCCCTCGGGAAAGATATGCCCCGCCGCGCCGAGCGGCAGGGACTTGTCCCAAACGACATCCTCGATGCGCAATCGCCGATAGAGATGCGGAAACAGCGCGCCGCCGCGCGAGGGCTCCCAGCGCAGCGCGGGGCCGAGCGCGTCGGCGTCGAGCGCGACGAGCACGAGGTCGCTCTCTTGCGCGAAATGCCTTGCCGCCGTCTCGACGACCTGCGCGGCGGTGGACAGGTGGATGTAGCCGTCGGCGAGGTCGACGGGGGCGCCGTCGCTCGCGCCGGTGGCGCGCAGGGCGTTCCACTCGCTGCGCCGGAATATCTTGTAGACAAGCATTGCCACGGGTGATGCCCCCATCGGCGGCCGGGGTCAATGGGCTGGCCGTCCGGGGCTGGTGCGGGCGGCGGGAGTCGAACCCGCACGGGCGATTGCCCTAGCGATTTTAAGTCGCTTGTGTCTACCGTTCCACCACGCCCGCACGGCGCGACCGGGGCCGCTGCCGGCGCCCGGCACGTTCTACCGCCCCGCGGCGCCGACAACAATGCACGCCCCGACGGCCCGCCGGGCACGCGAGCCATCCCGTGCCCCGTGCCCGCGAGCCTACCGGGCCGCATTGAGCCGCGCAATCGCATGGAAAGGCGCGACAATCGGCATGAAAGCCCGTCCGGGCCGGTTGCTCAGGGCGCTCACATCAAACCGGGCGCCCTGGTCGCCCGCCTGCGCCGGATGTAGGTCGATCTGGAACTGTCCCGGGAGGCCCGGCTGCTGCCGGAGGCAGCGCTGAGGATGTCTTGGCGGAAAGTGAAGGTGGCCTTGGAAACTCCTGCAGCCAAACGCATTCGGCAGGGGAATGCAGAACAGCCCTGCGTCATGCTGCGAAGCCTGGCGACATGACTATTCCATGCTTGCGGGACGTTCGCGACATTCGGTTGCGGCGACCGACCGCCCCGCCCAAGAGTGTGCTCTTTTTCTCCAACAGCATATTGCGTCCACTCTTGCCGAAGGCAAGGGGAGTGTCTCGGGAACTGGCGTGGGACACTGCCCAGCGGGAACGAGTGTGCTTGCCGGAGCCCGTCAACTCGCTCCCTTGGGCAACGGCGTTCGGGCCTTGTTGTAGAGCTTCCAGTCCTCGATTTCGGGGTAGAACTGCCGCCGCCAGGCGCGCACGCGCGGGTTCATCACCCGCCGCCACAGCGGCGGGATCATCGCCAGCGTCGTCATCGCCGGATAGCCGTAGGGCAGTTGCGGGGCCTCGTCCTCGGAATAGGTCTGCAACAGCGGAAAGCGCCGGGCCGGCTTGTAGTGGTGATCGGAATGGCGCTGCAGGTTGATCAGCAGCCAGTTCGAGGCCCGGTGTGCCGCGTTCCAGCTGTGGCGCGGCTTAACCGGCTCGTAGCGGCCCTCGCCCAGATGCTTGCGCGTCAGCCCGTAGTGCTCGATGTAGTTGGTCAGCTCAAGCTGCCACACGGCCGAGCCCGCCTGCACCAGGAACAGACCCAGCCCCGCCCATCCGCCGATCGCCGCCGCCAACGCCAGCGCGCCCAACTGCAGCGCCGCGTAGCGCCAGAACGGGTTGGAGCGGTGCCACCAGGGCAGCCCCTTGCGCGCCAGCATCGCCGCCTCCGCCCGGAAGGCCGAGACGGGACATTCCCGCAGCACCCGGAAGTAGAAGCGGTGGAAGCCCTCGTTGTAGCGCGCCGTCACCGGGTCGCGCGGGGTGCCGACATAGCGGTGATGAACCTGCAGATGCTCGGACCGGAAATGGCTGTAGAGCACCAGCGCCAGCAGCAGGTCGCCCAGCCACCGCTCCAGCCGGTTGCGCTGGTGCAGCAACTCATGGGCGTAGACGATGCCGATCGTCCCCGAGATCACGCCGATGCCGAAGAACAGCACCAGCACCTCCAGCAGGTTGAGGTGATCGGTCCAGGTCACCCACCAGATCATGCCGTAGATCACGGCGAACTGGATCGGAAACCAGATCAGCGTGATCGCCCGGTACCAGAACAGATCGGCCTCGGGCGTTTCGGTGTCGGGGTTGTCCTCGTTGAGCCCCGCGAAGACATCCAGCAGCGTGACCAGCGCCCACGCGTAGAGCGGCATCAGAACCACCGTCCAGCCGCCCCACCACGCGCCGGCTGCGGCCAGCGGGATCAGCCCCAGCGACAGCCAGAAGGGGGCCGCGTCGCGCAGTCTCGTCATGCCGCGGGCCGGTGTCGTCATCGCACGCTCCGCTTCCTTCCGCGCCTCGAACACACCTCCCGTGACAATATGCGCCTGCCGGGCGCGCGAGGGAACCCCCGCGCGGCGCCTTGCCGCGCGCCGTCGTCGCCCTCTCCCGCGATCGCGTTCGCGTCATTCGGCCCCCGACAGCCCGGCGGTGCGGGCGAGATCGAACGCCTTGCGCATCACCGTGGGCAGCGCCGCGGGCCGGAAGTCGCGAGCCGCCATGAAAAAGCCCCGCTCGGGCCTTGCGTCCTGCGCCACATCCGCCCGCCTGACCGCGAGCCGCAGATGGAAATGGGTGAAGGTGTGACGCACCTCGCCGGCCGCGTGCCAGTCGGCCGCCACGGGCGGCGCCGGTTCGGGGGCGGCCGACCAGTCGCTTCCCGGCCAGCCCAGCATGCCCCCCAGCAGGCCGCGACCCGGCCGCCGTTCGAGCAGCCAGGCACCGTCGGCGCGGCGCGCGATGTAGGCGACGCCGTGGCGGACCGGCTTGGCAGGCTTGGGCGCCTTGCGGGGAAGATCGCCCTGAATGCCTGCAGCGCGCGCGGCACAGAACCGCGCGAGCGGACAGATGCCGCAGGCGGGCGCGCGCGGGGTGCAGACCGTCGCGCCCAGATCCATCACTGCCTGGGCATGGCAGCCGGGGCGCGTGGCGGGGGTCAGCGCGGCGGCATGCGCGCGCAGCTCGGGCTTGGCCGCGGGCAGGGGGGTCTGCACGGCAAAGAGCCGGGCCAACACCCGCTCGACGTTTCCGTCCACCACCGCCGCGGGCTCGTCGAAGGTGATCGCGGCAATGGCGGCGGCGGTGTAGGGGCCGATGCCGGGCAGCTTCTCCAGCGCAGCCGCGCTGCGCGGAAAGCGGCCGCCATGCTCGGCCGTGACCACCCGCGCGCATTTCAGCAGGTTGCGCGCCCGGGCGTAGTAGCCAAGCCCGGCCCACTCGGCCATCACCTCGCCGTCATCAGCGGCGGCGAGGGCCTCGACACGCGGCCAGCGCGCCGTGAAGCGGGCGAAATAGCCGCGCACCGCGGCCACGGTGGTCTGCTGGAGCATCACCTCGGACAGCCAGACGGCAAATGGGTCGGGGCGGCGGCCCGCCGCCCGCGCGGCCGGGCCGATGCGCCACGGAAGGTCGCGAGCATGGACATCGTACCACGCCAGAAGCGCCGCCCCGACTGCGGCGGCGGTGGTGCCGTCGTCACGCATTCTTTATTCCCCGCCCCATCTCTGCTCTGGTCACGACTTCGTGGGCGTCTAGAATAGACCCCGAGGACCGACCGACCAGAGTGTGACTCACGCCGCAATGGCCCGCAAACCCCGCCAGCCCGCGCAACCGCCCGATCGCCGCCAGAAAGGGTTCGAGGCGGCCAGCGCCCTTCTGACCGCCCGCATCCGCGCGGCGGGGGAGAAGCGCGGCTTCGCCGTCACCCGGCTGCTGACCCGCTGGGCCGAGATCGTAGGCGACGAGACGGCGCGCATGGCCCGCCCCGTCAAGATCAGCTATGCTCAAAGCGGCTTCGGCGCCACGCTGACCCTGCTGACCACCGGCGCGGCCGCGCCCATGATGCAGATGCGCCTTCCCCAGATACGCGAACGTGTCAACGCCTGCTACGGCTACAACGCGATCTCGCATATCCGGCTCACCCAGACCGCGCCCACGGGTTTCGCCGAGGGCCGGGCGCAATTCACACCGGCGCCCGCCGCCGCCGAGGCATCCCCCGACCCCGAGGTGAGCCGCCGCGCCGCCGACGCGGCGCGGGACGTGCGCGACGATGGCCTGCGCGCGGCGCTTGAAGCCCTGGGGCAAAACGTTCTATCCCGAAACCGACACGTGAAAGGCATCCAACATGACGACTAGGTTTCTGACCGCCGCCATCGCCGCCGCCACGCTTGCAGGCGGTGGGTGGTATCTCGCCGCGACGCAACCGGGCCTCTCCCCTGTCGGCGCGGCCATGGCGCAGGACGCCCACTCCGGCGGCGACATGGCCACCGGGGGCGACGCGGACGCGATCGACGACATCGCGCTGGGCGATGCGGACGCGCCGGTGACGATCATCGAATACGCCTCCTTCACCTGCCCGCACTGCGCCCGTTTCCACGAGACGGTCTTTCCCGACCTCAAGGCCGACTACATCGACACCGGCCAGGTGCGGTTCGTCACCCGCGAGGTCTATTTCGACGCCTACGGTCTGTGGGCCGGGCTTCTGGCCCGCTGCGGCAGCGACGAGGAGCGGTATTACGCCATCGTCGACATGATCTATGAGCGTCAGAGCGACTGGACCTCGGGCGAGCCGGCCGAAGTCGGCGACAATCTGCGCCGCATCGGCCGTCTTGCCGGCATGGACAACGCGCAGATCGACGCCTGCCTGCAGGACGAGGCGACGGCCGAGGCCATGGTCGCGCGCTATCAGCAGAACATGGCCGAGTACGACGTCTCGGGCACGCCGTCTTTCGTCATCAATGGCGAGCTGCACAGCAACATGGGCTATGCCGATATGGCGGAGATCATCGACGGCCATCTGGAGGAGTGAGACGATGATGCAGGGGCCGCTGGAGGGATTGCGCGTCATCGAGCTGGCGCGGATCCTCGCCGGCCCCTGGGCGGGCCAGACGCTGGCCGATCTGGGTGCCGATGTCGTCAAGGTCGAAAGCCCCTCGGGCGACGACACCCGCCAGTGGGGCCCGCCCTTCATCACGCGCGAGGACGGCAGCCGCGAGGCGGCCTATTTCCATGCCACAAATCGCGGCAAGCGCTCGATCCGCGCCGATTTCCGCACCGAGGAGGGCCGGCACACCGTGCGCGAGCTCATCGCCGGCGCCGATGTCGTGATCGAGAACTTCAAGGTCGGCGGGCTGGCGAAATACGGGCTTGATTATGAAAGCCTGCGCGGCGTGAATCCGCGGCTGGTCTATTGCTCCATCACCGGCTTCGGCCAGACCGGGCCCTATGCGCACCGGGCGGGCTATGACTATATCATCCAGGGCATGTCGGGGCTGATGTCGGTCACCGGCCCGGCCGACGGGCAGCCCCACAAGGTGGGCGTGGCGGTCACCGACATCTTCACCGGCATCTATGCCGCCACCGCCATCCTCGCCGCGATCGAGCAGCGCCACCGCACCGGCGAGGGCCAGCTTATCGACATGGCGTTGATGGACTCGGCGGTGGCGATAATGGCCAATCAGGCGATGAACTATCTGGCCACGGGCACGTCGCCGCGGCGGCTGGGCAATTACCACCCCAACCTGTCGCCCTATCAGGTGTTTCCCTGCACCGACGGCCACATCATCATCGCCACCGGCAATGACGGGCAGTATCGCCGGTTGTGCGACCTGCTCGCGCGCCCCGATCTGGCCGATGCGCCGCAGTATCTGACCAATGCCGACCGTGTGGAAAACCGCGAGGCGCTCTCGGCCGAGCTGTCCGAGGCAAGCGCGCGGTTCACCAAGGCCGGGCTGCTGGAGGCCTGCGAGGGCGCGGGCGTGCCGGCCGGGCCGATCAACGACATGGCCGAGGTCTTCGACGATCCGCAGGTGCGCGCGCGCGGCATGGAGCTCGACATGGACGGGCTCAAGGGCGTGCGCTCGCCCTTCGTGATGTCGGGGGGCGTGGGCGATCTCTCCCGCCCCGCCCCGCGTCTGGGCGAGCACGAGGACGAAATCCGCGCCGAACTCAGCCGCGCGGCGGAGTGAACAGGCTGTCGAGCGCGGCGATCAGCGCCGCATCGTCGTCGATCTCGAGGCGCACCGGCAGGGTCAACACTTTCTGCCGGAACCCCGGCGGCAGGCGCACCGCGTCCTTTTCCGTGGTCACGAGCTGCGCGCCGCGCAGCCGCGCCTCGTGCTCCAGCCGGCCCATGAGCGCATCGGTCAGCGGCTGATGGTCGTCGAGCGCCTCGGCACGGGCAAGCTCCACCCCCAGATCGCGCAGCGTTGCGAAGAACTTCTCGGGGTGCCCGATGCCGGCAAAGGCAAGCGCGCGCAGCCCTGCCCAGGGCATGCCGGTCTGCAAGGGCACGAGCCGCCCCGTCAGATGCGCCAGCCCGCCCAGCGCCGCGCCCCAGCGCGCCCGGAATTCCGACTGCGCGCCATCGGGGCCGATCGAGAGCACCATGTCGGCGCGCGCCAGCCCCGCCGCGACAGGTTCGCGCAGCGGCCCGGCCGGGATCACGCGCCCGTTGCCGAAGCCGCGCACGGCATCGACCACCAGGATGGAAAGTTCCTTTGCCACCGACGGATCCTGAAACCCGTCATCGAGCAGGATCGCCTCCGCCCCGCCCGCGAGCGCCGCGCGCACACCCGCAGCACGGTCACGCGCGACCCAGACCGGCGCGAAGGCCGACAGCAGCAGCGGCTCGTCGCCCACATCCCGCGCCGAATGGCGGCGCTCCTCCACCCGCACCGGGCCGGCGAGCCGCCCGCCATACCCGCGCGAGACGACATGGGCGGCCACGCCGCGCGCCCCGAGACGCTCGATCAGGGCGATAACGGAGGGCGTCTTGCCCGTCCCGCCCGCGTTGAGATTGCCAAGACAGATCACCGGCACGCCGGGGGAAAGCCCCGGTCCGCTCCGGGCGAGCCGGCGCGCGGTCGCACGCGCGTAAAGCGCGGCGAGCGGGGCGAGCAGGCGCGCGGCCGGCCCCGGCCGCTGCGGCGGGGCGTGCCAGAATGCTGGCTGGCGCCTCATCGCGCGGCCCCGCGCTCCGTCAGCGCGACGGCACTGGCCGCGACGCG
>PUHN01000089.1 GCA_002967695.1 Rhodobacteraceae bacterium WD3A24 | reverse complement strand
CTGCCCGCCCCGCGCCAGCGCGACGCCGCGCGACCCGCCCCGGCGGTGCGGCGCCGGGCCGCGGCGATCATGGACGGGGCGGCGACCATCGCCGCCGACGGCCGCGACGCCTGCTTTGCCGCGCCCGGCGGGGGCGGTTGAAAAAGCGCCCCCGGCACGGCAAGGAGGGCGGGGCTTTCCCCCGCGAGGATCACGATGACCGCGACGACCCGTCTTTACCACGTTCCGCTTTCCCCCTTCTGCCGCAAGGTGCGCCTGACGCTGGCCGAGAAGAGGATCGAGGTGGAGCTGATCGAGGAGCGCTACTGGGAGCGTGACCCCGACTTCCTGCGCCGCAACCCCGCCGGCAAGGTGCCGGTGATCCGCTTCGAGGGACGGACGATGTCCGAAAGCCAGGCGATCTGCGAATACCTGGACGAGCGCCAGCCCGAGCCCGCGCTGATGCCGCGCGACCCGCTGGGCCGCTACGAGGTGCGCCGCCTCTGCGCCTGGTTCGACGACAAGTTCCACGACGAAGTCACCTCCAAGCTGCTCTACGAACGCGTCAACAAGAAGGTGATGGGGCAGGGCTATCCGGATTCGCGCAACGTCAAGTCGGGCGCGGCGCGGATCAAGTATCACCTCGACTACATGGGCTGGTTGCTGGACCAGCGCCGCTGGCTGGCGGGCGATCACATGACGCTGGCCGATTTCGCCGCGGCCGCGCATCTGTCCTGTCTCGACTACATCTCGGACGTGGACTGGAGCCGGTCGACCAGCGTCCGCGAATGGTATGCCAAGATCAAGTCGCGCCCGGCCTTCCGGCCGCTTCTGGCCGACCAGCTTCCCGGTTTTCCGCCGCCGCCGCATTATGCCGACCTGGATTTCTGACGGCGGCCGACTGAGGGGGCTTTCAGCCCCCGCTTGCCCGGAGCGGGCAAGCTCCCCCGAGGATATTTGGGCGAAGGTGAAGGCCCGCGCATGACCCTCCAGGCGCTCAAGGACCGGATCGCCGCGCATGCGCGCATGGAGGGCTTCGCCGCGATGGGCGTCTGCACGCCCGGCGCGATTCCGCGCGCGCCCGAACGTCTGGCCGCCTTCGTGGGCGCGGGGCGGCACGGGCAGATGCGTTGGATGGAGGAGCGCATGGCCTGGCGCGGCGACCCGCGCACGCTGTGGCCCGAGGCGCGATCGGTCATCATGCTGGCCGAGCTCTACACCCCCGACCACGACCCGCTGGAGGTTCTGGAACGCCGCGACCGGGGCGCGATCTCGGTCTATGCGCAGAACCGCGACTATCACGAGGTGGTCAAGAAGCGGCTCAAGCGGCTGGGCCGCTGGCTGGTCGAGGAGACCGGCTGCGAGATCAAGGTCTTCGTGGACACGGCCCCGGTGATGGAAAAGCCGCTGGCCGAGGCCGCCGGGCTGGGCTGGCAGGGAAAGCACACCAACCTGCTGAGCCGCGAGCTGGGCAACTGGTTCTTTCTGGGTGCCGTCTTCAACACGCTGGAGCTGCCCGCCGACGCCCCGGCGCAGGAGCATTGCGGATCCTGCACCGCCTGTCTCGACGTCTGCCCCACCGACGCCTTTCCCGCGCCGTTCCAGCTGGATGCGACGCGCTGCATCTCGTATCTGACGATCGAGCACCGCGGTCCGGTCGACGAGGCGCTGCGCCCGCTTCTGGGCAACCGGATCTATGGCTGCGACGACTGCCTGGCTGTTTGCCCCTGGAACAAGTTTGCCGCCCGCGCGAGCGAGCAGAAATACGCCGCGCGCGACGATCTGCGCGCCCCGCCCCTGGCCGAGCTCGCCGCGCTCGACGACGCGGGGTTTCGCGCGCGGTTCTCGGGCTCACCGATCAAGCGGATCGGACGCGACCGATTTGTGCGCAACGTCCTCTACGCCATCGGCAATTCCGCCGACCCGTCGCTGACGCCCGTCGCGCAGGCGCATTGCGAGGACGCCGATGCTGTGGTCGCCGACGCGGCCCGCTGGGCCGTTGGCCGGCTGGGCGGGGATGTGCGGCATTGCGGGCGTTAAGGCGCTGTTCAGGTGCCGCTGCTAGGGCTTGTCGTGGGTGACAAGAAGGGTGATGGGATGAGCCGGCAGCACAATGCCAGGCCAGTCATCATCAAACGGAAGAAGGTTGTCGCGGCAGAGGGGCACCACGGCGGGGCGTGGAAAGTGGCCTATGCCGATTTCGTGACCGCGATGATGGCTTTCTTCCTGTTGATGTGGCTGCTGAACGCGACGACCGAATCGCAGCGCAAGGGGCTGGCGGACTATTTCAGCCCTTCGGTGCCGCTGACACGGGTTTCCGGCGGCGGCGAGGATGCCTTCGGCGGCGAGGACATGAGTTCCCAGATGGCGATCGCCGCGATGCGTGCGCTGGAGATCGGGCGCAGTTTCGAGGATCCGGCGCTGGAGGGGGCGGCCGAGGAGACGGGCGCCGCAGGCGCGGGGCCCGAGACACTCGAATCGCTGCACGAGCGTCTGATGGGCACCGGCGGCGAGAGCGCGGTCATGCAGCGGGCGATGCGCCATGTCGTCACCCGGCTCACCGACGAGGGGCTGATCGTCGAGATATTCGACCTGCCCGGCAGCCCGCTTTTCAGCGGGGAAGGCGTGCGGCCCGGCCCGGTGCTCGAGACACTGGCCGGCATGCTGGCCGAGACATTCGCGCTGGTGCGCAACGGCGTGGCGGTCGAGGGGTTCACGCGCAGCTATCCGGTGGTGTTGCGGGACAATCCGGTCTGGGATGTCTCGACAGCCCGGGCCGAGGCGATGCGCGCCCTGCTTGGCGATGCGGGGCTGGCCTCCGAGCGGATGCGGCGGGTCACCGGCCATGCCGACCGCGCGCCCGCGGCCGACGATCCGATGGCGATCCGCAACAATCGGCTGGAGGTGATCCTGTTGCGCGACGACGTTTGAGCGGCGCCGTTAGGCGCCCATTAAGAACGAGACCGCCATGCTGTGCGCCAGTCACGGTTTGCAGGCATCGGAAAGGCATCGTTCATGACCATCAGTTCATCGCTCGCCGCAGGGGTCTCGGGGCTTACCGCCAATGCGTCGCGGCTGGCCACGATCTCGGACAACATCGCCAACTCTTCCACATATGGCTACAAGCGCGCGACGACCGATTTCCACTCCATGGTGATCGGCGGCAATTCCGGCGGCAGCTATGCCGCCGGCGGAATCAGGGTGACGACGGGGCGCGAGATCAGCGAGCGTGCCGGTCTGGTGGGCACCTCCAACCCCACAGATCTTGCCGTCACCGGGCGCGGCATGCTGCCGGTCACGACAGCCGGCGCGGTGGACGGCGCGGAGGGCGATCAGCCCCTCCGGCTGACCACCACCGGCTCCTTTCGCCCCGACGCCGACGGGCTGCTGCGCAGCGACAACGGTCTCGTCCTGATGGGCTGGCCGGCCGACGCCGAGGGCAATGTGCCCAACTTCCCGCGCGACGTCGCCGGCGGGCTGGAGCCCGTGCGCATCGAATCCACGCAGTTCGCCGGGACACCGACGCGGCGCGTGGGGCTGGGCGTCAACCTGCCCGCCACGGCCACCGAGGCGGGCGCGCCTGGCAAGACGGAGCAGCTTTCCATCGGGTATTTCGGCGATCTGGGTGAGCCCGAAAGCCTCGACATCACCTACACGCCGACCGTGCCGGCCAATGGCCGCTCCAATGAATGGACGATGACGATCGCCGATCCGCGCAACGGCGGCAGTGTGGTGGGGGAATATGTGCTCGCCTTCGACGATGCCGCCGGCTCGGGCGGCGCGCTGGCCTCCGCCACCCAGCCGGCCGGCGCGCCGGGCCAGCCTTACGACCCGGCCGAGGGCACTGTCGCCGTCGATATCGACGGCACCACAGTCGAGTTCGCCATCGGCCCCAACGCCGACGGGCGCACGATGACCCAGCTCTCCGACAGCTTCGATCCCCTCGCCATCACCAAGGACGGGCAGCCGGTCAGCGAACTCGTCGGTGTCGAGGTCGACGGCAACGGCAACCTCAACGCGCTCGATGATGCGGGCAATGCGCGTACCTTGTTCCAGATTCCGCTGGTCGATGTGCCCAATCCCGACGGCCTCGAATCGCTCGACAACCAGACCTACGGGCTGTCGCCGGACAGCGGCCCATTCTTCCTGTGGACCGCCGGGACGGGACCGACGGATGAGATCGCGGGCGCTTCGCGCGAGGAATCGGGCACCGACGTGGTCGAGGAACTCACCCAGATGATCCAGACCCAGCGCGCCTATTCGTCGAATGCCAAGATTATCCAGACCGTCGACGAGATGCTGCAAGAAACCACCAATCTCAAGCGATGACCATGAGTGAGGGCGCGCCGCGTCAGAGTGGCGCTGCGGATCACGGGGGGCCGCAGGCATGAGCATATCGAGCGTGATGACCACCGCCCTCTCCGGCCTCGCAGCGACCGGCCGCGCCGCCGAGGTGGTGTCGAGCAACATCTCCAACGCGCTGACGGAAGGGTATGGGCGGCGCGAGCTCGAGGTGTCGGCGCGCGCCCTCGGCGGTGTGGGCGGCGGGGTCGAGGTGGATGCCGAGCGCCGCGTAGTCGACAAGGCGCTGCTGGGCGATCTGCGCCTCTCGGACGCGGCCCTGGGCGAGGCGTCCACGCGCGCCGGGTTCTGGAACGCGATTGAGCGTGCCGCCGGAACGCCCGACGAGCCCGGCTCGCTCTCGGGGCGGGTCGCCGCGCTCGAATCGGCGCTGATCGAGGCCGGCAGCCGCCCCGACTCGCGGGCACGCCTCGCGCGGGTCGTCGAGATGGCCGCCGGCCTCGCCGGAAAGCTCTCGGGGCTGTCGGACGAGGTGCAGCAGGCCCGGATGGAGGCCGAATCCGGCATCGCGCGTGCCGTGGATCGCATCAATGACGGCCTCGGCCGCGTCGCCGATCTCAATGAGCAAATTCTGCGCCAGGTCAGTCGTGGCCGGCAGCCGCTGTCGCTGATGGACAAGCGCCAGCAGGAAATCGACGCGCTGGCGCGTGAGATGCCGCTGAGGGTGCGCGAGGGCGAGAACGGCCAGGTCGCACTCCATGCCGGCGGGGCGGTGCTGCTCGAAGGCGGGCGCTCGGCACGGCTGGGCTTTGCCCCGGCCGGAAAGATCACCGCCGACATGACGCGGGAGTCGGGCGCCCTCGGCGGGCTGACGCTGGACGGCCGCTCCGTCGCGACAGGCGCCGACGGGCCGCTGTCGGGCGGCGCGCTCGCCGCGCGCTTCGCCTTGCGCGACGATCTTGCGGTCACCGCACAGGCCGGGCTCGACGGGCTTGCCCATGACCTCCTCGCACGATTCGAGACGCCCGAGGCCGATCCGACCCGTCCGTCCGGAGCGCCGGGGCTGTTCACCGATGCCGGCGCCGCGCTCGATCCGGCGCGAACGGCGGGCCTGGCGAGCCGGCTGGAACTCAACGTCGCCGTCGATCCCGATGCGGGCGGCGCGCTGTGGCGGCTGCGCGACGGCCTCGGGGCGATGGCGCCCGGTCCGGTTGGCGACGGCGCCGGGCTTGCCCGCCTCGCCGGGGCGCTGGGCGAAGTTGCCCCGAGCGCCGGCGCGACGCCCGGCGATCCGGCGCGCAGTTTTGCCGGCCATGCCGGCGCCGCGCTCTCCGATATCGGCGTGGCCCGCCTCGACGCCGAGGACGACGCGGCCCATGCCGCCGGCCGCAGCGAGTCGCTGCGCGGCATGCTGCTGGAGAAAGGGGTCGATACCGACGCCGAGTTGCAGAAACTCCTCACGATCGAGCGCGCCTATGCCGCGAACGCGCGCGTCCTGCAGACCGCCGACGATATGCTCCGCCGCATCATGGAGATCTGAGCGATGACCTTCTCCTCCATCGGCGATCTCGCCCGCAGCTTCCAGATGACGCGGCAAACCGGCCAGGCCAAGGAGACGCTGACCCGCCTGACCAACGAGGTCGCCTCTGGCCGCGCCGATGATGCCGGCCGCCATCTGGGCGGGGATTTCTCCGAACTCGCCGGGATCGAGCGCGGCCTTTCCCTGCTCGGCAGCTACCGCACCGCCACCGCGGAGGCGTCGGCGCGGCTCTCGGCGATGCAATCGGTGATCGGCCACGCCCGGAGCGTGGGCGATGATCAGGGCTCGAAGCTGCTCAAGCTGGGCGATCTCGGGCTGCCCTCCCAGATCGACGCCGCCGGCCGCGAAGCCCGCGCCCAGTTCGACGCGCTCGTCCACACGCTCAACACGCGCACCGGCGGGCGCAGCCTGCTCGCCGGCGCGCAAAGCGATGGCCCCGCCCTCGCCCCGCCGGAGACCATCATGTCCGCGCTTTCAGCCGCCACTGCGGGCGAAACCACCGCCGAGGGCGTCAGGGCCGCCGTCGAGGCGTGGTTCCTCGACCCCGGCGGCGGGTTTGAGGCCGCGGGCTATCTCGGCGCGGAGCCTGCCGCGGCGTTGCGCGTCTCGCAGCAGGAGACGGTGCAGATCGACGTGACCGCCGCCGATCCGGCCCTGCGCCGGACGCTTGCGGGGCTGGCCACCGGCGCGCTGCTGGTCGAGGGGGCGCTGGCGGGCGACGCCGCCGGCCGCGCCGGGCTGGCCACCGAAGCCGGCGCACTGCTGGCCGCCG
>PUHN01000088.1 GCA_002967695.1 Rhodobacteraceae bacterium WD3A24 | reverse complement strand
CCGACCGACCTGCGGTCGGTCTCCCCGGGGATATTTGAGCGAAGGTGAAACAGGCCTTCTCGCTTCATCTTCGCAAAAGTATCCTCGGGGGAGTCGCCGCAGGCGACGGGGCCGAAGGCCCCCCACCCGCCCCGCCGGAGGCGAGGCGCATGATGGGCTTGGGCTGCCTTTGCAGCCCGCCACCAGATCAGACCGGAATCGCCGTGGTGCTGACCACTGTTCGCAGGGCGAAGGAGGATTGCATCTGCACCACATGGGGCAGCCGGGCGAGGTATTGGCGATGGATGCGCGCGAAGTCCTCGGTGTCCCGGGCAAGGATCTTGAGCAGGTAGTCGGCGCTTCCGGCCATGAGATGGCATTCGAGGACGTCGGGGACGCGGGCAACCTCGCGTTCGAAGGCTTCGAGCACCTCGTCGGCCTGCCCTGACAGGGTGATTTCGACGAACACCGTCGTCGGCCGGCCCATCCTGCGCGTGTCGAGAAGCGCGACATAACGCGCGATGATGTTGTCGGTTTCCAGCCGCTGCACGCGCCGGTGGCAGGCCGAGGGCGAGAGATTGGCACGCTCGGCGAGTTCGGCATTGGAAATCCGCCCATGGGCCTGAAGCACCTCGAGGATGCGGCGATCCGTTGCGTCGAGAGCCACCTGCGCAAGTTCCTTCGGCAATATCGGGACAATCCGCATGTTTCTGCCACGTCTTCACGCCGCAGTCACCGGAATTTTCAATCGGATTTCGGCGCGGCCGCGTTAGTATCCGGCCGCAAGACAAGGAGGGCTTCGCCATGAAGATCGGGTGTCCGGCAGAGATCAAGCCGCAGGAGTTTCGCGTGGGGCTTACGCCGAATGCGGCGCGCGAGGCCGTGGAGCATGGCCACGACGTGATGGTTCAGGCGGGGGCAGGGATGGGCGCCGGCTTTCCCGATGATGACTATCGCGCCGCGGGCGCGGCGATCGCGGACACTGCCGAGGAGGTCTTTGAGGCCGCCGAGATGATCGTGAAGGTCAAGGAGCCCCAGCCCGAGGAACGCAAACGCCTACGCGCGGGGCAGGTGCTGTTCACCTATCTCCATCTCGCTCCCGATCCCGACCAGACACGCGATCTGCTCGAATCGGGGGTGACGGCCATCGCCTATGAGACCGTCACCGATGACCATGGCGGACTGCCCTTGCTTGCGCCGATGTCCGAGGTCGCCGGGCGGCTGGCGCCGCAGATGGGGGCCTGGACGCTGCAGAAGGTCAATGGCGGGCGCGGGACGCTGATGGGCGGCGTGCCCGGCGTCGGCCCCGCACGGGTTCTGGTGATCGGCGGCGGGGTGGTCGGCACCCATGCCGCCCGGATCGCCGCCGGAATGGGCGCGCAGGTCACGGTGCTCGACAAGTCCTTGGCGCGGCTGCGCTATCTCGATGATGTCTTTGGCGGCATGTTCGCCACGGGCTATTCCTCGGCCGGGCTGATGGCCGAGCATCTGGAGCAGGCCGATCTGGTAATCGGCGCGGTGCTCATCCCCGGCGCGGCGGCGCCCAAGCTGGTCAGCCGCGCGCAGCTATCCGAAATGAAGCCGGGCGCGGTGCTGGTCGATGTGGCGATCGACCAGGGGGGTTGTTTCGAGACCTCGCGCCCAACCACCCACGAGCATCCGGTCTACAGCGTTGACGGCATCATGCATTACTGCGTCGCCAACATGCCCGGCGCGGTGGCGCGCACCGCCACCATCGCGCTGGGCAACGCGACGATGCCCTACATGCTCGCGCTCGCCGACAAGGGCTGGCGTCAGGCGCTGGAGGACGATCCGCACCTGCTTGCCGGGCTCAACACCCATGCGGGGCATTTGACCTATTACGCGGTGGGCAGGGCGCTGGGGATCGACGTCCTCTCGCCCGCGATGGCTCTGAAGAAGTAGCCGGCGCCGGCCGCCCGTCGGAGATCTGTGCGTCCGCGCAGGGGGCGTCGCCGGGAGACGGGGGTTTTCATTCCGCCGGTTGCGTTTCATCTTGCGCGCCGCCAACGCAGGAGACGCGCACGTGACCCGACTGACCGATTTCGCCATCACCCGCCGCTGGGCGCCCGCCGATCCGGCGGCGATCCAGCTCTATACTTTCCGCACGCCCAACGGGCAGAAGGGCTCGATCGCGCTGGAGGAGCTGGGCCTGCCCTATGAGGCGCACAGCATCCATATCGGCCGCGACGATCAGTTCACGCCCGAGTTCCTCGAAATCAGCCCCAACAACAAGATCCCCGCGATGATCGACCCCGACGGGCCGGGCGGGGACGCGATGGCGCTGTTCGAATCCGGCGCGATGCTGATCTATCTGGCCGAGAAGACCGGGCGGCTTCTGCCCGACGACCCGTCGGCGCGGTATGACGCGATTCAGTGGCTGATGTTCCAGATGGGCGGCGTGGGGCCGATGTTCGGGCAGATGGGGTGGTTCCTCGGGCCGAAGGGGCGCGAGATCGAGGATCCCCGTCCGCTCGAGCGCTATGTCAACGAATCGCGGCGCCTGATGGGTGTACTGGAGCGCCGGCTCGAGGGACGCGACTGGGTGTGCGGCGACTACTCCATCGCGGATATCTCCATCGCGCCCTGGCTGCGCACGGTTCGCGATTTCTACAAGGCCGGCGACCGCGTGGGCTGGGACGCGTTTCCGCGCGTCGCGGCCTATCTCGATCGTTTCCTGGCCCGTCCGGCGGTTCAGCGCGGGCTGGAGGTGCCGGTCGTGCCGGAGTGACCCGGCGAGGGGCGAAGTCTCCGCCGAGGCTTTTCCCCATCACCGGCCGCTGCTAAGCAGGGCGGCATCCAGCGCCCCAGAGGGCGCAATGATCGAGGGAGGAGAGCGCCCATGGACTTGGGAATTCGCGGCAGAAAGGCGCTGGTCTGCGCTTCGAGCAAGGGGCTGGGCCGAGGCTGCGCCGAGGCGCTGGCCGCCGCCGGCGTCGATCTGGTCATGAATGCGCGCGGCGCCGAGGCGCTGGACGCGGCCGCCGACGAAATCAGGCGGGCCCACGGGGTCGAGGTCAAGGCCCTCGCGGCGGATGTGGCCACCGAATCGGGCCGCGAAAAGCTGCTGGAGGCGGCCGGACAGGTGGATATCCTCGTCAACAACGCCGGCGGCCCGCCACCGGGCATGTGGACGGACTGGGAGCGCGAGGATTTCATCAAGGCGCTCGACTCCAACATGCTCGCCCCCATCGCGCTGATCAAGGCGCAGGTGCCGGGCATGATGGAGCGCGGCTGGGGCCGGGTCGTCAACATCACCAGCCAGGCGGTGAAGTCGCCGATCCCGGTGCTGGGCTTGTCGAACTCGGCGCGCACGGGCCTGACCGGGTATGTCGCCGGCACGTCGCGTCAGGTCGCCGGCAAGGGTGTGACCATCAACAACCTGCTGCCGGGCATCCATGCGACGGATCGCGCCGATGCGCTCGACGGCGGCGTGGCCGAGCGCGAAGGCATCAGCATCGACGAGGCGCGTGCCCGGCGTCAGGCGACGATTCCCGTTGGCCGCTACGGCACGCCGGCCGAGTTTGGCGCGGCTTGCGCGTTTCTGTGCTCGACCCATGCGGGCTTCATCGTCGGGCAGAACATCCTTCTGGACGGCGGGGCGGTCAATACGACCCTCTAGCGCCGGGCCGGGATGCGCGGGGGATTCTCGCGGATTTTGACGGGGCCCGCGTTTTTGGCTTTGAATGAGCGTCGCAAGCTCATATGTGTGGAGGGTGACAGCAAGGGGGTGCTCAAGACGGCATCCGAAGGGAGTAAGTCATGCTGAACAACATCGGCCTTCCAGGTCTGCTTCTCATCGCGGTCGTCGTGCTCGTCCTGTTCGGACGGGGCAAGATCAGTTCGCTCATGGGTGAGGTCGGCAAGGGCATCACCGCATTCAAGCGCGGCGTGAAGGACAGCACGCAGGAAATCGAGAGCACAGAGAACGATCTCGATTCGGCGCGCGACGTGACGCCCGAGCAGGAGCGCGACAAGGCCTGAGACCCTGCGAGCCCGAGAGGGGAGGGGCTGGACGGCGTGGCAGCTGCGCGCCGATGAAGGATACGCACAATGTTCGACATCGGCTGGACCGAGCTTCTGATCATCGGAATCGTGGCGCTGATCGTCGTCGGTCCCAAGGATCTGCCCGGAATGTTCCGCACGCTCGGCCGTGCGATCGGCAAGGCGCGGGGGATGGCCCGCGAGTTCCAGAAGGCCATGGAGGACGCCGCCGACGAATCCGGTGTGCGCGACATGGCGCGCGAATTTCGTGACACGGCGTCGGGCAAGGATCTTGGCCTCGATGAGTTGAAGGATCTCACCAGCGGCGCCAGCCACGCCGCCAAACCCGATGCTGAAGGGCGCACCGGCGACACCGGGGGCCGCGGTGGCGACGCCGAGAGCGCCGGTGGGGCGAAATCCTCCGACACCTCCGGCGCGCAAGCCAAGAAGAGCACCACGACAACCAACCGCAGTTCCGGCGCGGGAGCGGCGAAATCGGGCTCCTCCAGCACAGCGCGCCGCTCCGGCGGGGCGGAGGGCGACGATGCGAAGGCGTCATCGTCCGCGGGGCGTGCCAAGGCGCGCTCCGGCGCGAAGGCGAATAACGCGGGCGCCTCGTCCAAATCCGGTGGCGCCGCCTCCTCGGGAAAGAGCGGCTCGGCACGCAAGAGCACGTCATCGGCAAACAGCGCCTCGAACACCAAAGGCTCGGCGGGGGGCAAATCCGCATCGGGTGGTAAGGATGCGGGCTCGACCTCGAAATCGGGCGCCGCGCGCAAGTCGGCCGCGAAATCCGGGTCCAAGACCTCCGCATCCAGGCCGCCCAGCGGCGGCAAGGCGTCGACAGAGGGGTGGGAAACCGTCTCCAAGACGGCCAAGGCCTCCGGCACGTCCTCCAAAGAGTAGAAGATGAGCGCGCAGGACAATTACGAAGACAAGAGCGCCCCGCTGATCGAGCATCTCGCCGAGCTGCGCACGCGGCTCATCTGGTCGGTCGTGGCGTTCATCGTCGCGATGGTGCTGTGCTTTCTCGTCTGGAATCCGATCTTCAATTTTCTCACCCAGCCGCTGTGCAACGCGCTGGAAGCGCGCGACCAGGCCTGCAACCTGATTCTCATCAAGCTGCAGGAAGGTTTCTTCGTGGCGGTTCGCATATCTCTGCTGGGCGGCTTCGTTCTCGCCTTTCCCATCATCGCGACCCAACTTTGGCGTTTTGTCGCGCCGGGGCTGTACAGATCCGAGAAGAGCGCCTTCCTGCCGTTTCTGATCGCCTCGCCGGTGATGTTCTTTCTCGGGGCGGCGTTCGCCTTCTATATCGTCACGCCACTGGCCTTCGATTTCTTCCTGGGCTTTCAGCAGGTCGGCTCGCTGATGGGCGATCCCGAAGCGGCCGGCGAAGCCAGCCCCCTCGCCACCGCGGGCGTGACGTTTCAGGGGTCGGTCAACGAGTATCTCAGCCTGACGACGAAGTTCATCGTGGCCTTCGGCCTGTGCTTCCAGCTGCCCGTTCTGCTCACGCTGATGGGCAAGGCCGATCTCGTCTCGTCGGAGGGGCTGGGCAGCGCCCGCAAATATGCCATGGTCGGCATCCTGACGCTGGCCGCGCTGGTGACGCCACCCGACGTCATCACGCAGGTCATCCTCTTCACGGTGGTCTACGGGCTGTACGAGATATCGATTCTGCTGGTCAAGCGCGTGGAGCGCCAGCGCAACGAGCGCCTGCGTGCCGAGGGCATTCTCGACGAGGACGAGGAACTCTGACCGTGGACGAGACTGCGCTCGAGCGGATTGCCGAGGCGCTTGAGCGCCTCAGCCCGCCACCGCCCCCCACGCCCGATTTCGAGGCCGCCGACGCCTTCGTGTGGCACACCGCGCCCGACCGGATCGAGCCGGTGGAGCGGGTCAGCGGGGTGGCGCTCGACCTTCTCGTGGGGATCGACCGCGTGCGCGACATCCTGCTGGAGAACACGCGCCATTTCGCCCGGGGACTGCCGGCCAACAATGCGCTTCTGTGGGGCGCGCGGGGCATGGGGAAATCGAGCCTGGTCAAGGCGGTCCACGGAGCGGTGCGCGCCGAGGGGCTGGCCCTTAAGATCGTCGAGATATCGCGCGAGGATCTGGCCGCGATTCCGCGTCTGCTACGCCTTTTGCGCGCGGCGGCCGATCATCGTTTCATCCTGTTCTGCGACGATCTGTCCTTCGGACGCGAGGATGCCGACTACAAGTCACTCAAGGCGGTGCTCGACGGCGGCATCGAGGGGCGCCCCGAGAACGTGCTGTTCTACGCGACCTCCAACCGCCGTCACCTGATGCCCCGGGACATGATCGAGAACGAGCGATCAACCGCGATCAGCCCTTCGGAAGCGACCGAGGAAAAGGTTTCGCTGTCGGATCGCTTCGGGTTGTGGCTCGGCTTCCACCCCTGCGGGCAGGACGAGTATCTGGAGATGATCCGCGGCTACTGCGACGCGTGGGGGCTGGAGGTCGACGAAGCCACTCTGCGTGCCGAGGCGATCGAATGGCAGGCCACGCGGGGCGGGCGCTCCGGCCGGGTCGCGTGGCAGTTCTTCACCGATCTCGCCGGGCGCCGCGGCGTGCAGGTCCGGCCGAAACGAACAAGCGGCGGAGCCTGAGGCCCGCCGCTTGTCGCGATCGCCGGATTTCGGGTGCCGGGCTCACCAGGTCAGGATGGAGCGGATCTGGCCGCGGGCGCGGCTGGCCTGGTCGGTGCCGTCGGGGTCGACGAGCATCCCGTGCAGCGCGGCTTCCTGCGCGTTGGACAGCCCCTGCAGATCGGCGCCGGGGACGAGCTGGCGGATCTCGGCGCGGTCATGAGCGCTCAGGTGGCTGCCGCCGGTCATGGCACTGGCGGCGCCGGC
>PUHN01000087.1 GCA_002967695.1 Rhodobacteraceae bacterium WD3A24 | reverse complement strand
CTTCATCGCGCGGGTAAAACCGGGAAGGGCGGGCTGCTTCGGCATCGACAGGGCTCCGAACAAGAACCTCGCAACCCTATCAGATCACGCCAAAAGCCGAAGGTTTTTCAGAGTTTCCTCTGCTTGACGCTTTCAGACATCGATCGGGCGGCGGTTCTGCGTGCCATAACGGAGTTCGACCAGCTCGGTCGTGACGCGTTCCTGCACCAATACGGCTTCGGGCGGTCGCTGCTGTACTTCCTTCGCCATGACGGAAAGCTCTACGACTCCAAGGCCATCATCGGCGTCGCGCATGGGTATTCGGGCAGCAATCGCAGCGCGCTGGCAGCAACTCAGTTTGCTGGGGGTGAGGCGACGGTCGCACAGACCCTGCGAGGCCTGGGGTTCCAGGTACAGGTATCCGCGGGGCCGCCCGCTCGGGCCTCCTTGGGCAACGTTTCTCCGGACGGGTACGCTTTCTGGTGGGTCAATAACAAGCAGACTTACGCCCACGAGATTGGCGGCAACTATCTCTGGTCGCCGACCGAGAAGAGCGATGGCGGCCGCAACGAGTTCTACGAGAACATGAAGCGCGTGCGGCCCGGTGATGTCGTTTTCGCCTTCGCCAGTGGCGAAATCAGAGCTGTCGGCATCTGTTCTGCCCCGGCAATCCTGGCGCCGAAGCCAGGGGAATTCGGCGCGGCCGGCGATGCCTGGGGCAGCGAGGGATGGCGCGTTCCGGTAGAGTTCACGCGCCTGAGCACGCCGCTGCGCCCGAAAGATCACATGGATGTCCTTGCGCCGACGCTTCCCGAAAAGTATTCCCCCAACCGGCCTGATGGTAACGGCAACCAGGGGGCATATCTCGCGCCCGTTCCGATTGAGATGGCGCGAGCGATGATCGACCTGCTAGGTTCTCGTTGGGCGGAAGTTGATCGTGGGGCTACCGTCGAACCAGCCCACCAGCAAGAGACGATCGAAGCGTCCGAGGAGCAGGTCGAACAGGAGCTACGCAATCGCACCGACCTCGACGAGACAGAGAAACTTCAGCTTGTCAATTCGCGCCGTGGGCAAGGCATCTACAGACAGAACCTTTTAGGCTTGGAAATGGCCTGCCGGCTAACCGGCGTGGCCAACCTGCGCCATCTTCGCGCCAGCCATATCAAACCTTGGCGGGCCTCAACGACCTTTGAGAAGCTCAATGGCAACAATGGCCTGCTGCTGAGCCCACATATCGACCATCTGTTCGATCAGGGTTTCATCAGCTTTGCCGATGATGGCGCGCTGCTGGTGTCGCCGGAAGCTGATGTCGACACGCTGATCCTCTGGGGGATAGAGCCTGAAGGCAACTACGGCCATTTCAGACCAGAGCAGCTTCCCTACCTGACGTTCCACCGCGAATTCGTCTTCAAGCGGTAAGCGTGGGGTCGCTTGGACAGCTCGCTCGCCGACTGTATGAGCACTTGAACGAATGGGCCAGCCTGAAGAGATTGCTCATGATGCCCCCCGTTGTACGGGGCCTGTAATGGCAAATTTTGGGTGACGTCTGGCGATGCCTCGGGAGCAGCGCCGCTCGCAAGGTTGAGCGGGCCGGGGAAGGACCCGTAAAGTTGGCCGAGCAGGGCCGGCTTATGATTTGGAGTTCGCGCGGCGCGGGTGAGTGGGATTGCGGAAACCAGCTCCCCTGCGCGGGCTGCTGTATGTCTTGCTTCAGTACCCGGGCCACGATCTGCGGCAACGGCGTTTCGCGGCAGACACAGCGCAGAGCGGGTAGCGCCTTGCATCGATTCGACTGTTCTGTGACGTGGCCAGACGCTAGGTCAGCGACGCGTGGCTCAAAGCGACGACAGGGCCAAAATCAGTCTTGAAAAGTCTTATCCAAGCTCGTTCGCGCTGGTGGGATAGGTGGTGGGATAGCGATCAAGCGCTTCCCCGAAACGCAGTAACATCAGATATTTACAGAAATAGTATGGTGGAGCCAGGCGGAATCGAACCGCCGACCTCTTGAATGCCATTCAAGCGCTCTCCCAACTGAGCTATGGCCCCACCGGGCTGCCGGCTCCGTGTGCCGGCGCGGGCTGTTTAGGCCGGCGGCCAGCGCGGTGCAAGAGAAAACTTCGTCGCGCCCGCCGCTATGGCTCACTCGTCTTCCTTGTCGGCGACGTCGCTGAGGTCGTCCAGCGCGACCGTATCGTCGTCGTCATCCTCGAGCAGATCGTCATCGACCTCGACGGCCTCGCCTTCGTCATCGACGAGCAACGCGTCGCCGCCGGTGGTCTTCGTCTCCTTGGTCTCGGCGCTCTTTTCGGGCTTGGCCGGCGCCGCCTCGACCGCCTTGCCAGAGCTCTTCTCGATCTCGACGACCTCCCCGCTATACGGGCTCACGACGGGCCGTCTGTTGAGGTCGTAAAACCGCTTCCCCGTGGTGGGGCAAACGCGTTTCACGCCCCATTCTTCCTTGGGCATGATATCCCCTTCATCGGTTGCGAGTCGTGTGAGTCGGCGCGAATTGCCACAACTCCCCGGAGCTGTCAAAGGCTTTCAAGACACCATCCGGAAGGGCTGCGCGCGGCCCGGTACCGCGCTATGATGGGGCCGGGTAATTCGCGCGCCGAGGCCGGGAGAATATGAATGGAAGAGGCAAGACTGCCGGGCGACCCGCCGCTGACGGTGACGCTGCGACGCACGGCGCGTGCGCGGCGGATGACGCTCCGGGTGGGGGGCAATGACGGCCGCGTAACGCTCTCGATTCCGCACCGCACGTCCCGCGTCGAGGCACTGGCCTTTCTCTCGCAGAAGGAGCCGTGGATACGCGGCCAGCTCGCTGGCCTGCCCGCGGTACAGCGCGCCGTGCCCGGCGCGAACCTGCCGGTGGCCGGGCGGGAGAGGCAAATTGCCACCGGGCCGGATCGGTCCATCCGCCTGCTCGCCGACGCGCTCGTCATCCCTGATGTCCCCCGACCTGGCGCCCGGATCGCGGGCTGGCTGAAGGAAACCGCCCGCCGCGAACTCGATGCCGCGACCGCGCGTCACGCGCGCGAGATCGGCCGTCCGGTCGCCCGGCTGACCCTGCGCGACACCCGCTCGCGGTGGGGATCATGCACCGAGGACGGCCGGCTGATGTTCTCCTGGAGGCTCGCGATGGCGCCCCCCGAGGTGCTCGATTACGTGGCCGCACACGAGGTCGCGCATCTGGCCGAAATGAACCATTCCCCGGCCTTCTGGGCCACCGTGGCACAGCTGATGCCCGATTACGCCCCGCGCCGGACCTGGCTGCGCCGCCATGGCACCGCGCTGATGCGCTGGCGGTTCGAGGATTGACCTTCGCACCGTTATCGTGATCACTCACCGCAATGACCCAGCCCCCACCCCGCCAGACGGAGGCCGCCGGCACGGCGCATGATCGCGTCTATCGTGCCCTGCGCGGGCAGATCCTGCACGGCGAACTCGCGCCCGGGCAGGCCTTCACGCTGCGAGGCATCGGCCGGAGCTTCGGCGTGAGCATGACGCCCGCGCGCGAGGCCGTGCGAAGGCTCGCCGCCGAGGGGGCGCTGACTTTTTCCGCCTCCGGCCGCATCGCCACACCCGAGCTCGGCAACGAGCGCATCGAGGAACTCGCGGCGATCCGCGCGCTGCTCGAACCCGAACTCGGCGCACGCGCCCTGCCAAGGGCGCATCTGGCCCTGATCGAGCGGCTCCAGACCATCAACACCCTCAACGCCGAGGCCGTCGCCAAGCAGGATCCGATCGGCTATATCCGCACCAATCTCGAGTTCCACCGCACGCTCTATCTGCGCGCGCAAGCACCGGCGATGCTGGCGATGCTCGAGACGGTCTGGCTGCAGCTCGGCCCGACGATGCGCGCGCTCTATGGCCGCCTGCAGCGCAGCGCGGCGCCGCCGCATCACCGGATGATCATCGCGGCCCTGCGCGCGGGCGACGAGCCCTCGCTGCGCCTCGCCCTTCGGACCGACGTCACCCAAGGGCTGCGGCTGCTGGTGGGCTAGTCGCGCCGCCCTGCCTTCACCTTCGTGAAAATATCCTCGGGGGGAGCCGCCCGCCCCGGGCGGCGGGGGGCTGAAAGCCCCCTCTGGCGGCATCGCGGGGCAGCACCGTCAGGCGTGAATCGCCCCGTCGCCACAGGCCAGCGCCGCTTCGCGCACGGCCTCCGAATAGGTCGGGTGGGCATGGCAGGTGCGCGCCACATCCTCGGCCGCCGCGCCGAACTCCAGCGCCACGCAGATCTCGTGGATCAGATCGCCGGCATAGGGACCGACGATATGGGCACCCAGAATGCGGTCGGTCTCCTTGTCGGCGAGTATCTTGACGAAGCCGTCCGCGGCGAAATTGGCCTTGGCCCGGCCGTTGCCCATGAAGGCGAACTTGCCCACCTTGTAGGCGCGCCCGGCCTCCTTGAGCGTCTCCTCGGTCTCGCCCACGGCGGCGACCTCGGGATGAGTATAAATCACGCCGGGGATAACCCCGTAATTGACGTGCCCCGCCTGCCCGGCAAGGATCTCGGCGACGGCCATGCCCTCGTCCTCGGCCTTGTGGGCCAGCATCGGCCCCTCGATCGCATCGCCGATCGCGTGGACGCCGTCGATATTCGTCGCATAGCGCTTGTCGGTGGCGATCTGACCGCCCTCGGTGAGCTTCACGCCGAGCGCGTCGAGCCCCAGCCCCTCGGTGTAGGGCTTGCGGCCGGTGGCCACCAGGACGACATCGGTGTCCAGCATGTGCTCGCTGTCGTCCTTGCGCAGCTTGTAGGACAGCTTCGTCTTGGTCTTGAGCACCTCCGCGCCCTGCACCGAGGCGCCAAGGATGAACGACATCCCCTGCCTCTTGAGCAGCCGCTGGAACTGCTTGGCAACCTCGCCGTCACTGCCGGGAATCAGCCGGTCGAGATACTCGATCACCGTGACCTCGGAGCCGAGCCGCGCATAGACCGATCCCATCTCGAGCCCGATCACACCGCCGCCAATCACCGCCATGCGCTTGGGGATCTTTGGCAAGCTCAGCGCGCCGGTCGATGTGACGACCCGGTCCTCGTCCACTTCCACGCCGGGAAGGGCGGCCGAGTCCGAGCCGGTCGCGATGACGATGTTCTTGGCCTCGTGCGTCTCCTCGCCGACCTTGACACTGCCGGCCCGCGGAATCGACGCCCAGCCCTTGAGCCAGTCCACCTTGTTCTTCTTGAACAGGAATTCGACGCCCTTGGTATTCTGGGCGATCACGTCGTCCTTGTAGGCCTGCATCGCCTTCCAGTCCACCTTGGGGCGCGCGCCCGTCAGGCCCATCTTCTCGAAGTTCTCCTCGGCCTCGTGAAGCTGGTGGGTGGCGTGAAGAAGCGCCTTTGACGGAATGCATCCCACGTTCAGGCAGGTGCCGCCCAAGCTGTCGCGCCCCTCCACGCAGGCCACCTTGAGTCCCAGCTGGGCCGCGCGGATGGCGCAGACATAGCCGCCGGGGCCGGCGCCGATCACGATGAGGTCATAGCTTGCCATTTGGGCCTCCTGTCGCGGGAAATGCGGGATACGGGATCGCGGGGCGGACACATCCGCCCCGACGGGGCCTGAGCCGCCCGGTCGCCCCCATGAGTGCGCGTGCCAGGGTCACGGCGTCAGAGGGCCAGAAAGTAGAGCAGGATCGTGGCAATAAAGCCGATCATCCACACGAGCGTGCGCAGCCCCCTGATGCCGAAGGCATAGGCGGGCACATAGATCACCCGCGCCACGAGGAAGACCTGCGCCGCCAGCAGCGTGTCGGCCGTGAAGGCGTCGCGCAGGGCGAGGATCAGGATGGCCGGCGCGAACAGGGCCATCGCGGTGACCGAGTTTCGCTTGGCCCGCTCCAGGCGGGCGGGAACGCCCGCGGCCGGGCGCTGCTCGTCGCGCGCCGACAGGGCATAGCCCATGCCGAGCTGCGTCGCCGCGCCGGTGGCCTGCGCCAGCAGCGTGAGGGCGACGACAAGCCCGTAAAGCGCAAGGATGGAAAGCTCGTCATTCAGCATCGGTACTGTCCTGCTTGGCCGACTGCGTGGCGGTTTGCCTCTGGCTCGGGCGGAGTGTAGCGTCTCATCCCGCGCGGGGAAACGCCCCTACGGGCGCGCGGGCCGCGAAAGTTGTCGAGTCTGAACATCTCGCGGCCCCGTTCCCGACCAACCCGGCCTCAGAGATCCATCAGCAGCCTACGCGGGTCTTCCAGCGCCTCCTTGACGCGGACGAGGAAGGTGACTGCGCCCTTGCCGTCGACGATGCGGTGGTCATAGCTCAGCGCCAGATACATCATCGGGCGCGCCTTGATCTCGCCGCCCACGACCATCGGGCGCTCCTGAATCTTGTGCATCCCCAGAATGCCCGATTGCGGCGGGTTCAGGATCGGCGAGGACATCAGCGAGCCATAGACGCCCCCGTTGGAGATGGTGAAGGAGCCGCCCTGCATCTCGTCCATCGACAGCTTGCCGTCGCGGGCGCGGGCGCCGAGTTCGTTGATCTTCTTCTCGATCTCGGCAAAGCTCATCGCCTGGGCGTCGCGCACCACCGGCACGACGAGCCCGTTGGGCGTGCCCACCGCCACGCCCATATGGACGTAGTCCTTGTAGACGACCTCCGTGCCGTCGATCTCGGCATTGACCTCGGGCACCTCGCGCAGCGCGTGGCAGCAGGCCTTGATGAAGAACGACATGAAGCCGAGCTTCACGCCGTGCTTCTTCTCGAACAGATCCTTGTACTCCTTGCGCAGATCCATCACCGCGCTCATGTCCACCTCGTTATAGGTGGTCAGCATCGCGGCGATGTTCTGCGCGTCCTTCAGGCGGCGCGCGATGGTCTGGCGCAGCCGGGTCATCTTGACCCGCTCCTCGCGGGCGGCGTCCTCGGCCGGCACCGGCGCGCGCGCCGGCTGCTTGGGGGGCTCGGGTGCGGCGGCGGGCTGCCGCGCCTCGGCCG
>PUHN01000086.1 GCA_002967695.1 Rhodobacteraceae bacterium WD3A24 | reverse complement strand
ATGAGCCGGCGCCGTCGCCGGCGCGGCCGCGATCCCGGCCGGGCACATGGCGCGCACAGGCCCGAGGCGCCGGCGCAGCAGCATCTCTCGGCGCAAGCCCGGCCCGCCGCGCCGCCCGGCGCGCAGCGTTTCGACTGGGCCGGGCTGCAGCGCGCGGGGCTCGGCGGGCTGGGGTTGTCGCCGGCGGTCTTCTGGGCGCTCACCCCGCGCGAGCTGTTGCTGATGCTGGGGCTCGACGGCGGTGCCGCGCCGCTGTCCCGCGCGCGGCTGGAGGAGCTGGCCGCGCGGTTTCCCGACGCTGTCAAGGAAAGGCGCGAGAATGGCACGGATCGAGGAACTGGAGGCGCAGATCGCGGCGCTGGAGGCGAGCCTGGGCACGACCGAGGCGATGGTGACGAGCTTTGACGCCGAGCTTGCGCGGATGGGCCGCACGCTGGCGCTGACCGGGCGCGAGGTCAACACGCTCTCGCGTGCGATCGGCGGCGTGCTGTCGCGGGCCTTCGACGATGTGGTCTTCGACGGCCGGCGGCTGTCGGACGCGCTGGGCGAGGTCGCGCGGCGCATGATCGACTCGATTCATTCGATCGCCATGCGCCCGGTGCAAGACGCCGTGGGTGGCGCGGTCGCCCAGGGCATTCAGGGGGTGATGAGCGCCGTGATGCCCTTCGAGCGCGGCGCGGGCTTCGCCCAGGGCCGGGTGCTGCCCTTTGCCGAGGGGGGCGTGGTCAGCGGGCCGGTGGCCTTTCCCCTGCGCGGCGGGCGCACCGGGCTGATGGGCGAGGCCGGCCCCGAGGCGATCATGCCGCTGGCGCGCGGCCCTGACGGGCGGCTGGGCGTGCAGTCGGCCGGGGGTGGCGGGCGGCCGGTCAATGTGACGATCAATGTCGCCACGCCCGATGTCGAGGGGTTCCGCCGCAGCCAGACCCAGATCGCCGCGCAGATGAACCGACTGCTGGCACAGGGCCAGCGCAACCGCTGAACACCGGGAGGGCAGGGACATTGGCATTTCACGAGGTAAGGTTTCCCGCCTCGCTGAGCTTCGGCGCGCTGGGCGGGCCGGAGCGGCGCACCGAGATCGTCACGCTGGCCTCGGGCCACGAGGAACGCAATACCCCCTGGGCGCATGGGCGCCGGCGCTACGATGCCGGGGTGGGCCTGCGCAGTCTCGACGACCTCGAGGCGCTGACGGGCTTTTTCGAGGCGCGCGGCGGCCAGCTTCACGGCTTTCGCTGGAAGGACTGGGCCGATTTCCGCTCGGCCCCGGCGGCGCGGCCCCTCGATCCGCGCGACCAGCCCGTCGGGGTGGGCGACGGCGCGACGACCCGTTTCAGACTGATCAAGCGCTATCGCTCGGGCGGGCACAGCTATGACCGCCCCATCGCCAAGCCGGTGGCGGGCACGGTGCGCGTGGCGCTGGCCGATGACGAGCAGATCGAGGGCACGCAGTGGACGCTCGATCCGGTCGCCGGCGAGGTGATCTTCGCCACGCCCCCGGCGACGGGCAGCGTGATTACCGCAGGCTTCGAATTCGACGTGCCGGTGCGGTTCGATACCGACCGCATCCAGGTGTCGGTGGCGAGCTTTCAGGCCGGCGAGGTGCCCAGCGTTCCGGTGGTGGAGGTGCGGCTGTGAGCGGGGACGATCTTCAGGCGCATCTGGAAAGCGGCGCGACGACCGTCGCGCGGGCCTGGGCGCTGACGCGCGCCGATGGCGTGGTGATGGGATTTACCGACCACGACCGGCCGCTGAGCTTCGAGGGCATCACCTTTCGCGCGGACTCGGGACTGACCGCGCGCATGCTCGAACAAGGCACCGGGCTTTCGGTGGACAACACCGAGGCGGTGGGCGCGCTGAGCGATGCGGGCCTGACCGAGGCCGATATCCTCGCCGGGCTCTATGACGGGGCCGTGCTGCGCATCTGGCTTGTCAACTGGGCCGATGTGGCCCAGCGCCGGCTGCTGTTTCGCGGCGCACTGGGCGAGCTGACGCGCACCGGCGGGGCCTTTCGCGCCGAGCTGCGTGGCCTGTCCGAGGCGCTGGGCCGCCCGCGCGGGCGCGTCTTCCAGTCGGCCTGCGACGCGGTTCTGGGGGATGCGGCCTGCGGGGTCGATCTCACCCGCCCCGGCATGAGCGCCCAACCCGCCGTCGAGACGGTCGAGCAGGCGCGCATATTCCGCTTTGCCGATCTTTCGGGCTTTGCCGATCGCTGGTTCGAGGGCGGACGCCTGCGCGTGCTCTCGGGCGCGGCGCAGGGCCAGAGCGCGGCGGTCAAGAATGACCGGCTGAGCGCGGCGGGCCGGATGGTCGAACTCTGGCAGCGTCTGGGCGCGACGCCCGTCCCGGGCGACCTGATCCGGATCGAACCCGGCTGCGACAAGCGGGTCGAGACCTGCCGGCTGAAATTCGACAACATCGTCAATTTCCGCGGTTTTCCCGATATCCCCGAGGAGGACTGGCTGCTGGCCGGGCCGCGCCCCGGCGGCGCCAATACCGGGGGCAGCCGCGGCAGCCGGGGCGGGTGATGAGCCGGCCCGACATCGTGGCGGCCGCGCGCGGCTGGATCGGCACCCCCTATCTGCACCGCGCCAGCACGCGCGGGGCGGGGGCCGACTGCCTGGGGCTGTTGCGCGGCGTCTGGCGCGAATGCCTCGGCCCCGAGCCCGAGAGCGTGCCCGCCTATGCCGCCGACTGGACCGCGCCGGGCGGCGAGGAGGCGCTGTGGTGCGCGCTCGCCCGGCATCTGCGCGAAAAGCCTGCCGGCCATGCCGCGCCCGGTGATGTGGTGCTGTTTCGCATGCGTGCGGGCGCGATGGCCAGGCATGTCGGCCTGCAGGCGCGCGCCGGGGCGCGGGCGAGCTTCGTTCATGCCTATTGCGGGCGCGGGGTGGTCGAGAGCCCGCTGTCGCGGCCCTGGGCGCGGCGCGTGGTGGCGCGCTTCGCCTTTCCCGAATGATGTGATCCGAGAAGGGGAGTCTCGATGGCGACGATACTGCTTTCGGCCGCCGGTGCGGCCGTCGGCGCCGGCTTCGGCGGTGCGGTGCTGGGCCTGTCGGGCGCGGTCATTGGCCGCGCGGTGGGCGCCACGCTGGGCCGGGTGATCGACCAGCGGCTGATGGGCGCGGGGTCCGAGACGGTCGAGTCGGGGCGGGTGGAGCGCATCCGGCTGACCGGCGCGGGCGAGGGCGCGCCGCTGCCCCGGCTGTGGGGGCGCACCCGGCTGGGCGGGCACGTCATCTGGGCCTCGCGCTTCGACGAGACGCGCGACAGCCACCGCGTTGGCAAGAACGGGCCGCGGATCGTCGAATTCAGCTATTCCGTCAGCCTGGCCATCGCGCTGTGCGAGGGCGGGATTCTCGGCGTCGGCCGCATCTGGGCCGACGGCCACGAGATCGCGCCCGAGGATCTGGCCCTGCGCATCTATACCGGGGGCGAGGATCAGCTCCCCGATCCGCTGATCGAGGCGATCGAGGGCGCCGGGCGGGTGCCGGCCTATCGCGGCACCGCCTATGTGGTCATCGAGGATCTCCAGCTGGAGCCCTTCGGCAATCGCGTCCCGCAATTTTCGTTCGAGGTCATCCGCGCCGCGCAGGCGGACGGGCCCGGCGGGCTGGAAAGCGCCGTCTCGGCGGTGGCCCTGATGCCGGGGACGGGCGAATACGCGTTGGCAACCACGCCGGTCTATCTCAACCACGGATTCGGGCGCCGGAGCGCGGCCAATGTCAACACGCCCTCGGGGCAGTCCGATCTGGCCACCTCGCTCGATGCGCTGGGCCGCGAACTGCCCGGCGTCGGTTCGGTCTCGCTGGTCGTCTCGTGGTTCGGCGACGATCTGCGCTGCGGCGACTGCGCCGTGGTGCCCAAGGTCGAAAGCCGCGACGCCGATGCGGGCGGGATGCCGTGGCGCGTGGCCGGCCTTTCCCGCGCCGAGGCCGGCGAGATCGCGCGGCGCGACGGCCGGCCCGTCTATGGCGGCACGCCGGCGGATGCGTCCGTCGTCGAGGCGATCGCGGCGATCCATGCGCGCGGCCACGAGGTGATGTTCTATCCCTTTCTGCTGATGGAGCAGTTGCCGGGCAACGGCCTGCCCCACCCGTGGAGCGATGCCGCCGACCAGCCCGTGCTGCCCTGGCGCGGCCGCATCACCACCTCGGTCGCGCCGGGCCGGCCGGGCGGCCCCGACCGCACCACCCAGGCCGAGGCCGAGGTCGCCGCCTTCTTCGGCGCCGCCCAGCCGGGCGATTTCGCCGTGAACGGCACCGAGGTCAGCTATACCGGCCCCCCCGACACCGGCCTGCGCCGGATGATCCTGCACTATGCCCATCTATGCGCCGCCGCCGGCGGGGTGGAGGCGTTCTGCGTCGGCTCCGAGCTGCGCGGACTCACGCAGATCCGCGGCGCGGGCGACAGCTTTCCGGCAGTCGCCGCGCTGCGCCAGCTCGCCGCCGACGTGCGCACGATCCTCGGCCCCGACTGCCGGATCAGCTATGCCGCCGACTGGTCGGAGTATTTCGGCTATGACAGCCCCGAGGGTAACCGCTACTTCCACCTCGACCCGTTCTGGGCCGACGATGACGTCGATTTCATCGGCATCGACAACTACATGCCGCTCTCGGACTGGCGCGACGGCGACGACCACGTCGATGCGCACTGGGGCGCGATCCACGACCTTGATTACCTGAAATCCAACATCATGGGCGGGGAGGGGTATGACTGGTACTACCCCTCGCCCGAGGCGCGCGACGCGCAGCGGCGAGTGCCGATCACCGACGGGACGCATGACGAGCCGTGGGTGTTTCGCTACAAGGATGTGCGCGGCTGGTGGGAGAACGCCCATCACGACCGCATCGACGGGATGCGCGCGGCCGCGCCGAGCCCCTGGGTGCCCCGGTCCAAACCTTTCCGCTTCACCGAGCTGGGCTGCGCGGCGGTGGACAAGGGCACCAACCAGCCCAACAAGTTTCTCGATCCGAAATCGTCGGAATCGGGCCTGCCGCATTATTCGTCGGGGCGGCGCGACGATCTGATCCAGATTCAGTATCTGCGCGCCATGGCGCAGTTCTGGGCCGATCCCGCCAACAATCCGGCGGCCGAAACGGAGGCGTATGACGGCCCCATGGTCGATATGGCCCGCGCCCATGTCTGGGCGTGGGATGCGCGGCCCTTCCCGCAGTTTCCCGGCCTCGCAGAGCTGTGGGCCGATGGTGACAACTGGGCGCGCGGGCATTGGCTGACCGGCCGCGCGGCGGTTCAACCGCTCTCGCGCGTGGTCCGCGAGATCGGCGCCGCGGCGGGCCTCGCGCCCGAGGCGATGGAGACCGGCAACCTGCACGCGCCGGTGCGCGGCTTTGCCGTGGATTCCACCGACACCGCGCGCGCGGCGCTGCAACCGCTCATGCTGGGGCTGGGCTTCGAGGCGCTCGAGCGCGACGGCCGGCTCGTCTTCCAGATGCGCGGGCAGGGGGCGTGGGCGACGCTCCTCCCCGCTGAGATGGTCGAGGGCGAGGACGGGGCCGCGCCGCTGCAGATGGTACGCGCGCCCGAGGCCGAGATCGCCGGGCGCGTGCGGCTGATGCATATCGAGGCCGAGGCCGATTTCGAGACGCGCGCGGCAGAGACGGTTTTGCCTGGCGAGGAGAGCGCCTCTGTTGCCGCCAGCGAGCTGCCGCTGGTGCTCACCCGCGCCGAAGGGCGCGCGGTCGTCGAGCGCTGGTTGTCCGAGGCGCGCGTCGCACGCGACAGCGCCCGCTTCGCATTGCCGCCTTCGGCCGGACTGGGGCCGGGCGACGTGGTGCGCATCGTCCCCGAACCGGCGGCCGCGCCGCGCCTCTACCGCCTCGACCGGGTCGCGCTGGGCACGGCGCTGGAGATTGAGGCCGTCCGCGTGGAGCCCTCGATCTACCGCCCCAGTGATGCCGTGGAGGGGCGCGCGGCGCTGCGCCCCTTCGCACCGCCGGTGCCGGTGACGCCGCGGTTTCTCGATCTGCCGCTGATCACGGGCGACGAGGCGCCCCACGCCCCGCATATCGCCGTCTCCGCCGATCCGTGGCCGGGGTCGGCGGCGCTGTGGTCGGCGCCGTCGGACGAGGGCTATGCGCTCGACCTGCTGCTGCCGGTGCGCGCGGGCATCGGCGTGAGCGAGTCCCCCCTCCTGCCGGCGCCGTCCGACCGCTGGGATCGCGGCCCGGCGCTGCGGCTGCGCATGCCCGGCGCCGTTCTGGCCTCCGCCGATGCGGCGCGCGTGCTGGGCGGGGCCAATCTGATGGCCATCGGCGACGGCAGCGCGGGGCGCTGGGAGCTTTTCCAGTTCGCCGAGGCCGCGCTCATGGCCCCCGATGTCTGGGAGGTCTCGACACGGCTGCGCGGGCGTTTCGGCACCGAGCGCGCCGCGCCGCAAGAGGGATGGCCGCCGGGCAGCAGCGTGGTGATGATCGATGGCGCGCTGCGCCAGATCCCGCTGGCCCCGGCCGCGCGGAGGGTGGCGCGCCACTACCGGATCGGCCCCGCCGGCCGGCCCCATGACGACCCGGCCTACACGCATCTCGTCGAGGCTTTCGATGGGGTCGGGCTGAGGCCCTACGCGCCGGCGCATCTGTGCGCCGCGCCGCGCGACGATGGCGGGGTGAGCGTGAACTGGATCCGGCGCACGCGCATCGACGGCGATCCGTGGGAGGGTATCGACGTGCCGCTGGGCGAGGCGTCGGAACAGTATCTGCTGCGCGTGATCGCGCAGGACGCGATCCGCCGCGAGGCGATCCTGCCGGCGCCGGGTTGGGAGTATGGCGCGGCCATGCAGCAGGCCGACGGCGTGAGCGCGCCCTTCACGATCGCGGTCGCGCAAGTTTCCGAACGCTCCGGCCCCGGCCCCTTTGCCGAGGTGACGGTCGATGCGTGAGCCCGCGCCGGGGAGGAGGCGTGCGCCGGCCGGGCGGCGGGGGGCGATGCGCCCGATCCTGCATGGCGATCTGGTGGCGGCGGCCCGCGCCCTGCTGCCCGTCGCCCCGCCGGCCCGGCC
>PUHN01000085.1 GCA_002967695.1 Rhodobacteraceae bacterium WD3A24 | reverse complement strand
CCGACCCGGCCGCGCCGCCGCAGAGCAAGGGCCTTCTGGGCCGGCTGCTGGGCCGCGGGGGCGGGGCGGCGGCGCCGCGCCGCCTGCTCGATGACGAGATGCTCGAAAGCCTCGAAGAGGTGCTGATCCAGGCCGATATGGGGGTGGAGACGGCGCTCAAGGTCACCGCCAATATCGCCGAGGGGCGGCTGGGCCGGCGCATCTCGGTGCCCGAGCTCAAGCATCTGCTCGCCGAGGAGATCGCCCGGATCATGGAGCCGGTGGCCCGGCCGCTGCCGCTTTACCCGTCGCGGCCGCAGGTGGTTCTCGTGGTGGGCGTCAACGGCTCGGGCAAGACGACGACGATCGGCAAGCTGGCCAGCCAGTTCAAGGCCGCCGGCAAGGGCGTGGTGATCGCCGCGGGCGATACCTTCCGCGCCGCCGCGGTCGAGCAGCTCCAGATCTGGGGGGATCGCGCGGGCGTGCCGGTGATGACCGCGCCCGAGGGCTCGGACCCGGCGAGCCTGGCCTTCGACGCGATGACCAGGGCACAGGCCGACGGCGCCGACCTTCTGCTGATCGACACCGCGGGCCGGCTGCAGAACCGCGCCGACCTGATGGCCGAACTGGAGAAGATCGTGCGCGTCATCCGCAAGAAGGATCCGGATGCGCCCCACAACACGCTGCTGGTCCTTGACGCCACGACCGGGCAGAACGCGATCTCGCAGGTGGAAATCTTCCAGAAGCTCGCCGATGTGACCGGCCTGGTGATGACCAAGCTCGACGGCACCGCGCGCGGCGGCGTGCTCGTCGCGCTGGCCGACCGCTTCGGCCTGCCGATCCATGCCATCGGCGTGGGCGAGCAGATCGACGATCTTTCGCCCTTCGACCCCGAGGAATTCGCCGCCGCCCTCGTGGGGGCGGATGCGTGAGTGCCTGGCTCGTCGGGCTGGAGGGCACGCCGGCCGGCCTGCGTCTGGCCACCGCGCTCGCGCTGTCGGCGGCGTTTCTGCACGCGGTCTTCGGCGCCCTGCAGAAGGGGCGTTTCGACCCGTGGTTGAGCCGCGCGGCGATCGACGCCTCCTATGGCGTGATGGCCGCGCCGGTGGCGCTGTTCGTGGTGCCCTGGCCCGCGCCGCAGATGTGGCCGATCTTTGCCGGCGTCTTTGCGATCCATGTGGGCTACAAGATGTTTCAGGCGATGGCCTACAGCCGCGGGGCCTACACGGTGGTCTATCCGGTGGTGCGCGGGACGGGGCCGCTGTTTACGGTGATCGGGGCCTATCTGCTGTTCGGCGAGGTGCTCAATGCCGGCCAGTGGGCCGGCGTCGCGGTGCTGCTGGCGGGGATTTTCGGCCTGGCGCTCTATAACCTGCGCCACATCGCGATTGCGCGCGACACGCTCCTCCCCGCGCTGGGGCTGGCGGTGCTGACCGGCGGGTTCGTCGCGCTCTATACCACCTTCGACGCCTACGGCATCCGGGCCAGCGCCGATCCATTCACCTTTCTGGCGTGGTTCTTCTTCATCGACGGGGTGTTCATGCCCATCTATACATGGCGCCGCTGGCGGATGCTCGCGCCGGCCGAGATCGCGCCGCTGCTGCGCCGCGGTGTGACGGGCGCGGTGATCGCGCTGGCGAGCTTCGGCTCGATCATGCTGGCCACGCGGCTGGGTCCGGTGGGGCAGGCGGCGGTGCTGCGTGAGACCTCGACGGTCTTCGCCGCGCTGATCGGCTGGCTGGCGCTGGGCGAGACGGTGGGGCCGCGCCGGCTGGCCCTGATCGCGCTGATCGCCGCCGGTGCGGTGATCGCGCAACTGGCGGTTTGAAGGAGAGAGACGCATGGGAACGCGGCCGGAAATCGACCCCAAGCTGAAATCGGCGCTGGAACTGGGGCCTGTGCTGGCCTTCGTCGTGGCCTATGCGCTGCTGCGCGGCGAGAGCTACGAGATCGCCGGGCGGGCCTATGACGGGTTCGTCGTCGTCACCGGGCTTTTCGTACCCGTCATGGCGGCGGCGAGTTTCGCGCTGTGGCGGCTGGCGGGGCGGGTCTCGCGCATCCAGATCACCACGCTGGTTCTCGTCGTCGTCTTCGGCGCGCTGACGGTGTGGCTCAATGACGAGCGCTTCTTCAAGATGAAGAGCACGATCGTCTTCGGCCTCTTCGCGGCGATCCTGTTCACCGGGCTCGCGCGCGGGCGGTCATATCTCGAATACGTGATGGAGGGGCTGATGCCCCTGCGCCACGAGGGCTGGATGCGGCTCACGCGCCGGCTCGCGTGGTTCTTCGCGGCGCTGGCGGTGGTCAACGAGGCGATCTGGCGGACACAATCCACCGATGTCTACGTGCTGTTCGACACCTTCGGACAGACCGGCGCGATGTTCGGCTTCTTCCTGTCGCAGTCGCGGCTGATCGAGACGCACTGGGATGACGGGCCGGACGCCTCCTAGCCGCTTTCGCCGCCTCAGCCGAAGATGAAGTCGTCGACGTCGAAATCTTCCGGCGCGAGGGGCCTGCCATCGGCGCTGTGCAGATCGATGACATCGTCGCCGGCCTCGATACGAGCACCATCGTCCGTGGCGGTGATCGTCAGCCTGTCGGGGCTGTAGAGCAGCGGATAGGCGCTCAGATCCAGACGGTCGAGGCCGTGCTCGAAATCGAAGATGCGGGCGGAGCCGCTGTCGGGGCGGAACACGAAGGCGTCGGCCCCCGCGCCCCCGCGCATTTCGGTCGCGCCGTCGCCGGCAACCAGCCGGTCCGCGCCGCCGCCGCCGTCGAGCGTCACCGCGCCATCGCCCCCTTGCAGGTGATCGTCGCGTCCGGTGCCGGTGAGCCGATCCTCGCCGGGCCCGGCGAGCCGCAACTCGCCGAAGCGCGCCATATCCACGCCGAACTGCGACACGCCCGCCTCGGTGTCGCTGGCGGTGAAAATCCGCGCCACGTCATCGACAACCCCCGCGCCCAGGGCGGCGACATCGGCCAGTGCGAGCCCCGCGCGGTGGGCGATGGTTTCGAGATGGTAGAAGGCGCCGTCGGGGCCGATCTCAAACAGGCTGAGCCCGTCATCGCCGCCGCCGGCCACCACGAAGCTGCGCCCGCGATGCTCGAAGGTGGCCAGGTCGACGAGCGCGTCGAACCGGGTGGTGCGGTCGTCCAGCGCCGTGTCGGCAAGAAACATCACGCCGTGGTCGTTGATCCGCAGGGTGCTCATGGTGCCGGTGCCGGTCGATCCGACGACGAGGAACTGCGTGCCCGCGATCTCGACCGCCGACATCGCCTGCGTGCCCTGCCAGCCCACGCCGACGGGCGCGCCGATCGTATCAACCAGTGCCGCGCCGCCGGGCTCCAGCCGGAAGGTCGTCACCGCCGATCCGGCGGACGACGCGGCGGCGAGGTAGCGGGCGCCGCCGAGCTCCAGCGTGGTCAGCGCGCTCACTTCGCCCAGGGGGGATTTCGGGCCATCCTCGAGTCGGGCGACCGGGTCGAGCCGGTAATCCGCGCCGACCTCGAATATCCGCAAACCCGGCGCATCCCACCGGGCCGCGACGAGGAAATCCTTGCCCCAGGCATTGAAACCCGTCGTCTGCGACCAGCCCCGCAGCATCTCGGGCGCGGGCGCGTCGAGATCGCGCAGCCCGCCGATGCTGCCGTCGTCGCGCAGCACCCGCAGCGCCAGCGCCTCGGCATGGCGGCCCGGCGCGAGCAGGAAATCGTATCCGCCGACCTCGACAAAGGCCATGTCGGTCAGCCCGGTCGTCCCGGCGCGATCCGTTCCGAAGATTTCCTGCTCCGGCTCCGCCCGGCCGGACGCCAGCGAAAGCCGCGTGATCCCGCCATCGCTGAACGCGCCCGCGAAGACATACGGTTCATTCTCGATCCATCTCACCTCGAGCGCGGCGATGCCGACGCCATGCGTCAGAACCCCGTCGCCCAAGGTGAGATCATGGGTCACATAGCCCATGTCACCACACCCTGATTTCACACCCGCAGTCAGGCTGGGCGCGCGGGGTGAACGGGGCCTTTACGAATTGGGGCGCCCATCGGGCATTGCGGGGGCCATTTCCCGGCCGCGCCGCGGCGGTCAGCCGCTGTGGAGGAAATGCATCACGTCGCCGTCGGCGACGACGTAGCTCTTGCCTTCCACGCGCATCCGGCCGGCATCCTTGGCGCCCTGCTCGCCGCCATGGGCGACGTAATCGTCATAGGAAATCGTCTCCGCGCGGATGAATCCGCGCTCGAAATCGCCATGGATGACTCCGGCGGCCTGCGGCGCCTTCGTGCCCTTGCGCACCGTCCAGGCGCGCGCTTCCTTGGGGCCGACGGTAAAGAAGGTCAGCAGGCCCAACAGATCGTAGCCCGCGCGGATCAGCCGGTCGAGGCCGGGCTCCTCCAGCCCCAGCTCGGCGAGGAACTCGCCGGCCTCCTCGGCGTCGAGCTGGCTGATCTCCTCCTCGATCGCCGCCGAGATGACGACATGCGCCGCGCCCTGCTCGGCGGCCATGGCGGCGACCCGGCGGGAGTGCTCGTTGCCCGTGGCGGCCGACGCCTCGTCGACGTTGCAGACATAGAGGACGGGCTTCGAGGTCAGCAGCTGGAGCGTCTCCCACGTCTTGCGGTCGTCCTCGTCGATCGTCAGGGTCCGCGCGGGCCGGCCCGCCTCCAACGCCGCCTCGGCGGCCTTGAGCAGGCGCTTCTGCCGCTCGGCCTCCTTGTCGCCGCCCTTGATCTTGCGCGCCAGCGTCTGCAGGCGCCGCTCGATGCTTTCGAGATCGGCCAGCATCAGCTCGGTCTCGATCACCTCGGCATCGGCGACGGGGTCCACGCGGCCCTCGACATGCGAGACGTCGTCATCGGCGAAGCAGCGCAGCACATGGGCGACGGCCTCGACCTCGCGGATATTGGCAAGGAACTGGTTGCCCAGCCCCTCGCCCTTCGAGGCGCCGCGCACCAGCCCGGCGATGTCGACGAAGGTCATGCGCGTGGGGATGATCGACTTCGACCCGGCAAGCTCGGCGAGCCTGTCCAGCCGCGGGTCCGGCACGGCGACCTCGCCCACATTGGGCTCGATGGTGCAGAAGGGAAAGTTCGCCGCCTGCGCGACCGCGGTGCGCGTGAGCGCGTTGAACAGCGTCGATTTGCCCACATTCGGCAGCCCGACGATCCCCATTCTGAAGCCCATGACACCCTCTCCTTTCGCGTGCGCCGCTTCTAGGTACTCGGCGGCCCCGGTGCAAGCAGGCTTTGCCCCCTCGCCCGCCGCGCAGGTATGCGGCCCCGGCGCCGAAAAGGGCCTTCGGCGCGCGCCGGATGCGGGGCGCGGGATGCCGGGGCAAGCCACTTGCCGGATATGTTGATGGTCGCGGCGAGGCCGAGGTCGCAATCATCATCTGGGCGCCCGTTCGCCATCAGCCCTCAGCGGATCCTCATGCAAGTTGCAGCATGAGGCGGACCACCGACAATGAGGCCGGTGAGCGATCGTTTGCTGCGAAACTGGAGAACGGCCGCTTACAGACCGGCACCTGACTTCGGTGTCTCACTGAATGCTTGGGCTAACTTACTCATTTTTGTCGACATCTCTATTTCGGCAATCATCTCAACTTGTGATCGGCGACCGGACTACTTGCAAAACGCCGCCCGCTCAGCGTTATACCAGACCGCGCCATCATCAGCACACAAACGCCGATCTGGCATTGGCAATATCAATTACTTAAGCGATTAACTGTCGAACTTGGCATGCCCATAGGTCAGTTAATTCCGATTTCACTGGCCTTTCGCTTCCCATCTGCTGTGATCAGCATATTGAATACATCAAAGCCAATATTAATATCGAAAGGCGCCTGGTCGTCACTCACAACCTGTTGGACCACATTGGGCGTGACGGTCAGTGTCAATGCAACTGAATCCTGGATGGCCATAACGCTTTCGAATCCAAGTAAACTCATGGCTGCCACACGATGGTTCCCGTTTCGGGTCAGCACAAATTTAACACTGTTGAAATCAGTTATAAAATACCCCTTTATAAATCCATCTGGAAATCGTTCAGGGCGATATCCCTCGTTTTTCAGGCTGTTATAAACCGCCTTGAGGCGGAGAAAATGCTCCTCTCCGAACATGCCCACCGCGGGCCCAAAGTGCTGCCCATCTTCCAGCCTGGCCTGCGGGTTGGAAGACAGCTCCGCCAAGATGGAGCGGCTCAACCCCCAAGGATAGTTGTAATACGCCCTGGTTGGCGGCCATGTGTTCAACGGATGGTACGTCGCTTCGTTGCGATTAAACAGAACCTCTGCCACTGATGCAGGTTGATATAATTGATAGTACCTGTGCAACACGGTGTCCTTGAAAGAAATCTCCGGATCAGAAACATACTGCCGCAGCGTTTCGATATATGGATGCCACCCCCCAGTGGAAAAATCGAAACCGTGACACGAGACAATGTCAGAGATTTTCACAGGAAATGCGTCGGCCCTGCCCTCAAGGTCTATAAAGTCATTGGGCTTCGCCCAATCGAGCAATGCGTGCCCGTGCAGAGCGTAATCTATGCGTTTTATACCGATCGGAATCCGAATGGTTTTGACTTGAAGCTGCCGCCTAGCAAGCCGAGTCTTGATATCTGCAAGGATGCTGGAGACCATGGCATTTCTTTTGAATTTCAATATTTGGGCACGTCGATTTTTGGGCGCTTTCGGCTGATGTGAGCGAGGTTGGCGCCTCGGATCGAGAATCCCAAATCTGCCTGATCGAGCCAGCGGGTCAAGTGTTTTGCTCTGCCGTTCTCACCCGACATTCCCCAAGTGGTGCGCGGTCTGACGCCAAGGTCGCCCAATCTTGCCCGCGGGACAAGCATTTTCCGCACCGAGCGGTGTCTGCGGTCGCGCCAACGGCTGGACCTGAGCGGATCGGACCGCGAATCCGCAGCGTCCTTGCTCAGCGGTGGCGTTTTTCAGCGCGGCGGACAGACCTGTCCTGCCGCTTTCGTTCAGTTGGTTATGGATCGGGGTCACGCGCATGACGGAGGCGCTCGAAGGCGGCGGATGGCGGAACGGATGGCGCGCACCATCGGGCCGGTGACGGTGATCTCGGCCAGTTGAAAGGTGATGGCGCGGGCATGCCGCACAACGCGCGCCCCGATCTTGATCAGCTTGTGTTGCAGGCTGGTCAGCGACCAGTCGGCCATCGCTTCGGGCAGTTCAATGCAGCGCAAGAAGGTTGCCAGGTTGTAGGCCAGCGCGTGCAGTTGCAGCCGGACCTCGTAGTCGCTGAGCCGCCGGCATGACAGCCGCCTCCAGTGGAAGGCGTATTTGCCCTCCTTGATGTGCTGCTCGGCGGGACTCTGTTGCAACATGTGTAACCGCCCCATGCGCAAGAGGTAATTTCGGAGCTGATCCTGGCACGCCGTCGGGTGCTGACATGTGTCCGGCCTCGTGATGCGGCCTTCCAGATGCCGCGGGCCCGT
>PUHN01000084.1 GCA_002967695.1 Rhodobacteraceae bacterium WD3A24 | reverse complement strand
CGCCGCCCCCGCCGAGACCGATGCGGATGAGCCGGCGCAGGCCCCCGCGCCCTCTTCCGCGGGCGACCAGACGCAGGACGGGCCGCGGCGCAAGTCGATCGACCCTTCGGTCCTGTCGATCCTGCGCGAGGAGGCCGCCCGCGAAAGCCGCGCGCGGCGGGGCGAGGCCGGCCCGGTCGAGACCCAGCCCGACCTGGGACTGACCGCCGAACCCGCGCCGCGCCCGCGCCCGCCGCGGGCCGCCCCTCGTGGTGACGCGGGCGAAGAAAAGGATACACCCGGCCCCTCCGCCAAGGCGCCGCGGCCGCCGTCGCAGGTCGCCGCGTCGTCGGAGGGATCGGCCGGCCGGCGCCAGCGGCCGGCGGGCAGGGGCGCGGATGATGAGACGGCCCCGACAGAGGGCCTGCGCAGCCGCGGGCGTGAACGGCTGCCCGACATCGACGATATCAACCCGACCCTGCGGCCGGGCTCCGAAAGCCCGTCGCGCGAGGATTTCGAGGCGGTCGCCCCCACACCCGAGACTCCGCCGCGAACGGCCGCCGGATTTCGTCTGGGGTTCGGTTTGGCGCTGATCGTGGCGGCGGCGCTGCTGGTGGTCTATGTCGCCGCGCCCTGGCTGGCGGAGCGGTTTCCCGCGCTCGATCCTGTTCTGCAGGAATATTCCGCGCGGGTCGATGCGTTGCGCGGCTGGCTGGATGGGGCGGTGCAGCGCGCGGTCGCCGCCCTGACCGCGATGATCTCGGGCGAAGGCGGCTGAGCGCCCGCCCCTTTGCCGCTGGCCCGGCGGCAGGGCCCTGTCAGCCGATGTCGCGTCTCTTGCTCCTTGGGCGCCTCGAACGGGTATGTGGCTTGTCCGTGACGGGCGCTGCGGCCCGCATGCGTGGGCATGATGCCAGTCTTTCAGCCGGTTACTGCGGGCGTTGGCCAGGCGCCGCGCGAATTTCCGCCGGTCAGCAAGGGCGCCGGGCACGGCTGTTGAAACGCTCGGACACGCGGGTTAGCTGGTTTGAGACCCTGCACACCGCCAGGGTGCAACCAGAGAGGAGATTTCATGTCGTTCAAAAAGCCGCTTGTCGCCGCAGCTACCGCCGCCAGCCTTGCGCTGGGCGCAGTGATGGCAGGCCCCGTCGCGGCCCAGACCGAACAGAGCGCGCCGGCTGAAACCCCCGATTTCAGCCAGGAAAAGCTTCAGGCCTTTGCCAGCGCCGCGCTGCTCGTCACCGAGATCTATGAGGAATATCGCGGCCAGATCGAGAATGCCGCCGACGAGAGCGAGCAACAAAGCCTTGCGCAAGAGGCCAACGCGTCCATGCGCAGTGCCGTCGAGGATGCGCCGGACATCACCATGGATGAATACGTTGCCATCGGTGAGGCCGCCGCGCAGGATCAGGAACTCGCCCAGCAGATCTCGACCCTGATCGAGGAAATCGACCAGGAAACCCTGACGCAGTAATCGTTCCTGCGATGGTCGGAGTATCGCCCCGCCGGCCCCGTCCGGCGGGGCGTTTCGCGTTCATGCGCGGGCTTCAGCCGTCCTCCGGCCGTTCGCCCCAGCGATGGATTTGCACGCGGCCCGTCTCTGTGGCGCCGGTTACCAGAACGCTCCGTCCGTCGCCGCGCATGTCACCCGAGCGGGCAATGTCGGCCGCTGCAGGGAGCGCGCGCGTGCCCAGGGCCTCGATCTGCTCCCCCACGGCATAGCGGCGTGCCGTTCGCGAGTCCGTGACGAGCAGCAACTCGCGCGCCCCGTCATGGTCGAAATCGCCCACATGCGCCGAGTGCGCGCCCGCGGCGCCCGGCAGCGCCTCGGTCAGCGCCCAGTTCTCGCCGCCCTGGCTCAGGGCAACGCGCACGGGCGCCTGCTCGCCGCGCATGGCGACCGCCAGGTCGGGCATCCAGTCCCCGTTGAGGTCACCGCCACCCAGAACCCGCGCGACCGATCGGACATCCTTGCCCAAGGGAACGCTCAGCCGATCATCGAGTCCGCCGGCGTAGAGGTCGATCCGACCGCGTGAGTAGAGCGTGACGGCAAGGTCTGGTTGCGTGTCGCCCGACATTTCGGTCACCGCGGTGGGCGGGGTCTCGTGATCCGGCGTCAGCAGGGCCTCGGAAAACCGGTCGAACGCCTCCGGTCCCCGATTGGTCAGCACCAGCCCGCCCCAGGTGAACTCCGGCCCGGTCAGGATCAGATCCACAAGATCCGTATGCGCGCTGTCGTGAAAGATTACCGCCTGCGCCTGCGCGCCGCGCATCCGGTGCATGACCGGGTCGGCCTCGAATCCGCCCGCTCCGTCGCCCGGAAACAGCGTGACGCCGCGTCCCCCTTCCGCCTGGGCGACCACCGCCAGATCGGTATCACCATCGGCGTCGATGTCGCCCGGCGCGGCCCGGCGCGGCTGCCGCCGCGTCTCGAGGACAGTGGCGCGCGCGGGCGCCGCCCCGTCCAGCCGCCAGATCTCGATCTGCCCCAGCGCGCGCGGCATGGAATCGTCGCCGCGGTCCGGCAGGGGCGCACGGGCGCAGATGGTGGCAATCTCCATGGGCGGGGCACCGTCGGTGTCGAGCAGCGCGAGATCGGCCAGCGTGCCGAACTCCTCGCACGCGGTGAAGCCCTCGGCGGGCGGGGCCTGACCCGCTGCCGGTGCGGCCAGCGCGATTGCCGCGGCGAGGGCAAGGTGGCGGGGAAAGGTATGCATTCTGGCCTCCGGGGCGGCTGCTGATGAGGTCGAGCCTAAGAGGCCATGCACGCCCGGCGCAACGGTAGTGGTTGCTGTTCTGGCGGTGAAACCCGGTCGGGGTTGGCCGCGCGGATCGACCGTCTGTCGAGTTGGCTGCCTGACGGCCCGGGCAGGCCGGCGCGGCCTCAGATGTCCAGCAGCGCGGCGGCGATGGTGAAATACGTCATCACACCCAGAATGTCGGCCATGGAGGTGACCAGCGGCCCCGAGGCTGCAGCCGGGTCCCGGTTGAAACGGTCGAAGATGAAGGGCAGCGACATCCCGAACAACGCTCCCATCAGAACGATCGCCACCATCGCCGACGCCACCACAAGTGCAATCTCGGGACCGCCGCGCCACAGCCCGATCGCCGAAACGGCGATGGCCATGGTCAGCCCGAGCCCGAGCGCGATCAGCACCTCCCGTGCCAGAAGCCTTCCGAAATCCGCCGGGCGGACATCGCCGGTGGCCAGCGCGCGCACCATCAGCGTGGCCGACTGTGCCCCGGCATTGCCGCCCGAGGCGATCAGCAGCGGCAGGAAGAACAGCAGCGAAAGATGGGCCGCGATCGTCTGCTGGAAATAGGCGATGCCCGCGCCGGAAAAGATGTTGCCGAAGACCAGAAGCACCAGCCAGAAAATGCGTGCGCGGTAGAGCGTGAAGATCGACGCCTCGCCAACCGAGCTCTCCATCGGCCCCACTGTCGAGCCCTTGTGGATGTCCTCGGTGGCCTCCTGTTCGGCCACGTCCATGGCGTCGTCGGCCGTCACGATGCCGACCAGCCTCCCGTTGCCGTCAAGAACCGGCAGCGCGATGAGGTCGTAGCGCGCGATCAGCCGTGCGGCCTCTTCCTGCGCGGCGTCGGCGCCGATCGAGACCGGGTCGGTGTCCATGATGTCGCCGACGCGCTGGCGTGGGCGGGCGATGAGCAGATCCTCGAGTTCGAGCACCCCGATCAGGCGATGCGCCTCGTCGACGATATAGGCGGTATAGACCGTCTCTGCCTCGAGCGCCTGCGCGCGCAGCGCCTCCAGGGCCTGACTCGAGGTCATCTCGGGCTTGAGCGTGGCGTAGTCCGAGGTCATGACCGAGCCCACGGTCCATTCCTCGTAGGCCGCCAGCCGCCGCAGATCCTCGCGCTCGGCCTTCGACAGGGCCGGCAACAGCGCCTCCTGCGCCTCCTCGTCGAGCTGCTTGTAAAGGTCGGCGCGTTCGTCGTGGCTCATCGCCGACATAAGCGCGGCCAGCTCGCGCCGGCGCATGAGCGTGGCGATCGTCACCTGCGAGGCAGGGCGCAAATGCGCGATGAGCTCGGCCTGATCATGCAGCCGCAGCAGCCGCATCGCGGTCAGCGCGTCCTCCGTGCCGAGTTCCTCGAGATAGGCGGCCACATCGGCCAGTTCCTGGGTCTCAAAGAAGGCACGGATGCTGTCGGTATCGCCTTCGCGCAGGAACCGGGCGATCTCGAGGGCCACAAAGCGGGGATCGACGAAATCGCCGTCGGCGTCGGTGGCGCCGCGCAGATCGGAAAGCGAACTGGGCTGGGTCATCGCCTCTCTCCCGTCCTGTGGCATGGACGGGCGGAGCGCTCGGCGTCGCCGTTCAAGCCGCGCATCCACCATGCCGGCCACGCGAGGCTTGCGGCGCGTCCCGTGGGCTCACGGCGGCTCGTCGGTCGGCGGGCACCGGGCGCCGCCACGCGTCATCCGTCCGCGAAGCTCTCCCCCGGCAACCTCCGGGCCGTCCCCGCTTAGGCGCGAGGCGGCGGGTTGTCAATTCCCGGCCGGGCCATCGGGCAGTTCCCGGCGGCTCAGGCGACCTTGAGAACGATCTTTCCGATATGGCCCGATCCCTCCATCCGGGCATGCGCGTCCGACGCGCGCTCCAGCGGAAACTCGGAATCCATCACCGGCCCCACGCGCCCCTCGGCGAGAAGTGGCCAGACGTTCTCCTCCAGGCTTTCGGCGATCCGGGCCTTGGCGAGATCCGATTGCGGCCGCAATGTCGAGCCGGTGATGGTGAGCCGGCGCATCATGACATGGGCAAAGTTCAGCTCCACCTTCGGCCCCGACAGGAAGGCGATCTGCACCAGCCGCCCGTCATCGGCCAGCGCCTTGACATTGCGCGGGATGTAGTCGCCGCCGACCATGTCGAGGATCAGGTTGGCGCCGCCCTCGGAACGGAGAACCTCGACGAAATCCTCCTCGCGGTAGTTGATCGCGCGATCGGCGCCCAGATCCGTGCAGGCGGCGCATTTCTCGGCCGAACCGGCGGTGGTGAAGACGCGCGCGCCGAAGGCATGGGCCAGCTGGATCGCCGTCGTCCCGATCCCGCTCGAGCCGCCATGGACGAGAAAGCGCTCGCCCGCCTGTAGACCGCCGCGCTGAAAGACGTTGGACCACACCGTGAAGAAGGTCTCGGGCAGGCAGGCGGCCGCCTTGAGGTCCAGCTTGCCGGGAACGGGCAGCGCGTGGTCGGCCGGTGTGACGACATAATCCGCATATCCCCCGCCGGGCAGCAGTGCGCAGACGGCGTCGCCCGGTTTCCAGCGGCTCACGCCCGGCCCGACCGCCGCGACGTGGCCCGAGGCCTCGAGGCCGGGCAGGTCCGAGGCGTCCTTGGGCGGCGCATAGGCGCCGGCGCGCTGCAGCGCGTCGGGGCGGTTGACGCCCGCCCAGGCCACGCGGATCAGGATCTGGCCGTGGCCGGGCCGGGGTATCGGCCGCTCGGCAGGCACCAGCACTTCTGGGCCGCCGGGCGTGCTGATCTCGACCGCGCGCATCGTTTCGGGCAGGGGCATTGGCGTCTCTCCTGTGCCTTGGGAATGTCGTTCAGGCCGGGACCGTCCAGCGTGAATGTGCGAAGTCCCAGTAGAGTTCGCGCGCGCGGGTCGTCACCGGCCCCGTGCCGAGCTCGCGGTCTTCGAAACGCGCGACGGGCATGATCTTGGCGATGTTGCCGGTCACGAAGATCTCGTCGGCGGCGTGGAAGTCGGCGACTGTCAGCGTCTCCTCGCGCACCTCGACGCCGTCGTCGCGCAACAGTCTGATCGTTCGCTGGCGCGTCAGCCCGTCGAGGAAGGTGCCGTTGGGCACCGGCGTGAAGACGATCCCGTCGCGTACCAGAAAGGCGTTGGTCGAGGCTGTCTCGGCAACATTGTCGTCGGGGTCGAGCGAAAGCGCGTTGGAAAACCCCCGCGCGCGGGCCTCGGCCATGATGCGCCCGTTGTTGGCATAGAGCGAGGCGGCCTTCGCCTCGGTCAGCGCCATGTCGGGGCGCGGGCGGCGATAGGGCGAAACCGTGAGGGAAAAGCCCCCCGGCTCGGGCATCGGCAGCGCCTCGATGCAGATGGCAAAGCCGGTGGAGTCGGGCACCAGATCAATGATGCCCGGCGTGGACTCGCGCGCCCACATCATCGGGCGCAGATAGAGCGCGGCGTCGGGAGAGAACATCCCGCAGCCCTCTTCCAGAAGGCCCTGCACCGTCTCGGCGTCCACCGGGGCGATCATCCCCATCGCCTCGGCCGAACGGATGATGCGCGCGCTGTGCAGGTCGATATCCGGCCGCGTGCCCTCGAACTGCCGCGCCCCGTCGAAGACCTGGCTGCCCAGCCAGGCGGCGTGGTCGGCCGCGTTGATGATGGGGGCGTTGCCCTTGTGCCAGCGCCCCTCGTACCAGGTGACGATCTCCTTGCCGACTGCCACGACGCGCCCTCCGATCCGCTGCTGTCCGTGTCGCGCGGCAACCTGCGCGCAACCGGCGCCGGGGTCAAGCCGGCTGCGCCGCGCGGCTCATCCCTTTGGCGGCAGGCGGGTCAGGCCGGGCAAATCGTCGCGCCGCGCCCGCGCCGGAGGACGAACCCGCGACAAGGCACGCAGCGGCCCCGCCAGGGCCGCGCGCAGCAGCGGGTTGCGGTTCGCCGCGCCCTTGGCCTGTTCGAAGCGCATCACCTCCTCGATCCGGCGGTCGAGGAAGGCCCATGTGGCGGCGTGATCCGCGCTCTCATCGCCCAGCCAGAACAGGAAGGTCGCCGAGAAGACTCCTGAAAGAATTGCGCGCTTGCTGTACCAGTTGGCGTCGTCGCTGGTATCTCCAAGCGCCTCCCAGATCAGGTCGGCGGTGGTCCAGATCGCCTGCGCCCCCTCGGCGGCGTGCCGGGGCAGCGCGAAAAGCGTGGCACCCCGCCGCGCGGCCTCGCGGTCGTCGATCGCCTCCAGCCGGTAGCGCACCGCCGTCGCCACCCGGTCGCGAAAGCGCATCTGCGACAGATCCGTCGCGCGCAATCGTTCGAGCATGCGCCTGTCGCCTCGGGCATGAAAGGCCCGGGCCAGGTCGACGCCGCCACGGGGAAACATCGCCTCCGCCAGCGCGGGCGCAATGCCGGCCTCGGCCGCCGCCGCCCGCAGCGTCGAGTCGCTCCAGCCGTCGAAGGGCACATGCCCAAGCGCGGCCTCGATGATCGCGTCGCGCGGGTCGTCGGGGGGGGCGGGGCTGGTCATCGCGGGCCTCTCGTCTGTCGATGCTTGCCGGTGGACAAATAGGGTCGTCGTTGCTATATGCCTAGCTCCTACAAGTAATCGAAACTCTAGACTGGAAAGGTGGTGAAAACCACATGCAGGTCAGTGTTCGCGACAACAACGTCGATCAGGCGTTGCGCGCCCTGAAAAAGAAACTTCAGCGCGAGGGCGTCTTTCGCGAAATGAAGCTGCGGCAACATTTCGAGAAACCGTCCGAGAAGAAGGCGCGCCAGAAGGCCGAAGCGATCCGCCGCGCGCGCAAGCTCGCACGCAAGAAGGCGCAGCGTGAAGGGCTTCTCTAAGCCTGGATCATACCGCTTTCCGGCCACGGCCGGACGCGAACCCCCGGGGCCCGGCTTCGGGGGTTTCCCATTGCACCGCGGCTGCGGCCGGCCGCGCAGGGCGCGGAGGCTCTGCCCCCGACCGACCTGCGGTCGGTCTCCCCGGGGATATTTGAGCGAAGGTGAAACAGGCCTTCTCGCTT
>PUHN01000083.1 GCA_002967695.1 Rhodobacteraceae bacterium WD3A24 | reverse complement strand
GGCCCAGCCCCGCGCCATAGCCGCCCACCAGCGCCGCGACCCCGCCCAGCGCCAGCCACGGCGCGGGCGAGCCGCCGGTGGCCGCGCGCAGCGCCGCGTCGCCGGGCAGTGTGAACTGGATGGCGAGGACGGCCGCGTAGAGCGCGCCGACCATCGCCAGCCGCGCCCGCAGCGGCGCGCCCATCGCCCATCCGATGCCCCACAGCACGGCCGCCATCACCAACACGGTCAGCATCGCGCGCCCTCGTCTAGCCCTGCCCGGTCGAGCCGAAGCCGCCCGCGCCGCGCGGCGTCGCCTCAAGCGCCCCGGTCACCTCGAACACGGCCCGCGCCACCGGCGCCACGACGATCTGCGCGATCCTCTCACCATGGGCCACAGTGTAGGGGGCATCCCCGAGGTTGATCAGCGCCACGCCCAGCGGGCCGCGGTAATCGCTGTCGATCGTGCCCGGCGTGTTGGGCACGGTGATGCCGTGGCGCGTGGCCAGCCCCGAGCGCGGGCGGATCTGCGCCTCGAAGCCCTCGGGGATCTCCACCCGCAGCCCCGTGGGCAGAATCGCCCGCTGCATGGGCCGCAGCGTCACGCCCGCCGCGCGGTCGGCCGGGGCGAGGTTGGCGCGCAGATCGGCCCCCGCCGCCCCGGCGGTGGCATAGGCGGGCAGGCCCAGCGCGGTGTCGGCGCCCTCGTCCCAGCTCATGCGGATATGCGGGGTCACGCCCCGGCCTCCCCGGCGGGGGCGAGGGCCTGCGCGATGCGGCGGGCCAGGCGGCGGGCGACCTCGGCCTTGGGCAGGCGAGGCCATTCCTCCGCGCCCCCGGCCGTGACCAGGGTGACGGCGTTCTCGGTCCCGCCCATGATGCCCGTGGCCGCCGAGACGTCGTTGGCCACGATCCAGTCGCAGCCCTTGCGCGCGCGCTTGGCCTCGGCATTGGCGACGACGTCCTGCGTCTCGGCCGCGAAACCCACGACCAGCCCGGGCCGCCCCTCGGCCAGCCCGCTGACATGGGCGAGGATGTCGGGGTTTTCCGCGAACGCCAGCGCGGGCGCGCCGCCCTTGTCCTTCTTCATCTTCTGCGCGCCGGCATTGGCCACGCGCCAGTCGGCCACCGCCGCCGCGCAGACCACCGCGTCGGCAGGCAGCGCGGCCTCGACCGCGGCGAGCATCTCGCGCGCGGTCTCGACGCGGACGACCTCGACGCCCGGCGGGGGCGGCACGGCCGCCGGGCCGGTGACGAAACTGACCCGCGCGCCAAGGTCGCGCAGCGCGGCGGCCACCGCCGCCCCCTGCGCCCCGGAAGACCGGTTGGCGATGTAGCGGACCGGGTCGATCGGCTCATGCGTGGGCCCCGAGGTGACGATCACGTGGCGGCCCGCGAGCGGCCCGCGGCGCAGCGCGGCCTCGATCGCGCCGACGATCTCGGGCACCTCGGCCATACGGCCCGTGCCGAACTCGCCGCAGGCCATCCCGCCCTCGTTCGGCCCCACGCTTAGCACGCCGTCGCCCGACAGCGTGGCAAGGTTGCGCCGCGTCGCGGGATGCTCCCACATGCGCACATTCATCGCCGGCGCGATCAGCACGCGCTTGTCGGTGGCCATCAGCAGGGTCGAGGCCAGGTCGTCGGCGTGGCCCTGGGCCATCTTCGCCATGAGGTCGGCCGTCGCGGGGGCCACCACCACCAGATCGGCGGCGCGCGACAACTCGATATGGCCCATCTCGGCCTCGTCGGTCAGGTCGAACAGGTCCGAATACACCCGCACGCCCGCCAGCGCCGAGACCGACAGCGGCGTGACAAACTCCGCCCCCGCTCGCGTGAGCACCGGCGTGACCGCCGCGCCCGCGTCGCGCAGCCGCCGGATCAGCTCCAGCGCCTTGTAGGCCGCGATGCCGCCGCCGATGATCAACAGAATGCGCCTGCCCGTCAGCATCGCGCCCCTTTCCGTGGCCTGCGGCCAGTCTTAGGGGGCGGCGCCGGGCGTGACAAGCGCGCGTCTCAGTCGAAGGCGCCGACCTCTCCGCCCGGCGCGGCGGCCATGCTCAGCAGATCGAACACGTAGCGCGCGACCGAGCGGAAGCAGATCAGGCTGAACTCCTCCTCCCCGCTCATCCAGACCGCCGCGGCGGCCTGCGCGGCGCGGGTGCGCCGCACCTCGCCGGGGGCGAAGACGCCGGCCGCGAAATCCACCGGGCTAAGCTTGGCCAGAACCTCGCGCGCCCGCGGGCCAGAGACGTGAAACCGCGCCCGCGCATCCGACACATCGACGGCCAGCGCGAACCTGCCCGCCAGCGCGGCATTGATGCCCGCGGCCGTCTCGGGCGCCTCGGCATAGGGCATCAGCAGAAGCAGTTCGTCGGGCGCCATCCACAGCGCCGTGCGCGGCCCCTCGGCGACCACGCCGCGGCGGCCCGGCACGGCGACGCCGGCCGCCTCCTGCACCGCCGCACCAAGATCGGCGCCGGACAAGTCGCCGCGCAACGTGACCATGCCGCCCAGCGGGGCCTCGGCGATGGTCGCGATGCCCTCATAACGCGCGCCGTTCAGCGCGGTGACCGCCTCAGACATTCTGCCGCTCTCCCTTCGGGTCGTAGAAGACGGGCTCCACGATCTTGGCCTTCACCGGCGTCCTGCCTGGCACGTTGAAGGCGATGGTTTCGCCCATCCGCTCGGGGCCGCGATGGACCAGCGCCATGGCGATCCCGCGCCCCAGCGTGGGCGAGTAATAGGTCGAGGTGACACGGCCCTGCGTGTTGCGTTGGCCGTTGGCGTTGAGACCCTCGGCCGGCGCATGCGCCCCGTCGGGCAGGACCGATCCGTCAAGCGTCTCGAGGCCCACCAGCTTCCAGCGGTCGGGGCTGGTCATGTTGACCCGCTCCATCCCGCGCTTGCCCAGGAAATCCTCCTTCTTCTTCGAGATCGCCCAGTCGAGGCCCAGATCCTGCGGGATGATCGTGCCGTCGGTCTCGTCGCCGATCATGATGAATCCCTTCTCGGCGCGCATCACATGCAGCGCCTCGGTCCCGTAGGGCATCGCGCCGAAGCCTTCGCCCGCCTCGACGAGCCGCTCCCAGAAGGCGCGGCCCTCGCTGGCCGGCACGGCGATCTCGAAGGACAGCTCGCCCGAGAACGAGATGCGGAAGACCCGCGCGCGGAAACCGCCCAGGGTGCCCTCGGTCCAGGCCATGAAGGGCAGCGTCTCCTTCGACACGTCGATGCCGCCCAGCCGTTCCAGCAGGTTGCGGGCGTTGGGCCCGACCACGGCGACCTGGGCGAACTGCTCGGTCAGGTTGACGACATGCACCTGCCAGTCCCACCACTCGCATTGCAGCCAGTCCTCCATCCAGCCATGGATGCGCTCGGCCCCGCCCGAGGTGGTGTGGCACAGGAAGCTCCGCTCATCGAGGCGCGCGCAGACGCCGTCATCCATCAGGAAGCCGTTCTCGTCGCACATCAGGCCATAGCGGCACTTGCCCGGCTTGAGCGTGCTCATCTTGCCGGTGTAGAGCATGTCGATGAAGCGTTCCGCATCCGGCCCGCTGACCATGATCTTGCCCAGTGTGGAGGCGTCGAGCAGCCCCAGCGCGTTGCGGGTGTTCCTGACCTCGCGATGGACGGCGTCGCGGCGGCTCTCGCCCGCGCGGCGATAGCAGTAGGGCCGGCGCCACTGGCCCACCGGCTCCCAGTCGGCGCCGTTGGCCTCGTGCCACTCGTGCATCGGCGTGCGCCGCAGCGGCTGGAAGACGGGCCCGCGCGCCTCGCCGGCGATGGCGGCCATGGAGATCGGCGTGTAGGGCGGGCGGAAGGTCGTCGTGCCGACCTGTGGGATTTCCTCATGCAGCGCCTGAGAAAGCGTCGCCAGACCGTTGATGTTGGAGAGTTTCCCCTGATCCGTCGCCATTCCCAGCGTGGTATAGCGCTTGGTATGCTCGACGCTTTCGTAGCCTTCCTGCGCGGCGAGCCGCACATCCGAGACCTTCACGTCGTTCTGGTAGTCCAGCCACATCTTGGCCCGCAGCGCCGGTCCCGCGCCCTGCGGCATCTGCCAGACCGGGGCAAGCGGGGCCTCCTCGGCCGACTCGACCTTTGGGGGCTTCCGGCTTGGCGATTTCCTTCCAATGCCTTGCAGGACGTTCTTCATGTTTTCATCGGCATCGGCCATCGCCCGGTCGGCCTGCAGCGCCCCGCTGGCTGCGCCGGCGGTGGCGACGAAGGGATGGCCGTCATGGCCGGTGGGCGCGCGGTCCGGGTCGGGGCGGAACAGGGCCTGCGCGGCGTCCCATTCCAGCTTGCCCCCGCAATGCGACCACAGATGCACGACCGGCGACCAGCCGCCCGACATGGCGACCGCGTCGCAGGCGATCTCCTCGAGCACCGCGCCCTCGCCGGCCTGGGCACACACGCCAACGGCGGTCACGTGCCTGCCCCCCCGGACCTTCGCGACACCCTTGCCGGTTTCCACGCGGATGCCGTGGGCGCGCGCCATCTCGGGCAACTCGCCCTCGGCGCGGGGGCGCGCGTCGAGGATCGCGGGCACCTCCAGCCCGGCGGATTTCAGCGCCAGCGCAGTGCGATAGGCGTCGTCGTTGTTGGTCACGACCACGGTGCGGTCGCCCGGGCTGACGGCCCAGTTGACCACGTAGTCGCGCACCGCCGAGGCCAGCATCACGCCGGGGACATCGTTTCCGGCAAATGACAGCGGCCGCTCAAGCGCGCCGGTGGCCGTAATGAGGCGCGCGGCGCGGATGCGCCACAACCGGTGGCGCGGCACCTCGGCGGCGGGGTCGTGGTCGCCGACCCGCTCATAGCCCAGGACATAGCCATGGTCATAGACCCCCGCCCCCATGGTGCGCGGGCGCAGCGTGACATTCTCCATGCCGTCAAGCTCTTGCACGGCCGCATTGATCCAGGCCTCGGCCGGGCCACCGTCGATGCGCACCCCGTCCACCGGCGAACGGCCGCCCCAGTGCGCGGTCTGTTCCAGCAAGATCACCCGCGCCCCGGCGCGTCCCGCGGCGAGCGCGGCCTGCAGCCCCGCGATGCCGCCGCCCACGACGAGGACATCGCAGAAGGCGTAGAAGTGCTCGTAGCGGTCGGCGTCGCGTTCGCTCGGCGCGCGGCCCAGCCCCGCCGACCGGCGGATGAAGGGCTCGAACAGGTGTTTCCACAGCGGGCGCGGATGCATGAACATCTTGTAGTAGAACCCCGCGGGCAGAAACCGCGCGAAGGCGTTGTTCACGACGCCCACGTCCCAGTCCAGGCTGGGCCAGGCGTTCTGGCTGACGGCCTGCAACCCGTCGAAAAGCTCGGTCGTCGTCGCGCGCTGGTTGGGCTCGAACCGCGCGCCGGCGCCCAGCCCGACCAGCGCGTTGGGCTCCTCGGCGCCCGAGGCCACGAGCCCGCGCGGGCGGTGATACTTGAACGACCGGCCCAGCAGGGTGTGGCCCCCCGCCAGCAACGCCGAGGCCAGCGTGTCGCCGGCATAGCCTTCATGAGCGCGGCCGTCGAAGGTGAAGCGGCGGCGCGCGCTGCGGTCGATCAGCCGGCCGCCGGTGGCAAGGCGCGTGCTCATCGGAAACCCTCCCAGTCGGGGCGTTTCGCCCTGATTGCGGCCACGATGTCGGCGGGCGGCTCGGTCGTCTGCGCCGGGTAGGTGCCGAAGACCTCCAACGTGGCGGTGCAGCGCGCGGCGTGAAACCACTTGCCGCAGCCAAAGACGTGGCGCCAGCGCTCGAAATGCACGCCGTGGGGATTGCGGCGGGTGAACAGGTAGCCCTCGAAGGCGTCGTCCGGGCTGCCCGGGCCGGCGCGGCGCAGATGCGCCTCGCCGCCCTGGTGGAACTCGGACTCCTCGGCGGTGACGCCGCAATTGGGGCAGGTCAGGAGAAGCATGAGCGGCCTCGGGCTTCGACGGTCGTTGCATTCGGGGCGGCGGGCGGCGTCCCTCCCGCCCGGGGCGCGCAGCGGCCCGGGCAGCGGCCGTCCCGCCCCCCCACGGGGCGGGCGCTTCTCGCCCACCCCGCGCGGGCCGGGCGCAGCCCTCTGGCGTGTCCGTGCATCAATGCGCCACCCCCGACAGCTACGCTTTTGTCGATGAATTTGCGCCGGGTGAACTGGCAGCCCTCGAAGACGGCGTCCGGGCTGCCGGGGCCGGCGCCCCGCAGATGCGCCTCGCCGCCCTGGTGGAACTCGGACTCCTCTGTGGTGACGCCGCATTGGGGGCATTTCAGCGTTAGCATGTCGTCCACCCATATCCGTTAACCCAGCAATGTAAGAGGTCGCCATAGCCCCACTGTAAGGTTCCGACGAAGACCCAAAAAATTTCAAACCTCACCAATCCGCGGCGCAAGGAATTGAAAAATGGCACCGCTTGTCTCAACTCGCTAGAAGTACGAGCTAGCCTCTCTCCGCCAAACTTCTTTTCCGCCTGGCTATTTTGATTCTGAGCATCAAGCTCCTGGATTTCTCGCTGCATCAAGGGACCGAAATCAGTTATGGCTTCGACTATGTCGTCAACGGTTCGACGCAATATACCAAGCGACAGAACCGCAAACGCGACCCCAAGCGAACCTAGCCTCTGAAAGCCGCCAGCTTCGCCCTGTAGCAGGGAGTTAAGGCTGAAAATGAGCCAAATTACGAGCATCAAAACAACACCGAAAATTGGAATGAAACGGCCGACGCTATTCAATGCGCCACCCCTGCCGCCACGCTTTCGTCGATGAAGCGGCCCTCGCGGAAGCGCTCCATGCCGAACGCCTCGGTCAGCGGCGAGTGGCCGCGCGCCATCAGCTCGGCCATCCCCCAGCCCGAGCCGGGGATCGCCTTGAACCCGCCCGTGCCCCAGCCGCAATTGATATAGCAGCCCTCCAGCGGCGTCTTCGAGATGATGGGCGAGCGGTCGCCCGTCATGTCCACGACCCCGCCCCATTGCCGCAGCATCTTGAGCCGCGAGATCATCGGGAAGGTCTCGACCAGCGCGCGCACGGTCTGCTCGATGTTGTGGAAGCTGCCGCGCTGGGTGTAGTTGTTGAAACCGTCGGCGCCGCCGCCGATCACCATCTCGCCCTTGTCGGACTGGCTCATGTAGCCGTGGACGGTGTTGGCCATCACGACGACATCCATGCAAGGCTTGACGGGCTCGCTGACCAGCGCCTGCAGCCCGATCGACTCGATGGGCAGGCGGAAACCGGCCATCTCGGCCAGCCGGCCCGAATGCCCGGCGACGACGACGCCCAGCTTGTCGCAGCCGATGTCGCCGCGCGTGGTGGTCACGCCGGTCACACGCCCGCCTTCCGAGCGGATGCCCGTGACCTCGCATTTCTGGATGATGTGCATGCCCATGTCCGAACATGCCCGGGCATAGCCCCAGGCCACCGCGTCGTGGCGCGCGGTGCCCGCGCGGGACTGCCACAGCCCGCCCAGGACAGGGTAGCGCGGCCCGTCCAGGCTGATGATCGGGCACAGCTCCTTCACGCGCTGGGGGCCGATGAACTCGGTCGCCACACCCTGCAGCGCGTTGGCATGGGCCGTGCGGGTATAGCCGCGGACCTCGTGCTCGGTCTGGGCAAGCATGATGACCCCGCGGGGCGAGAACATGATGTTGTAGTTGAGCTCCTGGCTCAATGTCTCGTAGAGGCTGCGCGCCTTCTCGTAGATCGCCGCCGAAGGGTCCTGCAGGTAGTTGGAGCGGATGATGGTGGTGTTGCGCCCCGTATTGCCGCCGCCCAGCCAGCCCTTCTCGAGCACGGCGACATCGGTGATGCCGAAATTCTTCCCCAGGTAATAGGCCGTGGCCAGCCCGTGCCCGCCCGCGCCGATGATGATCGCCTCGTAGCGCGCGCGCGGCTCGGGGCTGGCCCAGGCGCGGGGCCAGCCGGTGTGGCCGCGCAGGGCCTCGCGGGCGACGGCGAAGACGGAATAGCGTTTTCTGGCCATTATCGATTCCTCCGCTGGCCTCGCGGCCGCATCTGCGCGGTTTCTGAACGCTCCCCGCCGCCGCGCCGCCGCCGCGAGCGGCATAATGATCCGAAATTGCGACATGCCCGCGCGGCGGACGGGCGGCGCCGGGTCGCGGCCCCGTGAGGGCGGCCCGAATTGGCTTTTTCACGGGCCGCTTCGGGGTTACATCTGATCCGCGCAGCGCATGGAGGATGCATGGTATTCTGGCTGACGGCCGCGGCGATGGTGGCGATGGTCGGCGCGCTCATCGCGCGCGCCCTGTGGCGCTCGGGGCAGGAAGGCGCCCCCTCCGGTGATGTGCGCGAGCAGGATCTCAAGGTCTATCGCGACCAGCTCCGCGAGGTCGAGCGTGACGCCGGGCGCGGGATCATCGGCGGCGACGAGGCAGAGCGGCTGCGCGCCGAGGTGGCCCGGCGCATCCTCGCGCTCGAACGCTCGGGCGCGCCGGCACCGGACGCCGCCGTGCCGGGCCAGGCCGGCGGCGGCGGGCGCCGGCTGGC
>PUHN01000082.1 GCA_002967695.1 Rhodobacteraceae bacterium WD3A24 | reverse complement strand
GGCCCGCGCCCTGCTGCCCGTCGCCCCGCCGGCCCGGCCGGCGCGCCTGGCCGCCCTGCTGGAGGCGGCCGAGACGGCCGAGGCCTACCGCCGCCGAACGGGGCGCGCGCATCCGCGGCTGGGCACCGGCAGTCTCATGGCCGCGGCGATGCGCGCGCCGCTGCCGCCCGAGCCGGGGCTTGACGATGGCGACTACCTCGCCTGCCTCGCGCTCGTCATCGCGGCGTTGCGCGACCGGGACGCTCAGCCGGAGGCGGCGCAGGAGACGCAGCGCGGCAGTGTCGGGTCGAGTTCCAGCCGCCTGGGGGGGATTTCCTCGCCGCATTCCTCGCAATAGCCGAACTCGCCGGCCTCGATGCGCGCAAGGGCAGCGTGGATGCGTTTGCGCATGACCGCCCGCCGGCCGGCCTGCGCCTTGGCCATGGCCTGCTGCTGCATCGCGTCCATCCGGCTGAGCCGGCCGACCGACTGCTGATCGAGCGTGACGGTGCGCTGCCCCTCGGCGCCGGCGGCGTCATCGGCCTCGATCCCGGCAAGCATTTCCTCGAGCTGGCGGCGGAACGCCTCGATGCGGGACTGATCCATCGTGACAACCTCACCGATGACACTGTCAAAGTCTCGCGCTATGCTTATTTGAGGTGCAAGGCAACCCGCGCGGGAGGATGGCGGCATGGAACGCAGACAGGCGAGTGTGGCGCAGCTGGATCCGGTCTGGACGCGCATTCGGGAAGAGGCCGAACAGGCGGTGCGCGACGAGCCGCTGCTGGGCGGGGTGATCCATTCGTCGATCCTTCATCACGAGACGCTGGAGCGGGCTCTGGCGTTTCGCATCTCGCTCAAGCTCGCCTCGCCGGAGATGAGCGAGCAGATTCTGCGCGAGATCGCCGACGCGGCCTATGCCGACGATCCCTGGCTGGGCGAGGCGGCGCGCGCCGATCTGGTCGCGGTGTATGAGCGCGACCCGGCCTGCAACCGTCTTCTCAAGCCGCTGCTCTATTTCAAGGGCTATCAGGCGCTGCAGGCCCATCGCATCGCCCACTGGCTGTGCGGGCAGGGCAGGGCCGATTTCGCCTCCTTCATCCAGATGCGCATGTCGGAGGTCTTCAGCGTCGATATCCACCCGGCCGCGCGGGTGGGCAAGGGCATCATGATCGACCACGCCCATGCCATCGTGATAGGCGAGACGGCGGTGGTGGGCGACAACGTGTCGATGCTGCATTCGGTCACGCTGGGGGGCACCGGCAAGGAAGACGGCGACCGCCATCCCAAGATTGGCTGCGGCGTGCTGATCGGGGCGGGCGCCAAGGTGCTGGGCAACATCTCGGTTGGGCAATGCTCGCGCATCGCGGCCGGGTCGGTGGTGCTCGAAAGCGTGCCGGAGAAGAAGACGGTGGCCGGGGTGCCCGCGCGCATCGTGGGCGAGGCGGGGTGTTCGCAGCCCTCCGTGACGATGGACCAGCTCGTGCGCGGCGAGCTCTGAGATGGCGTTTCCTGATGGCGGCGCGCGTTGTGCGCGCCACGCGATTCCCCCCGGCCGGACCTGCGGCCCGGCCGGGGCCCCGTCGGGGCCTGTGGCGCGGGGCCGCCCGGCGCCCTGACGGGCGCGCCCGTGGCGGCACCCGCCATGCCGGCGGGCTCAGGCCAGCATGACCATCGGGTTTTCGAGATTGTCGATGATCGCCTGGAGGTATTGCGCCCCCAGCGCGCCGTCGATCACGCGGTGATCGACCGACAGCGTCATCGACATCACCGTCGCCGTGGTCAGCTCGCCATCCTTGCCGACGACCGGCTTTTTCACGCCCGCCCCCACGGCGAGGATCGAGCCGTGCGGCGGGTTGATGACCGCGTCGAAATTCTCGATGCCATACATGCCGAGATTGGAAATCGCGGTGGAGCCGCCGACATATTCGTGCGGGGCGAGCTTGCGGTCGCGGGCGCGCGTGGCGAGGTCTTTCATCTCGGCCGAGAGCGCCGAGAGCGACTTGGCATGCGCATCCTTGAGCACCGGCGTGAAGAGCCCGCCCTCGACGGCAACGGCGACTGCCACGTCGGAGGGCTTGAGCCGCAGGATGCGGTCGCCGGCCCAGACGGCGTTGGCTTCGGGCACCGATTGCAGCGCGGCGGCGCAGGCCTTGATGATGAAGTCGTTGACCGACAGCTTGACCCCGCGAGGTTCGAGTTGGGCGTTGAGCCGGCTGCGGAAGGCCAGCAGATCGTCGATCGCCACCTCCCTGCGCAGATAGAAATGCGGGATGGTCTGCTTGGCCTCGGTCAGGCGTTGGGCGACCGTCCGGCGCATCCCGTCGAGTTCGAGCTCCTCGAAGTCGCGGCCCTCGTACATCTTCCTGACGGTGTCGGCCTGCGGGCCCGTGGGTATGGCCGCAGCGGGGGCTTCGGCGGCCCGCGCGGGGGCGGGCGCCTCGGCCGCCGCCGGCTTTGCGGCCTCGACATCGGCCCTGATGATGCGGCCATGCGGGCCCGAGCCCTCGATCGCGGTGAGGTCAATTCCCTTTTCGGCCGCCATCCGCCGCGCGAGCGGCGATGCGAAGATGCGCCGGCCCTCGGCATCCTTCGGCGCGGCGGGGGCACTGGTTTCGGCCTGCGCCGGCCCGGCGGGCGCGGTCCCTCGCGCTCCGGTCTTTTTCTCGGCCGGCGCCTCCTTCTTTTCTTCGGTCTCGGCGGAGGCGGCCGTCTCGCCGCCACCGCCGCCCTTGGCGGGGGCTGTGGCGTCGATGTCGTCGGCGCTTTCGCCCTCGCCCAGCAGGACCGCGATGGGGGTGTTGACCTTGACCCCCTCGCTGCCCTCGTCGATCAGGAGCTTGCCGACGGTTCCCTCGTCGACGGCCTCGAATTCCATCGTGGCCTTGTCGGTCTCGATCTCGGCCAGAAGATCGCCGGCGCGGACGGTGTCGCCCTCCTTGACCAGCCACTTGGCCAGCGTGCCCTCCTCCATGGTGGGCGAGAGGGCGGGCATGAGGATTTCGGTGGGCATCGCGCGTCCTCCCTCAGCGATAGGTGACTTTGTGGACAGCCTCGACCACCTCGTCGGTGGTCACCAGCGCCATCTTTTCGAGATTTGCGGCATAGGGCATGGGCACGTCCTTGCCGGTCAGGTTGATCACCGGCGCGTCGAGCCAGTCAAATGCGCGCTCCATCAGCACCGAGGTGAGGTAGTTGCCCACCGAGTTCTGCGGAAAGCCCTCCTCGACGGTCACGAAGCGGTTCGTCTTCTGCACGCTGGCGATCACCGTGTCGGTATCCATCGGCCGCAGCGTGCGCAGATCGACGACCTCGGCCTCGATCCCGTCCTCGGCGAGCCGCTCGGCGGCCTCCATCGCATAGGTCATGCCGATGCCGAAGCTCACGATCGTCACATCCGCGCCCTCGCGCCGGATCGCCGCCTTGCCGAATGGGACGGTGAAGTCATCGAGCACGGGCACCTCGAAGCTCTTGCCGTAGAGGATCTCGTTTTCGAGGAAGATCACCGGGTTGGGGTCGCGTACGGCGGCCTTGAACAGGCCCTTGTAGTCGGCCGCGGTGTAGGGCATCGCGACCTTGAGCCCCGGAATGTGGGAATACCACGCCGCGTAGCACTGGCTGTGCTGGGCGGCCACGCGCGCCGCCGCGCCGTTGGGGCCGCGGAAGACGATGGGGCAGCCCATCTGCCCGCCCGACATGTACAGCGTCTTGGCCGCCGAGTTGACGATCTGGTCCATCGCCTGCATGGCGAAGTTGAAGGTCATGAACTCCATGATGGGCCTGAGCCCGCCAAAGGCGGCCCCGACGCCGAGGCCGGTGAAACCGTGCTCGGTGATGGGCGTGTCGATGACGCGACGCTCGCCGAATTCGTCGAGCAGCCCCTGGGTGATCTTGTAGGCGCCTTCGTATTCGGCGACCTCCTCGCCCATGATGAACACGTCGTCGTCGCGGCGCATCTCCTCGGCGATGGCCGTGTTGAGCGCCTCGCGCACCGTCATCGTCTTCATCTCGGTGCCCTCGGGCCAGTCGGGGCTGGTATCGGGGGCGGGCGCGGCGGCCTGCGCGGGGGTCTTTTGGGGCGCGGCCTTTTCCGCAGGCGCGGCTTTTTTTTCCGGTTTTTCCGCCGGCGCGGGCGTCGCCGCCTCGATGTCGTCGGCGCTCTCGCCCTCGTCGAGCAGCATCGCGATCGGCGTGTTGACTTTCACGCCGTCGGTGCCCTCCTCGACCAGCAGCTTGCCGATGGTGCCCTCATCGACGGCCTCGAACTCCATCGTGGCCTTGTCGGTCTCGATTTCGGCGAGGATGTCGCCGGCCGCGACAGTGTCGCCTTCCTTGACCAGCCATTTGGCGAGGGTGCCCTCTTCCATCGTGGGCGACAGCGCGGGCATCAGAATCTCGGTTGCCATGGTCCCGTCTCCCTTCAGGCGTCCTGCGGCACTTCGTCGGCGAGGATGTCGGTCCACAGCTCCGCCGGGTCGGGCTCGGGGCTCTCCTTGGCGAATTCGGCGGCCTCGTTGACGATGTCCTTGATTTCCTTGTCGATTTCCTTGAGTTCGTCCTCGGTGGCGTGCTTGCCGGTCAGCAACAGCTCGCGCACGTGCTCGATGGCGTCGCGTTCCTCGCGCATCTTCTGGACCTCCTCGCGGGTGCGGTATTTCGCCGGGTCCGACATCGAGTGGCCGCGATAGCGGTAGGTCATCATCTCCAGGATATACGGCCCCTTGCCGGCGCGGCAGTGCTTGACGGCCTTCTCGCCGGCGGCCTTTACGGCCAGAACGTCCATCCCGTCGACCTGCTCGCCCGGAAGCCCGAAGGCCTCGCCGCGTTCCCACAATGTCTTGGATTTGGTCGCGCGCTTGACGCTGGTGCCCATGGCGTACTGGTTGTTCTCGATCACGAACACCACCGGAAGATCCCAGAGTTCGGCCATGTTGTAGGTCTCGTAGACCTGGCCCTGGTTGGCGGCGCCGTCACCGAAATAGGTGAAGGTGACACGGTCGGTGCCGCGATACTTGTCGGCAAAGGCCAGCCCCGCGCCCAGCGGCACGTTGGCGCCGACGATCCCGTGGCCGCCGTAGAAGTCCTTTTCCTTGGAAAACATGTGCATCGAGCCGCCCTTGCCCCTGGAATAGCCGTCGATGCGGCCCGTGAGCTCGGCCATCACGCCCTTGGGGTCCATCCCGCTGGCCAGCATGTGGCCATGATCGCGATAGGTGGTGATGCGCTTGTCGCCCTCCTCGGCCGCGCCTTCCAGCCCGACGACGACGGCCTCCTGCCCGATATAGAGGTGGCAGAAGCCGCCGATCAGACCCATGCCGTAGAGCTGGCCGGCCTTTTCCTCGAACCGGCGGATGCGCAGCATCTCGCGGTAGTAGTGGAGCAGTTCCTCTTTGGAGACGTTCGATTTCGATGTGCTCTTGCGTGTGGCCATGGCAGGCGCTCCCCGTCACCGTCATGAATAGTTCAACATTAAACCATTCAATAACGGATTCGGCGCGCGGGGGCGAGGGCAAATTGCCGCGAGGCTCGCACGCGCCCGCCGGCGGCTCAGCGCAGCACGATCTCGTCGGCGCGCGCATAGCCCAGAACGGCCCGCGCCCGCTCGTCGAGAAGGTCGAGATCGAGGTAGTCGTCGGACAGCCGCCGGGTGAGGTTTTCCATCCGGTCGAGTTCGGCGGCGAGGCGGTCGCGCTCGGCGCGCAGCTCGGCGGTCTCGGCCTCGATCTGGATGCGGTTGAACAACCCGTGGTCGCCCTGCACGGCGGAAAAGGTGAAATAGAGCGCCGCCGCCCCGGAAACCGCGAAATAGATCATCGCCCCGAGGGGCGCGCGCGTGCGGCTGCTGCTCATCTCTGCCTCGTATGGTGGCCTCTTGCGGACCCGTAGCATACAATGCCACAGGCCGGCCGGCTTGTGAATCCTCTATCTCGTCCAGCGTGCGTGCGGCGTTGACCCTGTCGGCGCCCGTGGTAAACCCCATCCGACCCGGAAAGGACCACGGCAATGAACCTCTTTACCGAATTTCGCGCGCTCGTGGCCGAGGCGATCACGGCGCTGGAGGCGGCGGGGGTGCTTCCGCAGGGGCTGGAGACGGCCGGCGTCACCGTCGAGCCCCCCCGCGACCCCGCCCACGGGGATCTTGCAACCAACGCGGCCATGGTGCTGGCCAAGCCCGCCGGGATGAAGCCTCGCGATATCGCCGCCCCGCTGGCCGAGCGGCTGGCCGAAGACCCGCGCATCGAGCGCGCCGAGATCGCCGGACCCGGTTTCATCAACCTGCGGCTGGCGCCCGATGTCTGGCAGGGCGTGGTGCGCGCCGTGCTCGCCCGGGGCGAGGGCTTCGGCGCGTCGCGGATGGGGCAGGGCGAGCGGGTCAATATCGAATTCGTTTCCGCCAACCCGACGGGGCCGATGCATGTCGGCCACACCCGCGGCGCCGTCTTTGGCGACGCGCTCGCGCGGCTGCTGGAATTCGCCGGCTGGGACGTGACGCGCGAATACTACATCAATGACGGCGGCACGCAGGTCGATGTGCTCGCCCGCTCGGCCTATGAACGCTACCGCGAGGCCCATGGCCGCGCGCCCGTGATCGCCGAGGGGCTGTATCCGGGCGATTATCTCATCGCGGTGGGCGAGGCGTTGAAGGACAGGTTCGGCGACGCCTTCCTCGACCGGCCCGAACCCGAGTGGCTCGATACCATTCGCGATTTCGCGATCGAGGCGATGATGGCGCGAATCCGCGAGGATCTCGCCGCGCTGGGCGTGCGGATGGATGTCTATTTTTCCGAGAGGTCGCTCTACGGCACCGGCCTAATCGAGGCCGCGCTGGGCGAGCTTGAGGAAAAGGGGCTGATCTATCGCGGCGTGCTGGAGCCGCCCAAGGGCAAGAAGCCCGAGGACTGGGAGCCGCGCGAGCAGACGCTGTTCCGCTCGACCGCCCATGGCGACGATGTGGACCGCCCCATCGCCAAGTCCGACGGCAGCTGGACCTATTTCGCCCCCGACATCGCCTATCACTATGACAAGATCGAGCGCGGCTTCGATCGGCTGATCGACATTCTCGGCGCCGATCACGGCGGCTATGTCAAGCGGCTCAAGGCGGCCGTCGCGGCGCTGTCGGACGGGCGCGTGCCGCTCGACGTCAAGCTGATGCAACTCGTGAAGCTCTACAAGAGCGGCGAGCCCTTCAAGATGTCCAAGCGCGCCGGCACCTTCGTGACGCTGCGCGACGTGGTCGATCAGGTCGGGCCGGACGTCACCCGCTTCGTCATGCTCACCCGCAAGAACGACGCGCCGCTGGATTTCGACTTCGACAAGGTGCTCGAGCAGTCCAAGGACAACCCCGTCTTCTATGTCCAGTACGCGCATGCGCGCATCGCCTCCGTTCTGCGCAAGGCCGCCGCGGCCGGTATCGCGGTGGAGGATGACGCGCTGGCCGGCGCCGATCTCGCCGTGCTCGATCACGAGGCCGAGCTTGCCCTTGCGCGCAAGATGGCCGAATGGCCCCGGCAGGTGGAGACCGCCGCGCGCGCGGGCGAGCCCCATCGCGTGGCCTTCTACCTCTACGATCTCGCCTCCGATCTGCACGCGCTGTGGAATCTGGGCAATGACGACCCCGCGCTGCGGTTTCTCCAGGAGGGCGATCCTGCCACATCCGCGGCGAAACTGGCGCTCGCGCGCGCCACTGGCGTTGTCATTTCCACCGGCCTTGGTATCCTTGGCGTCACTCCGGTGGACGAGATGCGCTGACCAACGGCCGCCCCGCCGGAGCCGAGCAGGCAGATAAGCCGCGTCATCCGGGCGATGGCGGGGCATTGGGGCAGAGTATGGCAAGCATTTTCTACGAAGATGAAGCGCGTGCGGGGGACTCCGCTCCGCCCGTCAGCGTGCAGTGGCTGATCAAGGCGTCCGGTGCGGCGGTCTCGCTCGCGCTGATGGCCGGGATCGGCTGGTGGGGCTATCAGCTCGCCGTTCGCGATGTCGCCGGAGTGCCTGTGGTGCGCGCCGTCGAGGGGCCGATGCGGATCGCCCCCGATGATCCGGGCGGCCGCCAGGCCGAGTATCAGGGGCTCGCCGTCAACGCCGTCGCCGAGGACGGCGCCGCCGGCGGAGCAGGCGAGCGGATCATCCTCGCGCCCGATCCCGTGGAACTGGCCCGCGAGGATACCCCCGCGACAGCGCCCGCATCCGAAGGCGCAAGCGCGGACGCGGGCCAGGCCGGCGGGCAGGTCACGCGGGTCGCGTTCGACCCCGACGACTCGCTCGCCGGCGGGGGCGACGACGCGCCCGAGACCCGCGACGATGATGACGCGGCCGCCGGCGGGCCGGAAGACGCGGCCGGCCTGTCCGCCTCGCCGCGCCCGCGCGCCCGGCCCGAGGGCGACCTCGTCGCACGCAACGCCGCCGACGCGATCGCGCGCCGGTTCGCCAGCGCGCCGCAGACCGATGTCGATCCCGCGACCCTGACCGCGGGGACGCGGCTGGTGCAGGTCGGCGCCTTCGATGATCCCGAAACCGCGCGGCAGGAATGGGAGCGCCTCGCCGACAGGTTCGAGGGACTTTTCGACGACCACCGCCGCGTCATCCAGCAGGCCCGCAGCGGCGGCAGCGCCTTCTACCGGCTGCGCGTCCACGGTTTCGAGGACGAGGCCGAGGCCCGGCGTTTCTGTTCGGTGCTGCTGGCCGAGAACGCGCCCTGCATCCCGGTGCTGATCCGGTGAGGCGATGAACGGACGGGCCGGCGCCTGCATTCTCGGCTGCGCCGGGCCGCGCCTGTCGCCCGGAGAGCGCGCCTTCTTCCGCGATGCGGCGCCCTGGGGTTTCATCCTGTTTTCGCGCAATGTCGCCGATCCCGGCCAGCTCGGCGCGCTGTGCGCCGAGCTGCGCGACTGCG
>PUHN01000081.1 GCA_002967695.1 Rhodobacteraceae bacterium WD3A24 | reverse complement strand
GGCCGGCCCCGGCCGCTGCGGCGGGGCGTGCCAGAATGCTGGCTGGCGCCTCATCGCGCGGCCCCGCGCTCCGTCAGCGCGACGGCACTGGCCGCGACGCGCTCGCTCGCCCCGGCGCCGGCGGTCTCGACCGTCCAGGCGGCGGCGGCAAGCTCGGCGGCGCGGTCGGGGGCGAGCACCTCGCACAGCGCCTCCGAGAGCCGTTCGGGTCGGCACAGCTCGACGGCGGCGCGGCCCCCGGCCAGCCGCTTGAGCGGTGTGCGGTAGGGTCCGGTGCGCGGGCCGTGCAGGATCGCCGAGCCCAGCGCGGCGGCCTCGAACGGGTGACGCCGGCATCCGGGCCCCAGCATCGAGCCGCCGAGATAGGTGACCGGGGCAAGGCGATACCACAGCCCCATCTCGCCCTCGGTGTCGGCGATATAGACCTGATGCTCCTCCTCGATTTCCTCCTCGCCCGCGCGCCGCGCCGCGGCCATGGGCGGCTCGACCCGCGCCGCGATCGCCGGCCCGCGCGCGGGGTCGTCGGGTACCAGGATCAGAAGCAGGCGATGCGACATTCTCAGCGCCGCGCGATGCGACGCCAGGACCAGCTCCTCCTCGCGCTCGGGCACGCCGGCCGCCAGCCAGACGGGCCGGCCCCGGAAGCCCTCGGCCAGGGCGGCGCGCTCGGCCTCGTTATGCGGCGGCGGCGGCGGGCTTTCGTCCAGCTCTCCGACAACCTCTGTCGCCCCCGCCGGCGCCCCGGCCCGCCGGAAGGCCCGGCGCGCCGCCGCGTCGCGCAGCTGCAGCGCGTCGAGACGGCGCAGCAGCCCGCCGATCAGCCCCGGCCACCAGCGCAGCCCCGAGGCGGCAACCGCCCCGGCCCCGGCCCCGGCGAGCATCATCGGCACGCCCCGCCGATGCGCCTCGGCGATCAACGCCGGCGGAAGATCGTCGCCCACGAACAGCAAGATCTCCGGGCGCCAGTGATCGAGCAAGGCGGCGGCCGTGCCGCGCCGCGTCGCGGGTTCGGGAGACCATGTGGTGCGCGGAGGCAACTCGGCCGGTGCCTGCGGCGCGGTGAGCAGGCAGGCCAGACCCGCCCGGCGCGCCTGCAGCCGCACGATCAGCGCGCAGGCGGCATGCAGATCGCCCTCATCCCCCGCCCGCACCCAGACCAGCGGCCCCTCGGGGCGAGGCGCACCCATCTGCGCCGGGCGTCCCCCGCCCGCGTGCAGGGCCAGATAAAGGGCAAGCACTGGTGACGCCTTCATCGGCGCACGGACTCAGCCGCCGAGTTCCTCGGTCGGGCTGGCCTCGGCCTCCTCGTCGCGCAATCGGTGAAGATGGGCGATGAAATAGCGGGTATGGGCATCGTCGACGGTGCGCTGGGCGGCATCCTTCCAGGCGTCGTAGGCGCTCTTGTAGTCGGGGAAGATCCCGACGATGTCGATATCCTCGACATTGCGGAACTCGTTGCGCGAGACATCCTTGAGCTCGCCTCCGAAGACGAGGTGCAGTCGCTGGGGCATGGGGGCGGCCTCCGTTTGGGGCGTTTCGGCCAGCGTAGTGGACCCCGCGCGGCGGTCAAGACGGCGCCGTCTGCCGCGCGCCGGGACGCAGCCGCGCCAGCAGGTCGCCATGCAACGGCTCGGGCGCGGCCAGCAGGCCGGCGGCCTTGATCGCCTCGGTGTCGAAAGCCAGCGGCCGCCCGGCGATGTCGGTCACCCGCGCGCCGGCCTCGGCGGCGATCAGCCCGCCCGCGGCGATGTCCCAGTGCCAGGCGTCGCGCAGCGTGAGCACCCCGTCGAACCGTCCCTCGGCCACCAGACACAGCCGCCAGGCCAGCGCGGGGCGGAAATGCGGCGTCACCGGCGGCGTGCCGCCCGGCCACAGTTCGGGTGCGAGCTGGGCGCGGCCCATCAGCAGGCGCGCGCCGTCCAGCGGCGGCGGATCGGCCAGCACCAGCCGTTCGCCGTTGAGCCACGCCCCCCCGTCGCGTGTGGCCGAATAGGTCAGCCCCAGCAGCGGCAGATACACCACGCCGGCGATCACCACCCCGTCGCGTGCGATGGCCAGCGCATGGGCAAAGGCCTTCTGCCCGGCTAGAAAGGCGCGCGTCCCGTCGATCGGATCGACGATGAAGACCTCGCGCGCCGAAAGCCGGGCGGCGCGACGGGCGGGGGCGTCCTCGGTCTCTTCCGACAGCCAGCCGGCGTCCGGGCGCGCCGTCAGCAGGCGCGCGCGCAGCATCCGATCGATTTCGATATCGGCCTCGGAGACCGGCCCCTGCCCCGCGCCCTTGTCCCATTGCGGCGAGTCGGCGCCGAAATGGCGCCGGGCAATCTCGCCTGCCGCATGCGCCGCCTCCGTCAGCAGCGCGAGGTCGTCATTCCCCGGCAATCGTCAGGCCCTCCACCAGCAGGCTGGGGACGACATGGCTCAGATGCTCGCGCGCGTCGTTGGCCGGCGTCAGCCGCATCAGCATGTCGCGCAGATTGCCCGCGATGGTGCATTCGTTGACGGGGTGGACGATCTCGCCATTCTCGACCCAGAACCCCGACGCGCCGCGCGAATAGTCGCCCGTGGTCGGGTTGATCGAGCTGCCGATCAGCGACGTGACCAGCAGCCCGGTGCCCATCTCGGCGATGAGGTCGTCGCGGCTGGACGACCCCTGGGTGAGCCGCACATTCCCGGCCGAGGGCGCGGGCGGCGCGGCGGGGCCGCGCGCGGCGTTGGCGGTGCTGTCCATCCCCAGCTTGCGCCCGGTGGTCAGATCGAGCGTCCAGCCCCGCAGCCGCCCGGCGCCGACGATCTCGCGCCGCGCGGTCGCCAGCCCTTCGGCGTCGAACGGGCGCGAGCCGGAAACGCGCGGGCGGTGGGGCTCCTCGACCAGCGAGAGCCCCGCTGGCAGAACCGCCTCGCCCAGCGCATCGCGCAGCCAGCTCGACCCGCGCGCGATGGCGGTGCCGTTGACCGCCGCCAGCAGATGATTGATCAGCGAGCCCGCGATACGCTCGTCATAAAGCACCGGAAAAGCGCCGGTGCGCGGCCGCCTCGCCCCGGCGCGGGCGGCGGCGCGTTCGCCCGCCAGCCGGCCGACCCAGGCCGGGTCGGGCAGATCGGCCTGAAAGGTCCGCCCTTCGGCATGATAGTCGCGCTCCATCGCCGTGCCCTCGCCGGTGATCGCAACGCAGGAGACGTTGCGCGAGGTGCGCGCGTAACCGCCCGAAAAGCCGTTTGTGGCGGCAATATGCAGCGCCTGACGGCCGTAGCCCGCGCTGGCCGACTGCACCTGGCTCACGCCGGTCACCTCCAGCGCGGCGGCCTCGGCCGCGCGCGCGTCGGTCTCCAGCGCGGCGGGGCTGGGCTCGTCGGCGGGGTCGGCCAGCTCCAGCGCGGCGGCGTCCCGGTCGCGGGCAACCCGGCCGGGATCGGCCAGACCGATATAGGAATCCTCGGGCGCCTCGCGGGCCATGGCGACGACGCGCTCGGCCATCTCGCGCAGGGTGGCGGGTTTGGTATCGGAGGCCGAGACACAGGCCTGCTGCCGGCCGATCAGCACGCGCAGGCCGATATCGATTCCTTCCGAGCGCTCGGCCTGCTCCAGACGGCCCTCGCGGACGTCGATGCCGATGGAGCTGCCCTCGATCGCCAGCGCATCGGCGGAGTCCGCGCCCGCGTCCCGCGCGGCGTCGAGCAGCGCGGCGGTAAGGGTTTCGAGTGACTCGGCCATGCATCCCGCTCCGGCTCGTGATCCGACAGATTGCACCTAGAGTGCCGCGCGCGCGGGCGCAAGGCCGCCGGGGCCGGGGCGGGTAGTGCGCCCTTGTGTGAAAGCCCGTGAGGGCGCGCGGGGCTGCAGCGCGGGCCACCGGGGCTTTGCCAATCGGCCGCCGGCGTCGTATGCCGCAAGGAGCCACGACAGGGAGGTCAGCGATGTCGATCGAACAGGTCCGCGAACGGGTTGCGGCGGCGGAAAGCGCGGCGGGGCGTGCGCCCTGCTCCGTGCGGCTGATCGCCGTGTCGAAGAAGCAGCCCGATGACCGCGTCGAAGCGGTGCTGGAAGCCGGCCACCGCCTGTTCGGCGAGAACCGCGTGCAGGAGGCCGCGGGGAAATGGCCCGCCTGGAAGGAGCGCTTCGAAGGGGTCGAGATGCACCTGCTGGGGCCGTTGCAGACCAACAAGACCCGCCAGGCGATGGAGCTGTTCGACGCGATCCACTCTCTTGACCGGCCGAAGCTGGCCCGGACGCTTGCCCGGCTGGCGCAGGAGCTGGGCCACTGCCCCGCGCTGTTCATCGAGGTCAACACGGGAGAGGAGCCGCAAAAGGCCGGTATTCTGCCCGGCGCCACGGATGACTTCATCGCCGAGGTGCGCAGGCTGGATCTGCCATTGCAGGGGCTTATGTGCATCCCCCCGGCCGAGGACGACCCCGCCCCGCATTTCCGCCTGCTCGCCCAAATCGCGGCCCGCAACGGGCTCGACGGGCTGTCGATGGGGATGAGCGGCGATTTCGAGACCGCGATCGCCGAGGGCGCGACCCATGTGCGCGTGGGCTCGGCCGTGTTCGGCGCGCGGGAGGACGGCTGAGAAGCCCCACGCATGGTTTGCGCCGCGGCGTCTGCCGCGCCGGTATCTCCGCGGAAATCGAAGGTGTCATACGGAGGACGGGTTTTGAAACGTCTGGCTCCCATGTCTCAGGCCATTGTGGCCGCAGCGATGGAGACGGGGCTTTTACCCTTTCCTTTGATTCATGTGGATATCCCGCGCTGCACGACCGGCCGGCCCTACACGGTGGGAAATCCGCGTTTTGTCATCTCGGACGTGCCCGGCGGGACGACGCGGGTGCGCCTCGTACCGGTCAATCTCGACGCGCCGGAGTATGATCACGGCGGGGCGACGCTTGAGCCGGCCGATGACGCCGTGGTGCCGGAGGGGCTCTAGCCCATGCCCGCCCTCGGCGCTCTCACACCTATGAGGGACGGGCGCAAGCGCTCGATGGCGGCGGCAACACCCTTGCCCGCGATGCGGTGCGGGGGCGATATCCCGAATAGAGGCCGCGTGGCCCTTTCCGTTGATCTGGCGGCGCGGCTGTGCCGGCCCCCTCACGGGCCGCCATCGGGCGCGCGGGTCCAGCGGTGGAGCCAGACCGGGGCAAGGCGCGCGCCGGTGCCGGTATCGCGCAGCTCGGCGCGCAACTCCGCGACGTCGCGCCCCGCCGCGGGAGTGAAGATGAAGCTCGCCCGCAGGCCCCGCCCGCCGGGCAGCGGATAGAGGCTGCGCCCCGTGATCGTGCCGGCCCCGTCACTTGCGAGCTGTGCGACGAGCCGCGCCCGCTGCGCCATGCTCTCCGGCGCGTCAAAATCGATGACATAGAGACGCCCCTGCCGGGTCTGCGGCTCGACGCCACTGCGGCTCGCGGTGATCGCGGCCGGCCTCTCCACCGGCGGGGCGGCCTGCGCCGACCATGTCAGCCGATAGGCAAAGCGGTATTCCCCGCCGGCGGCGAGCGGCGCCTCGGGCCGCCAGAACGCGACGATGTTGTCCTGGAACTCGTCGCGCGTGGGAATCTCGACCAGGGTCACGCTGCCCGGCCCCCAGTCGCCGCGCGGGGTGACGACGGCCGAGGGGCGGCGATGATAGTGCGCCTCGGCGTCCTGAAAATCGGCAAAGTCGCGCAGCGTCTGCAGCAGGCCGAAAGCGCGCGGGCCATCGTCGAGAAAGGCCGAGACCTGCAGCCTGGCGGGATTCGACAGCGGACGCCAGAGCGATTCATCCCGGCCGTTGTGCATCCACAGCACGTCGCTGTCATGCACGGCGGGGCGGAAATCGTCGGCCGCCGCGCGCCGCAGCGGCCCGAGCAGATACATCGAGGTCAGCGGCGCGATGCCCGCCTCGTGCAGTGTCACGCGCGGGAAGAGGGTGAGCTCGGCCTCCATCTCCGTCGGTGCGCCGGGGCGGGTTGTGGTGATCAAGGCGCCGGTGGCGCTGGGGCTTTCGAGCAGGGCCCCGATGCGCACAGCGCCGTCGCGCGGACGGTCGATCTCAAGGCGGGTGAAAACCGGAAATTCCTCCGGCGCCGGCCCGCCGGTGCCCAGCGCGAGCCCGCGCGCCGACAGCCCGTAGACGGTGTCGCGGGCCAGCGCGCGGAAATAGCTCGCCCCCTGGAAGACCAGGAACTCGTCGCGTCGGTCGGGCGCGTTGAGCGGGGCGCGCAGCCGCACCCCGGAATAGCCCGCCTCCCGCGCCGCCGCCGCCGCAGGCGCTGTCTCGCCCGCCGCGGGGCCGGGCGGTGCTGTCATCGCCTCCGGGCCAAAGGTGAACGCCGCCGGATCGAAGGGGACTAGCCCGCTCGCGCCGGGCAGCACGACCTCGACCCTGTCGGTGAAAAAGAACCCGGGCGGCAGCAGATCCGCCACCATCGCGCCGCCGATTCGCCGCCCCCCGGCGCCGCCGGGGCGCGGGCGGATGGCGCGGTATCCGTCATAGTCGAGCCCGGCGAAGGACGGGGGCAGGGCCATTTCCGTGGGGCGGTGCGGCGCGCGGGCCAGGCGCCGCGCGCGGGCGACGAGGCTCTCGTCCTGCCCGTCGCCGGCCGCTGCCGGGCGGACGGCCGCCGCCGCCAGCCCGCCGAGCAGGAGGTCACGGCGTCGGGGCATCCCGCCTCCCCGCGACCTGCGTGTCGAATCTCTCTCGGCGTGTCATGGCGGCCGTGCTTCGCACGGCCGAGGCCGATCCGGGGGCGGCATCCATCCAGCGGATGATGACGCGGGCCAGCAGGAGCGGCAGCGCCACCGGCGAGATGACCAGCCCGTCGGTCAGCGGCGCCGGGCTGGCGGCGGCGACGAGCGCGATCAGCCCGGCCCCGGCCAGCACCTCGCCTGCCCCCTGGGGGAGCGCGCGTGCCGGGCCGGGCGGGCGCGGGCGCTGCCAGCCACAGTCGCGGCCCAGGAGCACCGCGCCGACGGCGCATGTCTGGCGCAGCATCACGATGGGGGCCAGCAGGCTCGACAGGCCCGCCTCGCACAGGGCGGCGCGCAGATAGACCCGTCGCCGCCAGCCGCGCAGCCCTGCGCCTTGCGCGGCCAGCCCGGCGAATTTGGGCGCCAAGAGCAGCGCCAGCGCCCCGCCGAGCGGCCACAGCGCCGCCACCCCGCCCGCGCGCCCCGCGCCGCCGAGCGCCAGGAGCAGCACCAGACCCAGCCACAGCGGCGCGGCGAGATAGCTCTGCACGCCGCTGAGCATGTGGAGCCGGCTGATCGGGTGCAGGCCGGCCGCCCCGATCAGCCGCAGGTGCTGCAGATTGCCCTGGCACCAGCGGCGGTCGCGGCGGTGAAAGGCGTCGAACGTCTCGGGGGCTTCTTCGAAGCTCGCGCGGGTGTCCGGGGCGATCTCCACCCCCCAGCCGGCGCGGCGCAGCCAGGCGGCCTCGATGAAGTCGTGGCTGAGCACCGGCCCGCCGAAGGGTGGCGCACCGCTCAGCCGGGGCAGCCCGCCTGCCTCGGCCAGCGCGCGGGTGCGGATCAGCGCGTTGTGGCCCCAGAAGTTGCCCGCCATCCCTGCCCAGGCGGCCAAGCCGTTGATGAAACCGGGGCCGCAGAGCCGGGCCGAGAGCCGTTGCATCGCGCTGAAGCGGCTGCGGCCGGGCAGCAGCCGCATCCCGGTCTGGATCAGTCCCAGCCACGGCGCCGTCTCCATCCGGTGGAGCAGCCCGCGCAGCCGCCGCGCGCCGATGCGGCTGTCGGCATCCATCACCAGCATCGTCTCGTAGGCACCGCCGTGGCGGGTGAGCCAGTCGGCGATGTTGCCGGGCTTGCGCCCGGTATTGCGCACCCGCCGGCGGTAGTGGACGCGTCCGGGCGCCTCCTGCCCGGCGAGGGCCTGGCGCTCGGCCCACGCGGCGGCGGGATCGGCGGTGTCGGACAGGATGTAGGTGTCGCAGACAGTGGCCAGCCCGTTGCGCTCGAGGTCGCGCTGCAGCGCCGCCACGCGCCGCGCGAGGGGCGCGGGAGCCTCGCCGCAGACAAGCCACAGAACCGCGCAGCGGGCGGCAGGCGTCCAGCCCGGCGGGGGAGGGCGATCCGTGCCGGCAGGGGCGGCGATCACCGCGCCGATAAGCGCGCCCGCCGCGCCCGCCGCGATCCACAGCGCGTTGACCGTGAAGAGCCCCAGAAGCACGGTATCGGCGGCGTCGAGGCCCCCGCCGGCGGCGAGCGCGTGCCAGAAGGCGGCGACGAGTCCGGCGGCGAATGCCGCAATCAGGGCCATCATCGCCCGCCGCGCGGCCGGCGTGCGCGCGGGCTCGGGCGGAGGGCAGCCGACAGGGCCCGGCGCATCGCAGGCGCCGCGCACGGGCATGGCCAGGGGCGCGTCGGGCGGAGGTGTGGCAGGGTCATCGAGCCGCATATCCCGCAACGATCTATGGCGCGGAGCGGCCCGAGCAAGGCACGCGGCGAAAGCCGGCCGGCGCGGATCAGCGCCCCAGCGGCGGCCAGATGCGCCCGAACACGCCGTCGCGCCGGATCAGCCCGTGATAGGCAGCGGCCGCGACATGCAGCGCCACCAGCCCGATCAGGGCGAAACGGCCATAGAAATGGGCGGTCTTGGCCGCCTCGGCGAGCGGGTCAGAGCGCGGCGCGAGCGGCGGGATACCCAGCGCGTCGAGCATCTCCAGCGGAAATCCGCCTGCCGTCACGCGGATATATCCGGTAAGCGTCATGAACAGCAGCGCCGCGTAGAGCAGCCAGTGCGTCGCCAGCGCGATCCGCCGCTGCAGCCGCGGGACGCTGTCGGGCAGCGGCGGCGCCGGATGCAGCGCACGCCATGCCAGCCGGACCACCACCAGAATCAGAATGATCACGCCCAGGTTCTTGTGAAAGATGAACAGCGAATCCTGAAGCCCGCGCGAGATGTCCTCGCCGACCATCACGAGGCCGGCGGGCACCGTCGCGATCACCGCGAGCGCGACGAGCCAGTGCAGCCACCGGGCGGTGCGGGTGTAGCGTCGGACGGGCACAGTCAACTCCGCTTGCCATGAGGGTTTGCCGACCTCCATGCTAGAGTCGATGACAGGCCGCGTCCACGACCGACTTCGCGCGCCCGCGGCAGGAGTGGCGGGCAGGGTGCTCTTGAAGCCCGCCGTGGCGGGCTATGTCAGGGGCATGGTCGATCTCGGGCTCCGACTGCGCGGCACGGCCGGGCGCCGTCTGTCCGCACCGCCGGTGGGGCGGGCGGCGGCGGCCCTGGTGGCGGCGCTCGTCGTCGCTGCGGCGGCCTCGGCCGCGCTGTCGCCCGCCGGTGCACGGGC
>PUHN01000080.1 GCA_002967695.1 Rhodobacteraceae bacterium WD3A24 | reverse complement strand
TCGCACGAACGGTAGCATCAAGCTATTGGGAATGTTTGGTAAAATATTGGGGAAAGGCGATGAGTTGAAGGGAACTCATAAACGGAAAAGAGTGTGCTCACCTTAATCGCTGCGCAGCCTCCCTGATGCAATTAGCGTGACGCAGATGACAAGTTCCAGGCAAGAGATGTCGACCAGACTTGCAGGGTGCGTATCGAGAGGTAAACGCCAGCGTCGCACGGGCCGCGGAACGTCGAAATCGGAATCATGATTGGCTGATTGTGCGATTGCGCCGCAGGAAGTTATGAAATTTGGGAGCGGATAGCCTTGCCACAGTTGTTGGATACAGACAGGCAGAGTGGTGTGCGCCCTTGAGATTTGGAAGTGAGCGTGGGTCGAATTGACTGGCGCCGCACCCTCAGAGCAAGAAGTTTTCATGCCAGGACGCCATCGCAGCAATAAAATCGAATTATTGCTCGACATCGGCGGCGAGTAATATTTTGGCGGGTCTTTTAATGAATAGCGTTTGGCGGCGAGGCACGTGTGATTAACCGACAGGGAGCATTTATCGCTCAATACAAGTGAATTTCAATTATCCTGTCGCGAGGGAAAGAGCGAACAAACCTCTGTACGCTCTGATGGTATCTTTCCGGAACATAGGCTCGATTTCCAGTTTCGATAAAAATCCGCTTACTTTGATCCAAGGATGCCAAAAAATCTTCCACCGGTTCATTTTCCAAGGAATATGGCCGGTACATCGGATATGCGACGTGGATCGATGGCCTTAGGTACCACAAGTGTATATCCGCGAACAAGACGATTGCACCATCGGGAATATTTCGGTAGAAATTAATTCTACCATGATTTTCTGAAAAATAACCTGGACCTCTAGTGGAGTTGCTGATTATAGCGTATGAATGCGAAAAAGCAGAAAGGGCCGTTGCTAGAAGCAGAAGGCAATAAATATGAAATCGATTTCTGCGGAACTTTGAAATAAAATACAAGGAGATCCCGAGGAAGATCATTATAAACCCCGGGTCAATAAGCCTGTAGGAAAAGATATCAAAATGTGAGTTCCACCTCAAAAATACAATCGCGCCAAGGTAGCAAAGGCCAACAAGAAGAAAGGACAAAATGTAGCCAATCCGACGTGAGTCAATCGTGCTTGCTCTGGACCTCATGATCATGATGCTGGTTGCAATAAATGCGACTAAAAACACGGCTACCAGAGCATTTTGCTTTGCAGAGTCGGGATTCCAGGCGACTAACGGAAGGATAAACTCTCGCACTACAGATATAAAAAGCGCCCACGTCAGTTCCACATTGCCTTCCGGCGCAGGAATTCTCGCTCTTCCTGTTGTGTGTCCGGTAAGCATCTCATTGATTGAAAGGTAGGCAGCGACAAAAACAATTACGAAAGCCGAAACCACCATAAGCTTTATGCCGTCGGATTTCTGACCTCTTCGAAACAAGAGAAGAGCGACAAGAAGTGTGGCAAATACGCCAAACAGGCCGATGTACCTCGAGAGAAATGCACCCAGTAAGAGAAACAATAGATATGCTAGATTACTTATTCGCGTGTCTGATTCTGATGAGATAAATGAGCCGAGCTGGATGGATAGTAGCGAGATGAATAGGATGAAAGGCGCCTCGCTCCATGTCATGGAGAAAATTTGAATAGTTCCGGCAGAGAGGAGAATAGTTGAAATGGCTAGTCCGTCCCATCCGAACTTCCGGTGTAGGGCGATGATGATTGATGAGAGCAGCAGAAAGTTCAATATTTTTGATGCCAAGAATGTTCCGATTGGAATGATCGTTGCGGTGATTGCTATTAGTGTGGGGTAGCCAATTGGCCATACCGCGAAATATTCATCTTCAGCGACTGGGCGTCCGCTATTTGGCACGGTGAAGAGGTGCCCCTCGATCAGTCGCTCCGCCGCTCTAAGATAACTGGCGCTGTCCGGCGAGAGGAAGCCAGTAGTGTGACTGAGGGCGTTTCCAAAGATTAAAAAGGCAGCCAATGATATGGCAGCAAAAGTCGCAATGATGCGTCTTGTTGAGTCCTTCATTTGTTAAACCCTCTCAAAGGTCGTTCCGGAATGTTCGGAGCGTTCATTGTTTCCAAGCGCTTGATCGATTCAGATAGATCATATCCTGCTTGCCTTTGGTGGGACGCGATGGCGCGGCTCTAGGTCGGCCTTGTCCGCCGCGAGAGTGTCGGAATTGCGTGCGGCGAGTTGGATGGATGCCCAAGCGCTGCGGAACCGTGCGCCACCGCTTTCCCGATGTCCGATCGGGCGCCGAGGACGAGGACCGGGGGGTTCGTCATATCGCCAGCCTTTCTGACTGCGCCGAGCAGAAGCGGTCGGAAGCTCCTCGCTTCTTGCGCATGCAGCGGAAGTCATCGATACGCTTGTCGGCAGCCCGAAGCGTTCCCGCGCTCATGCGGCTATCTTTCGCCAGATAGAAACGGCCGCCATGATCGATGGTAATGCGATCCAGACGCTCGAGTAGCGCCAGCATCTTTGCGCCCACCGGGAAATCGAGGGCCAAGGTGTAGCCGTCCATCGGGAAAGAGAATGGGCTTTCCTGCGGCCCGAAGCGCTTGAGGACGGCAAGAAACGAGCCCGCACCGGCTTCGGATGTCTCTTGGAGCAGCGCCGAGAGACCTGCCTCCGATGCTTCGAGAGGCAGGACGCATTGGAATTGCACGAAGCCCCTGCGGCCATAGATGCGGTTCCAGCCAAGGATGGTGTCGAGCGGATAGAAATAGCTGTCCCAGTCGACCAGTTGGGTGCCGGTCTTGCGCGAACGCGCCCAGTAATAGAGCGCGTTGAATGCACGTATACTAAACCGGTTGAGCGTGAAGGACGGAAAATCGAACGGGATCTTCCACCTCCGTTTCGTCTTGATGTCGAACGGAGCGTGCGCCCGCTCTGGCGGCAGATCGACTGAGGCCGCGTGTTCGCCCTGCATGACCAGGGAGCGGCCAAGGCTCGCACCCGTCCCGAGGCAGTCGACCCAGGCGACGGAATAGGTCGCGTCCTGCACCTGGTTAAACGCGGCCATCGCGGTGTTCAGATTCGGCGCCGGGATGGTCGTCTGACGGATCCAGCCGGTCTCGACGGCTCGCAGGTGGATGGCCGCGCGAATGATGATGCCCGTCAGGCCCATGCCGCCGAGCGTGTGATCGAAGAGGACCGGATCCTGCTCTCGGGAACATCGTTGGATTGTGCCATCGGCCCCCATTACATCGATCCAGTCGACACAGGCCCGAAAGCTTCCTTCCTTGTGGTGGTTCTTGCCGTGCACGTCGGCGGCGATAGCGCCGCCAAGGGTGACAAATTTCGTCCCAGGCGTGACCATTGGAAACCAGCCTCCGGGCAGGAACGCGGCGATGATGTCGCCCAGTAGCACACCTGCTTCCGCGACGAGCTGGCCGGACGTTGGATCGAATGCGATCATCCTATTCAGATAGCGCATCTCGATTGTGGCAGCTGCGTTGATGGCGCTGTCGCCATAGGCCCGGCCATTACCCCGTGCGATGAGGCTCGGCTCGGACAAGACCAGATCGCGCAACGCTTCCAAGTTGCGCGGTGCATGGATCCGTGCATCGAGCACTGGATATCGTCCCCACCCCGACAGCCTCATGCCCCAGCGCCCACCGCCGCCGCGAAGGAGACGTCCGTGTCGCCGATCTGCATCACTACCCTTTGGTTGGCGAGGTTTGCGCCCGTCCCGACCACAGCAAATGCGGCGTCGCGCAGGATGAGGTACTGCAGGGTCACGCGAGCGCCCCCCACAGCACGAACGCCAGAATGATCACAAGGCAGAGCTGGCTGATCCGATCCTTGGCTGCATAGACGACCGGGTCGTCATGCATGTGTCCGCGGTGGGACACCATCACGGTACGCGTGATCCAGTAGAGCACCACCGCACAGACACCCCAAAGCGCCTCGGGCTGCGCATAGAGGTCCATGACATCCGGCGAGTTCACGTAGAGCATCATCACGAGAACCGAAACATAGCCGGCGCCAATTGCAATCATCGAAATGATCGGCAGATCGTCGACATGATAACCGCGCCCGCTGCTTTCCAGACTTCCGCGCTCGGCGCTGTCGACCAGTTCCGCCTGACGCTTGACCGCAGCCAAAGACAGGAAAAAGAACACGGAAAATGCGAGGAGCCAGACCGACAGTGGGGTACTTGTCGCAACACCCCCCGCGACGATGCGCGTCGTATAGAGCCCGGCCAGCACGCAGATATCGATGACAATCCGGCGCTTCAGGTGAAGCGAGTAGGCCGTGGTAAGCAGGTAATAGCCTGCCATGACCAGCAGAAAGCTCCAGCCGATCACGGCGGCGAGAACGATGCCGAGCGAGGTCAGCCCGGCCGCCATCCATGTCCCATGGGCGATAGGGATGCTCCCCGAGGCGAAGGGCCTGTTTCGCTTACGCGGATGCGCACGGTCGTCAGCAAGGTCAAGGAGGTCGTTGAGGACATAGACGCTGGACGCCACCAGGCTGAAACAGATGAAGGCAAAAAGAGCCGACAGGAATGTCGATCCGTCGGACTTGTGTGCGGCCAGCATTGGCAGGAACACCAGAACGTTCTTCAGCCATTGATGTGGGCGGAGCGCCTTGATGTAGGGCTTGACCGACGCCGCCTCGGTCGCAAGATGCTCGACGGTGTCGCAAGCGCGCTCGGCTTCGCGCCGCAGTGCCGCCGGCGCGTTCACGGTGATAGCTTTTGCCGCACGTTTCCAGACAGGCAGGTCGGCTGCGGAATCGCCTATATAGGCGAAGCCCTTCGGGCCGAAACGCTCTTCGAGGAATCTTCCTTTCCGTTCCCCTTTCAGGTTCAGCTTGCCGTTCGAGCCGTGAACTTCGTCGAAAATGCCCAGGTGGTCGGCAACCATTTCCGCAAATGCTTGGTCGCTGGCGGTGACAAGCGCCGTGTACCCGCCGGATTTTCGCCACGCCTCGATAACCGCGATAACCTTGCTGTCATACGGGAGGGTTGAAGTATCCACGGCAGACACTGTTGCAAGATGACGCTTCAAGGAGGCGCGTCCCTTGGATAGCGCCGCTGCCGAGAGGACTGGGCTTCGCCAGTCCCGCGCGAACGCAGACCAGAAGCTCTCGTACAGCATGTCGCTGCGCAGAAGCGTCCCGTCGAGATCGACCACTAGCACAGCAGGGCTCGTATCAAGCTGAAGGCGCAAAAGACCCTCTGATGTTGGTTCGTAATCCGCGTGGGCGATTTCAGATTCCCTCGTAGCACGAGGGCATTGCTGGGCAAACGTCGGATCTTGCCTTGGCGTCATCGTTTGGGATCTATCAGGTCATCCATGCAGACCGAATTGCATGTCCGGGCACCTTACCGGACTGCGTGGATGGTGACGCCACCCTCTCCACCTCCTCGTTCAGCCTGAGCCCCATGCTGATGAGCCCGTGCAGGGCGGCGTGGGCGTAGACGAAGGTGTCGAGGGCCTCGTTGCGTTCTCCGTCGCGCTTGGGCTGCCAGGAGCGGATGGGGCGACCGCGTTCGAAGCGGGTGACGACGCGCTCGGCCGTCAGCTGGCGGAAGTAGTCCGCGTCGAGGCGGCGGGGGAAGTGGATCGCGCCGGGGCCGGGCTCGGTCAGGCGAAGGCGCGCGTAGACCGCGTCTTTCACCGCGTCCACGCCGACGATGAACAGCGGGATCTTGCCCTTGTTCGTGCGCGTCGGCCGGCGCGGCCAGACCGGGATGCCGGGGCCACCGCGCCCCTTGATCGCCCAGATGCGGCGGGCGAGGCGGGTGCGGCAGAACTCGTAGGCCATCTTGGTGTGGTGGCCGCCGGTGTCGATGGCGGCCGCGCGCACGGGAAGCTCCATGCCCGCGGGGTGCGGGAAGGTTCCCTGCAGCACCATGTCGAGATCGGACCAGAGGCGCGGCCCGGACGGGTCGCCCCAAAGCACGCGGTAGTCGATCACCCACGCCTCCTCGTCGCGGCCCCAGCCGAGGATCTGCACCTCGATCCGATCGCCCTGCACGTCGACGCCCGCGGTCAGCACGGCGACGGAGGCGGGCAGCGCCTCGCCCCAGTCCTCGCGCCGGGCCATCAGCGGATCGGCCGGAACGGTGTCGCCCGCCTGGTCCTCCCAGGACTCGCCCAGCTTGGTGTTCACCCAGACCTGCAGGCGCGCGGGGTCCTTGCGGACGCGGCCGTGCTCGGCAGCGATCTCGGCCCATGTCTCCCACGGGGAATAGAGCGCGGAGAGGTGGAAGCCCGCGGTGCGGCCATCGCCATCGGCCGTCGCGCGCCATTCTCCCGCCGCCAGCAGGCGCGGCTTGTCGTGCTCAAAGTGGACGCCGCCGCAGGCCTCACAGACGAGATGCGCCTGGTCGCGCCGCCCCTCGGGCCAGCGGATGCGCGCCCACGTGATCGGGGCCATGTCGCCGCAATGCAGGCAGGGGACATGGTAGTATCGCTGGTCGCTGGCCTCGAAGGCTGCCTCGATGCGGGAATGGCCCTTCAGCGTGGGCGTCGAGACCATGTAGATTTTGCGCCGGCCGCGGAAGGTGGTGGTGCGCTGGATCGCCAGATCGACCGGGTCCCCCTCGCCATCGGCATCGCCGGGATAGCCGTCCACCTCGTCGAGGAACAGGTAGCGGACGGGCGTGGAGCGCAGGCCGACGGCGGAATTGGCACCGGCCATGACCAGCTGGCCGCCGGGGAAGGACTTGCGGAACAGGCTGTTGCCGGCGTCGCGCGACCGCGGCGTGGCCACCAGCTCCCGCAGCGCGGGCGTCGCCTCGATCAGCGGGTCGATGCGCACGGTCGTGTTCCGGCGCACCATGTCGAGCGAGGGCATGACCAGCATGGCGATGCCGGGCGCGTTCTGGATGATGTAGCCGAGCCAGTTCAGACCCGCCTCCGAGCCGCCGGTCTGCGCGCCCTTCATCAGCACGACGCGCTCGTAGGGGCTCGACGTGGAGAGCGCGTCCATCACCTCGCGCAGGTAGGGCGTGCGAGAGGTTTGCCAGCGGCCCGGCTCGGCCGAGGTGGGCGGCAGGATGCGGTGCCGGTCGGCCCAGTCCGAGACCGGTATCGGCGGCTCGGGGCGGATGCCGCGCCGCCAGGCAAGATCGATCTCAGGCACCATCGTCAAGGCTCCCCAACGGCTGGTCGGCGAGATGCTCGAGGTGCTCACGCATCATCCGGTCGAGGGCGGCGAACGTGGCGCGGGGATCGGCCCCCATCTCGGCGGCCAGCTGCGGCGCCGTGCGCTGGACCCAGGCCAGATGCGCGTCGCGTTCTGCACGGGCGCGCGCGAAGACCGTGCGCCGCGCCTCATCGGCATCGATCAGCTTTCCCTGGTCGCGCTCATAGGCCAGCCGGGCGCGCTGCACCTTGACGATCTCGTGGAGCCGCTTCGCCTCGGCCAGCGTGGCGGTGCGGCCGCTTGCCGCTGGAGCGCCGCCCTTGTTGCGCCGTGCTGGATCGAGGTTCGACTCGATCCAGACGAGCCCCTCGGCCACGTCGATGGTGCCGTCGGCGCGCACCGGCAACCCTTCGGCAATCAACTGAGAGACGCGCCCCTTGGTCAGCCCCACGCGCGCGGCGAAGTCGGCCTTGGACTCGGCGTCGTTGAGTTTAGTCATTTCCGCCCCCTCACGCTGGCGAGGCAATGCGCTGCGCTCCCCCACATACAGATCGGCGCAGGAGGAACCGTCGCATCCCCAATCCTTCCTGCTTGACGTCTCCGCAGGCGCGCCCGCTCGGCGCCTCGGGTGACGCTCCGATGACGCGAGGGTGACGGGATATCGGGCGCAAGTCCTTGAAAGTGTTGAGATGACGCACTTGCCCCGCCATCCTTTTCAATAGGGGGAAACGTGATGATGGATAGGGAGAAGGTTTTCCCCCTTATCAAAATGTTTGAGCCAAAGTGCGTCATCTCAACACTCTCAATGGGTTAGAGGCCAAATCGCCCGTTTGGTGCGTCACCACTGCGTCACCGTGAGGCCGATGAAGTACCGTCCCTTCTTCGTCCGCTTGTGCTGGATCCCGGCCAGGCGGGCCTGCACGCGCTGGACGAAGCCGTTGATGGCGGGCAGTTTCTCGGACTTGTAGCCCTCGGCCAGCGCCCAATTCTTGAATCCGAGGTAGGCGTCGCGGGTAGAAATGAGCGGCCCACCGTTCACTATGGGGACGACCTTCACGCACGCCTCGAGCCAGGCGGCGATGGGATCCTCGCTCAGCACCCATTCGAGAAGCGCGTCGTGGCAGCTCTGCGGGATGGCGAAGTTGCGCTGGCGGATCAGCCGCGCCGCGCCCTCCACCGCCCATGCCAGCAGAAGGTCTGGTTCCTCGGCCGCGATGCGCTTTCCGATGTCCTCGACGCGTTCCTCCAGCGGGATCGAGCGGGTGAAGGGGATCAGCAGCAGACGGCGCTGCACGCCCCGGTCCACACCGCCCCTGAAGCTGGGCAGCTGGTTCGCGGCGAAGATGTTCTGGGCCAGGGAGCGGAACTCGACCCGGCTCTTGTAGACGTCGCGTCCCTCGATGGGGTCGCCGGTGACGACGGCCTTGAAGGTGTCCGAGGCAATGGCTTCGGGCGAGAGTTCGTCGGAGGCGTTGAGGAGCTTGCCGACCAGCCCGATCACATGCCGTTCGTCGCCCATCCTGGAGGCGGGGACCGAGCAGACCGCGCTGGCAGGCAGGAGGCCGCGGGCCAGTTCGAGCACCTGGCTCTTGCCGTTCTCGGCAGTCTTGCCGTGCAGAACGACTGCGCGCGGCTGCATCAGACGGGTCGCGTATCCGAGCGCCGCCGCGCCGCAGACCTCGGCAACGAGGGCGCGCTTTGCGTCGGCATCCGGATCACCTTCGAAGCTGCCCGTCAGCAGCTTTGCCAGAAGCGCACCCGGGGGCGGCGTGCCAGAGGCGCCGGGATGCCAGCGGCCGGGGAGGGTATGGCGGCAGCGATGGTCGCGGTGATGCGGCTCGAGGCGCGGCGTTCCCTCCGCATCGAAGCGGATGAAGCCCGAGGCGCAGTTGATGCCCGCGGGCGGAGCGTCGAAATAGCCGGGCTCCGCGCAGAGCGCAGCGCATTCGTTGAGGACCGAGTCGACGCGGGCCTTGGTCAGCTTGACGGCCGACGGCTCGCCCGCGGGCGTTAGGAACTCCGCGCCGTCATAGGAATGGACCGGCAGGCGCAACTCGTGATCGAGCATCGCCTCCCAATGGGTGCCGCCGTAACGCCAGAACTCGCCATCGGCATGAACGATGCGGCCGTGGTGCTCGGTCAAATCCTCGCGCACGCGCCTCGCGATCTCGACGTCCGAGCCGA
>PUHN01000008.1 GCA_002967695.1 Rhodobacteraceae bacterium WD3A24 | reverse complement strand
CGAAAATCACCGAAATACTTCGTGATCGCCGCCGTCAGTGTCGTCTTGCCGTGGTCAACATGGCCGATCGTGCCAATGTTAACATGCGGTTTCGTCCGTTCGTACTTCGCCTTTGCCATGCTGGCCTCCTGGTTCCTTCGCCTCGCGGGTCGCCCCGGTCCGTGACGCGCACGCGCCGGGGACGCCCCGGAGCGTTACGCGTATTTCTTCTGGATCTCGTCCGAGATGTTCTGCGGCACGGCCTCGTAGTGGGAGAACTGCATCGTGAAGTTCGCCCGGCCCGAGGACATCGAGCGCAGCGTGTTGATGTAGCCGAACATGTTGGCCAGCGGGACAAACGCATTGATCGCCACGGCGTTGCCGCGCGGATCCTGTCCGGTCACCTGGCCGCGCCGCGATGTCAGGTCGCCGATGATCGAGCCGGTGTATTCCTCGGGCGAGACGACCTCGACCTTCATGATCGGCTCGAGCAGTTTGGCGCCGGCCTTGCGCAGCCCTTCGCGCATCGCCGCGCGCGCGGCGATCTCGAAGGCCAGAACCGAGGAGTCGACGTCGTGGTAGGCACCATCGACCAGCGCGACCTTGAAGTCGATCACCGGAAAGCCCGCGAGCGGCCCCGAGTCCATGACCGACTGGATGCCCTTCTCGACGCCGGGAACGTAGTCCTTGGGGACCACGCCGCCGACGATGCGGGACTCGAAGCTGTAGCCCTCGCCCGGCTCGGTCGGCTCGATCTCGAGCTTGATGCGCGCGAACTGGCCGGAGCCGCCGGTCTGCTTCTTGTGGGTGTGGTCAATCTCGGTCTTGTGGCTGATCGTCTCGCGATAGGCGACTTGCGGCGCACCGATATTGGCCTCGACCTTGAACTCGCGCTTGAGCCGGTCGACCAGAATGTCGAGGTGGAGCTCGCCCATCCCCTTCATGATCGTCTGACCCGACTCGAAGTCGGTCTCGACGCGGAAGGACGGATCCTCGGCGGCCAGACGCGCCAGACCCTGGCTCATCTTTTCCTGGTCGGCCTTCGATTTCGGCTCCACCGCGATCTCGATGACCGGATCGGGGAAGCTCATCGTCTCCAGCACGACGGGGTGCTGCGGATCGCTGAGCGTGTCGCCGGTCGTCGTCTCCTTCAGCCCGGCCAGCGCGATGATGTCGCCCGCGGCGGCCCAGTCGATTTCCTCGCGGGAGTTGGAGTGCATCATCAGCATCCGGCCCACGCGCTCACGCTTGCCCTTGGTGGCGTTGAGGAGCTGATCGCCCTTCTTGATCACGCCCGAATAGATGCGCGTGAAGGTCAGCGAGCCCACGAAGGGGTCGTTCATGATCTTGAAGGCCAGCGCCGAGAACGGATCGTCGTCCTTGGCCGAGCGCGGGATGTTGCGCGTCTCGGTCTCGTCCTTGGGATCGAAGCCCATATAGGCGGGCACGTCGAGCGGGCTGGGCAGATAGTCGATGACCGCGTTGAGCAGCGGCTGCACGCCCTTGTTCTTGAACGCCGAACCGCCGAGGACCGGCACGAAGGCCATCGCCAGCGTGCCCTTGCGGATCAGCCCGCGCAGGGTGTCAACGTCGGGTTCCTCGCCTTCGAGATAGGCCTCCATCACGTCGTCGTCCTGCTCGACGGCAAGCTCGATCATCTTCGAGCGCCATTCCTCGACGACATCCTTGAGCTCGTCGCGCACCGGCTGGCGGGTCCAGGTCGCACCCAGATCCTCACCCTTCCATGTCCACTCTTCCATGGTCAGCAGATCGACGATGCCCTCGAGCTTGTCTTCCGCGCCGATGGGGATGTTGACCGGCAGCGGCTCGGCGCCGGTGCGGTCCTTGATCATGTGGACGCAGTTGAAGAAGTCGGCGCCGATCTTGTCCATCTTGTTGACGAACACGATGCGCGGCACCTCGTAACGGTCGGCCTGGCGCCAGACCGTCTCGGTCTGCGGCTCCACGCCCGCGTTGGCATCGAGCACCGCGACCGCGCCGTCGAGCACGGCAAGCGAACGCTCGACCTCGATGGTGAAGTCCACGTGGCCGGGCGTGTCGATAATGTTGAAGCGGTGGAACTTGTCCGTCGCCTGCGTGCCGTCGTCCGAGCGCGCCCAGAAAGTCGTGGTCGCGGCCGAGGTGATGGTGATGCCGCGCTCCTGCTCCTGCTCCATCCAGTCCATGGTCGCGGCGCCGTCATGCACCTCGCCCAGCTTGTGGGACTTGCCGGTGTAGAACAGGATGCGCTCGGTGCAGGTCGTCTTGCCGGCGTCGATATGCGCCATGATACCGAAATTGCGGTAGCGCTCGAGGGGATATTCGCGTGCCATGGGTGGTCCTCGGGCCTAAATGTTACCAGCGGTAATGGCTGAACGCCTTGTTGGCGTCGGCCATCTTGTGCGTGTCTTCGCGCCGCTTCACCGCGGCACCGCGGCTGTTGACCGCGTCGATCAGCTCGCCGGCGAGGCGTTCCTGCATGGTGTGTTCGTTGCGCTTGCGCGCGGCCACGATCAGCCAGCGGATCGCCAGCGCCTCGCGCCGCTCGGGGCGCACCTCGACGGGCACCTGATAGGTGGCCCCGCCGACCCGGCGCGAGCGGACCTCGACCGACGGCTTGATGTTGTCGAGAGCCTCGTGGAAGACCTCGATCGGCGCGCGCTTGAGCTTGGTCTCGACGCGGTCCATCGCGTTGTAGACGATGCCCTCGGCAACCGATTTCTTGCCGTCAACCATCAGGTTGTTCATGAACTTGGTCAGAACCCGATCGCCGAACTTGGCATCGGGAAGAATTTCGCGCTTTTCCGCGGCGTGACGACGGGACATTTGGACCTCTCCTTACTTCGGACGCTTGGCGCCATACTTCGAACGGCGCTGGCGACGATCCTTGACGCCCTGGGTGTCGAGCACACCGCGCAGGATGTGGTAACGCACGCCCGGAAGGTCCTTCACGCGGCCGCCGCGGATCAGGACGACCGAGTGTTCTTGCAGGTTGTGCTTTTCGCCGGGGATGTAGCTGATCACTTCATAGCCGTTCGTCAGGCGCACCTTGGCGACCTTACGCATGGCCGAGTTCGGCTTTTTCGGCGTGGTCGTGTAGACGCGCGTGCAGACCCCGCGCTTTTGCGGGCACCCCTGCAGGTGCATCGACTTCTGCGATCTGGTTTTCGGCTGCCGCGGTTTGCGGATCAGCTGCTGGATCGTTGGCATTCCGGTGTTTCCCCGTGTTCCAAACCGTTCATCATGCACGCGCGAGGCACGCGCCTTTCCCCTTCACTGCGTCTCGCACGCTCGCAAAACGCCAAAACCGCACTCGCTCCCGGCCTAGTCGGGAACGACGCGGTGGAATTCCAGAGGATCGAGGCGTCGACCGCCCGGATCGTGACCACTCAAGTTTCTGAGCCCGGGACGCGGGCAACCCCATGGCGACCGGGTGACCGCCGTATAGGGGGAGTCGGAGGGGTTGTCAACAGCACCCGCCCCCTGTCAACCCGTGGCCGTCCCGCCCCCGAGTGCCCGCTCGCGGTAGAAAGTAAACAGCCCGCTGCCCACGACGACGCCAGCGCCGAGCAGCATCAGCGGCGCAGGAAATTCGCCGAAGATCGCGATGCCGAGAATCAGCGCCCAGAGCAGGCTCGAATAGCGAAACGGCGCCACCACCGCGAGATCGCCTACGCGCATCGCGGCGACGCTGAACTGATAGCCGGCCACGATCGCCAGGCTCGCCCCCGCGACCGGCAGCCACAGGGCCGGCGACGGCACAACCCACTCTTCGAAGACCGCACCACCTGCGCCGGCGGTGGTAACGGCCAGCGCCGCCATCAGTGCCATGGTCAGCGAGGGCGCGCGCGCCGAGACGCGGCGCGTGGTCAGTTCCCGCACGGTCAGAAACAGTACCGCCACGAGAACCAGCAGCGACCAGGCGTTGAACCCCTCCACGCCCGGCTGGACGATGAGCAGGACACCGGCGAACCCCACGAGGATGGCGGCAAACCGCCGCCAGCCCAGCGGCGCGCCGAACACCGCCGCGCCGGTCAGCGTCAGCACCAGCGGCAACACCTGCAAGAGCGCCGTCGCATTGGCGATGGGCATGTGGAACAGCGCGGCGATGTAGCAGACCGCCGCGCCGACTTCGGCCAGAGTCCGTAAAGCGATCAGCCCGCGGTCGCGCGCCGGCAGACGCCGGTGAAGCGCCCCGCGCCACAACGCGACGACGAAAAGCAACACGCTGGTGCCGACACCCCGCAGGAACAGCGCCTCGAAAAGCGGCAGTTCGGCCGACATCATCTTGAGGAAGGTGTCGCTGAACCGATAGGCGGCCATCGCGGCGATCATAAGCAGGATGCCGCGACTGTTGTCGGTCATGCGCCTGTTCCGCCCGGTTGAATCCCGTTGTGGCCCCGATGGCCGCGCCCGGCGCCGCGCGCCCCCGATGCGCAAAGCCGGCCCCTGTGGCCCGAGACTATCTCGCCACCCCGCCGCGCACCAGCAGGCCGGCAGGAAAAATGGCCGGGCGACAGTGTCGCCCGGCCATCATGAAGATCGCGCGGCTGTGGCGAGGTCTACTCCTCGCCGCGCTCCGTAACCTCCGCCGGCTCCGAACCGGCGTCGGCCTCGAACACATCGCCATCGGGGGCGACCAGGGCGGCGGCCGCCTCGGCCTCGGCCTTGCGCGCCTCGACGACCTTGGCATCGCGATCAGCGGCGATCTTGCGTGCACGCGTCGTCGCACCGCCCGTCCCCGCGGGGATGAGCCGGCCGACGATGACATTCTCCTTCAGCCCCACGAGTTTGTCGCGCTTGCCCTGCACGCTGGCCTCGGTGAGCACCCGCGTCGTCTCCTGGAAGGAGGCGGCCGAGATGAAGCTGCGCGTCTGCAGCGACGCCTTGGTGATGCCCAGCAGGATCGGCTCGGCACGGGCGGGCTTGCGCCCATCGGCCTCGGCCTTGGCGTTGACCTCCTCGAGCTCCAGCTTGTCGACATGCTCGCCCTTGAGCAGCGTGGTTTCCCCACTGTCGAGGATTTCCCACTTCTGCAGCATCTGCCGGACGATGACCTCGATGTGCTTGTCGTTGATCTTCACGCCCTGCAGGCGATAGACGTCCTGCACCTCGTCGATCAGGTAGTTGGCAAGCGCCTCGATTCCGAGGATGCGCAGGATGTCATGGGGGGCGGGATTGCCGTCCATGATGTAGTCCCCGCGCTGGATGAAGTCGCCCTCCTGGACGGGGATGTGCTTGCCCTTGGGCACCATGTATTCCACCGGCTCGAGATTGTCGTCGTTGGGCTCGATGGTGATCCGGCGCTTGTTCTTGTAGTCCTTGCCGAAGCGGACATAGCCGTCGATCTCGCAGATGATGGCGTGGTCCTTGGGCCGGCGCGCCTCGAACAGTTCCGCCACCCGCGGCAGACCGCCGGTAATGTCCTTGGTCTTGGCACCCTCGCGCGGGATACGCGCGACCACGTCGCCGGCCTGAACCTGCTGACCGTCCTCGGCCGACAGGATCGCATCGACCGACATCGGATATGTCACCGGATTGCCCTGATCGTTGCGCACCGGCTCGCCGGTTTCGGGATCCATGATGATGATCTCGGGCTTGAGATCGCTGCCCTTGGGCGCCGAACGCCAGTCGGACACGATCTTCTGGGTCATGCCTGTGGCCTCGTCGGTCTCCTCGCGCACCGAGATGCCCGAAACCAGATCGACATAGCGCGCCACCCCGTCACGCTCGGCAATGATCGGCAGGGTGTAAGGATCCCATTCGATGAGCTTGTCGCCACGCGCGACCTCGTCGCCCTCCTTGACGAACACCTTGGTGCCATAGGTCACCTTGTGGACGGACCGCTCCACGCCGTTCTCGTCGATGATGGCGATCTGCATGTTGCGGCCCATCACGATCTGCTCGCCTGCGGCGTTCGCCAGCAGATTGGGGTTGCGGAACTCGATATGCCCCGCCTGCCCGGCTTCTAGGAAGGACTGCTGCCCCCCCTGCGCGATGCCGCCGATGTGGAAGGTCCGCATCGTCAGCTGGGTGCCCGGCTCCCCGATCGACTGCGCGGCGATGATGCCGACGGCCTCGCCGACATTGACCATGGTACCACGCGCGAGATCGCGCCCATAACACATGGCACAGACGCCGTCATCGGCCTCGCAGGTCAGCGGCGAGCGGATCTTGACCGTCGGAACGCCGGCCTCATCGACGATCTCGGCGGTGCGCTCGTCGATCAGTTCGTTGCGCTTGACCAGAATCTCGTCGGTGCCCGGCCGCAGGATATCCTCGGCCGCGACCCGGCCGAGGATGCGTTCGGACAACGAGGCGACGACCTGCCCCTCGTTCACCGCGGCCTCGGCGGTGATCGACATGTCGGTACCGCAATCCTGGCTGCGCACGATGCAGTCCTGCGACACATCGACCAGACGCCGGGTCAGATAGCCCGAATTCGCCGTCTTGAGCGCGGTGTCGGCCAAGCCTTTCCGCGCACCGTGGGTGGAGTTGAAATACTCCAGCACCGTCAGACCTTCCTTGAAGTTCGAGATGATCGGCGTCTCGATGATCTCGCCCGAGGGCTTGGCCATCAGGCCGCGCATCCCGCCGAGCTGCTTCATCTGCGCCGGCGAGCCCCGCGCGCCCGAATGCGACATCATGTAGACGCTGTTGGGCTCCATCTCGGCGCCGCTCTCGTCATGGCGAACCGCCGAGATATCGGCCATCATCGAGTTGGCGACCGCGTCGGAGCATTTCGACCAGGCATCGACGACCTTGTTGTACTTCTCGCCCTGGGTGATCAGGCCGTCCATGTACTGCTGCTCGAACTCCTTGACCGCTTCGCGCGTCTCCCCGACGGTCGCCCACTTGTCGTCGGGGATCAGCATGTCGTCCTTGCCGAACGAAATGCCCGCGCGGAACGCCTCGCGGAAGCCGATATCCATGATCTGGTCACAGAATATCACGCTCTCCTTCTGCCCGCAGTGGCGGTAGACGGTGTCGATGACGTTCTGGACGTCCTTCTTGCGCAGCAGACGATTGACAAGATCGAAGGGTGCCTTCGCGTTCATCGGCAGCAACGCGCCGAGGCGCACGCGGCCGGGCGTCGTCTCGTAACGTCTGACGACTTCGTTGCCCTCCTCGTCAATCTGGCGAACGCGCGCGGTGATACGGCTGTGCAGATGCACGGTCCCGGCGGCGAGCGCGTGCTCGACCTCCTCGATGCTGGCGAACATCATGCCCTCGCCGGGCATCCCCTCGCGCATCATCGAAATGTAGTAGAGGCCTAGGATCATGTCCTGCGACGGCACGATGATCGGCGCGCCGTTGGCGGGGCTGAGCACGTTGTTGGTGCTCATCATCAGCACCCGCGCCTCGAGCTGCGCCTCAAGCGAGAGCGGCACGTGCACGGCCATCTGGTCGCCGTCGAAGTCGGCGTTGAAGGCGGTGCAGACCAGCGGATGAAGCTGGATCGCCTTGCCCTCGATCAGCACCGGCTCGAAGGCCTGGATGCCGAGGCGGTGAAGCGTCGGCGCGCGGTTGAGCAGAACGGGGTGCTCGCGGATCACCTCGTCGAGGATATCCCAGATCTCGGGGCGTTCCTTTTCGACCAGTTTCTTGGCCTGCTTGACGGTCGAGGACAGCCCCTTCGCCTCCAGCCGCGAATAGATGAAGGGCTTGAACAGCTCCAGCGCCATCTTCTTGGGCAACCCGCACTGGTGCAGCTTGAGTTCGGGGCCCGTCACGATGACCGAGCGGCCCGAGAAATCCACGCGCTTGCCGAGCAGGTTCTGGCGGAACCGGCCCTGCTTGCCCTTGAGCATGTCCGACAGCGACTTCAGCGGGCGCTTGTTGTTGCCCGTGATGACGCGGCCGCGACGGCCGTTGTCGAACAGCGCGTCGACGGACTCCTGCAGCATCCGCTTTTCGTTGCGCACGATGATGTCGGGCGCGCGCAGCTCGATCAGCCGCTTGAGGCGGTTGTTGCGGTTGATCACCCGCCGGTACAGGTCGTTCAGGTCCGAGGTGGCGAAGCGGCCGCCATCCAGCGGCACCAGCGGGCGCAGCTCGGGCGGGATCACCGGCAGCACGGTCATGATCATCCACTCGGGCCGGTTGCCCGACTCGAGGAAATGCTCGACGACCTTGAGCCGCTTGATGATCTTCTTGGGCTTGAGTTCGCCGGTGGCCTCCTTGAGCTCTTCGCGCAGCTGCTCGGCGGTCGCCTCGAGATCGATCGCGGCGAGCATCTCGCGGATCGCCTCGGCGCCGATATTGGCGGTGAAGGCATCCGAGCCGTACTGATCCTGGGCGTCGAGAAATTCTTCCTCGGTCAGAAGCTGGCCCTCGCTCAGATCGGTCAGGCCGGGTTCGACCACGACGTAATTCTCGAAATAGAGGATGCGCTCGAGATCGCGCAGCGTCATGTCGAGCATCAGGCCGATGCGCGAGGGCAGCGACTTGAGAAACCAGATATGGGCCACCGGCGCGGCGAGCTCGATATGGCCCATCCGTTCGCGGCGAACCTTTTGCAGCGTGACCTCCACGCCGCATTTCTCGCAGACGACGCCGCGATATTTCATGCGCTTGTACTTGCCGCACAGGCACTCATAGTCCTTGATCGGACCGAAGATGCGCGCGCAGAACAGCCCGTCGCGCTCGGGCTTGAAGGTGCGGTAGTTGATGGTCTCGGGCTTCTTGATCTCGCCGTAGGACCAGCTGAGGATACGCTCGGGGCTGGCCAGCGAGACCTTGATCTCGTCAAACGTCTTGACTGGCGCGGTGGGGTTGAAGGGGTTGGAAGTGAGTTCCTGGTTCATGATGCGACCTGTGTAATGGGGCTTTGGAGGGGCGGACGACGGAGAGGGCGAGGGCGCGCCCCGCCCTCCGATCGGCCGTTACTCGTCCTCCTCCGCGTCCAGGAGTTCCATGTTGAGGCCCAGACCCCGGACCTCCTTGACCAGCACGTTGAAGCTCTCCGGCACGCCGGCCTCGAAGTTGTCCTCGCCCTTGACGATGGACTCGTAGACCTTGGTGCGGCCGGCGACGTCGTCGGACTTCACCGTCAGCATCTCCTGCAAGGTGTAGGCGGCGCCGTAGGCCTCGAGCGCCCAGACCTCCATCTCGCCCAGACGCTGGCCACCGAACTGTGCCTTGCCGCCCAGCGGCTGCTGGGTGACCAGGCTGTAGGGGCCGGTCGAACGCGCGTGAAGCTTGTCGTCGACGAGGTGGTGGAGCTTGAGCATGTATTTCACCCCCACCGTGACCGGACGCGCGAAGGCTTCGCCCGTGCGGCCGTCAAAGACCATCGACTGGCCGGATTCGTCGAAGCCCGCGCGCTTGAGCGCGTCGTTGACGTCGGGCTCCTTGGCGCCGTCGAAGACCGGCGTCGCGATGGGAACCCCCCCCGTGACGACCTGCGCCGATTCCAGGAACGCCTCGTCATCGGCATCGCCGAAGGCTTCCTGATAGACCTCGTCGCCATAGGCCAGTCGCATCGCGTCCTGCACCGGCGTCATGTCGCCCGAGCGGCGATACTCCTGCAACGCCTCGTCGATCTTGATGCCCAGACCGCGCGCGGCCCAGCCCATGTGCGTCTCGAGGATCTGGCCGACATTCATCCGCGAGGGCACGCCTAGCGGGTTGAGCACGAAATCGACCGGCGTGCCGTCGGCGAGGAACGGCATGTCCTCCATCGGCACCACCTTGGAGATCACACCCTTGTTGCCGTGGCGCCCGGCCATCTTGTCGCCGGCCTGAAGCTTGCGCTTGATGGCGACGAAGACCTTGACCATCTTCATCACCCCCGGCGGCAGATCGTCGCCGCGGCGCACTTTCTCGACCTTGTCCTCGAAGCGCGCGTCGAGCGCGCGTTTCTGCGCGTCGTACTGGGCGTTGAGCGCCTCGACGGCGGCGGCGTCGGTCTCGTCGGTCAAGGCGAGCTGCCACCACTGGCCGGGGCTGAGGGTTTCGAGCAATTCCTCCGTGATCTCGCTGCCGGCCTTCACGCCCCGCGGACCCTTGACCGCCGTCTTGCCCAGCAGCAGTTCCTTGAGACGAGTATAGATGTTGCGTTCGAGAATCTCGAGCTCGTCGTCGCGGTCGCGCGACAGGCTCTCGATTTCCTCGCGCTCGATCTGCAGCGCGCGCTCGTCCTTGTCGATTCCGTGACGGTTGAACACCCGCACATCGACGATGGTCCCGTAGGCCCCCGGCGGCAGCCTCAGCGACGTGTCGCGCACATCCGACGCCTTTTCGCCGAAGATCGCGCGCAGCAGTTTCTCCTCCGGCGTCATCGGAGACTCGCCCTTGGGCGTGATCTTGCCCACGAGAATGTCGCCCGCCTGCACCTCGGCGCCGATATAGACGATGCCCGCCTCGTCGAGGTTGCGCAGACCCTCCTCGCCCACATTCGGGATATCGCGGGTGATCTCCTCGGGGCCGAGCTTGGTATCGCGCGCGGCGACCTCGTATTCCTCGATATGGATCGAGGTAAAGACGTCATCACGCAGAATGCGCTCGGAGATGAGAATCGAGTCCTCGTAGTTGTAGCCGTTCCACGGCATGAACGCCGTGACGACATTGCGGCCCAGCGCCAGCTCGCCCATGTCGGTGCAGGGGCCGTCGGCAACGACCTCGCCCTTGCGAACGGTGTCGCCCACCTTCACCAGCGGCCGCTGGTTGATGCACGAACTGGCGTTCGAGCGGGTGAACTTGCGCAGCCGGTAGATATCGACGCCCGGATCGCTGGGCGAGATGTCCTCCGTCGCGCGCACCACGATGCGCGTGCCGTCGACCTGGTCGATGACACCCGCCCGGCGCGCCATGATCGCCGCGCCCGAGTCGCGCGCCACCGTGCTTTCGATCCCCGTGCCCACAAAGGGCGCCTCGGATTGCAGCAGCGGCACGGCCTGACGCTGCATGTTGGAGCCCATCAGCGCGCGGTTGGCGTCGTCGTTCTCCAGGAACGGGATCAGCGCCGCGGCCACCGAAACGAGCTGTTTCGGCGAGACGTCGATCAGATCGACCGCCTCGGAGGGGTTGAGCATGAACTCGCCACCCTTGCGGGTCGAAACGAGATCATTGATGAACCGGCCTTCCTCGTCGAGCTGCGCATTGGCCTGGGCGATGGTGTGGCGCATCTCCTCGGTCGCCGACATATAGACGACCTCGTCGGTGACCTGCCCGTCCGCGACCTTGCGGTAGGGCGTTTCGATGAACCCGTACTTGTTGACCCGCGCAAAGGTCGCAAGGCTGTTGATCAGCCCGATATTCTGCCCCTCGGGCGTCTCGATCGGGCACATGCGGCCGTAATGGGTGGGATGGACGTCGCGCACCTCGAAGCCGGCGCGTTCGCGCGTCAGCCCGCCCGGCCCGAGCGCCGAAAGCCGCCGCTTGTGGGTAACTTCAGAGAGCGGGTTGGTCTGGTCCATGAACTGCGACAGCTGGCTGGAGCCGAAGAACTCGCGCACCGCCGCCGCGGCGGGCTTGGCGTTGATGAGATCCTGCGGCATGACCGTGTCGATCTCGACCGAACTCATGCGCTCCTTGATCGCGCGCTCCATGCGCAGCAGGCCCACACGATACTGGTTTTCCATCAGCTCGCCGACCGAACGCACCCGGCGGTTGCCCAAGTGGTCGATGTCGTCGACCTCGCCGCGGCCGTCACGCAGATCCACCAGCCCCTTGATGCAGGCGATGATGTCCTCGCGGCGCAGCGTCCGCTGGGTATCCGGCGCATCGAGGTCGAGGCGCATGTTCATCTTCACCCGGCCGACGGCCGAAAGATCGTAGCGCTCCGGGTCGAAGAAGAGCGAGTGAAACAGCGTCTCGGCGGCCTCCAGGGTGGGCGGCTCGCCCGGACGCATGACCCGGTAGATGTCGAGAAGCGCCGTCTCGCGGTTCATATTCTTGTCGACAGCCATGGTGTTGCGGATGTAGGGGCCGACATTGACGCCGTCGATGTCGAGAACGGGAATCTCGCTCACCCCGTTGTCGAGCAGGGTCTTGAGCGTGCCGCCCTTGACCTCGCCCTCCTTGTCGACCTCCCATGTCAGCTCGTCGCCGGCCTCGACATAGATCTCGCCCGTTTCCTCGTTGATGATATCGCGCGCGGCGTAGCGGCCGACGATGTGATCGAAGGGCACGAGCAGCTCGGCGACCTTGCCCTCGTCGATCAGCTTCTTGACCATGCGCGGCGTGACCTTTTCGCCGGCCTTGGAGATCACCTCACCGGTGGCGGCGTCAACAAGGTCGAAAGCCGGCCGCGTCCCGCGGACCCGCTCGGGAAAGAACCGCGTGACCCAGCCGCGATTCTTCTCCAGCCGGAAATCCACCGTATCGTAATAGGCCTGCATGATCTCTTCCTGATCCATGCCGAGGGCATAGAGCAGGCTGGTCACGGGCAGTTTGCGGCGCCGGTCGATCCGGGCATAGACGATGTCCTTGGGATCGAACTCGAAATCGAGCCACGAGCCGCGATAGGGGATGATCCGGCAGGTGAAGAGCAACTTGCCCGAGGAGTGGGTCTTGCCCTTGTCGTGGTCGAAGAACACGCCGGGCGAGCGGTGCATCTGGCTGACCACCACCCGCTCGGTCCCGTTGACGACGAAGGTGCCGTGCGAGGTCATGAGCGGCATGTCGCCCATGAAGACGTCCTGCTCCTTGATGTCCTTGACCGACTTGGCGCCGGTATCCTCGTCCATGTCGAAGACGATCAGCCGCAGCGTGACCTTGAGCTGCGCGGCATAGGTCATGTCGCGCTGAATGCATTCCTCGACATCGTATTTCGGCTTTTCCAGCTCGTAGCGCACGAACTCGAGCACCGCCGTCTCGTTGAAATCCTTGATCGGAAAGACCGACTGAAAGACGCCCTTGATACCTTCGCCGTCAAGCGGCTCGTCCCCGTCGCCGGAGCGCAGGAACAGGTCGTAGGAGGATTTCTGGACCTCGATCAGATTCGGCATCTCCAGAACTTCACGGATATTGCCGAACATCTTGCGAATGCGTTTCTGGCCAATGTAAGCCATGCCTGTCGCCACCTTTCGTTCTTCCGCGGGCGCGCGGGCCGTCGGGCTCCGGCCACACGCCGCATGCGAAAACGGGGTTGAAGCTCCATTCCTGCGGACCGTCCCACCGGCCTGCTCCCGAGCTTCGAACCTGCCCCTGGACAGGGCTCCGGGCTAACGCGGGGGCGAAGCCCTGTCCAGAAACGGCTTTTGGCCGGGCCCGGAACATGTCCGGACCCAGCCATCCTTGCACCGGTCCGGGCGCTGCGCCCGGCCCCGTGTTTACTTCAGCTCGACCTTGGCACCAGCCTCTTCGAGCTTTTTCTTCATCTCCTCGGCCTCGTCCTTGGCAACGCCTTCCTTGACGGCCTTGCCACCGGCCTCGACAAGCTCCTTGGCCTCTTTCAGGCCTAGGCCGGTGATCGCGCGGACTTCCTTGATCACGTTGATCTTCTTGTCGCCCGCTTCGGCGAGGATCACGTCGAATTCGGTCTGCTCCTCGACGGGCTCGGCGGCCGCGCCTTCGGCGGGGCCGGCCATCATCACGGCGCCGCCCGAGGCGGGCTCGATGCCGTATTCGTCCTTGAGGATGGTTTTGAGTTCCTGCGCCTCGAGCAGCGTGAGGTTCACGATCTCGTCGGCAAGTTTCTTCAGATCAGCCATGTTTCCGTTTCCGTTCTTCCAGTTGTGTTCCAACGCGGGCACGCGGCGCGCCCCACGACGGTCTCACGTTGCTCAGGCGGCTTCCCGCTCCTCCAGGGTGGAGAGGATGCCCGCGATGTTCGATCCAGGCGCGCCAATGGCCCCCGCGATGTTCGAGGCAGGCGCCCCGATGCACCCGGCGATGGAGGCGATAAGCTCCTCGCGCGAGGGCATCTTGGCAACTTCCTCGACACCTTTGGAATCCAGCACCGAACTGCCCATGGCCCCGCCGAGAACGACCAGCTTCTTGTTGGTCTTGGCGAAGTCCTCGACCACCTTCGCCGCGGCGACGGGGTCTTCGGAATAGGCGAGAACGGTCATGCCCGAAAGAAGGTCGGCAATGCCTTCGCAGGGCTTTCCTTCCAGGGCGATCTTGGCGAGCCTGTTCTTGGCAACACGCACAGCCCCGCCCGCTTCACGCATTTTCGCGCGCAGGGTCTGCATCTCGGCAACCGTGAGGCCTTCGTAGTGTGCAACCACGACCACGCCAGAGCTTTCGAAGATCTGGCCGAGTTCCTCGACCACTTTCTCTTTCTGGGCTCTATCCACAGTTTCACTCCAAGTTTGGGGTTTCCCCCGGCTCAGGTCTGCCCCGGAACACTCCGGGGCGTCGGGTCCGTTTCAGGGTCCCGAGGCCAAGATCGCCCGAAGTGACGCACAGCCGTGCATGCGCCCCGCGGATGATCCGTCTCGTTCCCCATCTCGGGCAGGAAATTAAGCTCCGGGAAAAACCCGGCGCACCCACCGTCTCGGACAGGACAGGGCGAACGCCACCGACGGCCGCCCCGTCATTCGGCCAACCCGTCGGGCCGGCGAATTCGCTTTCCGGCGCGCCGCTGCGCGCCCGATCACCTTCAGTTGTCCGTCGCCGAGGCGAGATCGACGCTCACGCCCGGCCCCATTGTCGAGGACAGCGAGACCTTCTTGAGATAGGCGCCCTTGGCCCCGGCCGGCTTGGCCCGCGCCACGGCATCGACGAAGGCGCGAACATTCTCGGTCAGCTTGTCGGCCTCGAACGACGCCTTGCCGAGACCGGCATGGATCACGCCGGCCTTCTCGACCTTGAACTGGACCTCACCGCCCTTGGCCGACTTGACCGCTTCGGCGACATCGTTGGTCACCGTGCCGACACGCGGATTCGGCATCAGGTTGCGCGGGCCCAGTATCTTGCCCAGACGCCCCACCAGCGGCATCATGTCGGGCGTGGCGATGCAGCGATCGAACTCGATCTTGCCGCCCTGAATCGTCTCCACGAGATCCTCGGCGCCCACGATGTCGGCGCCTGCGGCCTTTGCCTCCTCGGCTTTCTCGCCACGGGCAAAGACTGCGACGCGAACATCCTTGCCCGTGCCGTTGGGCAGGACGACCTTGCCGCGCACCATCTGATCGGCGTGACGCGGATCGACGCCGAGATTGACGGAGATCTCGACCGTTTCGTCGAAATTCGCCCTGGCGTTCGACTTGATGAGGTTGACCGCCTCATCGAGCGCGATGTTTTCCTTGCCGGCGAGGGCTTCGCGGGCCGCGCGGGCGCGTTTTCCGAGCTTGGCCATGACTTACCCCTTCACCTCGATGCCCATCGACTTCGCCGATCCCACGATGATCAGCATCGCCGACTCGATGTCGTTGGCGCTGAGATCCTTCATCTTCGTCTCGGCGATCTCGCGGATCTGCTTTTTCGTCACGGTGCCGACATTGCTGCGCCCCGGCGTCTTGGAGCCCGATTTCACCTTGCTGGCCTTTTTGAGATAGTAGGCGGCCGGCGGCGTCTTGATATCCAGCGTGAACGACTTGTCCTGATAGTAGGTGATGACCGTCGGGCACGGCGCGCCCGGCTCCACCTCCTGCGTGCGCGCGTTGAACGCCTTGCAGAACTCCATGATGTTGATGCCCCGCTGGCCCAGCGCGGGGCCGACGGGTGGCGAGGGGTTGGCCTGCCCCGCCGGTACCTGCAGCTTGAGCTGCCCGATCACTTTCTTGGCCATCGCGGCCTCTCCTCTTGTTCACCTCCGCGGCGGCCCGCGTGCCGCGCGGTCGTCGGTTTAGTGGTCCGGTCCGCGCGGCGCGCCGCGCTCGCCTCCCACGGGCTACACGTCAGGTCCCCTTGGTGACCTGCGTGAATTCCAGATCGACCGGCGTGGCCCGGCCGAAAATCGACACCATCACCTTGAGGCGGTTGTTGTCCTCGTCCACCTCCTCGACCATCCCCGAGAAGCCCTCGAACGGCCCCTCGGTGACCTGCACCTGCTCGCCGACCTCGTAGCGGATCAGCGAGCGCGGCGCCGCCTCGCCCTCCTCGGCGCGGTTGAGGATGGCATTGACCTCCTCGTCGCGCATCGGGGTGGGTTTTCCTTGCGGGCCGAGGAACCCGGTCACGCGATTGATCGAGGTGATCAGGTGATAGCCGCGATTGGTCATCTCCATGCGCACCAGAACATAGCCGGGCATGAAACGCCGCTCGGACGTCACCTTCTTGCCGCGGCGGACCTCCAACACCTCTTCGGTGGGAACGAGCACTTCCTCGATCTCGTCCTCCAGCCCCGCATCGGCCACGGCTTGCCTGATCTGCTCGGCGACCTTCTTCTCGAAATTCGAGAGCACGCTCACCGAATACCACCGCTTCGCCATGCGTCCGTCACCTCGTTCCAACCGGCGGCCCTCCACCGGGAATTCCAAATTGCCGCGGTCGGGCCGCCCGTCCCGGAACAAAAGAATGCGCGCAGACCGAATCGCTGCACGCCACTGTTCGGAAGTCCGCTCCCATTACAGACGTCGTTGCGGGTTTTCAAGGGCTCCCCGGTCAGTGGCGGCGTCAGCCGAACACGCCCAGAAGCGCCACCAGCCCCGTGCGGATGATCCAGTCGGCGATGAAAAAGAAGATCGCCGTCAGCGTCGCCATGATGAACACCATGACGGTCGTCAGCACCGTCTCGCGCCGGGTGGGCCAGACCACCTTGGAGATCTCGGCGCGCACCTGCTGAATGAACTGAAAGGGATTGGTCCGGGTCATCGTCGCCTGCCAGATGAAGGTATTTCGCGCAGATACGCCTTGGGCGCCGTCTTTGCAAGACGCAGCGTCTCACGGACTGAGCATCGTGACCCCGCTCATCGCCGCGATGCGGGCGATGTCGTCACGGTAGGCCGCCGCGCTGGCTGCCCGCATCCCGGCGGAAAACGGGTCGAATGCCGGCTCGTCCCCCGTTTTCGGAAAGCGGCGGCGCGCTTTCACGACCACATCGCGCCCGGTCGCGGCGCCGGCGCGGCGGTACTGCGCCATGATCGCCGCATGGGCGCGCGCCGAGAGCCCGGGATGCGTCACCCCCGGCGTCAGGGTAACAGCCCCCCGCGGGACGCCGGGCAGCATGTGATCGAACAGCCCCTCGGCCGGCGGGCGCAATTCCTCATGGCACCATACGACCAGCCGCACGCCGGGCTGCGCCTCGAGCAACCGCGCGACCAGGTCGGACCAACGCATCCGGGCCGGATCGACGCCCTCGATGAACTCCTCGAAACTTTCCACGCGGCCGCTGAACAGCCGCTGCGAATAGGCCGATACGAGATAGCTCGCGGGATCGCGCAGGGCGAGGAACACTGTGGCACCCTCGGCGCCAATCGTGCGAAGCAGCCGGGCCACGCGCGCATGCCCGCGCGGGTAGAATCTGCGCTCGCGAATCATCCGTGGGTCGTGCGCGATGCCCAGTATGTTCTCTTCGGAAATCAGAACACGGCCCGCCGGGCCCGCATGAGCGGCCAGAGCCCTGCGAAACGCCCGCCGGCGACCGAACCCGCCGATCCCCTGCTCAAGCGCCCCCGGAAGTTCCAGCGTGCCATCGCGCAGCTCGCGCGGCCCGATATAGGCGATCCCAGCCTGTCTGAGCCGCGGCGCATGTCGCGTCAGGCAGTTCTGGATATGCGTCGTGGCCGTCTTGTGCGCCCCGACATGGATCGCGAAACGTGACGACATCTCTTTCCTTTTCCACCGAGCGCGGCGGGTCGTGGAAAGATTGCCCCATAAAACCCGGCAAGAATAGGGCAAAGCCGGTGCGCGATCTCGATCGACGGGGTTGCCGGGGGCCACGCCTCGATCGCAGTGGTCAACGGAGCCGTGCCATCGTCACCCTTCTGAGCCCTACCCCGCCGCGCGCAGAACCGCGCAAAGATCGTCGCGCGAAAGGGCGACCGGGTTGGCCTTCATCGATGACGACGCGCCGGCGGCCTCGGCCACCTCGCGGTGATCGGCCGGGTCAACGCCCATCTCGGAAAGCCGCGGCAGCCCGCTGGCATGCGCCCAGTCCGCCAGCGCCGCCGCGCCGTCCTCGCCCTCGAAACCGGCCGCGAGCAGGGCAAGCACCTGCTCCAGCCGCTCGGCCGCCGGGCTGTCGGGGGCAGCGCGGGTGGCATTCATTTTCAGGACATGGGGCAACAGCGCGCCGCACAGCGCGCCATGCGGCGCCGCGACCCGGCCGCCCAGCACCCCGGCGAGCCCATGCACCGCACCCAGCCCCGAATTGGCCAGCGCCAGCCCGCCGCACAAGCTGACCCAGGCCATTTCGTCACGCGCGGCCGGGTCCTCGGCCTCCATCAGCCGGCGCAGCGCCTTGATCCCGGCCGGGATCGTCGCGGTGGTCAACGCGTCTGTCAGCGGATTGGCGCGGGCGCAGGTAAAGGGCTCGACCACCTGCGTGAGCGCGTCGAGCCCGCAGGCGAGCGTGACAGAGCGCGGTGCGCCGTCGGTTAGGCGCGGATCAATGATCGCCAGGCGGGGAAGCATCCGCGCATCGCGCAGGCTGACCTTGCGCCGCGCCTCAGGCACCCCGATCACGGCATTCTTCGTCACCTCGGCACCCGTACCGGCGGTGGTAGGCAAGGCCACAAAGGGCAGCGGGTCGGCGGAAAGGACGCGCCCCTCGCCCACCACTTCAAGATAGGTCATCGGCCCCTGCGGCTGCGGGGCCAGGGCGGCGAGCGCCTTGCCCATATCGATCGCCGCGCCGCCGCCGAGCGCGATCACGCCATCGACACCCGCCGCGCGCAGACGCTCCAGCGCCTCCGCGAGCGCCGGAAGCGCCGGCTCGCCCGCGACGCCGATGCGCAGCGGCACGCGCCCCGCCGCCGTCAGGGCCTCGGCCAGCCAGTCGGCGCGGGCGGGGTTCGCCCCGTGGATCAGGGCCACGCGCTCCGCCATGGAGGCGATCGCCGCGGCCGCCTCGTCCGCGCGGCCGCTGCCAAAAGCCACATGCCCGGCGGTGGCGAAATCGAAGGCGGCGACCCGGCTCATGTCGCGGCGATGGTGGCCTGCACGGCGCGGCGCCAGGCCCCGTAGCGGTCGGCGCGCGCGCGAGCGTCCATCGCGGGCTCGAAGCGGCGGTCGAGCGCCCAGGAGCGCGCGAATTCTGCCTGACCGGGATAGAGCCCCGCGGCCGAGCCGGCCAGCCACGCCGCGCCCAGCGCGGTCGTCTCCAGCCCCTGCGGGCGGTCCACGGGCGCGCCGAGGATGTCGGAGAGGAACTGCATCGTGTAGTCTGAGGCGCTCATGCCCCCGTCAACGCGCAGCACCTCATCGCCGCCGCCGCCCTGCCAGTCGGCCTTCATCGCCTCGAGCAGATCGCGGGTCTGGAAGCCGACGCTTTCGAGCGCGGCGCGGGCGAACTCGGCGGGGCCCGAATTACGGCTGAGCCCGAAGATGGCACCGCGCGCCTCGGCGTTCCAGTAGGGCGCGCCGAGGCCGGTGAAGGCCGGCACCATGATCACCGGCTGGTCTGGATCGGCCCGCTCGGCCAGCGGCTGCGTCTCGCGCGCCTCACGGATGATCTGCAGCCCGTCGCGCAGCCACTGAACGACGGCGCCGGCAATGAAGATCGAGCCCTCCAGCGCATAGGTGGGCGTGCCGTCGAGCTGGTAGGCGATGGTGCCCAGCAGCCGGTTCTGCGAACGCACGAGTTCGTCGCCCGTGTTGAGCAGCGCGAAGCACCCCGTCCCGTAAGTCGATTTCAGCATCCCCGGCGCAAAACAGGCCTGGCCGATCGTCGCGGCCTGCTGATCACCCGCCACGCCCATGATCGGAATCTCGCGGCCGAACAGGTCGCTGCGCGTGACGCCAAATTCGCCGGCGCAGTCGCGCACCTCGGGCAGCATCGCCGTGGGGATGTCGAGCAGGCGGCAGATGGTCGCGCTCCAGCGGCCCTTGCGGATATCATAGAGCATCGTGCGCGCGGCGTTGGTCGCGTCGGTGACATGAGTGCGCCCGCCGGTCAGCTTCCAGATCAGGAAACTGTCCACGGTCCCGAACAGCAGCTCGCCGGCCTCGGCGCGGGCGCGCGCGCCCTCGACGCTGTCGAGCAGCCACTTCAACTTGGTGGCCGAGAAATACGGGTCGATCAGAAGGCCCGTGCGCTCGGTGATCATATCGCCCTGGCCCTGCTCGCGCAGCAGGTCGCAGGTCTCGGCGGTGCGCCGGTCCTGCCAGACGATGGCGTTGTGGATGGGCCGACCGGTGGCCTTGTCCCAGACCAGCGTGGTCTCGCGCTGGTTGGTGATCCCGATGGCGGCGATCCGCTCGGGGCCGATGCCGGCGCGCTCGATCGCCTCGCGGCAGGTGCCGGCAGTGGTGGACCACAACTCGCCCGCGTCATGCTCGACCCAGCCCGAGGCCGGATAGTGCTGGGCGAACTCCTCCTGCGCGACGGCCGCGATGCGCATATCGGCGTCGAAGAGAATCGCGCGGCTGGAGGTCGTGCCCTGATCGATCGCAAGGACGTAATTCATCGACCCTTCCTCATGCTGGCCCGCACATCCCGCTTGGGCCGCCTCGGCCCCGTGCCCTTCTCATGGCACGACGAAGATCGCGGAAAAAGAAAGAGAGGCCGGGGCACCGACAGGCACCCCGGCCGGGGAGGAGACCTCAGTCTTCGGCGCGCCAGGTGGCGACCAGTTCGTCATAGGGGACGGTCACCGGCTCGCCGCGCTCGTCCTCGAGCTCGGGCTTGGGCGCGCCTGGCTGCTCCAGCCAGTACTCGGCGCTGCGCTCCTCGTTGAGGTTCGGGCCGAGTTCGCCCTGAATCCCGGCGCGCTCCAGCCGGGCCAGGACCTCTTCCTGCTGCTCGCAGAGCGCATCCATCGCCTCCTGAGCGGTCGATTCACCCGAGGCGGCGTTGCCGATGTTCTGCCACCACAGCTGCGCGAGGCGCGGATAGTCCGGCACGTTCAGCCCGGTATCCGTCCATTGCAGGCGGGCGGGAGAGCGGTAGAACTCCACCAGGCCACCCAGGCGCGGCGCGCGCTCGGTGAAGCTCTCGTGCTCGATGGTGGATTCGCGGATGAAGGTCAGGCCCACATGCGACTTCTTCACATCCACCGTCATCGAGGAGATGAACTGCGCATAGAGCCAGCCGGCCTGTGCACGGTCCACCGGCGTCGAATCCATCAGCAGGGCCGAGCCCACATCCTGATAGCCGATCTTCATGCCCTCTTCCCAGTAGACGCCATGCGGCGAGGGGGCCATGCGCCAGCGCGGCGTGCCGTCCTCGTTGACCACCGGCAGACCGTCCTGAACCATGTCGGCCGTGAAGGCCGTGTACCAGAAGATCTGCTGGGCGATGTTGCCCTGCGCGGGCACCGGGCCGGCCTCCGAGAAGTTCATGCCGGCCGCTGACGGCGGGGCGTAGTTGTCCAGCCAGTCGGTGTAGGTCTCGACCGAGTAGACCGCTGCCGGGCTGTTGGTGGCGCCGCCACGGTCCATGCACGAGCCGGTGGGCTGGTAGTCGTCGTTGACGCGGATGCCCCACTCGTCGACGGGAAAGCCGTTGGGCACGCCCACGTCGCCGGCGCCGGCCATCGACAGCCAGGCATCGGTGAAGCGCCAGCCCAGGCTGGGGTCGCGGCGGCCGTAATCCATGTGGCCGTAGACGGTCTCGCCGTCGATCTCGCGGCCGGTGAAGAACTCGGCGATGTCCTCATAGGCGGTCCAGTTGACCGGCACGCCCAGCTCATAGCCGTATTCCTCCTCGAAATCGGCCTGGATCTCGGGGTCGTTGAACCAGTCGTAACGGAACCAGTAGAGGTTCGCGAACTGCTGGAGCGGCAGCATGTAGAGGTTGCCATCGGGCGCCGTGGCGAAGGACGTGCCGATGAAGTCGTCGAGGTTGAGGTTGGGGTTGGTCACCGCCGCACCGTCGCCGGCCATCCAGTCGGTCAGGTTGCGCACCTGCTGATAGCGCCAGTGCGTGCCGATCAGGTCGGCGTCGGTGATGTACATGTCATAGATGTTCTCGCCGGTCTGCATCTGGGTCTGCAGCCGCTCGATCACGTCGCCCTCGCCGATCAGGTCGTGGGTGACCTCGATGCCGGTGATCGCCTCGAAGGCCGGCGCGAGAACCTGGGACTCGTACTCGTGCGTGGTGATCGTCTCGGAGACGACGCGGATCGACATGCCCTGATACGGCTCCGCCGCGTCGACGAACCACTGCATCTCCTCTTCCTGCTCTTCGCGCGAGAGCGCGGAGAGATCGCCGATCTCCTCGTCGAGGAAGGCGCGCGCGGCCTCCATGTCGGCAAAGGCCGGCGCCGACAGAAGCGTCAGCGCGACGCCCAGCGCCGTGGTGGATTTGAGGACTCTGTTCATGGTATTCCTCCCGTTGATTGGACCATGGTTTCAGTCATGCGGGGCGCGGCATGGTTGCAGCACGCCGCCCCCGCCCTTTCGCGCGGGACTAGACCCAGCGGAACACCGCCGCGGCATAGACCGCACAAACCGCCAGCGCCCACCACTGGTTGGCGCCCACCAGCCCGAGCCAGGCCAGGTTGATGAAGGCCGAGCCGAGCAGGGTGATGAAGACGCGGTCGCCCCGCGTCGTCTCTATCTGCAGGATGCCGACCCGCGGCATCTCGGGCCGCAGCAGCCCGATCACCGTGAAGATCAGCAGAATGGCCGCGATGACGAGAAAGAAGATCGCCGTGGGCCAGGTCCATGCCATCCATTCCATGATCTCGCTCCTCCCTTACACGCGGCCCAGGGCAAAGCCCTTGGCGATGTAGTTGCGCACGAAGTAGATCACGAGCGCGCCGGGGATGATCGTCAGCGACCCCGCCGCGGCCAGCAGCCCCCAGTCGAGCCCCGAGGCCGAGACCGTGCGCGTCATCGTCGCCGCGATGGGCTTGGCATCCACGCTGGTCAGGGTGCGGCTCAGCAGCAGCTCGACCCAGGAGAACATGAAGCAGAAAAACGCCGTCACCCCGATCCCGCTGGCGATCAGCGGCATGAAGATCTTCACGAAGAAGCGCGGGAACGAGAAGCCATCGATATACGCCGTCTCGTCGATCTCCTTGGGAACGCCCCGCATGAAGCCCTCCAGAATCCACACCGCCAGCGGCACGTTGAACAGCGTGTGCGCGAGCGCCACCGCAATGTGCGTGTCGAACAGCCCGACCGAGGAGTAGAGCTGGAAGAACGGCAGCGCGAACACGGCCGGCGGGGCCATCCGATTGGTCAGCAGCCAGAAGAACAGATGCTTGTCGCCAAGAAAGCGATAGCGGCTGAAGGCATAGGCGGCCGGCAACGCCACGGCGACCGAGATCACGGTGTTCAGGGTGACGTAAATGATCGAGTTGACATAGCCCATGTACCACGAGGCGTCGGTGAAGATCGTGACGTAATTCTGGAACGTCAGATCCCGCGGCCAGAGCGAAAAGCTGGACAGGATTTCCTGGTTGGTCTTCAGGCTCATGTTCACGAGCCAGTAGATCGGGATCAGCAGAAAGGCGAGGTAGAGCACCATCACCACCGTCCCGCCACGCACCTTCGGCAGCGCCATGCGGCGGGCGCGGGCACCCTCGGTTGCGGTCGAAGCCACGGCCATCACATGCCCTCCTGCTTGTCGATATTCGTCATCACCGTGTAGAACACCCAGCTGATCAGCAGGATCACGAGGAAATACATGATCGAGAAGGCCGCCGCCGGGCCAAGGTCGAACTGCCCTATCGCCATCTTGACCAGATCCACCGACAGGAAGGTGGTCGAGCTGCCGGGCCCCCCGCCGGTGAGCACGAAGGGCTCGGTGTAGATCTTGAAGCTGTCCATGAAGCGCAGAAGGATCGCGATGGTCAGCACACCGCGCATCTTGGGCAGCTCGATATAGCGGAACACCTTCCAGCGGCTCGCCTGATCGATCTTCGCCGCCTGGTAATAGGCGTTGGGGATCGATCGCAGCCCGGCATAGGCCAGTAGCGCCACCAGCGATGTCCAGTGCCAGACATCCATCAGCACGACGGTGATCCAGGCGTCCAGGGCATCTTGCGTGTAGTTGTAGTCGATCCCCAGCGAGTCGAGCGTGTAGCCGACCAGCCCGATGTCCGGGCGGCCCAGGATCTGCCATATCGTGCCGACCACGTTCCACGGAATGAGCAGCGGAAGCGACATCAGCACCAGACAGACCGAGACCCACGCCCCCCTCTTCGGCATCGAAAGCGCGACGATGATGCCCAGCGGCACCTCGATCGCCAGGATGATCCCCGAAAACATGATCTGCCGGCCCAGCGCGCCGTGCACCCGGTCGGAACTGAGGATCTCGCGAAACCAGTCCAGGCCCGCCCAGAAAAACACGTTCTGGCCGAAAGTGTCCTGCACCGAGTAGTTGACCACCGTCATCAGCGGAATGATCGCCGAGAACAGCACCACTGCCAGCATCGGCAGCAGCAACAGCCAGGCACGGTTGTTCTGCGTCTTCTCCATCACACGGCCTCCCGGTGCGGTGCGGCGGTGACCTTTCGAGGGGCCACGCGCCAGTCATCGGCATAGACGTTGATCCCGGCCGGATCGAAGGCCAGATGCGTGGCATCCGCCGGCACCCCGGCGCCCTCGGGAAGGATCGCGTCGATGCCCGTGCCCTCGAACTCGGCCCGCAGGATCTGATGACGCCCGACATCCTCGACGCGCCGGATCGTCACCGGCAGCCCGCCCGAGTCGGCGTTGGCCGGGCGGATATACTCGGGACGCACCCCGATCTGGGTGCGCCCGGCGACAGCATCATACTGCCCGCCCAACGCGATTCTGTGTCCGCCGACCCGCGCCGTGTCGCCGTCGATCTGCGCATCGAGCAGGTTCATCCCCGGCGAGCCGATGAAATAGCCCACGAAGGTATGCTCGGGCCGCTCGAAAAGTTCTTGCGGCGTGCCGATCTGGACCACCCGGCCGTCATGCATCACCACGACCTTGTCGGCGAAGGTCAACGCCTCTGTCTGGTCGTGAGTGACATAGATCATCGTGTGGCCGAATTCGTGATGCAGCGCCCTGAGCTGGGTTCTGAGCTCCCATTTCATGTGCGGGTCGATCACGGTGAGCGGCTCGTCGAACAGGATCGCGTTGACATCCTCGCGCACCATGCCGCGGCCCAGGCTGATCTTCTGCTTCGCATCGGCCGTGAGGCCACGCGCTTTGCGCTCCAGCCGGTCCTCCATGTCGATCATCCGCGCAATGGTCTGGACGCGGGCGCGCACGTAGTCCTCCGGCGCGCCCCGGTTGCGCAGCGGAAAGGCGAGGTTCTCGCGCACCGTCATCGTGTCGTAGACCACCGGAAACTGGAACACCTGGGCGATGTTGCGCTCCGCCGTCGGGGCGTGGGTGACGTCGCGGTCGTTGAAAAGGATGCGGCCCTGGCTGGGCTGGACCAGCCCCGAGATGATGTTGAGCAGCGTGGACTTGCCGCAGCCCGACGCGCCCAGGAGAGCATATGCCTCGCCATCCACCCAGACATTGTCGAGTTCCTTGAGCGCCCAGTCCTCGGGGCCGGCCGGCTTGGGCAGGTACGAGTGGGCCAGGTTGTCGAGCGTGATCTTCGCCATGATCCCCTCCCCTTTCAGGCCGCTTCCGCGTAGGCGGCCGGGGCGACAAGCCCGCCATCCTCGCCGAAGACATAGACGTGGCGCGGCTCGAGATAGACGCGCAGCTCGGCCTTGATCTGCAGGACATGCACCCCGTGGACGAGCCCCACCCAGCGCTCGGACCCGTGATCGAGATGGATGAAGGTCTCGGACCCGGTGATCTCGGTGACATCGAGATGGCAGGCGAATTCCATCGCCGTCTCGCTCGGCCGGTCGAGAACCAGATGATTGGCGCGGAACCCGGCGCGGTAGTGCCCGTCGGCCAACTCGGCCAGCGTGCCGCGCGCAGGGCCCCCGAGGCCCTCGCCGAACCACAGATCGCCGCCCTTCTTGGAGAACCGCAGGAAGTTCATCGGCGGGTCCGAGAAGACACGCGCGGTGGTCGCATCGGCCGGCTGGCGATAGACCTCGGGCGTCGGGCCGAACTGGGTCACGCGCCCTTCCCAGAGCGACGCGGTATTGCCCCCCAGAAGAAGCGCCTCCTCGGGTTCGGTCGTCGCATAGACGAAGATCGCGCCCGACTCGGCAAAGATTCGCGGTATCTCGGCGCGCAATTCCTCGCGCAGCTTGTAATCGAGGTTGGCCAGCGGCTCGTCGAGCAGCACCAGTCCCGCATCCTTGACCAGCGACCGCGCCAGCGCGCAGCGCTGCTGCTGGCCGCCCGACAGCTCCAGCGGCTTGCGCGGCAGCATTGGCCCGAGCTGCAGAAGATCGGCGGTTTCCTTCACCCGCCGGTCGATTTCATCGGCGGACTTGCCGAGAATGCGCAGGGGCGCGGCGATATTCTCGTAGACGCTCATCGACGGGTAGTTGATGAACTGCTGATAGACCATCGCCACCTGCCGGTCCTGCACCCGCATTCCGGTGACGTCGTTTCCCTCCCAGAGGATGCGGCCCTCCGTCGGCGCGTCGAGCCCCGCCATCAGCCGCATGAGCGAGGTCTTGCCCGCAAGTGTCGGGCCGAGCAGCACGTTCATCGTCGCCCGCTCGAGCGTGAGCGCGGTCGGGTGAATATGCACCTCCTCGCCCACGCGCTTGGATACGCCGTCCAGCGTCAGTGTCATCTCTCTCCTCCCAAAAGCGGGCCGTGCGCCTCAGCGAACGGCGGCGGCCCGGCTTGTCTTGTCGTCGCCCTGCTGCATCCATCGGTCGATCTCGGCGGACTGCTCCGCGCTCAGACGCAGGCCCAGCTTCGTGCGCCGCCACACAACATCCTCGGCGCGGCGGGCGTATTCCTTGTCCATCAGCCAGCGTAACTCGGCTTCGGTCAATGTCGCGCCGAAATCACGGCCCAGATCCTGTGCCGTCCGCGCGTCACCAAGAAGCGCGCGCGCCTGCGTCCCGTAAGCACGCACCAGCCGGCGCGCCCAGAACTCCGACAAGAACGGGTAATCCGCGCGCAGGGCGTCCACCAGCGCGGCCACTTCGCCCGGCCGGAAATCTCCGCCCGGCAACGCCGCGCCGGCCGTCCATGCCCCGGCGGCCTGCGGGAAATGCGGTGCGAGCCGCGCCATCGCCGCCTCGGCCAGCCGCCGATAGGTGGTGATCTTGCCGCCAAAGACGTTGAGCAGAACCGGCCCGCCCTCGTCGAGCGAAAGCACGTAGTCGCGCGTCGCCGCGGTGGCCGATTTCGACCCGTCGTCATAGAGCGGACGCACCCCCGAATACGTCCAGACGATATCGTCGCGCGTGACGGGCTGCTTCAGATACTGACTGGCAAAGTCGCACAGATACTCCTGCTCCTCGGGCGTGCAGACCGCCTCGGAGGGGCTGGCGTGGTGCTCCTGATCGGTGGTGCCGATCAGGGTGAAATCGGTCTCGTAGGGAATGGCGAAGATGATCCGCCCGTCGGTTCCCTGGAAGAAATAGCACCTGTCGTGATCGAAAAGCTTGCGGGTCACGATGTGGCTGCCGCGGACCAGCCGCACCCGCTCGCTTGAATTCACGCCCAGCCGATCAGCGATGATGTCGCCCACCCAGGGCCCGCCGGCATTGACCAGCCCGCGGGCGCGGACCACGCGCTCATCCCCTTCGGCGTCGCGCAGCGCAACACGCCACAGCCCGCCCTCGCGCCGGGCCGAGATCACCTCGGTGCGCACCATGATGCGAGCGCCGCGCGCCTCGGCGTCACGGGCGTTGAGGACGACGAGGCGCGAATCCTCGACCCAGCAGTCGGAGTACTCGAACGCCTTTTCGAACTTGTCCTTGAGCGGCCGGCCGGCCGGGTCTTCACGCAGATCTAGGGTCCGCGTGCCCGGCAGGGTCTCGCGCCCGCCGAGATGGTCGTAGAGAAACAGACCCAGCCGGATCAGCCATGCGGGCCTACGCCCCTTCATCCAGGGCATCACCGTATTGAGGAGCTTCGAGGTCGGCGTCTCGTTCTCGAAGCGCATCTCCTTGTGATAGGGTAACACGAAGCGCATGGGCCAACTGATATGGGGCATCGCGCGCAACAGCGTCTCGCGTTCGATCAATGCCTCGCGCACGAGGCGAAACTCGAAATACTCAAGATAGCGCAAGCCGCCGTGGAAAAGCTTCGTCGAGGCCGAGGAGGTCGCCTGCGCCAGATCACCCTTCTCGGCCAGCGAGACGCTCAGCCCCCGGCCGGCGGCATCGCGGGCAATGCCGCAGCCATTGATGCCGCCGCCTATGACGAAAAGGTCCACCGTCTCTGGATGATCCGCCACGCTTGTCACAATGCATCCTCCCTGCGCCTCCAACACTCGCCATTGGGTTTCCATATGTCAAGCTTTGTGTTCGTTTTAATTTCGTTTTTGCTCTTTCCCGCGCCGATGTTTTCGCAATGCCTTGGCATGTCATGAATTTTTCACAAACTCTCCCAGCGGCGACATTGGCCAACCCCAAATCCTGTTCGCGGCTCGGCCGGGATGCGCGTATCGCCCTTTCATGCTACTGGTTTCTGAGCGAGTCGCGCCGGCTCTGGCGTTGACGGGACCGATCGCGCACAAAACGAACCCAAATCGAAAGCGAGCCGCGCACCGCATGGCACAAAACTTCCGACAGGGCGAAATCCTGCGCCTCGCGCGCGAGCAGGGCAATGTCGTGGTCGAGGATCTCGCCGCGCATTTCGGCGTCACCCTGCAGACCATCCGCCGCGACCTGACCGAGCTGTGCGACGCCGGCAGGTTGACCCGCGTCTATGGCGGCGCGGTGCTGCCCTCGGGCGTGGCCAATATCGGCTATGAGCACCGCCGCGCGCTCAATGCCGAGGCCAAGGCGCGCATCGCCGCGCGCGTGGCCGCGGACATCCCCGACGCCGCCTCGCTCTTTCTCAACATCGGCACCACGACCGAAGCGGTCGCGCGCGCCCTGCTCGACCGCCGGCAGTTGATGGTGGTGACCAACAATCTCAACGTCGCCAACATCCTTGCGGCGAATGAGGGCGTCGAGGTCATCATTGCCGGCGGCGTTCTGCGGCGCGCGGATGCCGGGCTGGTGGGCGACATGACGCTGGAGACGGTGCGCCGCTTCAAGGTCGATTTCGCGGTGATCGGGGCATCGGCGCTCGATGAGGAGGGCGATCTGCTCGACTTCGACGTCCGCGAGGTCAGCGTGAGCCAGGCAATCATCCGCCAGGCGCGACAGACCTTTCTGGCCGCCGACACCTCCAAGTTCGCGCGCACGGCGCCGGTGCGCATCGCATCGCTCGCCGATATCGCCGCCTTCTATACCGATTGCCCCCCGCCCCAGAACGTCATCAAGCGCTGCCGCGACTGGGGAACGCGCATCGTCCTCGCGCATCCGGACGCGGAGAACGGGCAGGCCTGAGAACCGGACCGGCCTCTCGGCGACATGAAACGAGTCTCCCTCGATCGCCGCAGGATCAAATGAGTCCCCCCGCCCTTGCCTGCCCCCTGCCCCCCGAGCGAGTATCCGATTGAGGGGTCGGTATGGCGGCCCCTGTTTGTGAAAGGTTGCGGAGAGGGACATGATGAGACAGCGGACATATTCGGGTGCGGGGGCCCTGGCGGCCATCCTGACCATGGGCATTGCGGCGGCAGCCCCCGCACAGGAGGCGCCGCGCACCATGCTGGTACTCGACGGGTCGGGCAGCATGTGGGGCCAGATCGACGGCACCGCCAAGATCGAGATCGCCCGCGATGCGATCGGCGACATGCTCGACAGCTGGCAGGACGGGCGCGAGCTGGGCCTGATGGCCTATGGCCACCGCGAGCAGGGAAATTGCGCGGATATCGAGACACTGCAGGTGCCCGCCCCGCTCGATCGGACGGCGTTCGATGGCCTGCTCGGTAGCGTCACACCGCTCGGCAAGACCCCGTTGACAGACGCGACGCGACAGGCGGCCGAGGCGCTTTCCTACACCGACGCGCCGGCGACGGTGATCCTGGTCAGCGACGGGCGCGAGACCTGCAACGCCGACCCCTGCGCCGCCGCCGAGACGCTGGAGCGCACCGGCACCGACTTCACCGCGCATGTCATCGGCTTCGACGTGGACGACGCCGCGCAGGCCGATCTGTCCTGCCTCGCCGAGGCGACCGGCGGGATGTATCTGGCCGCCGCCGACGCCGACGAGCTGACCGGCGCGCTGACCGAGGTCGCCGAGGCCGCGCCCGACCCCGCGGCACCGATGATCGATGACGATTTCGACCGCGCCGAGCTGGGCGAAAGCTGGGAGGTCATCAACCCCGAGCCCAACAACTACATCGTCGACGACAGCACACTGCTGACGCTGACGACCGTCCCCACCTTTGTGGGCCAGGAGAACCAGACCAACGTGTTTCGTTGGGTCGGCCAGCCGCTGCCGGACGGAGACTGGGACATGAGCGTGGAGTTCACATCGGAGTTCACCACGCGCCGCTCCACCATCGAGATGGGCATCTACGAGGACCGGCAGAATTTCGTGGTTACCGCGCTTTACGGCGATGGCAGCTCGAACGACCGGATCATCCTTCAGGTGACATCCAATGTCGGTGGCGAGAAAAGCGACGTGAACGTGACCTTCGCCGATGATGCGTGCTGCCCGCGCGACTACGACATCGACGCGGTCTTGGCCAATCTGGACGAGAACGGCGGCACACTGGTCCTGCGCAAGCGCGGGCGCGATTACTCCGCCGAGATCCGCACGGATGGCTGGGTCGCGCGCGAGGGGCAGGAGAACCCGCTTCGCACCGATCCGCTGACCGTGCTGCGGGCCGGCGGCAGGCCGGTGCTGTATTCGGGCACCTTCGGGCGCGACTACGGCGATCTGCCCCAGACGGCGACGGCGTTCGACCGCTTCACGGTGACACCGCGCTGACCGCCTCGAGACCGAGGCTCAAGCGCCGCACCACCATGCGGTGCTTGAGCCGACTTCGGCATTTGATCCGTTCCGGCGCGGGCCCTGGGCCGGGGGAAGCGGCTCAGTGGAAATCCCGGCTTGGAAACAGCCGCTTGGCCTGGTCGCGCGGATGGCGGGCGGACGGGCGGTGGCCCGCCCCGGCATCGGCGTGCCCGTCATCGGCGGCGGCCGCGGCGGGGCCCCGGTCGGCGACGAGGCCGGCCAGCAGGGGCGAGAGATCCACGATCCGCTCGGCGATGAGATGGGTGACGGCCCCCTCGCGCTCGATCCGGCCCGTCACGTGCAGCAGACGCCCGGCGATCACCGCCTTGCGAAAGGTCTCGTAGACCTTTCGCCAGACCACCACATTGGCCACGCCGGTCTCGTCCTCCAGCGTCAGGAAGACCACGCCCGAGGCGGTGCCGGGGCGCTGGCGGGTGATGACCAGCCCGGCCACGGTGACGCGCCCGCGCGCCTGCGCCAGCCGGTCATGGGGCAGGCTGTCGGACAGGCGCGGGCGCAGAATCTCCAGCGGATGGGCGCGCAGGGAAAGCCGCAGCGACAGGTAATCCTCGATCATTTCCTCGCCCAACGTCATCGACGGCAGCACGGTATCGGGCTCCGCCGCCCCTTCGCCATCGGCCCCGAAGAGCGGCAGCGGCGCGGGGGCGCGCAGGGCACGGGCGGCCCAGAGCGCGTCGCGCCGCGACAGCCCCAGCGTGGCGAAGGCATCGGCCTCGGCCAGCCGCTCCAGGGCGTCGGGCCGCACCCCGGTGCGGCGCCAGAGGCTTTCGACATCCGGGTAGCCGTTGGCGCGCGCGGCGGCGATCCAGTCGGCGTCCTCCGCGCGCATCCCCCTGATCTGGCGAAAGCCCAGCCGCAGCGCCAGCGCGCCGTCCGCCCGCGGCTCCAGCGTGCAATCCCATTGCGAGTGGTTCACGGATACGGGGCGGACCTCCACCCCGTGATCGCGCGCGTCGCGCACGAGCTGCGCGGGCGCATAGAACCCCATCGGCTGGCTGTTGAGCAGCGCACAGGCAAACACCGCCGGATGATGGCATTTCAGCCAGGCGGAGATGTAGACCAGCCGCGCGAAACTCGCCGCATGGCTTTCGGGAAAGCCGTAGGCGCCGAAGCCCTCGATCTGGGCAAAGCAGCGCGCGGCGAAGTCCGCGTCATGGCCGCGCGCGCGCATTCCCGAGACGAAACGGTCGCGGAAGGCGCCGATGGTGCCCATGCGCCTGAAGGTGGCGAGGCTGCGGCGCAGGCGGTCGGCCTCGGCCGGGCTGAACCCGGCGGCCTCGACGGCGATCTGCATCGCCTGTTCCTGAAACAGCGGCACGCCATAGGTCCGGCCCAGCACCTCCATCATCGCCGGGCCCAGATCCTCGACCGGCTCGCGGCCCTGACGGCGGTTGATGAAGGGATGGACCATCCCGCCCTGGATCGGGCCGGGGCGGACGATGGCGACCTCGCAGACCAGATCATAGAAGCGGCGCGGCCGCATCCGGGGCAGGAAGTTGAGCTGCGCGCGGCTTTCCACCTGAAACACCCCGATGGCATCGGCGCGGCACAGCATGTCATAGACACGGGCGTCCTCGGCCGGCACGTCGGCCAGCGTCAGGCGCACCCCGCGATGATCCTCGAGTAGGGCGAAGGCCTTGCGGATGGCGGTGAGCATCCCCAGCGCCAGCACATCGACCTTCAGCAGCCCCAGCGCGTCGATGTCGTCCTTGTCCCATTCGATCACGGTGCGCCCCTCCATCGTAGCGTTCTCGATGGGGCACAGCGCGTCCAGGCGCCCCTGCGTGATGACGAAGCCGCCCACATGCTGCGACAGGTGGCGCGGAAAGCCGATGATCTCGCCGATCAGCCGCACCGCCAGCGCCACGCGCCGGTCGGCCGGGTCGAGCCCGGCCTCGCGCAGCCGCTCCGCGGCGGGCGGTGCGGAGGAGCTGCCCCATATCTGCCCGCCGAGCCGGGCGAGCACGTCGCGGGAGAGCCCCATCACCTTGCCCACCTCGCGGATCGCGGCGCGGGCGCGGAAATGGATGACCGTCGCCGTCAGCCCGGCGCGGTGGCGGCCGTAGCGCTCATAGATGTGCTGGATGACCTCCTCGCGGCGCTCGTGCTCGAAATCGACGTCGATATCGGGGGGCTCGCCGCGTTCGCGGCTGATGAACCGCTCGAAGATGAGCGTGATCGACTCCGGCGGCACCTCGGTGACCCCGATCAGGTAGCAGACCACCGAATTGGCCGCCGAGCCGCGCCCCTGACACAGAATCCCGCGCGACCGGGCGAAAGCCACGATGTCGTGGACGGTCAGGAAATAGGGCGCATAGCCCATCTCGCCGATCAGGCGCAGTTCCTCGCCGACGCGATGCGTGATCTTCTCCGGCGCCCCGCCGGGATAGCGCCGGGCGAAGCCTTCGCGGGTCAGCCGCTCCAGCCGCGCCTGGGCGGGTTCGCCATCCTGCGCCTCGTCGGGGTATTGATGGCAAAGCTGGTCGAGCGAGAAGGCGCAGCGATCGGCGATCTCGACGGTGCGGCGCAGGGCGGCCGGGTAGCGGTGGAACAGCCGCGCCATCTCCGCCCCCGATTTGAGCCGCCGCTCGCCATTGGGCAGCCGGCGGGTGCCCAGCCCGTCGATGGTGCAGCCCTCGCGCAGACAGGTGAGCACATCGGCCAGCGGCCGGCGGGCGGCATGGTGCATCAGCACGTCGCCCGCCGCCACCAGCGGCAGCGCCGTCTCCTGCGACAGCCGCGCCAGCCGGTCGAGCCGGGGCTGATCGCGCCCGTCATAGCGCGGCACGGCGCCGAGAAAGCCCTGGCCTGGAAAGCTGCGCCGCATCTGGCGCAGCTCGTCGACCACATCCGTCATGTGCGGCCTCTCCAGCGGATCGGGCGGCAGGGCGATCAGCACCATGCCCGCGCCCCACGCCAGCAGATCCTCGCGCGCGAGATGACACGCGCCCTTTCCGGCCCGGCGCTTTCCCAGCGACAGAAGCCGTGTCAGCCGCGACCAGGCGGCGGCATCCACGGGCAGGGCCAGCCACTCCGTCGCGCTGTCGGCCAGCACCAGCCGCGCGCCGGGAATCAGCCGCGGCAGGGGCGCGTCCGGCGGGCCCTGCCGCACGGCCTCGAGGGGGTCGGAAGATGTCGTCCGGCGGCTGGAATGATCCGTCACCTGCCGGGATCGGACCGTCGGCCCGCCCGGCCCGGCGCCGCTGGCCGGGCGGGCCTCTTCGCGCAGCCGGTGGAGTTCCCCGAGCGCCGAATGCGCGCGCACCACCCCGGCGACCGAGTTGCGGTCGGTGATGGCGATGGCGGCAAGGCCCAGCCCGGCGGCGCGGGTGATCAGCTCCTCGGGGTGCGAGGCGCCGCGCAGAAAGGTGAAGTTCGAGGTGACGCACAATTCGGCATAGCCGGTCATGCGAACACCCCCTGCGCCGACCAGGCCGGCGCCTGCGGCGTGTGGAAAAGCCACAGACGCGGCCCTTCGCGCGTCTCGATGCGCCAGTAATCGCGCAGCCCGCTCCGCCAGGCCGGATCATCGAGCCACCATTCGGGGGCGATCCGCTCCGGTCCGGTGGCGCGCAGCGTGGTCAACGCCATCCGCCGCCAGCGAAACCGCGCCGGCGGGTGGCCCGGGGCGGCCATGACGGGCTCGGGCGGAAAGATCATGACCGGGCGCGGCGGCCCGCCCGGCCGATCGGCGGGGGCCGCCCGGCTCCAGGCCGCCGCCAGAACCTGAAAACTGCGCTCGGGAATGAGGCTCTCGGCGGGGGCGAGGCGCTGGATAGTCTCGAAACCCAGCCGGTTGCCCAGCCGCGTGATCAGATCGTCCATGCCGTCCTGCGGCGCGGCGCGGGCCGGGCCGATCTGCGCCGGCGCCAGGGGTTCGGTGACGGTCGCGACAAGGCGCATCGCCTCGATCCCGAAACCGGCATCGACCTCCTCGACCCCCTTCTCGAAAAGCGCGGCGATGCGGGCGGGGTCGCGCATGGCGCCGGCCAGCCCGATCTCGACCTGCACGCCGGCATGATCGACCCGGTCGAGCTCCAGCCGCAGCCGCCGCGCGCCCGCATGATGCCGGCCCAGCTTCTCGCACAGCCGCTCGAGCAGGCGCGCAAGCCCGGCCATCACGTCCGACTGCAGGCCGACCGGGTCGGGCAGCGACAGCCGCACCCCGAAATGCGGCGGCTCCGCCTCGGGCGCGACCGGCTCGGGCCGGTATCCCAGCGCCTGATCGAGCCGCCCGACCAGCCCCGGCCCGAAGCGGCGGGCCAGCGGGGCGCGGGCGCGCGGGATCAGATCGCCGATCCGGCGCAGACCCAGCCGGCCGAGCGCCTCGGCGGTGTCATGATCGATGCGCAGCGCCGCGACGGGAAGCGGGCCGAGCCGGTCGGCCAGGGCGCCGTCCGGGATGATCCCGCCGCCATGGCGGGCCAGCGCATGGGCGCCTCCGAACGTGCCCGCCACGGCGCTTTGCGCGGCCATCCCCGCACGGGCGAGGCGCGCATGCAGATCGGCGCGCAGCTCTGCCTCGCCGCCGAAAAGATGCGCGACGCCGGTGATGTCGGCCATGAGCCCGTCCGGGCCGTCCCGCGCCACCATCGGCGAATACCGCCCCGCCCAGCGGCGCAGCGCCGCCAGCGTCGTGGCCTCGCGCACGAGATCGGCAGGGCGTGTCGCCAGATCGGGGCAGATCGCGCGCGCATCGGCCAGCGCCATGCCCCGGCGAAGGCCGCGCGCCCCGGCGGCGGCGTTGAGGCAATGAAGATGATCGGCACTGCCCGACCTCAGGATCAGCGCGAACGGCCCTTCACAGGGGCGGCGGCGCAGGGCCGCGTCGCTCGCCAGTCTCGGCAACCAGATGGAAAGCAGCCGACGTCCCATCCCAATGCAGTGTCCAATCGCCCAGAGTTCCCCTTTTGTTCTTGATAAGCGACCACTGATGCAGAGTCGAGTCCGCCCCCGCACCAGGCCGGGGCGCGCAGTGCCAGCGTGTCTGCGCGGCGTTGCTGCCCGCCCCCTGCCGGATCAGCACGAGACCGGTCGTGCCCCCCGCCTCGGCCGCGAGCTGCAACCGGCGGCCCGCGGTCAGGCTCAGGGCGGTCTCAAGCTCCGCGACGACGAGGCCGACGGGCGCCGCGCGCAGGGCCTCCTCCACCGCCCAGAGCAGATCAACCCCGCCGGCCCGCACGATATGGAGCCGCTCGCCCACGCCCTGCGGCAGCCCCGCGAGCAGCAGCCGCTCCGGCGCATGGGCGGGCCCCACCCAGACAACCGGGCCGTCATGACACACGGACTGGAACAGCGCGAAGGCATGACGGCCGAAGCCCTCGGCCTCGTGGACGCGCGTCGGCGCAAGCTGCAGCGCCCCGGACCCGGCCCTCTCACATCGCATCTTCTTCGCGCCCCCCGTCCGGCACGATCTCCAATGCACCATCCGGCAAAGGCCGTTGCAACGCCGCCGTCGCGCTCCAGGGCGCGGTCAGCCACGTCTTCCAGTCCTCGGGATCGGTCAGGACGACCGGCATCGCCTTGGGATGAACCTCGGCGACCTCCGCGTTGGGCGCGCATGTCAGGAAGCCGTAGAGATCATCCGTCGTCTCACCCTCCTTGAGCTTGCGCACCGAGGTCCAGCGCGTCCAGAGGCCGGCAAAGGCGGCCGGGTGATCCTCAGTCAGGGAGAACCAGACATTGTGCCGGCCGCCACGCCTGGTGTCGGGCTCGGCGAAGGCCGTGAACGGCACGAGGCAGCGATGCTCGGGCCCCAGCCAGCGCCGCCAGTGCGGCGACTTCGTGTTGCGGATGTTGGTCACGCCACGGTCGGTCCGCTTGCCCTCGAGGAACTGCGGCGGCGTCGGCATGCCCCAGCGCCCCATCACCAGCTCGCGCCCCTCTTCCCCCTGCCGGATGATCGGCGCATGGTAGTCGGGGTAGATCCCCGCCTGCGGCGGCAGGTTGCCCAGCCGGTCCACCGCGACATCGAAGAGCCGGCGCATCGCCTCCTGCGCCCGGGTCTGCGAGTAGAGATTGCACATATCCGGTCCATCCGACTGGCGCCCGCAGCGCAAAACATTAGAAGAACATCCCCGAGTCGAAAAGGGGCGCCCTGAACCGGCATCAGTGCCGGCCCGGCGCCGGCATGTTGACGCCCGCCGGGCTCGGGTGAAGCGATACAAGGGTGGATGAGAGCAGAAATCTGGCAGCGCGCTGCCTTGGCGGATCAGCTCAAAATGAAATGGTGCTGCCGGAGAGATTCGAACTCTCGACCTCTCCCTTACCAAGGGAGTGCTCTACCCCTGAGCTACGGCAGCGAACGCCCTGATCGCGCTCGACCTGCGGGAGGACTGACCGATCCGGCGCGTTCGAAAAAGCGCCTCGACGTCGTCGCACCCGCGTCGGGGCGGGGAATAGACGCAATCGCCGATCGGTGCAAGGGAGTTTTCCGCCCTCTTTTGGTGTTTGCGCGGCGCGTCTCCGGCGCGGCCCGTTGGCGCTGGGCGCCGGCTCGGCGCGGCGTCGGTGCCACCTCCGGGAAAGGGATGAAAATCGGCCCGCTTCGCATTTTCGGCTCCAATTCGCCCCGCCCATGGGTTAGGCGATATCGGCATGAAGCAGGGCTTTCCAGTCGCATCGCCGGGCATGGCTGTCGGCCTTCTGGGCGGGTCGTTCGATCCGGCGCATTCGGGGCACGCGCACATCACGCGCGAGGCGCTCAAACGGCTGGGCCTTGACCGGGTGTGGTGGCTCGTCAGCCCCGGCAATCCGCTCAAGCCGCGCGGGCCTGCACCGCTTTCCGAGCGGCTCGCGCGGGCACGGGCGGTGATCGGCGATCCGCGCGTGGTGGTCAGCGATGTCGAGGCGCGGCTCGGCACGCGCTACACCGCCCGCACCCTGGCCCGGCTGCAGACGCATTATCCGGGCGTGCGCTTCGTGTGGTTGATGGGCTCAGACAACCTCGCACAACTGCACCGCTGGGACCGATGGGAAGAGGTCATGGCCCGCGTCCCCGTCGCCGTGCTCGCCCGTCCGGGGGCGCGTCTGAAGGGGCTCAACGCCCCGGCGGCGCGGCGCTTCGCATGGGCGCGGCGGCCTCAGGCGCAGGCGCGGGCGCTGGTGCGGCATGCGCCGCCGGCCTGGGTCTTCATCAACCTGCCGATGGTCGATCAGTCCTCGACGCGGCTGCGGGAACGGGGGCAGTGGCGGGTCCGCCGCGGCCCAGAGTAAACGACACCAGCCCCGCGCCGATCAGGACCGTCAGCCCGATCAGCGTAAGCGCGTCGGGCCAGTCGCCGAACACGAAAAATCCCAGCGCCGTGGCCATCACCAGCTGGGTGTAGATGAACGGCGCGAGCCGCGAGGCCGGCGCCCGGCGATAGGCGAAGATCAGGCACAGATTGCCCAGCATGGAACCCGTGGCCGAGCCCAGCGTCAGCGCCGCGATCGCAGGCGTCGGCGTGGGCAGCGCCGTGAGCCCGACCGGCGCCAGCAGGACCGAGCCCACAAGGAGCTGGGCCATGAGCATCGCGCGCGGGCGCGCCCGGTCGCGCAGCCAGCGGCTGGTGGTCAGGAAACACCCGTAAAGCAGGCCGGCCAAGAGGCCGAACCCCGTGCCCGCCGTCATCCCGAAGCCGGGGCGCACAACGATCAGCACACCGGCGAAACCCACGAACAGCGCCAGTGTCTGGGCGCGGGTGATCGGCTCCTTGAGCAGGAGCGCGCCCAGCGCGTAGGAGAGCAGCGGGCCCACGAAGAAGGCGCCGAAGACGGTGGCCATACCTTCGGTCCTCAGGGCGGTCAGCACGCACAGGATGCCCGTGGCCATGATCCCGCCGCGCAGCCATATCCGCCAGTCGAGCATCAGACGCATGTCGAGCCCGGCGCCGCGCAGCAAGGGCAGCATCATCGCAGTGCCCAGGGCGAAGCGGCTCCACGCGCCGAAGCCGGGCGCAACCCCGAGTTCCTGCGTGAGCAGCTTGCCGGCGGTGTCGCTAAGAGCGACCAACATCATCGCCGTGACGATGAGCCCGAAGGCCGAGAGAGGAACGCCTTGATGCATCACGCGCCGGCATAAGCGCCACGGGGCAAAATGAAAAGCCGCTGCGGAGGCGCGCGCGCCCTCTTGAGCCGGTCGGTCGTTGCGGGCTTGTCGTGGGGGGCGGAATCGTCGTTAAATCGTAAAATGGCAGGGTGGTGTGTGCATGACGCGTGATGTGAGCAGGGTTTCTCGGCGCTGGGTTCTGGGGGGGCTGCTGGGCAGCGCGTTCACGCCGGCATTCGCGGCGGCGCCGCTGCGTTCGCCGCGCCCGGTCGCGCGACCGCTCCCGCCGGCGGGGGCGGCGGAGCGCGCCGCCCGGGAGTCGGCCGAGGCGATGATCGCGCGGGCGCAACTGGGTGGGCAGGTGAGCTTTGCCGTCGCCGACACCGAGAGCGGCACGTTGCTGGAAGCGCGCGCGCCCGATCTGGGCCAGCCGCCCGCCAGCACGATCAAGGCGCTGACAGCGTGCTATGGCCTCGAAATCCTGGGGGGCGACCATCGCTTTTCCACCCGGATGATCGCCACGGGACCGCTGCGCGAGGATGGCCGGCTCGACGGCGATCTGGTGCTCGTTGGCGGGGGCGACCCGACTCTCGACACCGATGCGCTGGGCGACATGGTCACCGGCCTGCACGCCGCCGGCATTCGCAGCGTGTCGGGGCGCTTTCGCATCCACCGCGGGGCGCTGCCTTTCATCGCGGAAATCGCGCCCGGCCAGCCGCCCCAGGCGGGTTACAACCCGCCGGTCGCGGGGCTGAACCTCAATTTCAACCGCGTCTATTTCGGCTGGAACCGAGAATCCGAGGGCTATGACGTGGTGATGGAGGCGCGCGGCGCCCAGTACCGCCCGGCGGTGGCGCTGAGCCGGATGGAAGTCGTCGATCGCGCCGCGCCCGTCTACACCTATTCCCGCGAGGCGGGCCGCGACAACTGGACGGTGGCGCGTCAGGCGCTGGGCAATGGCGGCGCGCGCTGGCTGCCGGTGCGCCGGCCCGGCATCTACGCCGCCGAGGTGGCCCAGCGAATCGGGGCGGCGCGCGGCGTCGATCTGGGCGAGGCCGTCGTCAGCGACGACGCGGCGGTCGATGGCCGGGTTCTCATCGAGCATCGCTCCGCCCCCTTGCGCGAGATACTGCGCGACATGCTGCGCTATTCCACCAATCTGACCGCCGAGGCCGTCGGCCTGGCGGCGACACACGCCCGCGGCGGGCGCCCGCGCACGCTGGCCGCCTCGGCGCGCGCCATGGCGCGGTGGGCCGAGGGCCGTTTCGGCGTCGAGGGCCTCGATCTGGCGGACCATTCAGGGCTGGCCGACACGGCGCGGGTCAGTGCGCGGGCGATGGCCGGGTTTCTCGTCCGGGCCGGGGGCGATGCGCGGCTGCGCGGTCTGATGCGCGAGATATCATTGCGCGACGATCGCGGCCGGCCGATCGACGAGCATCCCCTGACCATTGCCGCCAAGACCGGCACGCTCAATTTCGCCAGCGGGCTGGTGGGCTATATCGCCGGACCGGGTGGCCGCGATCTGGCGTTTGCCGTCTTCGCGGCCAACATGGAGCGGCGTGCCGCGCTGCCCGACGCTCACGCGGAACGTCCGCCGGGCGGGCGCGCCTGGCTGGGCCGGGCGCGCGGGCTTCAGATGGACATGATCGAGCGTTGGGGCGGGATGTTCATCCTGTAGGCCGACGGCCCGGTGGCCCGGCGGCGCGTCACTCCACGCGCATGTGCCGCGCGCGGGCGCCGCGTTCGATGGCGGCGGCGTGGAGGCGGTCGATGCCCAGCTCGTGACGGATTTCCTCGAGAAATCGCAACTCGGTCTGCATCAGCTTGCCGTCGGCGGCGGTCACGTCGCAGGCCAGCGCATAGGCGGTCTCCGACAATCGCTCGGGCAGGCTTTCGCGGATCAGCCCGAAGAAGGCCTCGAGGCCGTCCTCCTCCTCGAACAGGTCGAAGACGGTCTGGCCGACCGTGTGGATGCGATCGGCATCATAGGCGGCGAAGGCGGGCAGATGATTGACGATCTGCTGAATCGTGACGATCTCGGCGGTGCGCACCTTGGCGTCGGCCACCGAGGCGGCGATCATCACCGCGACAAGGCTGTCCTGCGCTGTCAGCGGGGGCGGGGCGTCCTGAGCGGGGGGCATGGGCTTCCTTTCGAGGCGGGCCGGGCGCCGCCGAGATTATTGACGCGGCGCGGCGCGGGCAATAGGAAGCGGGCCTTGCCGCGGCGACAGCCGCGGTGTCAGCAGAAAAGTGTGAACACGATGCCGGATATCCGCGACGCCGCGATGAATTCGAAAGCCTGGCCCTTTCAGGAGGCGCGCCGCATCCTCAAACGCTATGAGGCCGGCCCGCCCACGAAGGGGTATGTGCTGTTCGAGACGGGCTACGGCCCCTCGGGGCTGCCGCATATCGGTACCTTCGGCGAGGTCGCGCGCACCACCATGGTGCGCCGCGCCTTCGAGGTACTCTCGGATATCCCCACCCGCCTGATCTGTTTCTCCGACGACATGGACGGGCTGCGAAAGGTGCCGTCGAACGTGCCCAACCCCGAGCAGATGGCCGAAGACCTGCACCTGCCGCTGACGAAGGTGCGCGACCCCTTCGGCACGCACGAGTCCTTCGGCGCGCACAACAACGCGCGGCTGCGCGCCTTTCTTGACAGGTTCGGCTTCGACTACGAATTCGCCTCCTCCACCGAGTATTACACGAGCGGCAAGTTCGACGCCGCGCTGCTGACGGTACTGGAACGTTTCGACGAGATCATGGAGATCATGCTGCCCAGCCTCGGCGGCGTGGAGTCCGAGCGGGTCAACACCTATTCGCCCTTCCTGCCCGTGAGCCCCAGAACGGGCAAGGTGTTGCAGGTTCCCACGCTGGAGCGCAACCTCGACAAGGGCACGATCGTCTATGAGGAGCCCGACGGCGAGAAGGTGGAAGTCCCGGTCACGGGCGGCCATGTCAAGCTGCAGTGGAAGCCCGATTGGGGCATGCGCTGGGCGGCGCTGGGCGTCGATTACGAGATGTACGGCAAGGATCTGATCCCCTCGGCGGAACTGTCGTCGAAGATCTGCGCGGCGCTGGGCGGCCGGCCGCCGGAACTCTACAACTACGAACTCTTCCTCGACGAGAACGCGACCAAGATCTCGAAGTCGAAGGGCAACGGGCTGAGCATGGAGGACTGGCTGCGCTACGCCAGCCCCGAGAGCCTGTCCTACTTCATGTATCTCAAGCCCAAGACCGCCAAGCGCCTCTATTTCGACGTGATCCCCAAGGCGGTGGACGAGTATAACCAGCAACTGCGCGCCTATCCCGACCAGGATATCGACAAGCGGCTGGCCAACCCGGTCTTCCACATCCATGGCGGCGAGGTACCCGAAAGCCGCATGGTGGTGCCGTTCTCGATGCTCCTGAACCTCGCCAGCGTCTCGGCGGCCGAGGACAAGGACCGGCTGTGGGGATTCATCCGCCGCTACGCGCCGGAGGCAAGCGCCGAGAACAACCCCGATCTGGACGCGGCGGCGGAATTCGCGGTGCGCTACTTCCACGACTTCGTCGCGCCCACGCGCAGCTTCCGCGCCCCCGACGCCAGAGAGCGCGCCGCGATGGAGGATCTCGCCGCGCAGCTGCGCGCCTGGGACGTCGGGCTTGACGCCGAGGCGTTGCAGTCGGTCGTCTTCGCGGTGGGCAAGGCGCACGGGTTCGAGCCGCTGCGCGACTGGTTCCGCGCGCTCTACGAGGTGTTGCTGGGGGCGAGCCAGGGGCCGCGTTTCGGCGGCTTCATCGCCCTTTACGGGGTGGAGGAGACGGCCGATCTGATCGAACGCGCCCTTGCCGGCGAGCTTGTCATGGAATCGCAAGCGGGGGTCTGACCCCTGCTGCCGCCGGGCTCCGCACTGAGCGCCCGCGATGATCGCGGCCGGCGCTCAAGCGCGGCTTTCATGCCACCCCGCGCCCTGCGCCGGCGGGCGGATCACACCAGCAGGCCGCCATCGCTGTCGTCGCCGGTCTGTTCGATCAGGGCATCGAAATCGGGTATGCGGATCTGGCGCTTGCCTTCCAGGACGATGATGTTGTCGCGCTTGAGCGCCGATATCTGACGACTGACCGTCTCGAGGGTCAATCCGAGATAGTCCGCCATGGCCTCGCGGGTCAGCGGCAGCTCGAATGTCAGCCCGCCCGTCGGCGGCTGCAGCGCCAGCGTCGCATCGCGCCGCGCAATGATGGCGATCAGGCTGGCGATCTTTTCGCGCGCCGTCTTGCGGCCGAGGATGAGCATCCATTCCCGCGCCGCATCGAGTTCGTCGAGGGTCATTTCAAGCAGCCGCTGTCCGATATGCGGCGTGCGCAGCATCATTTCCTCGAAGGGCTTCTTGCGGAAACAGCACATCACCAGATCGCTGGTCGCGACCACGTCATAGGCTGACGATTCCCTGCCGGGGCGGCCGACGAAGTCGGATGGCAAGAGCAGGCCGACCATTTGCCGGCGGCCGTCCTCCATCGTCTGCGAAAGCGTGGCGATTCCGCTGACCACCGAGGCGACGAAATCCATCCGGTCACCCGACCAGGCCACGGTCTGGCCGGCCTCGAAGCTGCGATAATACTTGATCTTTTCGAGCTGGGCGAGCTCGTCATGCTCGCAGCGCGCACAAACCGCGCGATGCCGGATGGGGCAGTCGTCACAGTCCTGTGTGTAGGACCCGGCCTCGATGGGGATCGTTCGCGCCATGTTTTGATCTGCATCAAGGCAATTGTGACAACACGCATGCATCATATTCCAATGAGCACGCAATCGCAACTCGGCAGACTCGGGCTTTTCGATGCGCGCGTGCCGCGCTACACGAGCTACCCGACGGCACCGCACTTCAATACCGATATCGACGGTGGCGCGTTTTCCCGGTGGGTGGGCGCGATCGCGCCCGGCGCGCGGATCTCGCTTTATATCCATATCCCCTTCTGCCGGCGGCTTTGCTGGTTCTGCGCGTGCCGCACGCAGGGGACGCGCAGCGAGGCGCCCGTGCGCGCCTATGTCGAGACGCTCAAATCCGAGATCGCGCTGATGGGCACCGTTCTGCCGCCGGGCGTGCGCCTGGGACGGCTGCACTGGGGCGGGGGAACGCCGACCCTGCTCGCCCCCGACATGATCGCGGATCTGGCCGGTGCGATCTTTTCCGTCGCGCCGCTGGCCGAGGACGGCGAGTTCTCGGTCGAGATCGACCCGAACGAGATCGACGCGCCCCGTCTCGAATCGCTGGCAAAGGCGGGAATGACGCGCGCGTCGCTGGGGGTGCAGGATTTCGACCCGGAGATTCAGGCCGCCATCGGCCGTGAGCAGGGCTACGATATCACGCGCGAGGTCGTGGACGCCTTGCGCGCGCAGGGCGTGGCAAGCCTCAACGCCGACATCCTCTATGGCCTGCCCTATCAGACACGGGCACGCGTCGCGGATTCGGTGCAAAAGCTCATGTCGCTTTCGCCCGACCGTGTTGCGCTTTATGGATATGCGCATGTGCCGTGGATGGCACGCCGCCAGCAAATGATCCCCTCCGAGAGCCTTCCCCGCCCCGAAGAACGGCTGGAGCTGTTCGATACCGCGCGGCGGCTGTTCGTGTGGGACGGCTATGACGAGATCGGCATCGACCACTTCGCCCGCCCCGATGACGGCCTTGCCCGCGCCGCGCGCAACGGCCGGCTGCGCCGGAATTTCCAGGGCTATACCGACGATTCCGCGCCGGTTCTGGTGGGGCTCGGTGCCTCGGCGATTTCGCGCTTCCCACAAGGATATGCGCAGAACGCCCCTTCGACCTCCGACTATACCAGGGATGTGCGCGCGGGCCGTTTCGCCACGGCGCGCGGCCACGCCTTTACGGGCGACGATCTGCTCCGCGGGCAGATCATCGAAAGCCTGATGTGCACCTTTCGCATCGACTACGCGGCCCTCGCGGCCGAGCACGGCGTCACACCCGACCATGTCGCGCAACTGGCCGCGCCGGCGGTGCGCAAATTCGCCGGCTTCGTCGAGGCCGGGCCGCAAGCCCTGACGATCCTGCCCGAGGGGCGGCCTCTCGCACGGATGATCGCACGGGAGTTCGACGCCTACGGGCTGTCGAAGGCGGGGCACAGCTCGGCGGTCTGAGACGGCTCAGCCCCTGCCGGCGGTTTCCGTGAAGGTCACCATTCGCGGCAGACAGACCCGCCGCAGATCGTATCCCTGCACTACCGTGTCGCGCGCCGCCCGGCGCAGCGGCGCAGCGGCCTCCGGCGCGGCGAGCGTATCGCTCAGCGCGCGCGACCATCCCTCGACATCGAAAAAGTCGAGCAGCGTTCCGTTGCGGCCGTCCGCGATGACCTCTTCCACCGGCCCGGTGCGCGAGGCGACGACATGAACGCCCGCGCTCATCGCCTCGAGCGCCGACCAGGACAACACGAAGGGATAGGTCAGATAGGCATGCACGCGGCTGACCTGCAGCAGCCTGCGATACGCGTCATAGGGCAGCTTTCCGGTGAAATGCACCCGCGAGAGGTCAAGCCGGTCGCCAAGTTCGGCCAGCATATACGCCTTCCAGCTTTCCGCGCCCTCGGGTGGTGTCCGGCCGTAACTCACGCCCTCGCCGCCGACGATGACGACCTGCGCACCGGGACGGGCGCGCAAGACCTCGGGCAAGGCGCGCATGAAGACGTGAATGCCGCGATAAGGTTCGAGATTGCGCGCAACATAGGTCAGAACCTCGTCGCCCGCGCACAACTCGCCACCACCGCCAGGCAGCGCAAAGCGCGCCTGCGGGTCCGGGACGATGCGATCGGTATCGATTCCGTCATGAATCACCGAGACGAGATGGCGCAGCGAGGCGGGGAAGCTGTCGGCCTGCCAGGCCGTCGGCGCGACGGCGGCGTCCGAATCCGCCAGCGCCTGAATCAGATGCGCCCGCCGTGACGTCACGCTCATGCGCGCATGCAGGCCCATGTCCTGAAATTCGGGGTCGAAATCCGCATCGAGCCCGGTGGAGCGATAACACAGCTCGGCATAGGTCAGCAGACGCGCGCCGGGCCAGACATCTCGCAGAAACAGCGTCTCCCCCCAGCCGGGATGACCGAAGATCACGTCGGGCACATAGCCGTGCCGGCGCCGCAGCGCCTCGGCCGTCTCCGCCGCCGCGACCCCGCGCGCGGCGTGCCGGCGAAATGTCGCGCCGAGCCCGCGCGGCTTGGGGTCGGAAAACCTGTAGCGTGCATGCCGGGCGCGGATGGGCCGGGTGTTGGCGTCGTCGGTCAGCGCCAGCACGTCATGGCCGCGCGCCTCGAGTGCGCGCTCGAGATGGAGGAACTGTCCCGGATAGTTCTGGTGGACCAGCAGCACCCGCATCCGGTCTCCTCCGCGCCGGACCGCCTCAGGCCGCGCCCACGGCTTTCATATCAAAAGCCGCAGCCATCAGCCCACGGGTGTAATCGGTCCGCGGGGCGTCGAATATTTCCTCCGCGGCGCCGGCCTCGACCACGTCGCCATCCTTCATGACCATCACCTTGTGAGCCAGCGCCCGCACCACGCGCAGATCGTGACTGATGAAAAGATAGGCCAGCCCGTAACGCCGCTGAAGCGCGCGCAGCAGATCGACAATCTGCACCTGCACCGTCATGTCGAGCGCCGAGGTCGGCTCGTCCAGCACCAGCAGACGGGGGCGCAGGATCATCGCGCGGGCGATGGCGATCCGCTGGCGCTGGCCGCCCGAGAACTCGTGCGGATAACGCGGCATCATCGCCGGGTCGAGGCCGACCTCGGCCATCATCTGCGCGACAAGTTGCCGGGGGTTCTGCCCCTTCGCGACCCCATGCACGCCCAGCCCCTCGGCGATGATCTGCTCGGCGGTCATGCGCGGGCTGAGGCTGCCGAAGGGATCCTGAAAGACGATCTGCATGTGCCGGCGCAAGCCGCGCAGCTCGCGCGTCCCGAGGCCCTGAATGTTGCGGCCCTCGAAGATGATCGGCCCCTGCGAGGCCAGAAGCCGCATCATCGCCATCGCCAGGGTCGTCTTGCCCGAGCCGGATTCGCCGACCACCCCCAGCGTTTCGCCGGCATGCACGGTCAGGCTGGCGGCGTTGACCGCCTTGACGTGGCCCACGGTGCGTCGCAGAAATCCGCGCTGGATCGGGAACCACACCCGCAATGCGTCGGTCGAGACGACCTCGTCGGCGGCACGCGCCACGGGCTCGGGCCGGCCTGCGGGTTCGGCGGCCAGAAGCTTGCGCGTATAGGCGTGCGCCGGCGCGCGAAAGATCGTCTCGGTCGGACCCTGCTCGACGATCTCGCCGCCCTGCATCACACAGACCCGATCGGCGATGCGCCGGACGATGCCCAGATCATGGGTGATGAACAACAGGCTCATCCCCTCCTCGCGCTTGAGCTTGGCGAGCAGTTCGAGAATCTGCGCCTGGATAGTGACGTCGAGCGCGGTCGTGGGCTCGTCGGCGACGAGCAGATCGGGGTTGTTGGCCAGGGCCATGGCGATCATCACGCGCTGGCGCTGACCGCCCGAAAGCTGATGCGGATAGGCCTTGATGCGCCGCTCGGCATCCGCGATGCCCACGCGTTCGAGCAGTTCGATGATGCGGGCGCGGGCGGGGGCACCGACCAGCCCCTGATGAAGTGCGAGGCTCTCGCCGATCTGCTTTTCCAGGGTGTGGAGCGGGTTGAGCGATGTCATCGGCTCCTGAAAGACAAAGCTGATCTCGTTGCCGCGCACCTTGCGCAGCCGCGCGGCCGGCGCACCGACCATCTCCTGACCGGCATACTTGACCGAGCCGGTCACCTCCGCGCTGTCGGGCAGAAGCGAGACGGTCGAAAGCGCGGTCACCGATTTTCCCGATCCCGACTCACCGACCAGCGCGACTGTCTCGCCACGCTCCACGGTAAAGGAGACGCCGCGCACCGCCTGCGTTTGCGCGCCGTCCTGCCGGAAACTGACCGACAGGTTTTCGACTTCGAGAACCTCACTCATTGAAACGTCTTTCGCGGGTCGAAGGCGTCACGCACCCCCTCGAAGATGAACACCAGCAGCGACAGCATGATCGCGAAGGCGAAGAAGGCGGTGAAGCCCAGCCAGGGCGCCTGCAGGTTCTGCTTGGCCTGAAGCGTGAGTTCGCCGAGGCTGGGCGCCGAGGAGGGCAGCCCGAAGCCCAGGAAATCCAGCGCGGCGAGGCTGCCGATGGTGCCGGTGACGATGAAGGGCAGCATCGTCAGCGTGGCGACCATCGCGTTGGGCAGGACGTGACGAAACATGATCTTGGCATTGGAGACGCCCAGCGCGCGCGCGGCGCGGACATACTCGAAGTTGCGCGCGCGCAGGAATTCCGCCCGCACCACGCCCACCAGCGCCGTCCAGCCGAACAGCGTCATCAGGAAGACCAGCAGCCAGAAGTTCATCTGGAACATCGCCGCGACGATGATGATGATGTAAAGCTGCGGCGTCGCGCCCCACAGCTCGATCACGCGCTGAAAGAACAGGTCGATCAGCCCGCCGAAAAAGCCCTGCACGGCGCCCGCCGCGATCCCGATGAGCGATGTCAGCACGGTCACCACGATGGCGAAGGCCACCGAAAGCCGGAAACCGTAGGTCACCCGCGCCACCACGTCGCGCGCGGTATCGTCGGTGCCCAGCCAGTGATTGGCGTCGGGCGGCGACGGCGCGGCGCCGTCGATGTTGTTGATGGTGTTGTAGGAATAGGGGATCGGCGGCCAGATCATCCAGCCCGGCTCAATCGGCTCGCCCTCGACGGTGCCGCTCGCCTCGGCCTCCTGCAGGGCGGTCTCCGGCTCGAACAGGCACAGCTCGGCGCCGCCGGTGCGGACCAGACAGCGCACGACCGGGTCGCGATAGACCGCCTCGGTCTGGAAATCTCCGCCGAAGGCCGTCTCGGGATAGAAGTTGATGATGGGCGTGTAATACTCGCCCTGATACTGGATCAGCAGCGGCTTGTCATTGGCCAAAAGCTCGGCGAACAGCGACAGCCCGAACAGCACCCCGAAGACGATCAGCGACCAGAAGGCACGGCGGTTGCGGGTGAAGTTGCGCCAGCGCCGCCGGTTGAGCGGCGAAAGCCGGATGCCGAAGCGCCCCCTTGGCGGCAGCGGCGGCGGCGCGGCGTCGGCCGGGTCGGGAACCTCGGCGCGGCTGGATGCTGGCACGGTCTGCTCCATCGCTCAGCCCTCGCGCGTCTCGAAATCGATGCGCGGGTCGATCCAGACATACATCAGGTCCGAGATCAGATTGACGACCAGCCCGATCAGCCCGAAAACAAAGAGCGTGCCGAAGATTACCGGATAGTCGCGCGCCACCGCCGCCTCGAAACCCAGCCGGCCCAGCCCGTCGAGCGAAAAGATCGTCTCGATGATCAGCGAGCCCCCGAAAAAGACGCTCACGAACACCGCGGGAAAACCCGCGATGACGATCAGCATCGCGTTGCGGAAGACATGGCCGTAAAGCACACGGCGTTCGGCCACGCCCTTGGCGCGGGCGGTGATGACATACTGTTTCTTGATCTCGTCGAGAAAGCTGTTCTTGGTCAGCAGCGTCAGCGTGGCAAACGCCGAGATGGTCGAGGCCGCCACGGGTAGCGTGATGTGCCAGAAATAGTCGGCCACCTTGCCCAGCAGGCTGAGCTGATCCCAGTTGTCCGAGGTAAGCCCGCGCAGCGGGAAGACCTGCCAGTATGACCCGCCGGCGAACAGCACCAGCAGCAGGATGGCGAACAGAAAACCCGGAATCGCATAGCCCACGATGATCGCGCCCGACGTCCATGTGTCGAAACGCGAGCCGTCGCGCACCGCCTTGCGGATGCCCAGCGGGATCGAGACGATGTAGGCGATGAGCGTGGACCAAAGCCCGAGGCTGATCGAGACGGGCAGTTTCTCGATGATCAGGTCGATCACCGAGATGGAACGGAAGTAGCTTTCACCGAAATCGAAGCGCAGGTAATCCCATACCATTCCGATGAAACGCTGCGCCGGCGGCTCGTCGAAGCCGAATTGCTGCTCGAGCTCCTCGATGAACTCCGGCGGCAGCCCGCGCGCGCCCTGATAGCGCTCGTCGCCCGACTGGTCCATTTGCGCACCGTCGCCGCCGCCCGCGAAGCCTTCGAAGACATCGCCGCGGCCTTCCATGCGGGCGATCACCTGCTCGATCGGCCCGCCGGGGACGAACTGTGTCAGGGTGAAGTTGATCAGCATGATCCCGAACAGTGTCGGCAGGATCAGCAGCAACCGCCGCAGGATATATGCGCCCATTCCGGCCCCGTCCTAGCGTATCGCGCCGGCCGCGCGCAGCTCGTCGGCGCGTTCGACGTCATACCACCAGAAATCGAGGTTCCCCAGGGCATAGGGCGGCAAGGGTTCGGGGTGCTCATACATGTCGTAATAGGCCACGGTGTGGATGTCCTTGAACCATTGCGGAACCCAGAACCGCTCGGCCCGCAGCGCCCGGTCGAGCGCGCGGATCGCGGTGTTGAGGCCCGTGCGGCTTTCGGCGTTGAGCACATGCTCGATCAGCCGGTCCACGCCCTCGTTCTGCAACCCCATCAGGTTGAATACCGAAACGTCGGACGTCTCCGAACCGAAATACTGCATCAGCCCAGAGCCCGGCGTGAAGGACATCGGGAACTGGGAGGTGATGATGTCGAAATCGTAGGAGCGCTCGCGGTTGGTCATCTGGGCGTTGTCCACACGGGTGTGGCGTGCATTGATCCCCAGCCGGCGCAGATTCTCGACGAAGGGGTTGATGACCCGGTCGAAGGTCTGGCTGTCGTTGAGGAACTCGACATCCAGCGTCTGACCGGCGGCGTTGCGGCGGCGTCCGTCATCGTCGACCTCCCAGCCGGCCTCGGCGAGCAGGCGCGACGCCTCGCGGAAGTTGCGCCGGTCGAGCTGGCTGCGCGGATCGGACTCGGGTGGGGTGACGGCGGGCTCGTCGAGCACACCGGGGGCCAGCATGTCGGCAAGCGGCTCCAGCAGGGCCAGCTCCGCCTCGGTGGGCGTGCCCGCCGCGGCCAGGTCACTGTTTTCCCAGAAGGACTCGATGCGTTCATAGAGCCCGTAGAAGAGCGTCTCGTTGGACCACTCGAAATTGAACATCAGCCCGATGGCCTCGCGCACCCGCGGATCGCGGAACTTTTCACGCCTGAGGTTGAAGACAAAGCTCTGCCCCGTGGCCAGGTTGCCGTCGGGCAGCTCGGCCTGCACCACATGGCCCTCCTCGACGGCGGGGAAATCATAGCCGTTGGCCCAGATCAGCGAGGACGCCTCGTTGCGGAAGGTGTAGCTGCCGCCCTTGAACCCCTCGAATGCGGCGTTGTAGTCGGCGTAATACTCGACGCGGATACGGTCGAAATTGGACCGCCCCTGCATGATGGGCAGATGCCAGCCCCAGTAGTCGGGGTTGCGGCGATAGACGAGGGTCTGGCCCACATCGAGCTCTTCCAGCACGTAGGGCCCCGACCCCAGCAGCGGCTCCAGCGAGCTTTCCTCGAAATCGCGGTCGTTTTCCTCGAAGAACGCCTGCGAGAAGATCGGCAGGCCGCCCACCAGGGCGGGAAGATCGCGGGTGGGAAAGCCCTCGACGAAGTCGAAGCGCACGCGGTGCGGCCCCAGTGCCTCGGCGCTTTCCACCTGCTGGCTGAGAACCTGACGAAAATCGGGCAGTCCGTGCTCCAGAAGGACGTTGAAGGAAAAGACAACGTCATCGGCCGTCAGCGGCGAGCCGTCCGAAAACTCGGCTTCGGGACGCATGTTGAAAATCGCCCAGGAACGATCTTCCGGATACTCGATCGTCTCGCAGATCAGGCAATAGGAGGCGCCGATCTCGTCGGCGGTGCCGGTCATCAGCGACTCGAAGAAGATCGAGGAAAGCCGCCCTGCCCGGCCTTGCACCGTGTAGGGGTGCATGGAGTCGAAACCGCCGAAGGCCCAGATCGAGATTTCGCCGCCCCTGGGCGCGGCGGGATTGACGTAGTCGAGGTGTTCGAAATCGGCCGGGTAATCCAGCGGGCCGCCGAAGGTCGTGATCCCGTGGGCGGTCGTGACGGTGCCCTCTTCGCCCTGCGATGTCTGGCCAAGCGCGGGCTGCATCACCGCCAGCGCGAGCGCTCCGGCGATCAAACCCGCCGTGGCTGTCGCGCGCAGGGCGCTCGACGGCGCCATGACGGCCCCGGCAACCGGGCGGTTGTCGCGGGCGTGGTGCGGGCGGGTCTGCATTTTCGGCTCCTCCAGCGGATCGGGTGTCCCCCGAAAGGCTAATGCGCCAGTCGCCGGGGGCGCAAGTTTCGTTTGCGTGAAGGCCGCCGCCCCGCGCGCACGAAAAGGGGCCGCCCGGCCCCCGGACGGCCCCCTGCCTGACTGTGGCAGCGCGCTCTACTGCGCCTGCGCCTCGATATAGGCGATCACGTTGGCGCGGTCTTCGACGCTGGAGAAACCGGCAAAGCCCATGGTGGTGCCGGGCGCGAAGTCGCGCGGGGCCTCCAGCAGGCCGTTGAGGTTGTCATAGGTCCACACATCCGCCGCCTCGGACAGCGCGCCGGAATAGCGGAAGTCCTCGATCGCGCCGACCTCGCGGCCGACGACATCGTACAGCGAGGGGCCGACACGATTAACGCCTTCCTCGAGCGCGTGGCAGGCGCGGCACTGATTCCACAGGCTCTCGCCATCGGCCGGATCGGCCGATGCCACGAGCCGGGCGAATTCGGACTGCGCGGCATCCTCCGCGGCGGGCTCCTCCGCCTCGGCGGTCTCGAGTTCTCCGTCATCTGTGTCGCCGGCGGCTTCCTCATCGGTTGCGCCGGCGGCGTCGGCGGGCTCGGCTTCGTCGGCACCCGCATCCTCGGCCGGCGCCGACGCTTCTTCCGTGGCGTCCTGCGTGTCGGCAGCGGCATCATCGGTCTCGCCGGTGGCGGCCTCGCCGTCACCCTCATCGGCGTCCTGGGGCGCGGGCCCCTGGGAGTCGATATAGGCGATGACCAGCGCGCGGTCCTCGCGACTTTCCATCCCGGCGAAGCCCATCGCGGTTCCCGGCGCGAAGTCGCGCGGGCTCTCGATCAGCGCGGAAATGTTCTCGTAGGTCCAGACATCGGCCGCATCCGACAACGCGCCGGAGTAATTGAACCCCTCGACCGAGCCGACCTCGCGGCCGACGACGCCATAGAGCGACGGGCCGACCCGGTTTACACCTTCCTCGAGCGCATGACAGGCGCGGCACTGGTTCCAGAGCTGCTCGCCCTCGGCCGGATCGACCGACGCGACGAGCTGCTCCATGCTCTGCTCCTGGGCGTCTTCGCCGCCCTCGGCGGCGGCCTCCTCAGCCTCTGCGGCGGCCTCGCCCTCGGGAGCCGTATCCTCGGGCGCCTCGGTGACGTAGTCGGCAAGCTCCTGACCACTTTCCTCGATGATATGGGCGATCACGTTGGCGCGGTCCTCGACATCGGACAGCCCGGCAAAACCCATCGACGTGCCGGAGGCGTACGCGCCCGGATCGGTGAGGAAGGCTTCGATTTCTTCCGGTGTCCAGGTCTGCCCCTGGGGCAGCGCGCCGGAGTAGTTGAAGCCCTCGACCGAGCCGGCCTCACGCCCGACGACGCCGTGCAGGGACGGGCCGACGCCGTTCTGCCCCTCTTCGAGCGAGTGACACGCCCGGCACTGGTTCCACACACGCGATCCGGCCTGCGGATCGGGCGCGGCGAAGGCCATCTGGAAGGTGACTTCCTGCGGCTCTTCCTCGCCATGGTCTTCTTCGCCGGTGTCGATGACATAGGCCTGCTCGGCATGCTCGCCGTGGCCGCCTTCGGACAGATACAGCGTCTCCGCCGCCCACTGGCCCAGCAGAAAGATCAGAAGCGCGCCGCAGAAGGCCCCGACGATTTTCGTGAATACCATTGTGTCGAACATGTCGCGTCCCATGCTGTTCGAGTGTCGCGCCTATGTATCCGCTTCACCTCGCGGGTTTCAAGCTATAGTTACCGCGACCAAACGCCCGATCCGGGCGCCCGAGCACTGCGGAGACGACATGACCGGACGCATAGCCTTCCAGGGCGAACCGGGAGCCTACTCCCACGAGGCCTGCCGCACCGCGCGCCCCGACATGGAGGCGGTGCCGTGCCGGACCTTCGAGGATGCCATCGAGATGGCGCGCGCGGGCGAGGCCGATTATGCCATGCTGCCCGTCGAAAACTCGACCTATGGCCGGGTGGCCGACATTCATCAGCTCCTGCCGGACTCGGGGCTGCACATCGTCGACGAATCCTTCGTTCGCGTGCATATCAATCTTCTGGGCGCGCGGGGCGCGGCGCTGGAGGCGATCACCTCGGCCTACAGTCATCCGGTGCTGCTGGGCCAGTGCCGCGGGTTTCTGCGCGCCCACGGCATCGAGCCCGTGATCTGGGCCGACACCGCCGGATCGGCCCAACACATCGCCGCCGAGGGCCGCGCCGACCACGCCGCGCTCGCCTCGCCGCTGGCCGGTGAAATCTACGGGCTCGACGCGCTGGCCGAGCATATCGAGGACCACGCCAACAACACCACGCGCTTTCTTATCATGGGCCGCGAGATGGATATCACCCGGCGCGGAGAGCACGGGATGATGACCTCCTTCGTCTTCCGGGTGCGCAACATTCCGGCCGCGCTCTACAAGGCGATGGGCGGCTTCGCCACCAATGGCGTGAACATGACCAAGCTCGAAAGCTACATGGTCGACGGCACCTTCACCGCCACGCAGTTCTTCGCCGAGATCGAGGGCCATCCCGATGATCACAACGTGCAGCTCGCGCTCGAGGAACTGCGCTATTTCACCTCGCGGCTAACGATCCTCGGGGTTTATCCGGCCGACCCCCGACGGCACGAGCATTAGGCACGCCCGTCACAGATCGGCCGCGCCGCGGCCCTTGCCGACATGGACGGCAAACGCCGTCATCCGCGCGGCGAAACGCGCCTGCAGCTGTTTGTGGCCGAGCTTGAGCGTCTGCAGCAGCATCCGCGCCGGAATGCTCTGCGCCTCGAGCGTCACCGTGGCCTGCACACGGGTGCGGCCGCGGGCCAGGGCAGTGAACTCCACCGCCAGATCGCCCGTCAGGCGGCTCGACGACGCGGCGATGTCGATCCGCCGGGGCCGCTCGCACCGCCCGAGCACGATATCGACCGCCGTGCGCCGGCCGCGGATATCGCCATGGGCGCGCCAGGCCAGCGGGTCACTGCCGGTCCGCGCGATCTCGATCCCGTGGCGCCGGGCGGCAGCCTCGAGCCCCTCGAAATCCGAATAGACGGCGAAGACGTCCTCGATCGGGGCCGAAATATCGTCCTGCGCGCTCAGTTTCATCAGCATAACTCCCCTGCGGCCCGCCGTCAGTTCAACGTGTCCGCCAACCAGTTGCGAATCAGGAAATGGGCGATCGCGCCCTCGCGCGCCGCGCTGACCTCGGCATTCTCGCCCGACATCACTGCCAGCACCTGTTCGCGGGTGAACCAGCAAGCGTCATCCAGCTCCTCGGGGTCGATCTCCAGTGCTTCGCTCAACGCCTCTCCCCGGCACCCGATCATCAGGGAGTTGGGAAACGGCCAGGGCTGCGAGGCCAGATAGCGCACCGCGCCCACCTGCACCCCGGCCTCCTCGGCGACCTCGCGGCGCACCGCGCCCTCGACCGTCTCGCCCGGCTCGACGAACCCGGCCAGCAGTGAATACATCCCCGCCGGCCAGGGATGCGACCGGCCCATCAGCAGGCTGTTGCCCCGCGTGATCAGCATGATGACGACCGGATCGGTGCGCGGGAAATGCAGCGCACCGCAGCCCGGGCAGCGGCGTTGCCACCCTGCCATAGTCATCTCGCTACGCGCGCCACACCGGGCGCAAAAGCCATGCGTGCGATGCCAGTTGAAAAGCGCCCGCGCGGTGGCGGCGAGTTCGGCCTCGCGCGGGGTCAGCTGGGTCATGACGGCGCGCAGCTCGGTAAAGACCTGATCGGCCGGCAGGCCGGGATAGTGCTGTTCGGTGCGGTCGAAAAAGCCCGTCAGCGCGCTTTCGTCCAGCCCCGGCGGCTCCCAGTCTGACACGTCGGCGGCGAAGCGGCCGGCAGGAGCGGCATCGCCGCCTTCGAGACCGAGCAGCACAGGCGGCCCTTTCGCGGCGTCGAGAACACGCGCGCCGGGACCGACCCAGGCCAGCCGCGGCCCCCCGGCGCCACGATGCACCAGCGGCTTGCCCCGCCACATCGGCAGGAGACGCGCCTCGGGGGCCGATTGCAGCGCCGCCAGCCGCTCGGGCCGGTTGCGAAGCCAGTCGGCGCGATCCAGCGCCGAGCCTCCGAATGTCACGCTTTCGGCGTGGCGCATGTCTGCTCTCTCTCCCCCTCGCGGCGATGCTGCACTATTGTCACGCGAGCACGCGCGGCGCAAATCCCCGTGACAGACCTCTTGAATTACAACCCTGAGGTGTGCCTTTGGTTGCGACGACGCGGCACATGCGGCATGCTGACCTGCCGCGCATACGCAAACGGCCTTCAGTCGGCCAGTCACGAGTGTTGCATCGGGGTCACGCGTCCGCCGCGAAGCGGCCGCAGCAAGACGGGGACGAGGGGTCTTGGAAACCAGGCGGCATCCGTTCACCTCGACCGCGCGCGCCGGCGACGTGCATCTTCGGGTGATGGAAACCACCGATCTGCACGGCAATCTGATGCCGTATGATTATTACAACGACTGTCCGGATTCCGGCGTGGGCCTGGTTCAGGTGGCACGCCTCGTCGATTGCGCACGCGGCGAGGCCGCCAACAGCGCCCTTTTTGACAATGGCGACTATCTGCAGGGAACGCCTCTGGCCGACCTGATCGCGCAGGGCCGCGGGCTGCGTCCCGGCGAGGTCCATCCCGTCATTGCGGCGATGAACGCACTCGGCGTGGATGCCGCGACCCTGGGCAACCACGAATTCAATTACGGTCTGGCCTTTCTCGAACGCGCCCTTGAAGGCGCCACCTTTCCGGTGGTCTCGGCCAATCTGGTCGTGGCACCGGGCGACACCCCGCTGGAGGATCGCACTTTCGTCGCGCCGCATGTGCTGCTCGACCGGCTGGTGGTCGACGGGGCGGGGGCAATGCATCCGATCCGCATCGGCGTGATCGGCTTCGCGCCGCCACCGCTCCTGCTCTGGGAACAACATCGGCTCTCGCATCGGCTGCGTGCGCGCGACATCGTCGAGGTCGCGCAGATCCGGGTGCCTGAGTTGCGCCGCGCGGGGGCCGATATCGTCATCGCCCTCGCGCATACGGGGATCGGCGCGCCGGATCACGCACCGGGCATGGAACACGCGGCGGTGCCGCTGGCCGGGGTGGAGGGGATCGACGCGCTGCTCACCGGCCACAGTCATCAGATCTTTCCCGGCCCCGATTTCGCCGCGCATCCAGAAGCGGATCTCGCCGCAGGCCGCATCGCGGGCACACCGGCGGTCATGGCCGGGTTCCACGGCTCGCATCTGGGGCTCATCGACCTGCAGTTGCGCCGGGCCGGCCGCGGCTGGCGCGTTGTCGAAAGTCGTTCGGAAGTGCGCCCAGTCGCGCCCGAAATCGCCGCCACGCAACCTCACCGCCCGCAGCCCCCGCCCGTCGGCCGACGCGCCCCGGCCTCCGCCGGTCCCGCGGCGCTCGCGCTGGCCGCGCCCCCGATCCATGACAGCGCCGCCCGCGTGGAAACAGCCGTCGCCGAAAGCCACGCCGAAACCCTGCGCGAAATGCGGCGGCCGATCGGCACGACCCCGCAGGCGCTGCACAGCTATTTCGCTCTTCTCGGACACGGCCAGACCCTGCAGATCGTGGCCGAGGCACAGGCCGCCCATATCGGCCGCGTTCTGAAAGGCACGGCCCATGATGGGCTGCCCGTCCTGTCGGCCACAGCGCCGTTCAAGGCCGGCGGACGGGGCGGGCCGCGCAACTATGTCGACATTCCCGCGGGCCAGCTCTGCCTGAGCGAGATCGCAAGTCTCTATCCCTTCCCCAACACTGTCGCCGCGCTTGCCATCGACGGCGCGACACTGCGCGCGTGGCTCGAACGCAGCGCCTCGATCTACCGGACGCTCCCGTCGGGCGGGGGTGAGATGGCGCTCCTCGATGCCGAGGTGCCCAGCTACAATTTCGACATGATCTCCGGCGTGGAGTACGAGATCGATCTCACCCGCCCGCCGCGCTTCGGTGCCGATGGCAGGCGGCTGCCCTCCGGGCCGGGACGCATCCGCGACTTGCGCCACGCGGGCCGTCCGGTTGCCGACAATGATCGTTTCGTCATCGCAACCAACAGTTTCCGCGCCGGTCGCGGCGGACGCTTTCCCGGAACCGGGGGCGACGCCATCATCCATCAGAGCGATCTGACGAGCCGGGAACTCGTCTGCCGCCATGTCGCCGCGCGGCGCCGGCTATCACCGGTGGCGGCCGCGGGGTGGCGGTTGCGCGCCCCGGCGGGGCGGGCGGTGCTGTTCGACACGGGGCCCGGCGCGCGCGATCATCTCGACGAGATCGCGGCGCTGTCGCCCAGCCCGCTGGGCCTCACGCCCGAGGGTTTCCTGCGCCTGCGGCTGACCTTCTGAGTGGAGCGCATTCGCCGCCGCAAGGCGTCAGTATTCGTCCTCGCCGAGAGCCTCCGACAGATGCGCCGACAGCCGCGCCCGAGCCCGCGCGTTCCAACCGGACGGGTCGAGCATGGCGTGCCAGACCTCGACATAATCGGCCACGGCATAGACATGGCCGTGGCCGAGCGGCGCGCTCATCCCCGCGGGCATGTCGGCGATGAGTTGCAGCGCCGTGACGACCGGATACCAGCGCAGATCTGGTGACACGTCGGGGCCGCGCGGCCGGTCAAGCCATTCGGGCCGGCGGTAAACCGTCTCGGGCGCGAAGAAGGTGATCGGGTCCGAAGCGTATTGAAGAAAGGCGATCCGCATCGGCCCCCAGGGGGCATCACCCGAATCGGCAAAGCCATTCTGATTGGCAAAGCGGATCACCGAGCCGTCACGGAACCGGGGCATCCAGGCGGGCGATCCGGGCACGCGCCCCGCCGTTGCCGAACGCCATGTCGGGGTCGAGAAAGGCGGCCCGCTCCATAACGCGCCATCGACCGGGTCACCGATCACGTCGAACAGGTCGAAGGACAGGTCCGAGTTGAGCGCGCCCAGGCTCAGCCCGTGCAGGTAGAGCCTGGGCCGTGACTCGGACGGCATTGCGCTCCATCGCTCGTAAACCGCGTTGAAAAGAGCCTCCGCCGTCTCGGCGCCGTATCCCGGCTCGGTGAGCAGCGCCAGCCAGCTCGCCAGATAGGAGTATTGCACCGCCACCGTCGCCACGTCGCCGCCGGCGAGATATTCTACCGCGGCGATCGCGCCCGGATCGACCATGCCCGTGCCCGTCGGCGTGGCGAGGACCATCACATCGCGCCCGAACGCGCCGGTACGTTCGAGTTCGGCCATGGCAAGCGCCACGCGCGCCTCGACCGTCTCGGCCGAGTTGAGCCCCACATAGACGCGCTGCGGCCGCCGCGCAGCGGCGCCGGATATCCCGGCGATCTCTTCGCGGGCGGGCGTGGCGGAGACGAACTTGCGGCCCATTCGGCCCATCTCGGTCCAGTCGATCAGGGACGCGGAGCTGCCGCTGGCAAGCGGCGCAACCGGCCGGGCGGTATCCTCCTCAAATAGGGCGTCGAGCTGACGATAGGACGAGTCCGCCATCCGCAGCCCGACCCGGAACAGCACCCCGTCGGCCAGCGACCAGAACAGCGCCAGCGCGATGACGAAGCCGGCCACATGCGACACGCGCCGGTCCACATGCCGGCGAATCGCGCGCGAGGCAAACTCGAAGGTCAGCCGGAAAAGCCGGGCGAGCGCGACCAGCCCGCCGAAGACGCCGAGTGCGACGAGCGCGACGCCGACCCGATGGAGGCCTTCCGTCGGCTCCTCTCCCATCGCCGCGCGGATCGAATCCTGCCATCCGGCCGAGCGCCAGATGAAGTAGATCAGAACACCCGCGCAGCCGAGCCAGGCGAGCGATGTCACCGCCAGCCGCGCGCGGCCGTAGAGCGCCGGAAGCTCCAGATACCGCCACAATTCGCGCGTCCAGTAGCCCAGCGCGTATCCCGCCGCGAAGGCGCTGCCCGAGACGACACCCTGTGTCAGTGAGGTGCGCGGAAGCAGGCTGGGCGTGACGGAGGCCGCAAAGAACAATGTGCCCAATAGCAGCCCCGCGGTGCAGAAGCTGCCCGCAAACCGCTTTGCCAATGTCGTGATCATGCCCACACCCCGGCCGCGCGAAGCGGCAATGCGTCCTGCAGGCGCAGTCTGGCCGCATCGGCGGAAGAAACGCAATCCGCGATGATGTCCTGGCCAGGCTGGCGGTCGGGGCCATGCCCGGTGCCGCGCGGGCTCGAAGGCGCGTGCCGGGTGCCATCGCACCGGCGCGGCCGGTCACGCGCTCAGGTGAGTCTGAACTCGACCGTCCCGAGCCCGGACATGCGCAGCTCGATCGAGGCGGGGCCGGCGACCGGGTGCATCGGCGCATGGGTGCCGCACAGAACGATCTGCCCCGGCTCCAGCGTCAGACCGCGCGCGGCCAGATGACCCGCAAGCCATTGCACCGCCTCGACCGGATCCTGCGGTGCCCCGCCGGTGACCGAAATCGCGGGCGCGCCGTCGATCATGACTTCGGTGTGCAGGCGCGCCGTATCGAGATCGTCCGCGCCCACGCCGTGCGCGCCCACCACCGCACCGGCATTGCTGATGTTCTGAGCAACCACATCCGGCAGATGTACAGCGCTCATGTCGGCGCCGCGAAGATCGAGAAGCTCGAGCGCGGGCACGAAGCGGTCTATCGCCGCCGCGATGCGCGCGCGCTCAAAGGGGGCGTGGTCAGGTGTCAGACGCGCCCCGATGACGGCGGCGATCTCGGGCTCGAGCGCGAAGGTGTGGAACTCCGCGGAGGCGCGCTGCGCCGGGCTTTCATGACACTGATCGGCAAAGACACGCCCGCTGGCCGGCTCCGAGACGCCGAAGCGTTTCATCAGCGCCGGGGCGTTCGCGGCGATCTTGTAGCCCGCGACCGGCCCGCGCCGCCCTTCGGCGATCAGATTTTCGACGAGCCTGTCCTGCGTGGCATAGCCGGCCGCCATGTCGCGCGGCCGCCCCTCGGGCGGATGCGCATCATAGGGCGCGGCACGCAGCAGATCTTCGGCTATGGCGATTGCGAACGGGTCTTGAGAGCCGGTGTCGGTCATGCGGGTAACTCCCTGAATGGTCTTGCCGCGTTTCACCGCACACTCGGGCGGTTGCGGTTCGGGCTGCGATGATCGCGCGGGGCGAGCGCCATTTCAGCCCCGGGTTCGGATGGTTTTCCTTGTCGCCCCCGACCCGCGCGGCGATGCGCCACTGGTCGCCCTCGCGGATGGGCTCGGGGAAGATCGTGTAGCCCTCATAGGTTTCGGGCGCGGGGGAACGGGCGGGAGAGGATGGACATGCGCGCCTCCTTTGCACGATGCGGGCCGCCCGGCGACGGGCGAGCACAATCATAACGCGGCGCGGGGCGGGAATGAAGCGCGGAACGTGGCCCCGGATGGCGGCGGCCCGGCTTCGTAACACCCGCGGGCGGCAACACCCCTTTCCCCCACGGAGGGCAGCGCCCGGCCCGGGGTGGGCGCGGAAGCGCCCGCCCATGGGGGCGGGGCGGGCGCTGCCCAGGCCGCTGGCCCGGGCATGACGTTCTTAAAACCGACCTAAGAATCGCAATGACTGACGCCCAATCCGAAGTTGACTAATATTTGGTTTTATTCAATTATTCAACGAAGGAAATCCTATTCGCGAATTTCGTCAACTCACCATGGAGGGCTTCCGTGATGCCGGCACTGGAGACAACAATTCAAACTCTCGCAGCGCGAGTTCGTGAGTATTCGGACACGATTGGAACCGAGGAGGCCGCGAAGACCTCGGTCGTCCTGCCATTCCTTCAAGGGCTGGGTTATGATGTGTTTAACCCGTCAGAAGTCATACCTGAGTTCACTGCTGATACACCCGGTCGCAAAGGAGAAAAGGTAGATTATGCCATACAGTTAGACGGCGAAGTCCGCGTTCTTATAGAATGCAAGGGGCTCAATACTTCTCTCGACATTAAGCACTTTTCACAAATTTATCGCTACTTCACAGTTACGAATGCGCGATTCGCCATCCTGACCAATGGCCAGATTTTCGATTTCTATACAGACCTTGAAGAGCCAAACAAACTCGACAAGCGACCATTCTTTTCTTTCGACCTGCTGGATGCGAGTAATGCCGCAATCGGAGAGCTCAAGAAATTTGAGCGCTCAGCATTCGACGTAAACAATATTCTGGCGACCGCAGAAACCTTGAAATATGTCTCTCAAGTTAAGAAATATCTCTCAAATCAGATGGAGAGCCCGAACACTGAATTCATCCGTCTGGTGACGAGTGAAGTCCACGACGGCCGGAACACCGCTCAAATTCGAGAGCTTGTTGAAAATGCAACCAAGATGGCTTTTCGTGAAATCATCAGGGACGCCGTACAGGCGCGGCTTTCCACTGCATTGGAGGACAGCTCTGAAAACGAGATCGGCGCAGAACCCGATCCCAAGAAAGAGATTGAAACGACGCGCGAAGAGATCGAGGGAATGCTGACTATTCGCGCGATAGTCCGCGACGTGATTGACGGCGATCGCGTTGATCTACGTGATGCAAAATCCTACTGTGCAGTCCTCGTGGACGACAACAACAGGAAGCCCCTGGCACGGATGCATTTCAATACTAAAAACTGGCAGATCAGCCTATTTGATGGCAGCAAAGAGGAAAGGGTAAAGATCAACAGCCTGAACGAGATCTACGACTATTCAGACAGGCTTCGCGCAACGGCCAAAGAGTATGCCTGAAGCGCCCGGCAGGCAAACAGGGAAGTGCGGACCCAAAAGGCAAAGCATCGTGCCGAATTTTTGCATCAGGCCGGGGCCGAAGCCCCACCCGTATCACTGATCCAGGAAACTCCTGAGTTTCCGCGACCGGCTCGGGTGCTTGAGTTTTCGCAGCGCCTTCGCCTCGATCTGGCGGATGCGTTCGCGGGTCACCGAGAATTGCTGGCCCACTTCCTCCAGCGTGTGGTCGGTGTTCATGCCGATGCCGAAACGCATGCGCAGGACGCGCTCCTCCCGCGGGGTCAGCGAGGACAGCACGCGGGTGGTCGTTTCCTTCAGGTTGTCCTGGATGGCCGCGTCCAGCGGCAGCACGGCGTTCTTGTCCTCGATGAAGTCGCCGAGCTGTGAATCCTCCTCGTCGCCGATGGGGGTCTCCAGGCTGATCGGCTCCTTGGCGATCTTCATCACCTTGCGGACCTTCTCCAGCGGCATCTGGAGCTTCTCGGCCAGTTCCTCGGGCGTGGGCTCGCGCCCGATCTCGTGGAGCATCTGGCGCCCCGTGCGCACCAGCTTGTTGATCGTCTCGATCATGTGGACCGGGATGCGGATGGTGCGGGCCTGGTCGGCGATGGAGCGCGTGATGGCCTGCCGAATCCACCATGTCGCGTAGGTGCTGAACTTGTAGCCGCGGCGATACTCGAACTTGTCGACGGCCTTCATCAGGCCGATGTTGCCCTCCTGGATGAGGTCGAGGAACTGCAGCCCGCGGTTGGTGTATTTCTTTGCGATCGAGATCACCAGCCGCAGGTTGGCCTCGACCATCTCCTTCTTGGCCTGGCGGGCTTCCTTTTCGCCCTTCTGGACCTGGCCGACGATGCGGCGGAACTCCTGGATGTCCACGCCGACATACTGGCCGACCTGGGCCATGTCGGCGCGCAGATCCTCGACGCGCCCGCGCGAACGCTCCATCAGAGCCTGCCAGCCGCGGCCCTGCTTGAGGGCCATGCGGTCGCACCATGTCGGGTCGAGCTCGTGGCCGCGATACTCCTCGACGAATTCCTTGCGGTTGATGCGCGCCTGATCGGCGAGCTTCACCATCGCGCTGTCGATCGACATGATGCGGCGGTTGATGCCGTAGAGCTGATCGACCAGCGCCTCGATGCGGTTGTTGTGCAGGTGCAGCCCGTTGACCAGCTCGACGATCTCCGAGCGCAGCTTCTGATAGGCCGCTTCCTGATCGGCCGAAAAGCCGTCGCCCCCCTCGCCCAGGGTGGCCTGCATCCGGGCGTCCTGCATCTCGGACAGGCGCGCGAAGTCGTCGGCGATGCGGTCGAGAGTCTCGAGGACGCGGGGCTTGAGCGCGGCCTCCATCGCCGCCAGCGACATCGAGGACTGTTCTTCCTCTTCCTCATCATCGTCGTCGTTGTTGCGGATCGGGTTGCCGTCGGCGTCGAGCTCGGGCTCGGCCGACTTCTTCTCCTCCGGCTTGGCGGCGGCTTCGGTCTGGGCCTGGACCTGGCTGACGTCGATCCCGGCGACGACCGGCTCGGCCACGGGCCCCTCGCCTTCGACGGCGTTGCCGAAGGTCGTCTCCAGATCGATCACGTCGCGCAGGAGGATATCTTCGGAGACCAGCTCGTCGCGCCAGATGGTGATCGCCTGAAAGGTCAGCGGGCTTTCGCACAGCCCGGCGATCATGGTGTTGCGGCCGGCCTCGATGCGCTTGGCGATGGCGATCTCACCCTCGCGCGAGAGCAGTTCGACCGAGCCCATCTCGCGCAGATACATCCGCACCGGATCGTCGGTGCGGTCGAGCTTCTCGCTGTCGCTGCTGGAGACGGCGACCTCGCGCGAGGTCGAGGTCTCGACCATATCCGTCGAGCCCTGCGCGGCCTCTTCGCCGTCGACGCCTTCCTCCTCCTCGATGATGTTGATGCCCATCTCCGAGAGCATCGACATCACGTCCTCGATCTGCTCCGACGACACCTGATCGGGGGGCAGCACCTGGTTGAGCTGCTCATAGGTGATGAAGCCCCGTTCCTTGGCTGCGGCGATCATCTTCTTGACCGACGCCTGACTCATGTCGAGCGAGATGTCGGTGTCCTGATCGTCCTGGCGGGTCTCTTCGGTGTCTTTCGCAGCCATGGATGCTCCTCGGGAGTGGCCGATTCGATCTGCGATTTGTAGCGAATCGTTCGCCCGAATCACAGAGCCCGAATCGTAAGCTCAGCGTCTCTTCTTAACCCACACCTCATCGTCGATGAGGCTCTGGATGCTCTCGGACAGCGCCGTTCGGTCCTCGCCCAGATCGCCGGAATCCTCCAGCCGGGACTGTTCGACCCGGTGGCGCGCGGCGGCGGCCTGACCCAGACGCCATGTCAGACCCTCGTCGGCCATGCCGGCGATCTCCTCCACGGCGTCGCGAATCTCCATCTCGACCCCCCGCCGCACATCGAGTTTCGCGATTTCCTCGGCCAGGCACATGCGGGCCAACTCTTCATCGCCTGTCTTGCGGACGGGCGGCGCAAATCGCACATGGCGCAGCGACATGAGCTTTTCAAGGGCATCGCCCGCGCGCTCGGCGATCTTTTCACGCCGCGCGGCGGAGCCGTCCGCGTCGGCCGCGGAAAGCAACGCATCACGCAGGGTGCGGCGCTCGGGGGCGGTGAAATCGATGCGCTCGAGCGCCTCCTCGAAACGCGGAATGAGCCCGGGATGGGCGGCGAGGATCGCGAGGATGACCTCCTCGTGCATGCGTTCGGCCACGTCGCCGCTGCCGGCGCTGCCCAGTACCGTGCTGCGTGTGGCCGGAAGCGGCGCCATCGGGGCCGGCGCGAAATTGCCCTTGCGAAAGTCTGCAGGACGGCTCCGCGCGCTCCCGCCGCGCCGGCCTGCCGGGCCGGCGGCCGCGTCGAAAAGCTCGGCGCGCAGGCGGCGAAACTCCTCGCCGTAATGGCTGCGCAGAGAGGGGTCGCGAATGCGGCCGAGCAGTGCGCGCAGCCGCTTGTCGAGGGCGGCGCGCCGCTCGGGGCTGTCGAGCACGGCGCCGTCGGTCTCGCGGCGCCACAGCAGCCGCGCCATCGGTTCGGCATCGTTGATGAGTTGCCGCATCGCCGCCGCCCCGCCCGCGCGCAGCACGTCGTCGGGGTCCTGGCCCTCGGGCATGATGCAAAAGCGCAGCGACTGGCCCGCCTCGATCAGCGGCAGCGCGAGATCGGCCAGCCGCTGCCCCGCGCGGAGCCCCGCCGAGTCGCCATCCAGCGCGATGACCGGCTCGGGGGCGATGCGCCACAGAAGTCGCAGCTGATCCTCGGTGATGGCGGTGCCCAGGGGGGCGACGGCCGCCTCGAAGCCCGCCTCGACGAGCGCGATGACATCCATGTAGCCCTCGGCCACGATCAGTTCATGGCCCTTGCCCGCCGCGGCGCGCGCGGGGCCGTGATTGTACAGGCTGCGGCTCTTGTCGAAGAGCTCGGTCTGCGGGGAGTTCAGGTATTTCGCCCGCGCATCGGCCCGCAGCGCCCGGCCGCCGAAGGCGATCGCGCGGCCGCGCGCGTCGCGGATCGGGAAGATGATGCGTCCGCTGAAACGGTCATAGGGGGCGCCGCCGCCGTCGGGCGCGGCGGCGAGCCCGGCCTCGAGGATCAACTCGCGCTCCACGCCCGCCTCGGACAGGTGCCGATAAAGCGCCTGGCGCCCCTCGGGCGCGTAGCCGATCTCGAAACGTCCCTGCGCGCCGGCGTCCAGCCCGCGGCGCGCCAGGTAGTCGCGCGCCTCGGCCGCGGCGGCCGTGTTGAGCTGCAGCCGGAAGAACCGCACCGCCTGTTCCATGACCTCGGCAAGACGGGTGCGCTGGTCGGCGCGCTCGGCCGCCTGCGGGTCGCGGGCGGGCATCTCCATTCCCGCCTCCTGCGCCAGCGCGGCGACGGCCTCCATGAAGTCCATGTTCTCCGACTCGCGCAGGAAGCTGATCGCGTCGCCCTTGGCGTGGCAGCCGAAGCAATAGAAGAACCCCTTGCGGTCATCGACGTGAAAGGAGGCGGTCTTTTCCTGATGAAACGGGCATGGCGCCCACCAGTCGCCCCTGGCCTGGTTGGACTTGCGCCGGTCCCAGCTCACCTTGCGCCCGACCACCTGGCTCAGCGGCACGCGGTCGCGCAGTTCTTCGAGGAATCCGGGCGGCAGGCTCATGCCCGCAATATCGGCTCTGCCGCCCCGGCTGTCCAGCGCGCGCTCGCGCTGCGCATTGCGCGGGCAATCACGTCCACCGTGGCGAGTGCATGGTAGCGCGTCACCCGGGTCTCCATCCCGTAGGGCCCTCCGCCCAGCACCTCGGCGCGGGCCGTGGAGGAAGCGCTGCCGCGCCCAGAGCCCACGACGACCCTGATAGCACATCAAGATCTCTCGCGCCGACGGTCGGTCAAGCGGGTCGGAGGGTCCATCGCAGTGCCTGGTCCACCTCTCGCGCGAGGAGCGGGATCGGAATTCGGAGAAGTACCGCGCCCGCGGCGGCCTTCCTCCCTTCGGGCGGCGAAGGGTGCGCGCCGCTCAGCCGCGGGTGAAGGCGTCGTAAAAACCCATCCCGCGCGCGCGCGCAAGGGCATCGCGCAGCGCCTCGGGGTCGGAGAACGGCCCGGCGAGCACGACGCGCAGGCTTCGTCCGCCACTGCGGACCTCGCGTGTCTGGACCGTCAGGCCGGCGGCGCGCAGGCGCCGGGCCGTATTGCCGGCATTCGATTCCACCGCGAAGGTTCCAACCTGCACGAAACGCCCGGCGGGCCGGTCCGCCCCGGTGCGCCCCATCGTGGAGATGTAGGCATCTGGCGTGGGCACAAGCCGATCGCGTGGCGATACCTCCGGGCGCGCATCTGCGGGGGCCGCCGCACTGCGCGGCGCCGGCTGACCGATCTGTTCGCGCGGGATGCTCTCGCTCCAGACGCGGCGCATGGCGGCCTCGCCCTCGGGCCTGCCCTGTGCGCGGCGCGGATTGAGCCGGTCATCCTCCCACACGGGGCGATAGCCCTCGGGGGTCGCGGGCGGCTGCACCGCCGCCGGGCGGCTCTGGCGGCCGGATGGCGCAGCCGGCTCGACCGGCGCACCGCGATCCAGGTTCAGCCGCGCGGGCTGCGCGGTGCAACGGATCACCGTTCGCCCGTCTGTCAGGCGCAGTTCCTGACCATAGGGCAGCCTCTGGGGGCAGGCCCGGTTATGGCCCGCGGGGGCCTGCTGGGCGCGCTGCTGCGCCACGGCCTGCCGCGCGGGCTCACGCGCGGCCGTGGCCGTGGGCTCGGCCTGACGGGGGCGCGCTTCCGTGCGGCGCGCGCGGCGGGGCTCGGCCTCTTCGGGTGCAGAACGCTCGGGGGCAGGGTCGGCGGCGAGGGGCTGCGCCTCGGTGGTCGCCTGCGGCTGCGCGGCCGGCTCTTCTTGTGTCTCGGCGAGCTGCGGCAGGCTCGGCTCGAGGCCGCAGACATGGTTGCGCTCCCGATCGAGGCGCGGCACCCAGGTGACACGCCCGTCGAACCCGGCGCGGATGAAGGCGCAGCCCTCGCTGTCGACATACTGGGTATTGCGGAAGGATTCCGGCGGAACCTCGGCCGGCACTGCCGCCGACGCCTGCGCGAACGCCGCTCCCGCCCACGTGGCGGCCGTCAAGGCCGCTGCGACCAGAACCCTGAAATGCATCGCGTCCCCCGTATTGCCGAGCGCAAGGATGCAAGATCGGCCGGGGCGAGTAAAGGCGTTTCGGCCTCAGCGCGTGCCGTACATGCGGTCGCCCGCATCACCGAGCCCCGGCACTATGTAGCCGTGCTCGTTGAGCTTTTCATCGACGGCGGCAGTGACGACGGGCACGTCGGGGTGCGCCTCGCGCATCCGCTCCACCCCCTCCGGGGCGGCCAGCAGGCACAGGAACCGGATACGTTTCGCGCCCGCCTTCTTGAGAAGGTCAATCGCGGCCACGGAGGAGTTGCCGGTGGCCAGCATCGGATCGACCACGATGACGGTGCGCTCGTCGAGTTCGGATGGCACCTTGAAATAATACTGCACCGGCCGGAGCGTCTCCTCGTCGCGGTAGAGTCCTACGAACCCCACCCGCGCGGAGGGGATCAGCTCCAGAATACCGTCGAGCAGCCCGTTGCCCGCCCGCAGGATCGACACCAGCGCAAGCTTGCGCCCGGCCAGCACCTCGGCGTCCATCCCGCGCATGGGGGTCTCGATGTGCTTGTGCGTCATCTCCAGCTCGCGGGTGACCTCATAGGCCAGAAGCAGGCTGATCTCGCGCAGAAGCTGGCGGAACACCGCCGTCGAAGTGGTTTTCTCGCGCATCAGCGTGAGCTTGTGCTGCACCAGCGGGTGGCGCACGACGGTCAGGTGATCAAGCATCAAGGGGGCTCCTGTCGTTCGTGTATTGCTCGGCGCGGGGCGACGGAAAGCTGCGCACCCCCCGGCCGCGGATCGTCCGCGTGCGGCGACTGCGGCACCGGGACCGGCGAGGCCGCACTGCCCCCGATCTGCCCGGAGTTGCGCCCATGCGCAAGCGCCGGCGTCCTCAGCCCCGTGGAAGCTGGGCCGAGGCAAAGGCCCCCGGCAGCAATTCTTCCAGCGTGGCGGTCCGCATCCGGCCCGACAGCGTCGCCATGACGATGCGGGTGCGGGGGCCGGCGAACTCGGCGATCCGCTGGCGACACCCCCCGCAGGGGGAGATCGGCTCGGGCGTGTCGGCGATGATGGCGATCTCGGCGATCCGCCGCGCGCCGGCGGCGACCATCGCCGCGATTGCGCCCGTTTCGGCGCAGGTGCCCTCGGGATAGGCGGCGTTCTCGGCATTGCAGCCCGCAAAGACCGCGCCTGACTCGGTGCGCAGCGCCGCACCGACACCGAAACCGGAATAGGGCGCGTGGGCGTTCTCGCGCGCGGCGCGTGCCCGTTCGATCAGCGACATGGCGTCTCCGTCCCACAAACCGGGGCGATTCTGGGCCGGGGCGACGGCCGGTGCAAGAGCGCACAGCAGAGGTTCTTTCACCGATGCGGAGTTTCTGTTTAGTGTTAAACGAAATTTCGGGGAGAGAGACGGCATGAACGACTCGCGCCAGGAATCGATGCGGCAGGCCGCGTTGAACTACCACGAGTATCCACGGCCCGGAAAACTGGAGATCCGCGCGACCAAGCCACTGGCCAACGGCTTCGACCTGGCGCGTGCCTATTCGCCCGGCGTCGCCGAGCCCTGCCTCGACATCCAGGCCGATCCAACGGCGGCGAGCCGCTTTACCTCGCGCGGCAATCTGGTGGGCGTGGTCACCAACGGCTCGGCGGTGCTCGGGCTGGGCGATATCGGGCCGCTGGCGGCGAAACCCGTGATGGAGGGCAAGGCCGTGCTCTTCAAGAAATTCGCCAATATCGACTGCTTCGACATCGAACTGGACGCGCAGGATCCCGAAAAGCTGGCCGAACTGATCTGCGCGATGGAGCCCACCTTCGGCGCGATCAACCTCGAAGACGTCAAGGCCCCCGATTGCTTCATCGTCGAGCGGATCTGCCGCGAGCGGATGAACATTCCCGTCTTTCACGACGACCAGCACGGCACCGCGATCGTCGTGGGTGCGGCGGCGACCAACGCGCTGCATGTCGCCGGCAAGCGGTTCGAGGATATCAAGGTCGTCAGCACCGGCGGCGGCGCGGCGGGAATCGCCTGCCTCAACACGCTTCTCAAGCTGGGGGTGAAGCGTGAGAATGTCTGGCTGTTTGACATCCACGGGCTCGTCCATGAGGGCCGCGAGATCGACATGAACACCCACAAGGCCGCCTTCGCGCAGCCGGGCGGGGCGCGCGAGCTGGACGAGGCGATCGAGGGGGCCGATCTGTTCCTCGGCCTGTCGGGGCCCGACGTGCTCGCCCCCGAGATGGTGGGCCGGATGGCCGGCCCGCCGATCATCTTTGCCCTGGCCAACCCCCGCCCCGAGATCGACCCCGACGCCGCGCGCGCAGTCGCGCCCGACGCGATCATTGCCACGGGCCGGTCGGACTACCCCAATCAGGTCAACAACGTGTTGTGCTTTCCGTTCATCTTCCGCGGCGCACTGGATGTCGGCGCGACCGAGATCAACGACGCCATGCAGCTTGGCTGCATCGACGGCATCGCCCGGATCGCCCGCGCCACCACCAGCGCCGAGGCGGCCGCCGCCTATCAGGGCGAGCGGATGAATTTCGGCCCCGACTACCTGATTCCCAAACCCTTCGATCCGCGGCTAATGGGCGTCGTGGCCACCGCCGTGGCTCGCGCGGCGATGCAGTCGGGGGTGGCCACACGGCCTATCGGCGATCTCGACGACTACAAGGCGCGGCTCGACGGGTCGGTGTTCCGCTCGGCGATGATCATGCGCCCCGTCTTCGAGGCGGCGCGGCAGGCGTCGCGCCGGATCGTCTTCGCCGAGGGCGAGGACGAGCGCGTCCTGCGCGCGGCCAACGCGATGCTCGAGGAGACGACCGAGGTGCCGATCCTGATCGGGCGGCCCGAGGTGATCGCGCGGCGCTGCGAGCGGGCGGGGCTGCCCATTCGCCCCGACGAGGACTTCGAGATCGTCAACCCCGAGAACGACCCGCGCTATCGGGACTACTGGAGCACCTATCACCACATCATGGAGCGGCGCGGCGTGACCCCCGACATCGCCCGCGCGGTGCTGCGCACCAACACGACGGCGATCGGGGCGGTGATGGTCCATCGCGGTGAGGCCGACAGCCTCATCTGCGGCACCTTCGGCCAGTATCTTTGGCATCTCAATTATGTCAGCCAGGTGCTGGCCCAGGACGGGCTCGCGCCGGTCGGCGCACTCAGCCTGATCATCCAGCCCGAGGGTAACCTGTTTCTGGCCGACACGCAGGTTCATCCCGAACCCACGCCCGAGCAGATCGCCGAGGCCGCCGTCGGAGCGGCGCGCCATGTCCGGCGCTTCGGGATCGAGCCGCAGGTCGCGCTGTGTTCGCATTCGCAGTTCGGCAACATGGACACCGACTCGGCGCGACGGATTCGCGCCGCGCTGGAACTGCTGGACGCCCGCGCGCCCGATTTCGCCTATGAGGGCGAGATGTCGATCGACGCCGCGCTCGACCCCGAGCTGCGCCGGCGCATCTTCCCCAATGCGCGTTTCGACGGGCCGGCCAACGTGCTGGTTTTCGCTGGGACCGACCCCGCCAGCGGCGTGCGCAACATCCTCAAGACGCATGCCGGCGGGCTCGAGGTCGGCCCGATCCTGATGGGCATGGGCAATCGCGCCCATATCGTCACACCCTCGATCACCGCGCGGGGGCTGTTGAACATGTCGGCGCTGGCCGGGACGCCGGTGGCGCATTACGGCTGACCGCCAGCGAATCGTGGCGCTTTTGCCACAATGCTTAATATTATATTAACAAAATGCGCGCCTATTGATCCAGCTCAATGTGCGCTCTGGTTTCGTGCCGCCTGAGTGGTCCCGACCGGCATCTGTACCGGCCACCTTTCGACCACAGAGGGACTTTCGGCCATGATTTCCAGAATGACAGTAACGACGCTCATAGCGTCCAGCATCCTCGCCGCTCCGGCGCTCGCCAGCGGCCCCGCCCCGGCGCCTGCGCCCACACCCGTGGTGCAGCCCGCACCCACAGCGCCCGACTACTGGAGCGGCCCGTGGGTCGGTGCCGGTCTCGGCATGGGCAGCACGAACTACGACATCGTCGGTGATTTCAACCTTCCGATGGTAGGCGAAGACGGCCTCAGGGGCGACTTCGACTTGCCGGACCTCGGCGGCCAGGGCGGCCTGGTGACGATCGAGGGCGGTTATGGCTTCCGTCTGAGCCCCAACATGGTGGCCGGCGTGCAACTCGACTACACGGCCACACATATCGACAACGACACGAGCTTCTCGGTTTCGGGGGAAGCCGATCTCGACTTCGACTACCGGGTGCGCCCCGAGAGCATGCTCACCGCGGCCGGCCGCATCGGCTACCTGCCCTCGGAGCGCACGCTGATCTACGGCCTTCTGGGTTTCACCCGCGGCAACTTCAACGGTGAGTATGACCTCAGCGGGGATTTCAACGCCTCGGACAGCTATGACTTCGATCTTGACGGCTGGAGCCTGGGGGCGGGGATCGAGACGATGCTGAGCGACAATGTCAGCATGAAGCTCGAATACCGCTATACTGCCTTCGAGGATCACGACCTCTTCGAGACGCCCGTGGGTCGTGATGGTTCGGTCGACATCGACATGGAGACCGACGTGCAGACGGTGCGCGCCGTGGTCAGCTACCACTTCTGAGAAACCTTCGCCGCAGAGGGCGAGAGTCGGGGGCGGCCCTGCGGGGTCGCCCCATTTCATGGACACCACAACCGGCGGCATTCGCCCGCCATCCCGTTTGCGCCATCATGCCGCAGCGTAACGGCCCGTTCTTGTCCTGATGGCGCACGGCGCGTAACAGATTCCGCGTGATCACGAGGAGGAGGAGGTCCATGCGTTACGCCGATGTCTACGCCCGCTCGCTTGACAATCCCGACGGCTTCTGGATGGAGCAGGCCCGCGCGATCGACTGGGAGCGGCCGCCGTCGAAGGCGCTGTTCGACAAAAACGCCCCCCTCTACGAATGGTTTTCCGACGGGCTTCTGAACGGCTGCTACAACTGCGTTGACCGGCATGTGGCGGCCGGCCGCGGCGACCAGGTCGCGATCATCCATGACAGCCCGGTCACTCATACCAGGCACGAGATCACCTATTCCGAGCTGCGCGACCGGGTCGCCAGCCTGGCCGGTGCCCTGCAGGCCAAGGGCGTGGAAAAGGGCGACCGCGTAGTCATCTATATGCCGATGATCCCCGAGGCGCTGGAGGCGATGCTGGCCTGTGCACGGCTCGGCGCGATCCATTCGGTCGTCTTCGGCGGGTTCGCGGCGCTGGAGCTGGCCAAGCGCATAGACGACGCGCAGCCCAAGGCGCTGATCGCCGCCTCCTGCGGGATCGAGCCAAACAGTGTCGTCCACTACAAGCCGCTGATGGACGCGGCGATCGAGATGGCCGCCCACAAGCCGGATTTCTGCGTCGTTTTCCAGCGCGAGCAGGAGGTCGCGCGGCTGACCGAGGGGCGCGACCATGACTGGCACGCCTTCCAGTATGGCGCTGCACCCGCCGACTGCGTCCCGGTCGAGGGCAACCACCCCGCCTATATCCTTTATACCTCGGGCACGACCGGCACGCCCAAGGGCGTGGTGCGACACACCGCCGGTCATCTCGTCGCGCTGAAATGGACGATGAAGAACGTCTACAACGTCGATCCCGGCGAGGTCTTCTGGACCGCCTCCGACGTGGGGTGGGTCGTGGGCCACAGCTATATCTGCTACGGGCCGCTGGTGCATGGCGCCACGACCGTGGTCTTCGAGGGCAAGCCCGTGGGAACCCCCGACGCGGGCACCTTCTGGCGCGTGATCGCCGAGCACGGGGTCGTCAGCTTCTTCACCGCGCCGACGGCGTTCCGCGCGATCAAGCGCGAGGATCCCGATGGCGCGCTGGTGAAGAAACACGACCTGTCACGCCTGCGCTGTCTCTACCTGGCCGGCGAACGCGCCGACCCCGACACGATCGAATGGGCGCAGGACAAGCTGGGCGTGCCGGTCATCGACCACTGGTGGCAGACCGAGACCGGCTGGCCCATCGCCGCCAACCCGATGGGGCTGGAGCCGCTGCCGGTCAGGATCGGCTCGCCCTCGGTGCCGATGCCGGGATACGACGTGCGGGTACTCGACCCCGACGGCACACCCCTGCCCCACGGCGAACTGGGCGCGATCGCCATCAAGCTGCCGCTCCCGCCGGGCACGCTGCCCACGCTGTGGAACGCCGAAGGCCGCTTTCGCAAGAGCTACCTGGAGCACTTCCCCGGCTATTACGAGACCGGCGATGCGGGCTATATCGACGAGGACGGCTATATCTACATCATGGCGCGGACCGATGACGTCATCAACGTCGCGGGTCACCGCCTTTCGACCGGGGCGATGGAAGAGGTTCTGGCAAGTCACCCGGATGTGGGAGAATGCGCCGTGATCGGGGTCTCCGACCCGCTCAAGGGGCAGTTGCCGATGGGGTTTATCTGCCTCAACAAGGGGGTGACGCGGCCGGGCGACGCGGTCGCCGCCGAATGTGTCGAGCTGGTGCGCGAGCGGATCGGGCCCGTCGCGGCCTTCCGCCTCGCCACAGTTGTGGACCGTCTGCCCAAGACCCGCTCGGGCAAGATCCTGCGCGCGACGATGGTCAAGATCGCCGACGGGCAGGCGTGGGGGATTCCGGCCACCATCGACGATCCCGCGATTCTGGACGAAATCGCCCAGGCGGTGCGCGGGCTGGGATATCCGCAAGGCTGAGTCGCGGCGCGCGCGCCGAGTCGGCCCCCTCCATGACGGGTCAACCTGCCCTTTTTGGCAGGTTGGCCGGAGCCCCGTCATCGCGTAATCCTTCGCCAGCATGCAGCCTGTGATTGAATTCTCGCGCCGGAAGACAGCGACCCCAGCAGTGGGGCGGACCGGATGATGCGCGCGTTCGATACCCCCTCCTCTGCGGCGACGGCATGCACGAGCACGCAGGCGAGTGCTGCGCACCGTGACGACGGTACTCCCGCGCCGGCGGGGGGCGATGCGGGAACTCAACCCATGCGCGACTTGCGCCCGTCTCCATCGACATCCTATAGCCTCGCCGGGAAATTTCATCAAACGCGTGCGAGTGACGCGGAGTCCGCGATGAACGACGATCCGGAACTGAACCCCGAACGGTTCAACGCGCTGCTCGATCTCGCCGGCCCGGAGACCGCTGGCACCCTGCTCATCCAGATACTGCACGACCTGGACGAAATTCGCACGGCACTCGGGCAGGCGGCGCCGGCGGGCGATTTCGCCGTCATCCGCGCCCGGACGCATGTGCTCAGCGCGTTGGCCGGCGAGCTGGGCGCCGACGCGCTGCACGGCCTTGCGGTCGATCTCAACCGCGCCGCGCATGCGGAGGCCTCCGCCGACACGGCCGCACTCTGGGCACGCGCACAGCCGCGTCTTGACGCATTGATCGCTCGAATTGCCGCCGAAGCGGATGTGCGGGGGGCGGGCGCGTGATGGCCGAGACGGCGACACGCCGGGCCGAGGCGCCGCACCACGCTGTGCAGTCGCCCGAGGTGTTGCTCATCGAGGACACGCCGTCGCTGAGGCTGCTTTACGAGACGATGCTGCGCACGGCGGGCCATGACGTGGTCAGCGCGGGAGACGCCGATACGGGGCAGGCGACCTTTCACGCGGCCCGGCCATCCGTCGTCGTGCTCGACCTGATGTTGCCCGATCGCGACGGGCTCGACCTTATGCGCGCGCTGCTCGCCGAACGGCCGGGCGTACGCGTCATCGTCGTGACCGCGCACGGGTCGATCGACAAGGCGGTCGAGGCGATGCGCGCGGGCGCACACGAATTTCTCGTCAAGCCCTTCGGGGAGGACCGCCTGATCGACGCGGTCGAAAACGCACTGCGCGCCGGGCAGGGCGCGGGCGCGCCGCCGCGGGACGGGGCGGAGACCGTCGCGCCGCTGGGCGATTTCGTGGGCCACTCGCCGGCGATGGCAGCGGTCTACGCCAAGATCCGCTCCGTCGCCCGCTCGATGGCGACAGTCTTCATCACCGGCGAAAGCGGCACCGGCAAGGAACTCTGCGCGCAGGCGCTCCATGACAGCTCCGACCGGGCCAAGGGGCCGTTCATCGCGCTCAATTGCGGTGCGATCCCCGCCGATCTTCTCGAGTCCGAGGTCTTCGGCCATCTTCGCGGCGCGTTCACCGGCGCCATCGCCGACAAGCCCGGCGCGGCGGCCGAGGCCGATGGCGGCACGCTGTTTCTCGACGAGGTCTGCGAGCTCGACCTGGGGCTTCAGACCAAGTTGCTGCGCTTTCTTCAGACATCGACGATCCAGCCGGTCGGGGCGACCCGGCCGCGCAAGGTGGATGTGCGCATCGTCTGCGCCACCAACCGCGATCCGCTGGAGGCCGTGCGCCGCGGCAAGCTGCGCGAGGATCTCTATTACCGCCTGCATGTGGTGCCGATCCATCTGCCGCCCCTGCGCGACCGGGGCGCGGATGTGCTCGAGATCGCCGACGCCGCGCTGGAGCGACTCTCGAGCGAGGAAGGCAAACGCTTTATCGGGCTGGACGACGATGTCGGCGCCCTGTTTCAGCAGCTTCACTGGCCAGGCAATGTGCGCCAGCTGCTCAACGTGCTGCGCAATGTCGTGGTGCTCAATGACGGGCCGCTGGTGGCGCGGTGGATGTTGCCGGAGGATCTGCGGGCGGAAGCGGCCGACAGCGCCCGCGCCGATTGCGCCGCCGCCCCCGCGGACGCGCCGCGGGCGACGGTGGGCGGGCTCGTGGGCCGTCCGCTCGCCGAGATCGAGCGGCATGTCATCGAGGAGACGATCGCCTACTGCGACGGCTCGATCCCGCAGGCCGCGCGGATACTCGATGTCTCGCCCTCCACGCTCTACCGCAAGCGCGAGGCATGGATGAAGCGCGGCCCCCACACCCCGGCCTGACCGGCGTCAGACGAACTGCTCACGGATCAGGCGCTCCTCCAGCCCGTGGCCGGGATCGAAGAGCAAACGATGCGAGATCCGGGTCTCGCTTTGCACTTCGACCCAGGCGACATCGGGGAAGGACCGGCTGTCGGCATCGGCCATCACCGGCCGCTTTTCGGGGGTGAGCACGTCGAAGCGCACCAGTGCCATCTTGGGCAGGAGCGCCCCGCGCCAGCGGCGGGGCCGGAATGCGGCCATCGCCGTGAGCGCGAGAACATCGGAGTCGATGGGCAAAATCGGCCCGTGCGCCGAATAGTTGTAGGCGGTCGAGCCCGCCGGCGTGGCCACCAGAGCCCCGTCGCAGACAAGCCGCTCCATCCGCACCTTGCCATCGACCGAGATGCGCAGCTGCGCCGCCTGCGGCCCCGCGCGCAGCAGCGAGACCTCGTTGATCGCCAACGCCTCGTAGCCTGTGCCCGTCACCGACTCCGCGCGCATCCGCAGGGGGTTGATGATCGCCTCCTCCGCCCGCGCCAGGCGCTCTTCGAGGCCGTCCTCGGCATACTCGTTCATCAGAAAGCCCACGGTGCCGCAATTCATCCCGTAGACGGGGGCCGGGAGATCCTGCGTCCGGTGCAGGGTCTGGAGCATGAACCCGTCGCCGCCCAGCGCGACGATCACATCGGCCTTCTCCAGCGGCGCGTCGCCGTACCGCGCCACCAGCGCGGCATGGGCCTCGCGCGCCTCGGCCACGTCGCTCGCCACGAACGCGATCTTCTTGTCCATGCCCGCCTCGCGCCAGTCCCGCCGGTATCCCGCCCTTCTCGCCCGCGGCCACGACGAAGACAAGAGCGCGCTTGAGATGCGCGCGCGCTGCGCGCCGTGTAGGCATCTGCGCCGGATTCGCGCGGGCGCGCCGCTCTTGCGGGGCGCTGTGTCGCGTGGCGGGGTTTTTGCGCCCGCGCTTTTCCGGTAAGAGACCCTCCATCCATTGCAACCATCCTTTCGAGGAGATGTTCCATGAACGCACCCCATCGTGACAATGGGTTCTTTACCGAGCCGCTCGAGTCGCGCGACGCCGAGCTTTTCGATGCGATCCGCAAGGAACTCGGCCGCCAGCGCGACGAGATCGAACTGATCGCATCGGAAAACATCGTCAGCCATGCCGTGATGGAGGCGCAGGGCTCGGTGATGACCAACAAGTATGCCGAGGGGTATCCGGGGCGGCGCTATTATGGCGGCTGCCAGTATGTCGATATCGCGGAAAACCTCGCCATCGGGCGCGCCAAGGAGCTCTTTGGCGTAGGCTTCGCAAACGTCCAGCCCAACTCGGGCAGCCAGGCCAACCAGGGCGTGTTCACCGCGCTGCTCAAGCCCGGTGACACGATTCTGGGCATGGATCTCGCCTCGGGCGGGCACCTGACCCACGGCGCGCCGCCGAACCAGTCGGGCAAGTGGTTCAACGCGATCCATTACGGCGTGCGCCGTGACGACAACCTGATCGACTACGACCAGGCCGAGGCGCTGGCGAAGGAGCACCAGCCCAAGCTGATCATCGCAGGCGGCTCGGCCGTCCCGCGCGAGATCGACTTCGCCCGCTTCCGCGCCATCGCCGATCAGGTGGGCGCGTATCTGCTGGTGGACATGGCGCATTTCGCGGGGCTCGTGGCCGGCGGGGCACACCCCTCGCCCTTCCCGCACGCCCATGTCGCCACCACGACCACGCACAAGACCCTGCGCGGCCCGCGCGGCGGCATGATCCTGACCGATGACGAGGCGCTGGCCAAGAAGTTCAACTCGGCCATCTTTCCGGGCATCCAGGGCGGCCCGCTGATGCATGTGATCGCCGCCAAGGCCGTGGCCTTCGGCGAGGCCCTGCGCCCCGAGTTCCGCGACTACGCCGCCCAGGTCGTCAAGAATGCCCGCGCGCTGGCCGAGCAGTTGCAGAAGGGCGGGCTCGACATCGTCACCGGGGGCACCGATACCCATGTGATGCTGGTCGATCTGCGGCCCAAGGGCGTGAAGGGCAACGCCACCGAAAAGGCCCTGGGCCGGGCGCACATCACGTGCAACAAGAACGGGATCCCGTTCGACCCCGAAAAGCCGACCGTGACCAGCGGCGTCCGGCTGGGCACGCCTGCCGGCACGACACGCGGCTTCGGGGAGCCGGAGTTCCGCCAGATCGCCGACTGGATCACCGAGGTGGTCGATGGGCTTGCCGCCAACGGGGAGGACGGCAACGCCGAGGTGGAGGCCAAGGTGCGCGCCGAGGTGCAGACGCTCTGCAACAGCTTCCCGATCTATCCGGGCCTGTGAGATCCCCCGGTCTGGCGGGGCTAGAGAAAGCCCCGCCAGATCAGCACCGCAAGGACCGCCACCGCCAGCGCCAGCAGCGCAAGGATCAGCCCGGCGGCGCCGTGCGCGACACTCGCCCACCGCCGGCGCCACGGCCCCAGCGATTTGAGATACCCCACACAGGCGTCATAGGCCTGCGCGAGCTGTGCGCTGTCGAAATCGGCATGCGGGCCTGTGGCGCGCGCGCGGCGGTCGGCTTCGGCCAGCCGCGCGGCCTCGGCCCGTATCCGCCGGGGCAGCCGGCCGCCAGCGCGGCGCAGCTTTTCCGACAGACCTGTCCCGACCGCGCCGAGCCGCTCTTCCATGAGCGCGGCCACCCGATCTGCCATCTGCCGAACGCTCGCCGGTCCCATGGGCCTGCCCCCGAAACGTCTGGAAATCCTAGGGCATTTTCCTTGGGATTGGAAACCGTCGGGGCCCGGTCGTCCTTCCCCGCCGACGAAGATCGGCGGGAGGCACGGGCGAGGGGCCGTCGGATCATCGAAGCCGCCGCCCGAGAGCGGCACCTGACGGCGAGAAACACGACGTCAGGCCGCATCCCGGGCGGATCAAGGCCCCTAGCCGCCCCCGTCGAGCTCGACCACATACGGCGTGGACGACCAGCCATCGACGTTGCAATGTGCGCGCACATGCAGCCGCGTGAGCCCGTCGGGAATCTCGACCCCGCGCAGGCTGCGGGTGAAGGGCTGTTCATTGACATGCGGATGCGCCAGTTCGCGGTAGCCCAGGCGCGTGCCGTCCGGCGTGCGCAGTTCCCAACCGTCGGCAAAGTGATCCCAGCCAGTGTCGGGATGGCTCAGCGTGACCGAGACGCGCACCTCGCCCCCCTGCCCCGACAGCGTGACGTCCTCCACGACGGGCGGTTCGGCACGGGCGGGAGCGGCGGCGACGCCCGCCAGAAGGATCAGGGAAACAATGCGCATGACAACTCTCCTTTCGCGGGGACTCTCGCACGAACGGCGCCTTGACGCACTCACGATCCGGTGGGCGCGCCGCTTGCGACCGGGCGGCATTGGTCTTAGTTTCCGACCCACACCGTCCGAAGGATCCGCCATGGACATGCCCGCCCCGAATGTCGAGGTACTTTCGTACCGCGCGCGGATCGTCGAACGGCTCCGCGGCGCCTTGCCGGCGGACGCCGTCATCGATGATCCGACCGAGACGCGCGCCTATGAATGCGACGGGCTGGTCGCCTATCGCTGCCCGCCGCTGGCCGCCGTTCTGCCGCGCTCGACCGAGGAGGTCGCCGCGGTGCTGCGCATCTGCCACGAAGAGGGCGTGCCGGTCGTCCCGCGCGGGGCCGGCACCAGCCTGGCCGGCGGCGCGCTGCCCACCGCCGACAGCGTCATCCTGGGCGTGGCGCGGATGACCGAGGTGCTCGAGACCGACTACGACAACCGCTTCATCCATGTGCAGACGGGGCGCACCAACCTGTCGGTCACCGGCGCGGTGGAGGAGGACGGCTTTTTCTACGCCCCCGACCCCTCCAGCCAGCTCGCCTGCGCGATCGCAGGCAATATCGCGATGAATTCGGGCGGCGCGCATTGCCTGAAATACGGCGTGACCACCAACAATCTGCTGGGCGTGACGATGGTGCTGATGGACGGCACCATCACCCAAATCGGGGGCGCGCATCTGGATGCCGGCGGGCTCGACCTGCTGGGGCTGATCTGCGGCTCCGAGGGGCAGCTCGGCGTCGTCACCGAAGCCTGGCTGCGCATCCTGCCAAAGCCCGAGGGCGCGCGGCCTGTCCTGATGGCGTTCGATTCCAGCGAGGTCGCCGGGCAATGCGTCAGCGACATCATCAAGGCGGGCGTTCTGCCCGTGGCGATCGAGTTTATGGACCGCCCCTGCATCCGCGCCTGCGAGGCGCACGCCCATGCCGGCTACCCGGATTGCGAGGCGCTGCTGATCGTCGAGGTCGAGGGCTCGGCTGACGAAATCGACGAGCAGCTCGGCCTGATCAAGCAGATCGCGGCCAAGCACGAGCCCGTCGAACTGCGTGAAAGCGGGTCGGAAGAGGAAAGCGCGCGCATCTGGCTCGGCCGCAAGTCGGCCTTCGGGGCAATGGGCCAGATCAACGATTACATGTGTCTCGACGGGACCATCCCCGTCTCGGAGCTGCCCCATGTGCTGCGCCGGATCGGCGAGATGTCGAAGACCTACGGGCTGGATGTCGCCAATGTGTTCCATGCCGGCGACGGCAACATGCACCCGCTCATCCTGTTCGACGCCAACACCCCCGGCGAACTGGAGAAGTGCGAGGCGTTCGGGGCCGAGATCCTCAAGCTCTGCGTGGAGGTGGGCGGCTGCCTGACCGGCGAGCATGGCGTGGGCGTGGAAAAGCGCGACCTGATGAGCGCGCAGTTCTCGGACGCCGACATCGAGGCACAGCTGCGCGTCAAGGACGTGTTCGATCCGGCCTGGCTGCTCAACCCGGCCAAGGTCTTCCCGCTGGCGGCCACCGAAACGCGGCGGGCGGCGCCGTGATCCGCCCCGAAAGCGAAGCCGAGCTTGCCGAGACCGTCGCTGCCAGCGACGGCCCGCTCCGGATCGTCGGCGGCGGCACCCGGCCCGTCGGCCGGCCGGTAACCGGCGCGGCGCTCTCGACTGCGGGGCTGGCGGGCATCGCGCTCTACGAGCCCGGCGCGCTGACCATCGTGGCGGAGGCGGGCACGCCACTGTCCGAGGTCCGGACCACGCTGGAGGCCGAGGGCCAGCGCCTGCCGTTCGAGCCGATGGACCACCGCGGCCTGATGAACACCGACGGCACGCCCACCATCGGCGGGGTGGCGGCGGCGAATGTGTCGGGGCCACGACGCATCCAGACGGGCGCCTGCCGCGACAGCCTGATCGGGGTGCGTTTCGTCGATGGCCGGGGCGAGATCATCAGCAATGGCGGGCGGGTGATGAAAAACGTCACCGGCTATGATCTGGTCAAGCTGATGGCAGGCAGCTACGGCACGCTCGGCGTGCTCACCCGCCTGTCGTTCAAGGTTCTGCCCGTCCCCGAGTCGCAGGCGACACTGACCGTCGAGGGGCTTTCGGACACCGAGGCGGTCAGGGCCATGGCGGCCGGGCTTTCCTCGCCCTTCGAGGTCAACGGGGCGGCGCACCTGCCCGGCGACGCGCCGCGCACGCTCCTGCGCATCGAGGGCTTCGCCAGTTCGGTGGCCTACCGTGCCGGCGAACTCGTCAGGCTGCTGGAGCGGTTCGGGCCGGTGACGGTGGAGCGCGACCCACAGGCCTGCGCGGAAACATGGCAGGGTATCCGCGATGTCGCCCCGTTCCACAACCGGGCGGGCGATGTCTGGCGCGTCTCGGTCAAGCCCAGCGACGGCCCCGCGATCGCCGCGCGGGCGGGGGGCGCGGCGCTTTTCGACTGGGGCGGCGGGCTTGTCTGGCTGCTGGTTCCGGCCGGCACCGATCTGCGCGCCCGCCTCGGCGCGTTCGAGGGCCACGCCACGCTGATCCGCGCCGACGCGGCCACCCGTGCGGCAGCCGATGTCTTTCAGCCCGAGCCCGCGCCGCTGTCGCGGATCGCCGCCGGGCTGCGCGGCCAGTTCGACCCGCGCGGCATTCTCAACCCCGGCCTGATGGGCTGATCGCCCCGAGCGGAAAACAGGACACGCGCGATGCAGACCAATTTCACCGCCGAGCAACTGGAGGATCCGGATATCCGGCGCTCCAACGAGGTGCTGCGCGCCTGTGTCCATTGCGGCTTCTGCACGGCGACCTGCCCCACCTATCAGGTGCTGGGCGACGAGCTCGACAGCCCCCGCGGGCGCATCTATCTGATGAAGGACATGCTGGAAAAGGGCCGGCCGGCCGACGAGAAGACGGTGCGCCATATCGACCGCTGCCTGTCCTGCCTGGCCTGCATGACGACCTGCCCCTCGGGCGTGCACTACATGCACCTGGTCGATCACGCCCGCCAGCACATCGAGCGGACCTATCGCCGCCCCTGGCGCGAGCGCGCGCTGCGCTGGACGCTGGCGCGCATCCTGCCCTATCCGGGCCGCTTCCGGCTGGCGCTGCTGGGCGCGAAAATCGGCAAGCCCTTCCGCCGGCTGGTCCCCGATGCGCGGCTGCGCGCGATGCTGGACATGGCGCCCAAGCGCATCCCGCCCATCAGCCCCAATGACGACCCGCAGGTGTTCCCCGCCGAGGGCACGCGCCGGATGCGCGTGGCCCTGATGACGGGCTGCGCGCAGCGGGCGCTGAACACCGACATCAACGACGCCACGATCCGGTTGCTGAGGCGGCTGGGCTGCGAGGTGGTGGTCGCCGAGGGCATGGGCTGCTGCGGGGCACTCACGCACCACATGGGCAAGACCGACGAGAGCCACGCCAGCGCGGCGAAGAACATCCGCGCCTGGTCGCGCGAGATCGCGGGCGAGGGGCTGGACGCCATCGTCATCAACACCAGCGGGTGCGGCACCACCGTGAAGGATTACGGCCACATGTTCCGCAACGACCCGCTGGCCGACGAGGCCGCGGCGGTGTCGGAGCGGGCGATGGACGTCTCGGAACTGCTGACGAAGCTCGAGATCCCCGAAGGCGGCGAAAAGGGGCTGCGCGTGGCCTATCACGCGGCCTGCTCGCTCCAGCACGGCCAGCAGATCAAGTCGGCGCCCAAGACGCTGCTGAGGCGCGCGGGATTCGAGGTGGTCGAGCCGGCCGACGCGCATCTGTGCTGCGGCTCGGCGGGCACCTACAACCTGATGCAGCCCGAGATCGCCGACAAACTCAAGGCGCGCAAGATCCGCACGCTGGAGGCGAAGGCGCCGCAGATCATCGCGGCGGGCAATATCGGCTGCATGATGCAGATCGGCGGCGGCACGCAGCTGCCGGTGGTCCATACCGTCGAACTGCTCGACTGGGCTTGCGGCGGGCCGCGCCCGCCCGCCCTCATGGAGTCATAGTTTCGCCGCACCCGGCCGGTAACCGACGGGCAGAGGCGACGGGGCTAAGGCGACATGCGCGCGATCCTGCTGGCGATTCTTCTGGGGCTGGCGCTGCCGGCCGGCGCGCAGACGCCGGGCCCGCAGCGGCTTTCGACCGGCGACACCGCCGGCCCGTGGGAGGCCGTCGGCCGGCTGGAGATCGGCGGGCAAGGCTTTTGCACGGGCGCGCTGATCGCCCCAGATCAGGTGCTCACCGCCGCGCACTGCCTCTTCGACCCTGACACGGGCAGGCGCATCGACCCCGCGCGCATCGAATTCCGCGCGGGCTGGCGCGACGGGCGCGCGGCGGCCTATCGCGATGTCGCCCGCGCAGCCGTCCATCCGGCCTACGACCGTGGAGGGGAAGCGGTGGAGACGCGGGTGGCGCGCGATCTTGCGCTGCTCGAGCTGACGCGGCCGATTCGCCTGCCCTCGCTCGCGGCCTATGCCACGGCCGCCGCCCCGCGCGCGGGCGAGGCGGTGGGCCTTGTCTCCTACGCCCGCGAGCGTGCCGAGGCGCCGGCGCTGGAGGAAGACTGCCGCGTCCTCCACGCCGCGGGCGGCATTCTCGCGCTGAGCTGCGCGGTGGATTTCGGCGCCTCCGGCGCGCCGGCCTTCGCCATGGGTGCGGGCGGGCCGCGCATCGTCTCGGTCGTCTCGGCCATGGCGCGGATGCAAGGGCGCCCCGTCGCCCTCGCCGCGCCGGTCGCCGCCAATCTTGCGCCGCTGCGGGCCGCGCTGATCGAGCGTGGCGGGCGATTTCTGCGCGCCGCGCCGGGCGGCGGCGACGCGCTGGATTCCGGGGGCGGCAGAACGGGCAGCGGAGCGCGCTTTATCCGGCCCTGATCCCTCTTGAAAGGCCGCCCCGACCCACCCATATCCACGCCGCCGGACGCCGAATGCAGGGTCCGGCGCGACAGGATCGCCCGTCCCGAAGGGAGGGCAACCAGACATCGCATCGCTCAAGAAGGAGGATGAAACGATGAGACATTTCGACCTTGCCCCGCTTTATCGCGCGACCGTGGGTTTCGACCGTGTCGCCGAGATGATGGACCGCGTGCTCAGCAACGCCGATGTCCAGCAGCCGGGCTATCCGCCCTACAATATCGAGAAGACTGACGAGAACGCCTATCGCATCTCGATCGCCGTGGCGGGATTCTCCGAGGATGACATCTCGATCGAGGTGAAGGAGAACGCGCTGCTCGTCTCGGCCAGCAAGGCCGAGGAGGACGAGAACCGCACCTACCTGCACCGCGGCATCGCCACACGCGCCTTTGAGCGCCGGTTCCAGCTGGCCGACCATGTGAAGGTCGACGGCGCGACGCTGGCCGACGGCATGCTGCATATCGACCTCGTGCGCGAGATCCCCGAGGCGCTGAAACCGCGCCGCATCGAGATCACGCGCGCGGGCGGCGCATCGACGGCGCCGCAGGTCGAGGGCACGGCCCGCAAGGCCGAGACCGAGGCGGCCTGACGGCCCTGCCCGGCCACGATGGACAAGGGGCGCAGCGCGACCGCTGCGCCCTTTTTCATGCGCCGCTCACACGGCGGTGCAGATGTATTTCATCTCGAGGAACTCCTCGATCCCGTGGCGCGAGCCCTCGCGGCCCAGCCCCGACTGCTTGACCCCGCCGAAGGGGGCGACCTCGGTCGAGATCAGGCCGGTATTGACGCCGACGATCCCGTATTCCAGCGCCTCCTGCACGCGGGTCACGCGGCCCAGGTCATTGGCGTAGAAATAGCAGGCCAGCCCGAAGATGGTATCGTTGGCATGACCGATGACCTCCTCCTCGGTCTCGAACCTAAACAGCGGCGCGAGGGGCCCGAAGGTCTCTTCGCTGGCCACCGCCATGTCCTGCGTCACGCCGGTGACGATCGTCGGCTGGAAGAAGGTGCCGCCCAGCGCATGCGGCGCGCCGCCGGTGACCACCTTGCCGCCCTTGTCGAGGGCGTCGCGGATATGCGCCTCGACCTTCCTGACGGCGTCGGCGCTGATGAGGGGGCCGGCATCGACGCCCTCTTCCAGCCCGTCGCCCACCTTGAGCCCCTCGACCCGGCGGGCGAGCTTCTCGGCGAAGGCGTCATGGACACCCGCCTGCACGTAGATGCGGTTGGCGCAGACGCAGGTCTGGCCGTTGTTGCGGTATTTCGAGGCGATCGCCCCCTCGACCGCCGCGTCGAGATCGGCGTCGTCGAAGACGATGAAGGGCGCGTTGCCGCCCAGCTCCATCGAGCACTTCATCACCTGGTCGGCCGACTGGCGCAGCAGGATGCGCCCCACCTCGGTCGAGCCGGTGAAGGTCAGCTTGCGCACGGCGGGGTTCTCGCAGAACTCCTTGCCGATATCCGAGGCGCGGCTGGAGGTGACGATCGACAGCACGCCTTTGGGCACGCCCGCCCGCTCGGCCAGCACGGCCATGGCCAGCGCCGAAAGCGGCGTCTCGGCCGCCGGGCGGCCGACAAAGGAACACCCGGCCGCAAGCGCCGGGGCCACCTTGCGCGCGATCATCGCGTTGGGAAAGTTCCACGGCGTGATCGAGGCGACGACACCGATGGGCTGGCGGATCACGGTGATGCGCTTGTCGCGCTGGTGGCCGGGGATCGTCTCGCCATAGACGCGCTTGGCCTCCTCGGCGAACCACTCGATGAACGAGGCGCCATAGAGGATCTCGCCCCGCGCCTCGGCCAGCGGCTTGCCCATCTCGGCCGTCAGGATCGTGGCCAGGTCGTCGGCGCTGGCGACCATCAGCTCGTGCCACTTGCGCAGGACGGCGGCGCGCTCCTTGCCCGTCCACTGCGCCCAGTCCTTCTGCGCGGTCTCGGCGGCGGCGATGGCGCGCGCCACCTCGGCGCGGCCCAGGTCGGGCACGGCCGCGATCACGTCGCCGCGGGCCGGATTGCCCACATCGAAGGTGGTGCCGTCATCGGCTGCCACCCAGTCCCCGGCGACGAAGGCGCGGTCGGCCAGCAGGGCGGCATCCTTGAGCAGCCCCCGCAGATCGGTGTTTGTATCGAGCATGGTCATCCTCCCGGTCACGAACCTGCAACGTGCAAAACATGGCTTTGCCGGAAATGTCCAGCTATGACACTCTCGCCGCAAGACATCCCACAGGAGCGCAGATGGATCTCAGCACTGCCTACGAGAACGCCGCCTTCATCCCCGGCGCCGAGGAGTTCCCGCCCCGCTGGGCGGCCGAGGCCGAGGCGTTCCGCAAGAGCCTGGGTCCACGCGCGCGGCCCGGCCTGCCCTACGGCGCGGACGAGCGCGAGGCGTTCGACCTGTTCCTGCCCGAGGAAAGCCCGCGCGGGCTGGTGATCTTCATCCATGGCGGATACTGGCGCGCCTTCGGGCGCGAAAGCTGGTCGCATCTGGCCGCCGGCCCGCTGGGCCGCGGCTGGGCCGTGGCGGTGCCGTCCTACACGCTGGCCCCGGCCGCGCGCATCGCCGGGATCACGCGGCAGATGGCCGCCGCCTTCGACGCCGCCGCCGCCGAGGTCGCCGGCCCGGTCGTGGTGACCGGCCACTCCGCCGGCGGCCACCTCGCCGCCCGGCTGGCCTGCACGGATGTCGCGCTTGGCGATGCCGGCCGGCTGGCGCGGATCGTGCCCATCTCGCCGCTGTCGGATCTCGGCCCGCTGATGCAGACCAAGTTGAACGACGATCTGCGCATCGACCCCGCCGAGGCGGACGCCGAAAGCCCGATCAGCCACACCATGCGCGCGGGCGTCACCGGCCATGTCTGGGTGGGCGAGGACGAACGCCCCGCCTTCCTCGACCAGGCGCGCTGGCTGTCCGAGGCCTGGGGCCTGCCGCTGACCTTTGACCGGGGCCGGCATCATTTCGACGTCATCGACGGCCTCACCCGAGCCGACAGCCCGCTGACCGCCGCGCTGTTCGAGGGGTTATGACGCGAAGTCGGCCAGCGCCTCGAAATCCATCGCCTCCAGAAACGGCATCATCACCTCGGGGTCGGCCCCCGACGCCTGGATCAGGACGCGGCCGTCCACCAGCGTCGTGAGTTCGCCGTTCTGATTAAGCACCGGCTGGCGGCCGATGCGGCTGACCTGCCCCATCTGGCGCAGCATTGTCAGGTTGGAGAACATCCCCGCCATGCCCGCGACCATCGGATTGTCGAGCATGATGGTCAGCTCGAAATTCCCGTCGGTGCCGCTGTAGCGTCCGGTGACGACAGAGCCGCCGCCCATCATCGCCAGGCCCGCATTCGCCTCGGTGTCGAGCTCGCGCGTCCACCCATCGGGGGCGGGCGGGAGAAAACCCGTCAGCGAATCGGCTTTCATCTCCTGCAACAGCTGCGTGGCGTATTGCAGATCGTCAATGGCGAACTGGATTTCGCCGGCCTCATACGCCTCCATCGCGCTCTGGATGGTATCGGTGACCTCGTCGGCGGCGGCAAGGGCGGGCAGCGCCGCGGCAAGAGTGGCGGTTACGAGCAAACGGCGCATGTGACGGCCTCCTGAAATCATGCGGACAACACCCGACACTAGACCCGCGCATGGCGCCAACGCAACGCCGTTCACCCGGCCGGCAGCTCCGACCAGGCCCGCACCCGGTCGCCCGGCGCCGGGCGCGCCGCATGAACCCCGCGCGCAATCGCCCGCGCAAGGCACATCGCGGCGGCGTGGCCCAGCATCAGCGTCTCGGCCACCGGATCGCCCAGCGCGCGCGCCCCGGTCGCGGCCGCGAACACCGCGTCGCCGTCCAGAAGCGTGTGCGACGGCACCAGCGCACGCGCGATCCCGTCATGGGCGGCCACCGCCATGCGGGTTGCCTGCGCCTGGGTGAGTGCGGCGTCGGTGGCGACGATCGCGATGGTCGTCGCCGTGTCGGCGCGCTTGACGGGCAGCGGCGCATCGGACTGCGGGAAGGCTGGCGCGGGCCCCAGCCCGCCGAACTCGGCGCCGATCTCGAACGGGGCGGCCCAGAAATGGCGGCCCTCGCCCACGGTCGCCGCGCCCACCGCATTGACGGCGACCAGCGCGCCAACCGTGTGGCCGCTTTCGAGCACCGCCGAGGCCGAGCCCAGCCCGCCCTTGAGCCCGCCCCGTGCCGCGCCGATCACCGCGCCGGTCCCCGCGCCCTCGCTGCCCAGCGCGAAATCGTCCTGCGCCGCCTCCAGCGCCGCCGCGCCCAGCGCGCGATAGGGGCTCTCGGCCCAGCTCTTGTCGCCGCCATTCGTGAGGTCGAACAGGATGGCCGCCGGCACGATTGGCACGTTCTGCCCGCCCACGCGAAAGCCCCGCCCCGCCGCACGTAGCGCATCGGCCACCCCGGACGCCGCGTCGAGCCCGAAGGCCGACCCGCCCGCGAGCACCAATGCGTCCACCTCCTGCACCAGCCTGTCGGGAGCCAGCAGGTCGGTCTCGCGCGTGCCGGGCGCGCCGCCCATGACATGCACGCCCGCGGTGAAGGGCCGCGCGGCGGTCAGCACGCTCACGCCGCTTTTCAGTGGGTCGTCGCGGGCACTGCCGACGGCGAGGCCCCCGACATCGGTGATCAGGTTGCTGGGGCCGGGTCTCATCGGCGTCCTCCATGCTGCGGCGCGGGCATCCTAGCCGGGCGGCCGGCGCCGCGACAGGCCCTGCTTGCCCCGGCCCCCGATCCGTGCCATTCGACTTGCATGCGCTATGTCAAGCTCGCCTTCTGGACCGTTCTGATCCTGCTTGTCGCGGGTGTGCTGCACTACAACCTGCCCCGCCACGACGTGGTGCGCATCGTCGGCGTCGAGACGCGGCTGGAGACCTTCGGCATCAACCGCTTCTTCTACGCCTCGGCGCCCTCGGGCAGCGGCGAGTCCAACGCGCGCGACGTGCTCTACATCGAGACGATCGAGCCCGACGGCGGCCAGCGCGTCTACCGCAACGAAGACACGGGCTGGGGCTGGCCGCCCTATTTCAAGCATGACAGCGCCGACCTTCAGGCCGAGGCGCGCGACCATGTCTCGACCTCGGATGACCCGGACTGGATCGTCATCACCCATTACGGCTGGCGCAACCGGCTCTTGTCGATCTACCCCAACGCGCTGAGCCTGCGCGTGGTGTCGGGGCCGGATGTGCGCGTCTTCCCGTGGGCGAGCGTGATCATCCTGGCCATTCTGGCGGGGCTGGTGCTGTGGCTGTGGCTGCTGTGGCGGCGGTTCCGCGAAAGGCGGCTGGACCCCTTCCTTGAAAGCGTCGACGAACAGGGCGACGCCGCGATGGGCCGCATCCGGCGCCTGTGGCGGCGGCTGGCGGGGCGCAGCTGATCGCCGCACCGGCAGCGCCGCTCTGGCCAAATCGGGGCCGAACGACTATTTAGGCGCGGATACAGTCTGCCAGATAGCCGGGAGAGAACGCCGTGGACAATCCGCGTGGCCGCGTGACGAAAGACGGAATCCGCATTCATGAGCCGGGCGACTTCGCCGGAATGCACGCGGCCGGACGGCTGGCGGCGCGGATCCTCGACGATGTCGCCGCGCTGATCTTCCCCGGCCAGTCCACCGAAGAGATCGACCGCCGCATCACGCAGATGATCGAGGAGGCCGGCGCGACCTCGGCCACGATCGGCTATCGCGGCTATCAGCACGCCTCCTGCATCAGCGTCAACCACGTCGTGTGCCACGGCATTCCGGGCAGCAAGATCCCCAAATGGAAGAACGAGACGGGCAACCGCACGGATGACACGCTCAAGGACGGCGACATCCTCAATATCGACGTCACCGTCATCGTCGACGGCTGGTACGGCGACACCAGCCGGATGTATGTCGCGGGCAAGCCCAAGCCGTATGCCGAGCGGCTGATGCAGGTCACCCACGACGCGCTGATGAAGGGGATCGAGGCGGTCCGGCCTGGCAACACCTTCGGCGATATCGGCCACGCCATCCAGAGCCACGCCGAGGCCCAGCGGATGAGCATCGTGCGCGACTTCTGCGGCCACGGGCTGGGCCGTGTCTTCCACGCCCCGCCCAACGTGCTGCATTACGGCCGGCCCGGCACCGGCCCGGTTCTGGAAGAGGGCATGTTCTTCACCATCGAGCCGATGGTCAACCTGGGACGCCCCGACACCAGGGTGCTGTCCGACGACTGGACGGCGATCACCCGCGACAAGTCGCTATCGGCGCAGTTCGAGCATTCGGTCGGCGTGACGGCGGATGGTGTCGATATCTTCACCCTCTCGCCCGCCGGGCTGTTCCACCCGACCTACGGCTGACCCGGCCGCCCCTGAAGGGGAACCGCGGCGCGGTAGAGGTGCCAGGTCGCGTGGCCCAGAACGGGCAGCACGACGGTCAGCCCCAGAAACAGCGGCAGCGAGCCCAGCGCCATCGACACGGCCACCACGAGGCCCCATGCGGCCACCGTCACCGGGTTCTTGCGCGCCACGGCGATCGACGTGGCCACCGCCACAGGCAGCCCCGCGCGCCGGTCGATCAGCATCGGAAACGAGGCCAGGCTCATCACCAGCGCCAGCACGGCGAAGACGAACCCCACCGCCATGCCGACGGCGATCATCGCCCATCCCGCCGGTGTCGTGAACACGGCGCCGACGAAGGCGGCAAGCGAGGCGGGCGGCTCAGGGCCGAGGGTGGCGACGTAGATCGCGTGGGCCGCGATCATCCACAGCACGAAGAGCCCCATCAGGTAGAGCCCCAGCACGAAGACCGGCCCGATCACATGCGCCTGGATCGCGGCAAGCGCCGCCTCCCATCCGGCGGCCTCACCGGCCTCGCGCCGCCGGCTCATCTCGTAGAGGCCGACACCGACCAGCGGCCCCAGCAGCGCGAAGCCCGCCGCCAGCGGGAACAGCAGCGGCAGATACGCAAGGTCGAAGGCGATGACCGCAAGGCAGATGCCGATGACCGGGTAGATCGCCACCAGGAAGATCACGTCGCTGCGGAAATGGGCGAAGTCGTCAAGGCCCTTGCGCAGCGCGACGCCGATGTCCTCGATTGTGATGTGCGCGACCTCCGGCGGCGCCGCTTCGTGGCTACCCAACGCCTCGGCCGCATTGCCGAGGCTGCGGCCCGTCCTTATCAGCGCGCCTGCGCTCCAGCTCAGCGGATTGCCGATTGTCCTGACCATGATCCCCTCCTGCGATCACCCGCTGCCCCCGGACGGCGCGGCACAGGAGGCTGCCCCGTGCAGCCCGGCGTGGTTCGCGGTGTTGACGTCCACAGTATAACAGAACCCGGCGCGGATCGTTTTCACGATTCCTTTCACGGCCGTCATTGCGGCGCGATCACCCCGCCTGCGCCCCCGCGCGCAGCAGCGTGATCCACGTGTCGCCATAGCGGCGCCGGTCGCACGGGGTGAAGCCGTCGGGCGCGTCCTGCGGGGCGCTGTCCTCCCACACCACAAGGGCGTCCTCGGCCAGCCAGCCGCCCGCGCGGGCCGAGGCCAGTGCCCGCGCGCCCAGCCCGCTGCCATAGGGCGGGTCCAGGAACACCAGCGTGAAGGGCGCGCCGTGGTTGCTGCCCAGCCGCGTCGCGTCGCGCCGATACAGCCGCGTGACGCCCATGCTGCGCGTCAGTTCGATATTGCGCCGGATCAGGGCGCGCGCCTTGGCGCCGTCATCGACAAAGGTCACCTGCGCCGCCCCGCGCGACAGCGCCTCGAGCCCCAGCGCGCCGGTTCCCGCGAACAGGTCCAGCACCCGTGCATCGGTCAGCGGGTCGCCATAGCCGCCCCCGGCAAGCAGGTTGAACAGCGCCTCGCGCACGCGGTCGGAGGTCGGGCGCAGATGCGCCGCCGCATCGCCCGCGCCCACGCCCGCCAGCGCAAGCCCCCGGAATCTGCCGCCGATGATCCGCATGATCCGCCTCTTCCCCCGCTGGCACTGGCCCACACCGGCGGCGAGGCTACATCTTGCAGGCAACCGGATACAACGCTGCAAGGAGACATCAATGACGATATCCGTGGGCGACAAGCTGCCCGACGCGACGCTGACACATATCGAAAACAACGGACCCGAGCAGGTCAGCATCGGCGAGAAGGTAAACAGCCGCAGGGTCGTCATCTTCGCCGTGCCGGGCGCCTTCACGCCGACCTGCCATTCGGCGCATGTGCCCAGCTTCATCCGCACCCGGGACCAGTTCGACGCCAAGGGCGTGGACGAGATCATCTGCGTGTCGGTCAACGACCCCTTCGTGATGAAGGCCTGGGACGAGGCCACCGGCGCCGCGGATGCGGGTATCACGATGCTGGCGGACGCGCAGGGCAGCTTCACCAAGGCGCTCGGCCTCGACTTCGACGCGCCGCCGGCGGGCCTGATCGGCCGCTCGCAGCGCTACGCGATGCTGGTCGAGGACGGAACCGTCAGCGTGCTGCAGGTCGAGGAAAGCCCCGGCACCTGCGAGGCGAGCGCGGGTGAGGGCCTTCTCGCCGCCATGTGACGCCACCGGCGGAGGGGGTCTCGCGGCCCCCTTCCCTCAGAGGGGGATGTTGAGCTGCGTCTGCGTCGGATAGGGAATATCGACCCCGCCGGCATCGAACGCCTCCTTGACCGCGCGGGTCAGATCGAACTTCATGTTCCAGTAATCGCCGGCGTCGCACCACACCCGCGCGGTGAAATCCACCGAGAAATCGCCCAGATTGGTGACCTTGACGAAAGGCTCGGGGTCGGCATGGGCGCGGCTGTCGGCCGCGATGCACTCGCGGATGATCCCTTCGGCCTTTTTCAGGTCGGTGTCATAGGAGACCCCGAAGACCATGTCGCAGCGCCGCGTCGAATAATGCGAATAGTTGGTGATGGCCGAGGCCCAGATATCGCCGTTGGGCACGATGATGCGCACATTGTCGGGCGTCTGGAGTTCGGTATAAAACAGCGAGATCGCCTCCACCGTGCCTGACTGCCCGGCCGCGGTGATGTAATCGCCCACCTTGAAGGGGCGAAACATCACCAGCATCACGCCCGCGGCGAGATTGGCCAGCGTGCCCTGCAGCGCCAGCCCGATGGCCAGCGCGCTGGCGCCGATGACGGCGGCGAGCGAGGTGGTCTGAATGCCGAACTGGCCCAGCACGAAGACCACCGCGATGATGAGGATCGCATAGCGCGCCATGCTGCCCAGAAAACGCGCCAGCGTGCGGTCGAAGCGCGCGTTGCGGTCGGGCAGCGCGTCGATGCGCGCCTTGGCCCATCCGGCCAGCCAGAGCGCGACGATGATGATGACGAGCGCGGTGGCGACGTCGATCGCCAGCGCAATGAACCATTGTGCCATATCTGTCCCTCTCGTTGATCTCCCGGCGCGCGGGCGGCGTCAGCCGGCGAGCCTGTCCATCCACTGCGCGAGCTTGACATCGAGCTCGGTCAGCCCGCCCGCGTCATGGGTGGACAGGGTCACCGTCACCGTCTTGAAGACGTTGAACCATTCGGGGTGATGGTCCATCTTCTCGGCGCGCAGGGCAACCCGCGTCATCCAGCCGAACGCCTCGACGAAATTGTCGAAGTGGTAGGTCTTGGTGATCGCGTCGCGGCCCTCGACCTCCTGCCAGCCGGCGGCAGCGAGTGTCTCGAGCGCGCTTTCGCGGTCCGTCGGGGTGAGCTTTTCGGTCATCTGTCGTCCTCCTTGCGCGGTTTCGGTCCTTCGGGCGCGCGGGCGCGCCTGCGCTCGCGCGTGGGATCATTCAGTTTCGCCGGCGGCCCGGCGGAACGGGCCGTAGGCCGTGAGCACCTCGATCTCTTCGCCCATCGCATCGCGCTCGGCATCGAGATAGCGCGCGGCGGCCGTGCGGAAACCGGGATCGGAAAACCAGTGAAGCGAATGCACCTCGCTGGGCATGTAGCCGCGGGCGAGCTTGTGCTCGCCCTGCGCGCCGGCCTCCACGCGGCCCAGGCCATGGGCGATGGCCCAGTCGATCGCCTGATAATAGCACAGCTCGAAATGCAGGCATGGGTGATGCTCGATGCAGCCCCAGTAGCGGCCGTAAAGCGCGTCGGCCCCGATGAAGTTGAGCGCGCCGGCGATCCAGCGGCCGTCGCGCTCGGCGAGTACCAGCAGGATGTCGTCGCGCAGCCGTTCCTGCGCGATCTCGAAGAACGCACGGGTCAGGTATGGCCGGCCCCATTTGCGCGCGCCCGTATCCTGATAGAAGGCCCAGAAGGCATCCCAGTGTTCGGGCCGGATCGCGTCACCGCTCAGGCAGTGGATCGTGCCGCCAAACGCCTGCGCGGTGCGTCGCTCCTTGCGGATGGCCTTGCGCTTGCGCGACGCCAGGTCGGCAAGGAACGCGTCAAAATCGGCATAACCGCGGTTTTCCCAGTGGAACTGCTGGGTGACGCGGTGGAGGAATCCGGCCTCCACGCCCGCCTCGGCCTCTTCGGCGGTGCAGAATGTCACATGCGACGACGACAGTCCGTTTTCGGCCGCCAGCCGCGCCATGCCCTGCAGCAGCGCCGCGCGTCCCGTCTCCTCGGCGCCGCCGCGGGCCAGAAGGCGCCGCCCCGTCGCCGGGGTGAAGGGAACCGCACATTGCAGCTTGGGATAATAGCTGCCGCCAGAGCGCTCCCACGCATCGGCGAAGACATGGTCGAAGATGTATTCGCCCATGCTGTGGCCCTTGACATAGAGCGGCGCGACCCCGATCGGCGCGCCACCCGCGCGGGCGAGCAGATGCAGCGGCTGCCAGCCCGTGCCGCGCCCGACCGACCCGGACTCCTCCAGCGCCGCGAGAAACCGATGCGTGGTGAACGGGTCACGCGGGCGGCTGCCAGACGCCGCCTCGGGACAGGCACAGTCATCCCACGTCGCCGCGTCGATTCCGGCGAGGCCGTCAAGGGTTGTGATCTCGATGGTCGCGTCGCTCATGCCGGTTGCCGTTGCCCCTGCCATCCATGGCCACATGGCCCGTCCGCGCTACGGGTCAAGTGGGCTCCCCGGCCGGGATATCGGCCAGATAGCCCTCGAAGGTGATGTTGTCGGCCAGCCGGCGCGCGGCGGCCTCGGCGCGCTTGCTGCCCACTGTCCAGCACAGGATCGCGGCGCCGCGCGCGCGCAGCTCGGCGACGCGCGGCGCCGCGAGATCGCGCACACCATGCGAGATGAACGAGGCCCCGACGGCATCATACATCGTGATGGCCGCGAGGTCGGCCCGGCACCGCGCGTCCAGCTTCGGCCAGTCGGCGGCGCTGAAGGCGCAGGTCGTCAGCCCGCGCGGAACCTCGGGGGCGCGCCGGGCCATCTCGGCGATGCTGTGCGGGTTGAAGGACATCACCGCCACCGGGCCGGCACAACCCTCCAGCGCGGCGGCCACCGCGGCCTCCAGCGTGCCGGCCTCACGGCACATGCGCCCGTCGCGATCCTTGATCTCGATCAGCAGCGGCGCGCGGCCGGCGACGACATGCAGGATATCCGACAGCGTCGGCACCCCCTCGCCATCGCCGCCGCGCAGGGGCGTGCGCCCGAGTTCGGCGGCGGTGCGTGCATCGACGGGGCCGGCATCGTCGGTCAGACGCTCCAGCGTGGCGTCGTGGAACACCATCGCCACCCCGTCCGCCGACAGCCTGACATCGACCTCGGCCCCATAACCGGCCTCGACCGCGGCGCGCACCGCGGCGCGCGAGTTCTCGGGCCGGCGTCCGGTGCGGTCGTGCAGCCCGCGATGGGCGATGGGCCGTGTCAGGAAAGCGGGGTCGAGCGCGACCATCAGGCGATCTCGAAGATCCCCTCGATCTCGACGGCCACGCCCATAGGCAGCGCGGCCACGCCCACCGCCGAGCGCGAATGCTGGCCGGCCTCGCCCAGCGCCTCGGCCATCAGATCGGAGGCGCCGTTGATCACCTTGGGCTGGTCGGTGAAATCCGGCGCGGAATTGACGAAGCCGGTCAGCTTGACCACCCGGCGCAGGCGGCCCAGATCGCCGTCACAGGCCGCGCGCACCTGTGCCAGCAGGCTCAGCGCGCAGGCCTGCGCGGCCGCCGCGCCCTCATCGACATTCATCGTCTCGCCCAGCCGGCCCCTGATGAGCCCGTCGGCGCCCTGGCTGATCTGGCCGGAGACATACAACAGCCCGCCGGCCTTCAGATAGGGCAGGTAGTTCGCGGCCGGAGCCGGCGCGTCGGGCAGGCTGAGCCCCATCTCGGACAGGCGTTTCTCGGCGGCGCTCGTCATGGCGGTCTCCTCTCTTGCAATGCGTCGGCACAGTATCGCCGGAGATCGCCAGCGGAAACCGCCTTTCTCAGCTCTCGCGGAAGGCGCGGTCGAAATAGTCGGTCAGGGGTTTGACGATATAGGCCAGCGGCGTGCGCTCCTCGGTGCGGATGAAGGCCTCCACCGGCATGCCGGGCACCAGCGCGCGCTCGCCCAGCATTTCGCGCCCGCTCTCGCTGAGCACGATTTCGACGCGGAAATAGCTCTGGCCGCTCTGCTCGTCGGTGAAGGCGTCGGCCGAGACGAGCGCGACCTGCCCGGAAATGTCGGGCGTATTGCGCATGTTGAAGGCGGGAAAGACGAGCCGCGCGGCCTGCCCGACGAAAACCTGGTCTATGTCGTTGGGATCAACCCGTGCCGAGATCACCAACGGGCGATCCTGCGGGACCAGATGCAGCGCCGGCTCCGCGGCACGCAGCACCGCGCGCGGGGTCGTCACCTGCAGCCCGTAGACCACGCCCGATACGGGCGCGCGAATGTCGAGCCGTTCGAGCCGCTCGCGCAAGGCGCGGCGGCGTTCGGCCAGCTCGAGTTCGCGCACGCCAATCTCGCGCAATTCGGTCTGCGCGTCCTCGCGGCGCTGGGTTTCGAGCGTGAGTATCTCCAGCTCGATCTCGGTGATACGGCCCTCGGCCTGCGCCCGCTCGGACAGCAGCGACCCGCGCGTGCCGGCCAGGCGCGCGCGCTCGCGCTCGAGGGCGAGCACACGGCTCGCCTGCGCCAGCCCCCGGTCGAGCAGAGACTGCTGGCCTTCGAGTTCGCGCTCGATCAGGGATGTCTGCGTCTCAAGCGCGTCGAGCTGGGCGACGATCCCCTCGATCTGGGAGCGGATCTGCGCGCGGCGCCGTTCGAGTTGCTCGATCTGCTGCGTGCGCGAGTCGACGCGTGCCTCGAAAAGGCGCCGCTGCCCCTCCATCAGCGCCGCGACCGTGGGCGTCTCGGCCGCCGCGGCGATCAGCTCGGGCGGAAAGGTCACCTGATCGTCGCCGTCGCGTTCCGCGGTGAGCCGGCCGCGCCGGGCCAACACCTCGTAGAACTGGCTCTCGACGATCGTCAGTTCCGACCGCAGCAGCGTGCCGTCGAGGCGGATCAGCGTCTCGCCGGCCTCCACGGCCTGGCCTTCCTCGACGCGGATATCGTCGACGACGCCGCCGTCGGGGTGCTGGACGACCTGGCGGTTCTGCTCCACCTCCACCTCGCCCGGCGCGATGACCGCGCCGGAGAGTTCGGCCGTCACGCTCCATGTGCCGAAACCGCCGACGAGCAACACCAGCGCCGCGAAGCCCAGCACCACGGGCGTCCGGGCGGTCCAGCGGCGCTCATCGGCGCGGTCGGCGGCGGCGGTGGCATCGGTGCTCTCGCGGCTCATGACACCCCCCCCGGCCCGGCATTCTGCAACAGTTCGGTATGGTTCTGCACAACTTCGCGCAGGATCTTGTCGCGTGGCCCGAACGCCTTGCGGGCGCCGCCCTCAAGCACCAGAAGCAGGTCACATTCCTGAATCGCGGCGGGGCGGTGGGCCATGATCAACACCGCGCGCCCTTCGGCCTTGAGCTGGCGGATCGCGGCGTTGAGCGCGGTCGAGCCTTCATTGTCGAGATTGGCGTTGGGCTCGTCGAGCACGAGGATGACGGGGTCGCCATACATCGCGCGGGCCAGGCCGATACGCTGGATCTGGCCGCCCGACAGTCGCCCGCCCTGCCCGGTGATGCGGGTATCATATCCCTTGGGCATGGACAGGATCATCTCGTGGGCGGCGGCGCGCCGGGCGGCGGTGACCACGGCCTCGGGGTCGGGGGTGGCGGACAGCCCGGCGATGTTCTCGGCGATGGTCCCCTCGAAAAGCGGCACCCGCTGGGGCAGGTAGCCCACATGACGGCTCAGCGCCTCGGGGGGGTATTGATCCAGCGCGGCACCGTCGAGCCTGACCTTGCCGCCAGCCGGGCGCCAGACCCCCGTGAGCGCGCGCGCCAGGGTGGACTTGCCGGCCCCGCTTGGACCGATGACGCCAAGCGCATGGCCGGGCTGGAGACGGAAGGAGACCATCCTCAATGAGGCGTAGTGCTCCCCCGGCGGCACGACGGTGAGCTGCTGGACATCGAGCAGGGCGCGCGGCTGGGGCAGCGGCGTACGCACCGGCTCGGGCGGCTGGGCGCCGAGAAGCGCCGCGAGCCGGGTCCAGCCCTCCTGCGCGCGTTGCGCCACGCCCCACTGGCCGATGGCCGCTTCCATCGGGGCGAGCGCACGCCCCATCAGAATGGAGGCCGCGATCATCGCCCCCGGCGTGAGCTCGCCCTGCAGGACGAACCACGCCCCCGCCGCCAGCATCGCCGATTGCAGGAACAGGCGAAACGTCTTGGAGATGGTCGTGAACAGGCCCGCCCTGTCATTGACCCCGACCGACTCGCCCAGCGCCCCGCGCCGCGCCTGCTGCCAGCGCGCGATGGCGGCCTCGCGCATGCCCAGCCCCTGCACCAGCTCGGCGTCGGCCTTGATTTCCTCGGCCATGTGGTCGGCGCGCGCCGAGGCGCTGTTGGAGTGCGCCATCCGCTCGCGCGTGGTGCGCTGATTGAGAAAGGTCAGCAGCAACAGCACCGAGCCGCCCGCCACCGCCAGCCATCCCAACCACGGATGAAACAGGAAGATCGCGATCAGAAAGACCGGCGTCCACGGGATGTCGAACAGCGCCAGAAGTGTTGGCGAGGCAAGAAACCGCTGAATGGATTCGAGATCGCGCTGCGCGGCGAGGGCCTGCGGATCTTCCGGGCGGGCGACGAGACGATGCAGCGCGGCCTCGAAGACACGGCGGTCGAGCCGCTCCTGAAACCGGGCACCGGCGCGCGCGGTGATCCGACCGCGGGCGTAGTCGAGCACCCCCATCATGAAGAACAGGAATGCCACCAGCACCAGCAGCGCGACGAGCGTCGCCTCCGAGCGGCTGCCGAGCACACGGTCATAGACCTGAAGCATGAAGATCGGGCCGGTCAGCATCAACAGGTTGACGAAGATGCTGAACACGAACACCGCCGCGAACAGCCTGTGGCCTTCGGCCCGCGCGGCGCGCAGCTCGCTGCGCCCGCGCCCCCCTTCGTCCTGCACCATACCCCGTCGACTCCCTACGCATCGGCCGGCCGGGCGCCACCCCGCGGGGCCGAGGCCGCATTACCGCAGCGTCGCCTGAAAGTGTCAAGACACCGTTGAGCCCCGCCCGCGCCGCATCAGTTGCGCGAGAATATCTCGCTCAACGCGTCGCGGACAGTGCCGGCCAGCCCGTCGCGCCCGCCATCCTCGCCGTCATCGCGGCGCGCAACCGGTTCACCGCCGCGCGTCTCCTGTCCGGGCCGCCACATGGGCAGCGGCCGGGCGGGCATGCCGTCATGGACCCGCTCCATCGTCTCGCGCCAGATCTCGGCCGGCAGCCCGCCCCCGGTCACGCCGGTCAGCGAGGTGTTGTCGTCATACCCCATCCAGACCCCGGCGACGTAATCGGCGGTGAAGCCCACGAACCAGGCGTCGCGCGACTCCTGGGTCGTGCCGGTCTTGCCGGCGGCCTCGCGGCCCTCCAGGCCGGCGCGCCGGCCCGAGCCGGTCTCGACGACCTGATGCATCATGTAGATGAGCCGCCGCGCGGCGTCCTCGGTGATGATCCGCTCGCGGATTCCGCCGCCGCGGCCCATCAGGGGCTCATCCTGCCCGACGAGAGAGAGTTCGCGCACGCCGTAGGGGCGAACGGCGCTGCCCCCGTTGAGGATGCCGGCATAGGCCCCCGTCATCTCAAGCGGCGTGGCCAGCGACACCCCGAGAGCAAGCGCGGGGCCCTCGGCGAGGTCGCTGCGCAGACCGAATCCGTTGGCCACCTGGCGCACGAGGTCGCGCCCGACGGATTCGGAGATTCGCACCGCCGGGATGTTGAGCGACCGGCTCAACGCCTCGGTCAGCGTCACCGTGCCCGCGAACTCCCCGTTGAAGTTTCGCGGGCTCCACGGCCCCGAACCGGGCACGTCGATCGTCAGCGGCGCGTCCTCCACCGTGTCGCCGGGCCGGTATCCCAGATCCATCGCCACGGCATAGACGAAGGGCTTGAAGGCCGAACCGGTCTGACGCAACGCCTGCGTGGCGCGGTTGAAGGTGCCGGCGGCCTGCGTGTCGCGGCCGCCCACCAGCGCGCGCACCGCCCCGTCGGCCGACATGACCACGATCGCCGCCTGCGCGTCGGACTCCTCGCGCACGCGCTCCTCGAAGACCTGCGCGAGCGCCTCCTCGGCCGCGGTCTGGATGCGCTGATCCAGCGTGGTGCGGATGACGACATCCTCGGTGGTGTCGCGGGTCAGAAAGGACGGGCCGCTGGCCATGACCCAGTCGGCGAAGTAGCCGCCCGCGCGGGCCTCGGCGGCGTCGGAAAGCTGCGCGGGGTTGGCGCGGGCATGGGCGGCCTCCGCGGCGGTGAGAAAGCCCTGCTCCTCCATCAGGGTGATGATGGTCGCCGCGCGCGCCTGCGCCCGGGAGAGATCGCGGGTGGGCGCGTAATAGGACGGCGCCACCAGAAGCCCGGCGAGCATCGCCGCCTCGGCGGGGGTCACGGCATTGGCCGACTTGCCGAAATAGCGCTGCGCGGCGGCCTCGAAGCCATAGGCGCCCGCGCCCAGATACACGCGGTTGAGATAGATGCTCAGCACTTCGTTCTTGGAATACCGGCTTTCCAGCGCGAAGGCATACGGTACCTCCTGGACCTTGCGCCACAGGGTCGTGCGACGGCAGTCGGCCTCGTAGTCGGCCTGAGTCTCCCACTCCTGCGGGTCGAATTCCTCGCCAAGGCACAGCAGCTTGGCCACCTGCTGGGTGATGGTCGAACCGCCATGCCCCTCGAACGGGCCGCGGCCCTCGCGCAGATTGATCATGATGGCCCCCGCGATCCCTCGCGGGCTGACCCCGAAATGCGTGAAAAACCGGCGATCTTCCGTGGCCACGATGGCGTTGATCAGATGCGGCGAAACGGTGTCGGCGGTGATCTGCCCGCCGAAGGTCTCGCCGCGCCATGCAAAGACCTCGTCGCTGGCGTCGAGCAGCGTCACCGAGCCGCGTGCGCGCCCGTCGAGCATCTCGGTCACCGGCGGCAGGGTGGTGTAGAAGTAGAAGCTCGCCCCCGCCAAAATCACCACGAGCGCGAGCGTCGCGCGCCAGAAGACGGCCCACAACAGGCGGCCGAGCAGGCGCAGCAACCGCCCGAGCCAGGCCAGCGGCCCGCGGGCGCGCCGCGCCGGCCGCGGGGATGCGGCGGCCGGCTGGCGCG
>PUHN01000079.1 GCA_002967695.1 Rhodobacteraceae bacterium WD3A24 | reverse complement strand
GTCGCCGGCGCTGCCGGCCCGCTGGGCGCGGTAGTCGCTCCAGCCGCCGGCATAGACCGTCGCGCGGCCGTCGCCCTCCATCGCCACGGTGGTCGTGGCGACGCGGTCGATGAAATCGCGGTCATGGCTGACCAGCAGCACGGTGCCCCCATACTCGCCCAGAAGATCCTGCAGCAGGTCGAGCGTCTCGATGTCGAGATCATTGGTCGGCTCGTCGAGCACCAGAAGATTGGACCGCCGCGCCATGATCCGGGCAAGCAGCAGCCGCGCCTTCTCCCCGCCCGACAGGGCGCGCACGGGCGTGCGGGCCTGGGCCTCGTCGAAAAGGAACTCGCGCAGATAGCCGACTACATGCCGCGGCTCGCCGCGCACCATGACCTGATCGTGGCGCCCCTTCACGCCCATCTCGGGGTCGCCGGTCAGGTTTTCCCAAAGCGAGGCGTCATGGTCGAGCTTGGCGCGCGTCTGGTCGAACACGGCGATGTCGAGATTGGTGCCCAGCCGCACGGTCCCGCTGTCGGGCGCTTCCTCGCCGGTCAGCATGCGCAACAGCGTCGTCTTGCCCACGCCGTTGGGGCCCACGAAGGCGACGCGGTCACCGCGCAGGATCCGCAGGGAGAAATCGCGCAGGATGGTCGTCGCGCCATAGCTCTTGGAGATGTTCGTCGCCTCGATGACCATCTTGCCCGATTGCGGCCCCGCCTCCAGCGTCATGTCGGGCCCGCCCTGCCGACGGATCATGGCGCGGCGTTCCTCGCGCATCTTCTCGAGCTCGCGCAGGCGGCCCTGATTGCGCTTGCGCCGGGCGCTGATGCCCTCGACGGCCCAGCGGGCCTCGGCCTTGATGCGCCGGTCGAGTTTGTGACGCGCGGCGTCCTCCTCCTCCCACATCTTGTCGCGCCAGGCCTCGAACCCCTCGAACCCGCTTTCGCGGCGGCGCAACATCCCCCGGTCCAGCCACAGGGTCGCGCGCGTGAGGTTGCTCAGAAACCGCCGGTCATGCGATATCAGAACGAACGCCGCGCGGGTGTTGGCCAGGCGGTCTTCCAGCCATTCGATCCCGGCGATGTCGAGATGGTTGGTCGGCTCGTCGAGCAGCATCAGCTCGGGCGCCTCGGCCAGCAGCCGCGCCAGCGCCGCGCGGCGCCGTTCGCCGCCCGAGGCCGTCGCGCACGGCGTGTCGGGGTCGAAGCTCAGCCCCTCGGCGGCGATTTCCACGCGGTAGTATTCGGCCGCGTCGAGATCGGCGGCGGCGTAGTCGCCCAGCGTCGCGTGGCCGGTGAAATCGGGCTCCTGCTCCATGTAGCCCACGCGGGTGCCGGGCGAGAGGGTGCGGCTGCCCCGGTCGGGCTCGACCAGCCCGGCCATCACCCGCATGAGCGTGGACTTGCCCGAACCGTTGCGCCCCACCAGCGCAGCCCGGTCGCCCTCCTGGACCACCGCGTCGAGACCGTCGAAGACGGGCTCGCCCCCGAAGGTCAGCGAGATGTCGGAAAGCTGCAGAAGCGGTGCGCGGGCCATGGCGTCGGGCTATCCCCGCCCCCGCTCGGCGTCAAGCGCCCTGTCCCGTGCCCGCCGGGCCACCCTCTTCGCCGGCCTCGTCGGCCGCGTCGATATACCATTCCTGCGCCGCCTCGACCGCGACCGGCGAGGCCGTCGGCACGACCCCGAGATAGGCACCGGTCTCGTCGACCGGCACGCCCGGCCGCCGGGTCATCCGCCAGACGGCATAGCCGGCGATGGCGCCGAAGAGCACCGCAATGAACAGCCAGAAGCCTTCCGGGCCGATCATGTCCATCAGCTGGCCGGTCACCAGCGGCCCCGCGATCGCGCCGAGCCCGTAGATGAACACCAGCCCGCCCGAGGCGGCGGGCATGTCCTCGACCTCGAGATAGTCGTTGGTGTAGGCGATGAGCAGCGAATAGAGCGGGTTGGCCATGCCCCCCATGAGAAACGCCGCCCCGAGCAGCGCGGCGAAGGAGGTCGCCAGAACGAAGCCCCCCACGGCCGCCAATGCGCCCAGCACCCCCACGGCGAGAATCAGCACCCGGCGATCCATGCGATCCGACAGCCAGCCCACCGGGTATTGCAGCACCAGAGAGCCCGTGAAGATGGCGGCGACGAAGGCCGAGACCTGCCCCACGCCCAGCCCCGCCTGCGTGGCGTAGACCGACGCCATGCCGAACTGCGCGGCGAACACGCCGCCCAGGATCAGCATCCCCACCGCGCCCAGCGGCGAATGGCTCAGAAGCTGGCGCAGGCTCATCGGCTTGGCGGTGCCGAAGGGCGGCGTGGGCGTGACCGACAGCAGGATCGGCGCGAAGGACAGCGAGACAAGAATCGAGGGCAGGACGAACAGCACGAAGCCGGACGCATCGCCGAGATTCATCAGCCCCTGCGCGGCGATCAGCCCGCTCATCTGCGCGATCATGTAGGCCGACAGCGCCTTGCCCCGCGTCGCGTTGGTCGCGGCGTTGTTGAGCCAGCTTTCGGCGGTCACATAGACCCCCGAGAGGCAGAACCCCACCAGCACACGCAGCAGCGTCCAGGCCCATGGCTCGGCCAGCAGCGGAAAGGCGATCAGCCCCGCCGAGATGAACGAGCCCAGCGCGGCAAAGACCCGCACATGCCCGACCCGCCGGATGAATTCGGGCGCGAGCCGCGAGCCCGCCAGAAATCCGACGAAATAGGCCGATGTGACGATCGACATCTCGAGGGTGGAGAAACCCTCGATGCCGCCGCGCACGCCCATCAGCGTGGCCTGCATCCCGTTGCCGATCATGATCAGCGCCATGCCGAGCAGCAGCGCCCAAACACTCGCCAGAACCCCGAGCATGACCGCCTGCCTCCTCCCGTTGCGGCCGGGGCGCGGCGGCCCGGCCCTGCGCCCCCTGCGGAGGCCGGCGCGCCTGTGTTCCACGGCGCGGGGCGCAGCGTCAAGCAGGCCGCCCGACAACAGCAAAACGGCCCGGAGGCCGCCCTCCCCCGGGCCGCCCGGATGGCCGATGTCATGCGCGCTCAGGCGGCGCGGCGGCCACCGTCATCGCCGGTGCCCAGCGCGCCGGTGCGCCACAGCTCCACGCCCGCCAGCGCGAGCGTGAGCAGCCCGGCCACCACATGCACGGCCAGCGCCGCGGCCAGCCCGCTGAAGCCCAGCGCGAAGGGCGCGATCACCGCCCACAGCCCCAGCGCCGCGTGCGCCCAGGGCTCCCACTTCATGAAACGCATGATCCCGCCGAGCGCGATCAGCAGGATGGCCGCACCGATGATCCAGCCGTTCCACGCGGCTGCCCCGGCCGCGGCGAAGCCCAGCGCCCACGGCGCGACAAACAGCGCCGCCCCCGCGAGCGCGATGACGATCTCCATTGCAAGGGTTCCGGTCTTGAGTTTGGGATCGGTCAGCATGATCTCACCTCCCTTGTCTGGCCCGTTGCGACTTGCGACGTGGCGCCGCCCTCAGGCGGCGCGGTTGATCTCGATCCGGCGCGGCGTCGTGCGGCCAGGCTCCTGCTTGGGCAGGGTCACGGTCAGCACGCCGTTGTCGAAATCGGCGCGCACCGCGTCCTCGTCGATCTCGTAGCCCAACGGGATGCGCCGCTCGAAACGGCCGTAATAGCGCTCGGACACCCGGCGATCGCTGTCCTCGCTTTCGGCCTTGCGTTCGCCGCGCAGGGTCAGCACGTCTTCGTCGAGCAGTATCTCGACATCCTCCTCGCGCATGCCCGGCACTTCGGCCACGACGCGCAGCTCGCGCTCGCCGTCGCTGATCTCGACGCTGGGCCAAGTGCCCTCGATGCCGCTCCACGGCGCGCCGAAGCTGCGGAAGACCTCGTCGAACAGCCGGTTCATGTCGCGCTGCAGCGCGAAGAACGGCTCGCGCTGGAAATCCTGGCCGACGGCCGGGCTGCGGTCATCTTCGCGGTAACGGGGAAAGAGCGTCGGCATGTTCATGTTCATGGCTCACCTCCATTTTTCCGATGGTTGCAGCGAAACCGCCGCGGGCGGTGCCCGCATCACGAACCAGCGCCGCCAACGTCCGGAGGCGGACGAATGAAGCGATGGCCGGCAAGCACGCCAGCCGCCATCATGGGACAGGTTTGCCATTGCCGCGTCACAACCAAGCCCTCCATCCAAGAAAGCGTTGGATAGGTCACGGTCAGGGGAGTCTCGTGCCCCTCGCCTGCCCGTGATGTGGTTGAAATCATGTGGATTTCAAGAGGCGGGCGGCAGGGTCAGCCTAGCCGGGCCCAGTCGTCGAGCGCCGCGTCGAGCGCGGCCCAGTCGGTGTATTCGACATCCTCGCCGGGCGTTACGCTCTCGTCGCGATGGGCCGCGATCCAGCGCATCGCCCAGTAGCGAAAGAAGTCGTATTGCGAGAACCTGAAGGCACCGGCGACCTGCTCCACGCGGTCGGGGGTCCAGCCCGTCTCCTCGACAAAGCGCGCGAGGATTTCCTCCAGCCCCTGCCAGTCCTCCGCCTCGCTGCCGGCCGCGCTCAGCGACACCGAAAGAAACAGCGTCCGCCGCGCCGCCAGCGCGGCGACGTTGTCGCGCGCGAAATCGCGCAGCTCCGCCTGATAGCGGCCCGCATGGATCGAGCCGGCCAGGATGACCGCGTCGCACCCCGCCAGCGCCTCGGGGTCGGCCTCGGTCAGCGGCATGATCTCCACGCCGTGACCGGCCGCGGCCAGCCGCCGGGCGGCGTGGCGGGCGATCCGGCGGGTCTGGCCCTCGGTCGTCGCGTAGCCGATCAGAATGTTCATTTCGCCTGCCTCCCTGCACGGCGTTGTGCCCCGCCCGCGCGGCGCATGCCTTGCGCGGGATCAACCCATCCTACAGCCATGCGTCATGATCCGAAACCGCCAGCCCGTGCGGCGGGGGCGCCCTCCCCGATTTCGGCAAGGCGTGCCGGTGGGCGATGAGGTCAACTTGTGCACCGCATTCTTCGCCGACGTCCGGCGCGGGATCGAAACGACCGCGCTACCCGTGCTGGCCCACCCTGCCCGTGGGAGCGCCGGTCAGTAAATGCCGTTTTCGCGCTGGAGGGCGCGGATATAGGCGACGATCCCGGCGGTCTCGGCCTCGGTGATTCCCTCCACGGCGGCCATGTCGCCAAAAGGCCAGTGATGGCCATGCACGCCCAGCTGCGCGGCTGCATAAAAGGCGCCGTCGGGGTGATGGCCGGGCTCGTAGATCGGATGGATCAGCGGCGGGCCGCGCCCCTCCTGCCCGGCGCCTGCCGCGCCGTGGCAGGCCGCGCAGGAGGCGTCGAACGTCGCCGCGCCCGCTTCCTCATGCGGTGCCAGCGCCGGCACCCGCACCGTGACCATGTTCAGCGCGGGGTCCGGCGCACCGCCGGGTGGCGGACCGGACTGCCAGACCCACCAAACCGCGCTCCCGATCCCCGCGAGGACAAGCACCGCCGCCACGCCGCGCGCCTTCGTGATCATCCGCGCCTTTCCCTTCTCCAGATCGCCCTCGCCCGGCTCATCCGGGCTTCCGGCGCGGGAAGGTCAAGCCTCAGGCGCTGATCCGCTGCCCCACCGTGCCGGCGGCCCAGGCGCGCACGGCCGCGCCGAAGGCCTCGAACAACGGGTGCGAGACCGGGTCGTTGGCAGCGTTGTATTCCGGGTGCCACTGCACCGACAGCGCAAAGCCCGGCGCATCCTCGACATATAGCGCCTCGGGCGTGCCGTCCTCGGCCCAGCCGTCGATCACGATGCGCTTGCCGGGGCGCTTGATCCCCTGGCCGTGCAGGGTGTTGGTCATCACTTCCTCAGCCCCGAGAAGCTGGTGGAAGGGGCCGCCCCTGGTGAAGCGCACGCAGTGACGCAGGGCGAATTTTTCCTCCAGAGTGCCGTCGGGCGGCATCCGGTGGTTCATCCGCCCCGGAAGATCGCGAATTTCGGGGTAGAGCGTGCCGCCCATGGCCACATTGACCTCCTGGAACCCGCGGCAAACCCCCATGATCGGCTGGCCGCGGCCGATGCATTCGCGCACCAGCGGCAGAGTAATCCCGTCGCGGCACCGATCGGCGGCGCCGTGCGCCTCCGTCCAGGGCTCGCCGTATTCCTCGGGGTGGACATTCGGCCGCCCGCCCGTCAGCAGAAAGCCCGCGCAGACCTCCATCAGCTCGGACACACTGACAAGCCGCGGATCCGACGGGATGATCAGCGGAATGCACCCGGCCACCTCGGAGACCGCCGCGCTGTTCATCCGCCCGCCCGCATGGGCCGGATACTGGTCATTGAGAAGATGGCTGTTGCTGATGATCCCGACGACTGGGCGCCCCATGTTCGCGACCCTCCTGTTCCCGACCGCAAACATAGGTCTTTCCGCCCTTCGGGTCGAGAGGCCGGCACGCCCTTGACCGGCCCCTCGCGCAGCCACACATGCGGGCGATGGAAAACGAGACGTCAGAGCGTGGCGGGCCGGCGGCCCGCGGCCACTGGGACAAGACCTATCAGGCCCGCGAGGAACAGGCCCTGACATGGTTTCAGGAAACGCCGCAGCCCGCGCTCGACCTCATCGCGTCGCGCGTCGCGCCGGGCGCGGCGATTCTCGACGCCGGCGGGGGCGCGTCGAGGCTGGTGGACGCCCTGCTCGCCCGCGGGCTGGGGCCCGTCACCGTGCTCGATCTATCGTCCGAGGCGCTGGCCGCGGCACGCGCGCGGCTCGGCCCGGCGGCAGCCGGCGTGACATGGATCGCCGCCGACATTACCCGCTGGACCCCGCCGCAGCGCTTCGCGCTCTGGCACGACCGCGCGGTGTTCCATTTCCTCACCGATGCGGCCGATCGCGCGGCCTATCTGCACCGGATGGCCGCCGCCCTGCCCGCCGGCGCAAGCGCGATCCTCTCCACCTTTGCCGATGACGGGCCGGCGCGTTGCTCGGGGCTGGAGGTCAGCCGCTACGCCCCGCAGACCCTCGCCGCCGAGGTCGCGCGCCACGCCCCCGGCGCCTTCCGCCCCGAGGAGGCGTTTCGCCACGACCATGTCACGCCCAAGGGGGCGGTTCAGGCATTTCAGACCAGCGTCTTTGCCCGCACCGAGGCCCCCGCGCCGGTGGCCGGGCTCACGCCTCGGGGGTGAGCCCGGCGGCCTCGATCCCCGCCGTGGCGGCGGCGGCGTCGTTTTCGCTGGTGTCGCCGGTCACGCCGACCGCGCCGATCACCGCGCCCTCGGCGCTGCGCACCAGCACGCCGCCTGGCACGGGGACGAACTTGCCGCCGTAAAGGCCGTTCATCGCCTCGACGAAATAGGCCTGCGCCTCGGCGCGGTCCCGCTGGGCGTATCCGCCCATGCCCAGCATGATCGCGCCGTAAGCCTTGCCGCGCGCCAGCTCGAAGCGCCCCGGGCTCGCGCCGTCCTCGCGCTCGCAGGCCGTCACATGCCCGCCCGCATCGAGCACGACCACCGTTAGGGGGTTCAGGCCCATCTCCCGGCCCTTGGCGCGGGCCGCCTCGATGATCTGCCGCGCCTTCTCAAGAGTCATCTCCGCCATACCGGCCTCCTCGCTTCATCCCTGTCGTAAATCCCGGTGCGCGGGGGGGGCGGCGCGCGCCCCCGCCGCCCTCAGCCGTGCTGCGCCTTGAGCTCCAGCCGCCGCGCATGCAGGACCGGCTCGGTATAGCCCGAAGGCTGCTCGCGGCCCTTGAACACGAGGTCACAGGCCGCCTTGAAGGCCACGGTGTCAAAAGTCGGCGCCATGGGAACATAGGCCGGATCGCCCGCGTTCTGGCGGTCGACCACGGCGGCCATCTTCTTCATCACCGTCATGACCTGCTCGCGATCGACGACGCCGTGATGGAGCCAGTTGGCCAGCGCCTGGCTGCTGATCCGGCAGGTCGCGCGGTCCTCCATCAGCCCCACATCATGGATGTCGGGCACCTTGGAGCAGCCCACGCCCTGATCGATCCAGCGCACCACGTAACCCAGGATGCCCTGGGCGTTGTTCTCGATCTCGGCGCGGATCTCGTCCTCCGACCAGTTCACGCCCCGCGCCAACGGGATCGTGAGCAGATCGTCGAGCGTCGCGCGCGGACCGCCGGCGGCGATCTCGGCCTGCACCGCCACGACATTGACGCGGTGGTAATGCGTCGCGTGCAGCGTCGCCGCGGTGGGGCTGGGCACCCATGCGGTGTTCGCGCCCGCCTTCGGATGGCCGATCTTGGCCGCGAGCATGTCGGCCATCAGATCGGGCATCGCCCACATCCCCTTGCCGATCTGGGCGCGCCCGCGCAACCCGCAGGCCAGCCCGACATCGACGTTGCGATCCTCATAGGCCTTGATCCAGGCCGAATCCTTCATCTCGCCCTTGCGGATCATCGGCCCGGCTTCCATCGAGGTGTGAATCTCGTCGCCGGTACGGTCGAGAAAGCCGGTGTTGATGAAGGCCACGCGGTACTTCGCCGCGCGGATGCACTCCTTGAGATTGACCGAGGTGCGGCGCTCCTCGTCCATGATGCCCAGCTTGACGGTGTGGCGCGGAAGGCCCAGCGCGGACTCGACATGCTCGAAGATCGCGTCGGAAAAGGCGACCTCCTCGGGGCCGTGCATCTTGGGCTTGACCACATAGACCGAGCCCGCATGCGAGTTGCGCGGCCCCTGCGACTTGGAAAGGTCGTGCATCGCGATCAGCGTGGTGACCATCGCGTCCATCAACCCCTCGCCGATCTCGCGGCCGTCGCGGTCGAGGATGGCGGGGTTGGTCATCAGATGGCCGACATTGCGCACCAGCATCAGCGCGCGGCCCTTGAGCGTGACCTCGCCGCCATCGGCGGCGGTGTAGGTCATGTCGGGGTTGAGCCGGCGCGTGATCGTCTTGCCGCCCTTGGCCACCTCTTCGGTCAGGTCGCCCTTCATCAGCCCCAGCCAGTTGGAATAGGCCAGCACCTTGTCCTCGGCATCGACCGTGGCGACGCTGTCCTCGCAATCCATGATCGACGACATCGCCGACTCGATGCGGATATCGGCCACACCGGCGGGGTCGTCCTTGCCGATGAAGTGCTCGCGGTCGATCTCGACGACGATGTGCAGCCCGTGATTGCGCAGCACGATGGCCGTGGGCGCCTCGGCCGGGCCGGCATGGCCGACGAACTGGCCCGCATGGCCCAGCTCGGGGTAGAGCTTGCCGCCCTCGACGCGATATTCCGTCACCTCGTCATGCCGGGCGCGCGCCAGCGGGGCGGCCTCGTCCAGGAACTCCTTGGCCCAGGCGATCACCCGCGCCCCGCGCGCCGGGTCGTAGCCGCTGCCCGACGGCGCGTCGCCCAGCGCGTCGGTGCCGTAGAGCGCGTCGTAGAGCGAGCCCCAGCGCGCATTCGCCGCGTTGAGCGCATAGCGCGCATTTGTGATGGGCACGACGAGCTGCGGCCCGGCTACCTCGGCGATCTCGGGGTCCACATTCGCGGTGGCGATCTCGAAGTCATCGCCCTCGGGCAGGAGATAGCCGATCTCCTCGAGAAAGGCGCGGTAGGCGGCGGCGTCATGGGGCTTGCCGCGGCGCTCCGTGTGCCAGGCGTCGATCTGCGCCTGCATCCGCTCGCGCGTCTCCAGCAGGGCGCGGTTGCGCGGGCCGAACCTGTCGACCAGCCCGGAAAATCCTGTCCAGAACGCCTCGGCGCCGACCCCCGTGCCGGGAAGCGCCGCGCTTTCGATGAAATCCGCAAGCCGGCGGTCCACCGCCAGCCCCTGCCTGTCAACGCGCTCGTTCATGTCTCCTCCCAGTTCGCCGCGAATCCCTTGACGCCGCCGAAGGAACGGCACCGCGGGCAGCATTAGGGAAAAAGTTTCCGATAGGCAACAAAGGCCGTCGGACAGGCGCGGAGGGATGTGCCGATGCGGGCGGGGACGCCCGCGCCGGCGTCACAAATCCAGCGCGAGCTGCCCCGGCGGGGCCCGTCCGGCGCGCGGCCGGCGACGCCGCGCGCGGGCGCCGG
>PUHN01000078.1 GCA_002967695.1 Rhodobacteraceae bacterium WD3A24 | reverse complement strand
CGACGCCATCGACGCCCTGCGCGAGGGCGTGCGCCGCCTGGGCGAGGCGCGCGCGGGCCGTCAGGGCGGGCAGCCGGGGCGCGACGATGGCGGCGAGGAGGGCCGTGGCGCCGCGGGTGGCGGGCGCGACCCCTTGGGACGGCCCGCCGGCTCGGGCGAGGGGGTCGGGACCGGCGACGACATGCTGCCCGGCGAGGATGTCTATCGCCGCGCCGGCGAGATTCTGGAGGAGCTGCGCCGCCGGGCGGGCGAGCAGGAACGCCCCGAGGAAGAGCTGGACTATCTGCGCCGGCTGCTCGATCGGTTCTGATGCCGCCTTGCCGTTTCGCTCTGGCCGGTCAAGGCGTAGCGGCATAGGCTCCGGCGGAGCGCGGGCGCCAATACGCAACACGGAGTGACCCCATGACCGGCAAGCCGAGCCTTCTCGTAACCCGGCGGCTGACCGACGATGTCGAGGCGCGCGCGGCGCGCGACTATGATGCGGTGTTCAACCCCGAGGACCGGGTCTTCGGGCGCGACGAACTGATCGCCCTGTGTCAGCAGGCCGACGCGGTGCTGCCCTGCCATTCGGAAATTTTTAGCGCCGATGTCATCGCCGCGTTGCCGGAGCGGTTGCGCATCATCGCCAATCACTCGGTCGGGGTGGACCACGTCGATCTGGACGCGGCACGGGCGCGCGGCATCATCGTGACCAACACGCCCGACGTTCTCTCCGACGCGACGGCCGAGATCGCCATGCTGTGCATGCTGGGCGCGGCGCGCCGCGGCGCCGAGGGCGACCGGATGATTCGCGAGGGGCGATGGGATTTCTGGTCACCGTCCTTCATGGTTGGCCGTCAGGTGACGGGCCGGCGCTTCGGTGTGCTGGGGATGGGCCGCGTCGGCCAGGTGGCGGCCGAACGCGCAAGGGGGTTCGGAATGGAAATCCATTATCACAACCGCAGCCGTCTGCCCGCCGAGCTCGAAAAGGGCGCGACATTCCACGCCAGCCTCGAAAGCCTGCTCGAAGTCTCCGACGTCCTGTCGCTGCATTGCCCCGCGACCCCCCGGACCACGGGCGTCATCAATGCAGACACGCTTGCCCGTCTGCCCGAGAAGGCCATTCTGGTGAACACCGCGCGGGGGGCGCTCGTCGACGAGGAGGCGCTCATCGCGGCCCTGAAATCGGGGCGGCTTTTTGCCGCTGGGCTCGACGTGTTTCGCGACGAACCCGGCGGCAACCCTGAAATCGCCGCGCTCGACAACGTGTTTCTGCTGCCCCATATCGGGTCGGCCACCCGCGAGACGCGCGACGCGATGGGGTTTCGCGCCCTCGACAACATCGACGCGGTCTTTGCCGGGCAAGAGCCGGGTGATCGCGTGGCCTGAGCGTGCCTGTAGGCCGCGCCGGCGCCGCCGTCCGTATGCGACTTATGAAATATGTTGCATTCGATCGGCAAATGCTTGAATCTTTTCCCACGTCGGAGATGGGCGACAGCACGCAAGCGGCCCTGCCCGGCGCAAAACGGCACAAGTCGTGAAATGTTGGGAGGAGAATATGACGGACAACAAGAAAGCGCCGGATTCTGGTGCGGTCACGCGGAGGTCTTTCCTCGGCAAGGGCGCCCTGATGGGAGGAGCGGCGGCTACAGGAGGGCTCGCCGCGCCGGCGGTTCTGGCCCAGAGCCCGCTCGTGGTGCGGATGCAGACCTCGTGGCCGTCATCCGATATCTGGATGGACTTCGCCCGCGAATACACCACGCGCGTCGAGGAGATGTCGAACGGCCGCCTGCAGATCGACCTGCTGCCTGCCGGCTCGGTTGTCGCTGCCTTCCAGGTGATGGACGCGGTGCATGACGGCGTGCTCGACGCCGCGCACAGCGTGCCGGTCTACTGGTACGGCAAGAACAAGAATGCCTCGATGTTCGGCACCGGCCCGGTCTTCGGCGGCTCGGCGACGACGATGCTGTCTTGGTTCTACCAGGGCGGCGGCATCGACTTCTACCGCGAGCTGACCCAGGATGTGCTGGGTCTGAATGTCTATGGTTTCATGGGCTTTCCGATGTTCGCGCAGCCGTTCGGCTGGTTCAAGGAAGAGGTCAACACTCCCGAGGATCTCCAGGGCTTCCGCTATCGCACGGTGGGGCTCGCGGCCGACCTGATGCAGGAGATGGGCATGAGCGTCGCCCAGCTTCCCGGCGGCGAGATCGTGCCGGCGATGGAGCGCGGCGTGATCGACGCGTTCGAGTTCAACAACCCGTCCTCGGACCTGCGCTTCGGCGCGCCGGATGTGGCGCAGAACTACTATCTGTCGTCCTATCACCAGGCATCGGAGAGCTTCGAGTTCCTGTTCAACAAGGACTTCTTCGACGATCTCGACCCCGATCTCCAGGCGATCCTGAAATACGGGGTCGAGGCGGCATCCACCTCGAACACCGCTCTGGCGATGGACAACTATTCCGCCGATCTCGAGCGCATTCGCGACGAGTTCGGGGTCACGGTGCATCGCACCTCCGAGGAGATCCTCGCCGCGCAGCTCGAAGCCTGGGACTCGCTCATCGACGAGCTGGAGCAGGACGACCTTTCCAAGCGCATCCTCGACAGCCAGCGCGCCTGGGTTGAGCGGGTCTCCTACTACGAGTTGATGAACTCGCCCGATTACGCCCTGGCGTATGAGCACTTCTTCCCGGGCAAGCTGGCGCTCTGAGCGCCACTGCCACGAACGGACGTTGTTGACCGGCTCCGGCACCGCTGTCGGCGGTGCCGGAGTGGCCGCAACGCAAACATGAGGCCATCGGAATGATCCGGTTCATTCAGTTTGCAGACTCGCTTTCGGGCTGGTTCGGCAAGGTTTTCGGATGGCTCATTATCCTGATGACCTTTGGCGTGAGTTACGAGGTCTTCGTGCGATATTTGCTGAACTCGCCGACGACCTGGTCGCTGGACGTGTCTTTCATCATGTATGGCACGCTGTTCATGATCGGCGGCGCCTACACGCTCTCGCGCGGGGGGCATGTCCGGGGCGACTTCCTCTACCGGCTCTGGCGGCCACGCGCACAGGCGGTCGTCGATCTCGTGCTTTACGTCTTCTTCTTCTTTCCCGGCATCCTCGCGCTGCTCATCCGCGGCTGGGATTATGCCGCGCGCTCCTGGAGCTACACCGAGGTCAGCGTCAACAGCCCGGCCGGAATTCCGATCTTCCAGTTCAAGACGGCGATCGCCGTCGCGGCCGGCTTGCTGATAATCCAGGGGCTGGCGGAGGTCTGCCGCTGCATTCTGTGCATTCGCGAGGGCTTCTGGCGCCGGGCCGAGGAAGAGGTGCGCGAGACTGAAGAGGTCGCGCTCGACCAGGTCGGAAAGAACGAGTACCCCGCGTCGTGACCGGGACCGCGAGCGGCCCGAAAATCAGACTTTTCCTTCATACGGAGCCACGACCGTGACCGATCCGCAAGTCGCCCTGACGATGCTCGTGATCTTTATCCTGCTCGTCTTTCTGGGCTTCCCGATCGCCTTCACGCTGATGGCGCTCGGCATCTTCTTCGGCTACTATGCCTATTTCGAGCCGAACCGGATGTGGCGCAGCTTTTTCCGGCTCGAGGACGATGCCGGTTTATGGCCGACGGTCACGACATGGTTCGAAGGGTTTTTCAACAACCGGGTCTTCGACCTTTTCGTGAACCAGACCTTCACGGTCATGTCGAACGAGGTGCTGACCGCGGTCCCTCTGTTCCTGTTCATGGGCTACATCGTCGAGCGCGCCAATATCGTCGACAGGCTTTTCAACACGCTCAACATCGCCGCCAAGCGCGTGCCGGGCTCCATGGGAGTGGCGGCGCTGATCACCTGCGCGCTGTTCGCCACCGCCACGGGCATCGTCGGGGCGGTGGTCACGCTGATGGGGCTGCTTGCGTTGCCGGCGATGCTGCGCGCGCGCTATGATACCAGCTTTGCCAGCGGGATCATCTGCGCGGGCGGGACGCTGGGCATCCTGATTCCGCCCTCGATCATGCTGATCGTCTATGCGGCCTCGTCAGGCGTCTCGATCGTGCGACTCTACGCGGGGGCGCTGCTGCCAGGGCTGACCCTGGTGGGGCTCTATATCATCTATGTGGTCGGCCGCGCGATCCTGCAGCCCAGTTCGGCGCCAAAGCCGACAAAGGATGAGGTGCCCGACCTCGGCTTTTTCAAGCTGGTCGGCCTGTTGCTGACCTCGTTCTTTCCGCTGGCCTTCCTGATCATCGCGGTTCTGGGCTCGATCCTGTTCGGCCTGGCCACCCCGACCGAGGCGGCCGCCATCGGTGCGCTGGGCGGCATGTTGCTGGCGGTCGCCTACCGCGCCATGACCTTCCAGCGCCTGCGCGAGTCGGTCTATCTGACCGTGCGCACCACGGCGATGGTCTGCTGGCTCTTCGTGGGCTCCTACGTGTTTTCGTCGGTGTTCTCCTATCTGGGCGGCGAGCAGCTCATTTCGGAATTCGTCGAGGGGCTCAGCCTGACGCCGTTGCAGTTCCTGCTGCTGGCGCAGGCGATCATCTTCCTGCTTGGCTGGCCGCTGGAGTGGTCGGAGATCATCATCATCTTCGTGCCGATCTTTCTGCCGCTGCTGCCGATGTTCGGGATCGACCCGCTGTTTTTCGGCATCCTGGTGGCGCTCAATCTTCAGACCAGCTTCCTCACGCCGCCGATGGCGATGTCGGCCTATTATCTCAAGGGCATCTCGCCGCCGGAAGTGCAGCTGATGCAGATCTTCAAGGGCATCCTGCCCTTCCTTCTGATGGTCTTCATCTCGATGGCCATTATGTACAACTTCCCGCAAATCGTCTTCTATCTGCCCGAGGTGTTTTATGGCCGCTAGCTCGTCAAACGAGCCCAACCCGATTCTCGAACTCAGCGCGCTCGAGCTTCGCGACCGGCTCGCGCGGGGCGCGCTGCGGGCGGCCGATCTGGCGCAGGCCTGCCTCGACCGGATCGCCGCGCGCGAACCGGAGGTGCAGGCCTGGGCCTGGCTCGACAGCGAGCATGTTCTCAAGCAGGCCCGCGCGCTCGACGAATACCGCGCCTCGGGCCGGGCCATCGGGCCATTGCACGGGCTGCCGGTCGCGCTGAAGGACATCATCGACACCCGCCGCATCCCCACCGAGAACGGCACGCCCCTCGACGCGGGGCGCGTGCCCACGGAGGATGCCCATGTCGTCGAAAGGCTGCGCGCGGCCGGGGCGATCATCATGGGCAAGACGGTGACGGCCGAACTGGCCTTTCTGCATCCGGGCAAGACGCGAAACCCTCATGATCCGGGCCATACGCCCGGCGGCTCGTCGTCGGGCTCGGCGGCCGCCGTCGCCGCCGGGATGGTGCCCTTGGCCGTGGGCACGCAGACCGGCGGCTCGGTGATCCGGCCGGCGGCCTATTGCGGGGTGGTGGGCTTCAAGGCGAGTTTCGGCGCGATCCCGCGGACGGGCATCCTGTCGCAGTCGCCCAGCCTCGACACGGTCGGCGTCTTCGCCCGCACCATCGAGGACGCCGCGATGCTGGCGGAATGCCTTTATGGTCATGACCGCGGCGATCCGGCCACGGATGTCACGCCGCCGCCGCGCATGCTCAGCACAGCCAGTGCCGAGGCCCCCGTCACGCCGATGTTCGCCTTCGTGCGCCCGCCGCAATGGGACAGCGCCGACCCGCAGACAGAGGCAGCGATGCGCGAATTGACCGACGCGCTGGGCGAGCAGTGTTTCGAGGCGGTGCTGCCCAACGCCTTCGAAGAGGCCACCGGCATCCGCGAGCAGATCAATTTCGCCGAGATGGCGAAGTGTTATTACCACTACGAAAAACGCGGGCGCGACCAGCTTTCCGAGGTTCTGCGCACCGCGATCGACAAGGGCAAGGAGACGCCTGCGCGCGACTATATCGCGGCGCTCGACTGGCCGGATGTCTTGTATGCCGGTCTGGGCGAGGTGTTCGAGCGCTGCGACGCCATCCTGACACCGGCAACGCCTGGCCCGGCGCCCGCGGGGCTCGAAAGCACGGGAAGCTCGATCTTTAATGGCGTGTGGACGCTGTGCGGCACGCCGGCCGTGACGGTGCCGCTGCTGGAGGCAGAGAACGGATTGCCCATGGGCGTCCAACTCGTCGGCCGGCGCGGGGACGACGCTCGTCTGCTGCGCACGGCTCGCTGGCTGGCGCTGCGTTTTGCCACCGAGAAGACACAGGAGCCCGCACATGCTTGACCGGATACTGGCGTTCCTCGCCATGATCACGCTTATCGGGTTTCTCGCGATCCTGCTGTGGAACGTGCCGCGCTGGGATCTTGGGGTGGTGATCGCCGTCACGCTCCTCCTCGCGGGGTGGGACTTCTTCTCCTATTACCGTTCGGGCCGGGGCGGGCGCTGAGGCGGTTGCCGCAGGGCGTCGGGCGCCCCGGTCCGGCCCGACAATCGCCACCCTTCCGCGTCAGGCTGGCGCCTCCGGCCATGTGAGGGGACGAGGCGCGACGATGGAATGGAAATTCGCCTGGATGCGGGCCTGGGACGAGGTCTGGGCCGCCGACCGGCTGGCGGACTGGCGCGCGGCCCATTCGCCCCACACCAATGCGCGGGCGACCCCTTTCACGCATCCCGACATCGTGCGGGCCTGGGTCAATGCCGCCGGGGCGGAGCGACACACGCCCTTTTTCCTGGAGGCCAGACATCCCGACGGGCGGGTGGCGCGCTTTCACCTGGTGCGGCCCGGGCCGCGGGCGGGCGACGCCTGGGTGCGCAGGATCGTGCCCGTCGGGGCGCGCGTGTTCGATTATCACGACCCGCTGGTGACGGCCCCGCCAGGGGTCGATCCTCGCCTCGACAGCGGATTCTGGGCCGCGCTGCGGGCCGAGTTGGAACGGCGCGCCGGGCGATGGTTCGATGTCGTCCACATCCCCCGCCTGCGCAGCGCGTGTTCAGAAGAGGGGGCGCAGGGAAGGACCGTCGATGTCGCGCCCTGGGTCAGTTTCGGGCCTTATGAGGATTTCGACGCCTTCCTCGCCGCGCGCAGCGGCAATCTGCGCAGCATGATCCGCCGGGCGGAGCGCAAGCTGGCCGCGCGCGGCGCGCTTGCCTTTAACGTGCATGGCCCGGGCGACATCGCGGCGGTGCAGGGCTGGCTTCCCCGTCTGATCGAAACCAAGACCGCGAAATTCGGGGACGCATTCGATGCGGCCTTCTTCGCGGCGTTTCTGCCCGAACTTGTCCGCCTTGGGGTGCCGGCCGGGGTGGTTCACTGCTCCTCGACCACGCTCGACGGCGAGGCGATCAACTGGGAGGTCGATTTCTGGCTGGGCGGCGTGTTCTACAAATACATGTTCGCCTCCGACCCGGCCCATGCGCGCGTCTCACTGGGCAATCTGCACACCGGTTGGACCATCGACTGGGCGCTGCGTCACGGCGCGCGCGCCTATGATTTCCTGCGCGGGGCGGAAAAATACAAGTATTCCTGGACCGACGGGGCCGAACACCGGATGCAGGGGTTCAAGCACGCCGGCAGGGCGCCCTGCGGGCTGTTGCGGCGCGCCGTCAGTCGCGGCCTGAGCCGGCTGGGCGCCCGCGGGTAAAGCCGGCTTCTTCCATCAGCGCGTTCGAGCCCGTCTCGATGCGCTGTTCGAGCTCTCGCAGGAACGGCTTGAGCGCGCGGCCGGGCGGTATCGCGGGCAGGAACTCGACCACGGCGCATCCCGGTTCGCGCCGTATGCCGTGGCGCGGCCAGAAGACGCCAACATTGCAGGCCACCGGAACGCAGGTCTGCCCGAGCTGGTCATACAGAACGCCGGTGCCGACCTTGTAAGCCCGTTCCGCCCCTGGAGCGACGCGCGTGCCCTGCGGATAGATGATGAGCTGCCCGGGTTCCTGTCGGCCCTTGGCGACATCGTCGATCATCTGCGCGATCGCCTGGCCGCGCTTGCCCCGGTCCACCGGAACGCAACCGATGCGCATGGCGTACCAGCCCAGAATTGGGGCCCATCTGAGCTCCTTCTTCATGATGAATTTCGGCCGCGGCAGCACGCTGACCAGCATAATGATGTCGAAGAAACTCTGATGCTTGGCGGCGATCAGAACCTCGCCCGAGGGCACCTCGCCGCGCACCTGCGAGTCCAGCCCGACCATCCAGCGCGCCGTCCATCTGACCCAGCGGCACCAGGTATGGATGCCAATGAAGGCCCCGTTACGGTCGAAAACCGCCCACGGGGTGAAGAAGATCGCCATCAGCCCCATCATCGCGTACATCTGGACGATGAAGGCCAGCGAGCGCAGCCAGCGCAGTGTTTTCCGCATCATGTAAGCTCCCTGAGAACCCGGCGCGCGGCGGCTTGCGTGGCGCCATAGGCGACGGCGCCCGCCAAGGGCGGAACGGTCAGCGGCCACAGCCAGTGCAGCCCCTCAAAGCCCAGCTGCGTCAGGAACGCCCCGGCATCGGTCGTGTCGGGCAGCGCGGCGATGCCGGCCAGCCCGGCGACGGTGCCGGCCATCGCGCCCAGTGCGGCACGGCGGGTGAAGCGTCGCACGAAGGCGCGCGCGATATACGCGTCGCGCGCGCCGACCAGCCGGAGCACCTCGATCACCTGGGCGTTGGCGGCCAGCGCCGCGTGGGCGGCCAGCGTGATCATGGCCGCCGTGGCCCCGCCGATCAGGCCGACGGACAACAACCCCAGCGCGCGCAGCCGCTGCGCCGCCGTGACCAGCGGTCGCCGCCAGCGCGTGTGATCGTCGAGCACCGCGCCGGGCGCCTCGGCGCTCAGCCGCATCCGCAGGCCCTGGGGATCATATCCGTCGGGAGTTTCGACGATCTCGATCAGCCGGGGCAGGGGCAGTTCACCGACCGGCACGTCGGGGCCGAACCACGGCTCGAGCAGGGCGCGCTGCTCATCCTCCTCGATCAGCCGCGCGGACGCGACTCCGGGCGTCGTCTGCAGCAGGTCGAGCACCGCGCGGGTCTGTGTCTCCATCTGGTCGGCCGGCGCCGAGATACGGATCGTCGATGTCTGCGCCAGCGCCCCCGACCAGCGATCGGCGAGCCGCCCGGCCGCGAGCGACAGCGCCAGCGCAAAGACCGCCAGAAACGCCATCGCCGCGGCGGTGAAGGTGGTCAGGCGCGCCGTGTATCCGCTCGGCGGGACGACACGGTCGGCATGGCCCTCCGCGCCCGGTCGCAGGGCGTCGACGAGACGGCGGGGCAGGCGGCCGGTCACAGCTCGGCCCCGGCAAGCCGGAGCGTGCGATCGCGGATTCGCAGCACCCGCGCGGAGACCTGAGCCTTGGCCGCCCGGATCAGGTTGAGATCATGCGTGGCGATCAGCACCGCCGTTCCCATGCGATTGAGTTCGACCAGCAGACGCAGCAGCTTGAGCGACATCTCCCAGTCGACATTGCCGGTGGGCTCGTCGGCCAGCACCATCTCGGGCCCGAGTATCACCGCGCGGGCCAGCGCGGCGCGCTGCCGCTCGCCGCCCGAGAGTTCGGGCGGCAGGGCCCTTGCGCGGGCGGAAAGGCCGACCCAGCCGATCAACTCGCTCAGGTCGCCGGGCGCGGGCGGCCGTTCGGCGACATCGAGCGGCAAGGCAATGTTCTCGGCCACGGAAAGATGATCGAGAAAGCGGCAATCCTGATGAACGACGCCGACCCGCCGGCGCACCCCTGCGATATCGTCGCGCGTCATCTCGCGCACATTGCGCCCGAAGAGCTGGATCTCGCCGGCCGAGGGCTTGAGTTCTCCATAGCACAGCTTGAGCAGCGTGGTCTTGCCGGCTCCCGACGGGCCGGTGAGGAAGTGAAACGACCCCGGCGCCAGATCCAGCGTGATGTCCGTGAGCAACTCGCCACCGCCATGGCCGTAGCTGTGCGCCACATTCTTCAGCGCGATCACGCCTGCCTCCCGTCTGTCGCCGTTCCCGGCGGCGCAATTGCCCGTTTTCGCGCCGCTGCGGGGCGCGCCCTCGGGGCCGGGCGGGACTATGCTTGGACAATCCCGACCCGCTTGCTACAACACGCGAGGGTCGGAGCCAATGGCGAGCTTGTGCGGAACATGAAATGCGGCTGACTTGCCCGAATTGCGGCGCGCAATACGAGATCGACGACGGGGTCATTCCCGACGCCGGGCGCGACGTGCAGTGTTCGAGCTGCGGCCATGCCTGGTTCCAGTATCCGCCCCATGCCGAGGCGCGCAGGGAAGCGGCCGATCGCGAGAGCGAGACGCGCGCCGCCGCCGCTGCCGCCGTGGCCGCGCCGCAGGCCGGGCGCGGCGGTAATGGAGCGCCGCCGCAAGCCTCCGAGCGTGGCCAGCAGGCCGCTGCGGCCGGAGAGACGCCGGCC
>PUHN01000077.1 GCA_002967695.1 Rhodobacteraceae bacterium WD3A24 | reverse complement strand
ACGCAGGCGAGCCATTGGAGCGCCAGACCGCCGAAATCCACATCCGCATCCTTCGCAGGCTCTCTCGAACCCGTGGCGCTCGCCTGCTCAGTCATGAACCGCTTCCCAGCCCCCGGCACTGCCGAGATCGTCCGCCTGGCATGATGTCAGCGGGGAACGGGGCACTCACGGCTGAGCGCTGAACTCTGCAACAAGGCCGTGGCACGGGTCACGCTCCTCATCAGGGGCTACGCCCGCGGGTGAGGCCGGCGGCGGCGAAGGATCGGCCGGACAAGCACCGTCTGGACCTTGTCGGTTCGGACGGTCCTGACAGCATCACGCCACGACCAGCCGGCTCCACGGCTTGATCCGTCGTGCGATCCAGCGGAGGTGCTCGCGCGGCAGGGCGATGCAGCCCGCCGTGGGGTGGCCGGGCCGGCGCCATTGATGCAGGAAGATGGCCGAGCCCGCCCCGGCGCGCGCCCGCGGCCAGTTCCAGTTGGTCACCAGCACCAGGTCATACAGCGGGTCGGGGCGGCGCAGCGCCTCGTGGCCGAAGGGGTGCGGCGCGCGCACCATCAGGTTGTAGGCGGGGTCGGCGGGGTCGTCCGACCACAGGTCGCGGGGGCCAACGGGCACCGCCCAGGGCGCAGGCCGCGCGATCCGGTCGGGGCGGTAGAGCATGCCGGCCAAGCGATGCGCGCCGCGCGGGGTCGCGCCGTCGCCCTCGCGCTTGGCCGATGTCAGCCCGCCGCGCCCGATGCTGCAGGGCAAAACCCGGCCCATGAAACGCAGGCCGCGGGGGGTGAGGACAAGGTCCTCGCGCGTCACAGAAGATGGCCCGACTTCGCCGCCTTGGTGGCCAGATAGGCGCGGTTCTGCACGGTCTGGCCGACCTTGAGCGGCACCCGCTCGACCACCTCGATGCCGTTGCCCTCAAGCATCCGCACCTTCGCGGGATTGTTGGTCAAGAGCCGCGCCGCCGAAAACCCCATGCGCTGCAGGAGCCCCGCGCCGATGCGGAAGTCGCGCTCGTCATCCTCGAAGCCCAGCCGGTGATTGGCCTCGACGGTATCAAACCCCTGGTCCTGCAGGCTGTAGGCGCGCATCTTGTTGGCCAGCCCGATCCCGCGCCCCTCCTGGTTGAGGTAGAGCAGCACGCCCGCGCCCTCGGCCCCCATCTGCGCCAGCGCCGCGCGGAGCTGCGGGCCGCAGTCGCATTTCAGGCTGCCCAGCACGTCGCCCGTGAAACAGGCCGAATGCAGCCGCGCCAGCACCGGCGCGTCGCGCGGGGGCTGGCCGATCTCGATGGCGTAATGCTCGACCCCGCCATCCTCGGGGCGGAAGATGTGCAGCCGGCCGGCCTCGGAGGCCGCCATGGGCAGCCGCGCGCTGACCACCGGATGCAGGGGCGAGGCGCGGAAAAGCTCGGGTCCCGCGCGATCCATGTCGATCACTGTCAGCCCGTTTTCCGCGGCCAGCGCGGCGCCGCCCGCCACCTCCTGAACCAGCGCCGCGGGCAAGAGCTGCGCCGACTTGACCAGCGTCAGCGCGGCGCGATGCAGCTCGGCCGAGCCGGCGCGCTGCGCGATCAGCGGCCCCTTCATCGGCGTGTTCAGATCGTCGGCGGGATCGGCCACGGCGCGTATCCAGCGCGGGCCCGCCTCGGGCGGGACCGTCACGCGCGCCAGATCGCCGTCATAGGCGCGCGCCTTGAGCGTCTCGGCCCGCCGCGCGGTGATCGCCAGCACAAGCTCACCGCCCAGTGCACGCAGATCGGCCAGCCGCGCGGGGTCGAGCGCCTCGGCCGCGATGACCAGCGCGTCCGCGCCGCCCCCGGTCAGCATGACGGGCACGCCCATGCGCAGATCGGCCCGCGCGCGGTTGAGATGCTCGACGATGGAGGGGCTCAGCGTCATTGCTCGTGTCCGGCCGGTTTCGCCGCCTTATGTAGCCCGGCCCGCGCCAAAGTGAAACATTCCCGCCGAATTTCACACAGGCCGACACATCGCCGTGAAATCGTGTTGCAAAACTTGCTATTGGCGGCCGACCGGCGCATTTGAATGACACGAAACGACCTCAGCGGGAGGCTGCGATGTCAAAACTCAACAAGATTTTGCTGGTCGACGACGATGACGACCTGCGCGAGGCGCTCTCCGAGCAGCTCGTCGCCACCGAGGATTTCGATGTCTTCGAGGCCGCCGACGGCGCGGACGCGATGACCAAGGCGAAAGCCGGTCAATACGATCTGGCGATCCTTGATGTGGGGCTGCCCGACACCGACGGGCGCGAACTCTGCAAGCGGATGCGAAAGGCCGGCGTCAAGTGCCCGATCGTGATGCTGACCGGCCACGACACCGACGCCGACACCATCCTCGGCCTCGACGCGGGCGCCAACGACTATGTCACCAAACCCTTCAAGTTTCCCGTGCTCCTCGCCCGGCTGCGCGCCCAGCTTCGCCAGCACGAGCAGAGCGAGGATGCCGTTTTCCAGCTCGGGCCCTATACCTTCAAGCCGTCTATGAAGATGCTGTTGGACGACGACGGCAAGAAGATCCGGCTGACCGAGAAGGAAACCAACATCCTCAAGTATCTCTACCGCTCGACCGACGGCGTGGTGCCGCGCGACGTGCTGCTTCACGAGGTCTGGGGCTACAACGCGGGCGTGACCACCCACACGCTGGAGACCCATATCTACCGGCTGCGCCAGAAGATCGAGCCCGACCCGGCCAATGCGCGGCTGCTGGTCACCGATGCGGGCGGCTATCGCCTGGTCGCATGAGCGCCGCCACATTGTTGCCTGAATGAACGATTATGTTTAGATAGAAGGCGGACTGTTCCCTCGTATCCCGGCACCTGGGTCAAGGTGCATTCCTCCCTGTTGGACTGGCCCGGGCCCTCGCGCCCGGGCATTTTCTTTGCACCGGGCCGGTTGAGGCTGCCTGCGCGCCCGGCTAGGCTCGCGCGGCCTGTCAGCCGGAGCCCCGCGATGACCTTCACGCTTGCCACATGGAACATCAACTCGGTCCGCCTGCGCGCGGGGCTGGTCACGCGGCTTCTGGCCGAGGAGGGCCCCGACATCCTGTGCCTGCAGGAATGCAAGAGCCCGGTCGAGAAGATCCCCGCCGAGGTCTTCGCCGAGGCGGGCTATCCCTACCTCGTCGCGCGCGGGCAGAAGGGCTACAACGGCGTGGCGATCCTGTCGCGCCTGCCGATCCGCGATGCGGGCCACATCGACTGGTGCGGGCGCGGCGACGCGCGCCACGTGGCCGCCGAGCTGGAGTCCGGCGTGGTGATCCACAACTTCTACGTCCCCGCCGGGGGCGACGTGCCCGACCGCGAGGTCAACGAGAAGTTCGGTCACAAGCTCGATTTCCTCACGCAGATGCGGTCGCATTTCGGCGACGGGCGGCCGGAGAGGTCGATCCTGGTGGGCGATCTGAACATCGCCCCGCGCGAGGACGACGTTTGGAGCCACAAGCAGCTGCTGAAAGTGGTCAGCCACACGCCCGTCGAGGTCGACCACCTCGGCACCGCGCAGGAGGCCGGCGGCTGGGTGGACGTCACCCGCCGCGACATCCCCGAGGGGCGGCTCTATTCGTGGTGGTCCTACCGCGCGCGCGATTGGGACGCCGCCGACCGGGGCCGGCGACTGGACCATATCTGGGCCAGCCCGGATCTGGCCGCGGCGGGCCATGACAGCCGTATCCTGCGCCATGTCCGCGGCTGGGAGAAGCCCAGCGACCATGCCCCGGTTCTCGCGCGGTTCGATCTGTAATCGCCCGGCGGGGTCAATTTCGCCATCCCCCCCTTGGACCGGAGCCGGTCGCATCGCATATAGCTGGCAAGCTGCAACACATTCCAATCATCGAGGCCGATCATGCTTGAGCTGGGACAGAACGCGCCGAAGGACGGCGGCGGTGCCGACCTGATCAAGGAGACCAACGAAGCCAACTTCATGGCCGACGTCGTGGAGGCCAGCCGCGAGGTGCCGGTCATCGTCGATTTCTGGGCGCCCTGGTGCGGCCCTTGCAAGACGCTGGGGCCCAACCTCGAGGCCGCCGTGCAGGCCGCGGGCGGCAAGGTTCGCATGGTCAAGGTCAATGTCGACGAGAACCAGCAGATCGCCGCGCAGCTGCGCATCCAGTCGATTCCGACGGTCTACGCCTTCCACCAGGGCCAGCCGGTCGACGGGTTCCAGGGCAACGTGTCGCAAAGCGAGGTCAAGCAGTTCGTCGAGCGTGTCGCCGCCCAGGGCGGCGACGGCGGCATCGGCGAGGCGCTGGAGGCCGCCGAGGAGATGCTGACCAACGGCGCTGCTGCCGATGCCGCGCAGACCTTCGCCGCGATCCTGGGCGAGGACGCCGACAACGCCAAGGCGTTCGGCGGCATGGTCCGCGCTCATATCGCGATGGGCGAGCTCGACAAGGCCGAGGCGCTGCTGGCCAACGCCCATGATGCGGTCAAGTCCGCGCCTGAGGTCGAGGCGGCCCGCGCCCAGCTCGAACTCGCCCGCCAGGCCGCCGAGGCCGGCCCCGTCGACGATCTGCGCGCCAGGGTCGAGGCCAACCCCGACGACCACCAGTCCCGCTTCGACCTCGCCCAGGCGCTGTACGCCAATGGCCAGACCGAGGACGCCGTCGAGCAGCTGCTGGAGCTGTTCCGCCGCGACCGCGAGTGGAACGACGAGGCCGCCAAGCAGCAGCTTCTGCGCATCTTCGATGCGCTCAAGCCCGGCGACCCCATCGCGCAGAAGGGGCGGCGGCGGCTGAGCTCGATGATATTTGCCTGATCCGTGCGCCGGGTTAGGTTCGGGGCATGTTCAATCTCGCCGATCTCCCGGACACCATTCCGGTCTTTCCGCTGTCGGGGGCGCTGCTGCTGCCGCGCGCCCGGCTGCCGCTGCACATCTTTGAGCCGCGCTACCTCGCCATGCTCGACGACGCGCTCAAGACCTCGCACCGGCTGATCGGCATGATCCAGCCGCGCGAGACACCGGACCACCGCGAAAGGCGCCTCCACCAGATCGGCTGCGCCGGGCGCGTGACGGCGTTTTCGGAAACCGAGGACGGCCGTTACATGATCACCCTGTCGGGGGTGTCGCGGTTCCGGCTCGCGCGCGAGATATCGGGCTTTACCCCTTACCGGCGCGCCGAAGTCGCGTGGGAGGGGTTCGAGCGCGATCTGGGCCGCCCCGAGGAGGATGCGGGCTTCGACCGGCAGGATTTCCTGACGTTGCTGGGGCGCTATTTCACCGCGCGGGATCTGTCATCGGACTGGGACGGCCTCAAGGAGGCCGATGACGAGCTGCTGATAAACTCCCTGTCGATGCTGTGCCCGTTCGACCCCGAAGACAAGCAGGCCCTGCTTGAGGCGCCATCGCTTTCGACGCGCCGCGAAACCCTTGTGACGCTCATAGAGTTCGCGCTGCGCGGCGGCGGTGGCAACGAAGAGGAATTCATCCAGTGACCGACACACCCGAATCCGGCGCCGACACCCCGGCGCGCCCGCCGATCGACCGGCGCATGCTGGAGGCCCTGGTCTGCCCCGTCACCCATGCGCCGCTGCGCTATGACGCCGCGGCGCAGGAGCTGATCAGCCGCGCGGCCCATCTGGCCTTTCCGATCCGCAACGGCATCCCGATCATGCTGGAGAATGAGGCGCGCGAGATCGACTGACCGCCCGCGGCCCCTACAGCGGCCGCCCCCGCAGAAGCCGGGGCAGATCGCCGGTCAGTCCGGCGGCCTCGCGCATGAAGCGCCGGCGCAGGCCGGGCACCGCCCCCACGGCCGCCATGCCGATGTCACGCCCGAGCCGCATCAAGGTGCTGTCATTGGAAAACACCCGGTTGACCGTGTCCATGCCCAGCGCCAGCGTCGTGGTGTCGAACCGCCGCCAGCGCTGATAGCGCTCCAGCACTGCCAGGCTCGCGAAATCCTCGCCCCGCCGCGCGGCGTCGATGACGACCTCGGCCAGCGCAGCCACGTCGCGCAGGCCCAGATTGAGCCCCTGCCCCGCGATCGGATGGATGCCATGCGCCGCGTCACCGACCAGCGCGAGCCGCTCGCCCACCCAGGAATTCGCCAGCGACAGGCTGAGCGGATAGCTGAAGCGCCCGCCCGCCAGCGCGATCTCACCCAGAAAATCGCCGAAACGCGGGCGCAGCGCGGCGAGGTAGCCCGCATCATCGAGCGCAGCGATGCCCCGGGCGATCTCGTCGCGTTCGCTCCAGACGATGGATGAGCGGTTGCCCGGCAGTGGCAGGATCGCCAGCGGCCCCGCCGGCATGAAGAACTGATGCGCGATGCCCTCATGGGGCAGCTCATGCGCGATGGCACAGACCAGCGCGGTCTGCCCGTAGCCCCAGCCCGTCCGCCCGATGCCGGCACGCGCCGCCGTGCCACTGGCACGTCCGTCGCAGCCCACGATCAGCCGGCCGGCCACCGCGCCCCCCGAGGCCAGCATCACCCGCGCACCCTCTGGCCCGGTCTCCTGCGCGACGACCGTCTCGGCCGGGTGGTGGGTTATGCCGGGCTCGGCCGCCACCGCGTCCTGCAGGGCGAGGCGCAGATGGCGGTCCTCCAGCATATGGCCCATCGGGCCTTCCTCCAGCTCGCCGTGATCGAAATGCAGGAAAAACGGCGCCGCCCCCTCGCCCGCCCGGCCATCCGTGGCCTTGATCTCCAGGATGGGCTGGGCCCGATCGGCCACGTCCTGCCAGACGCCCAGCGCCTCCAGAAGCCGGATGGAGGCAACCGCGAGCGCATAGGCGCGCCCGTCGAAATCGGGCGCGCGCTGGGCCGCGAGGGGCTGGGCATCGATCAATGCCACGCGCAGCCCTCCCCGCGCCAGCGCGAGGCCGAGCGCCGCGCCGTTGAGCCCGCCACCAATGATCAGCACATCCGCATCGCGTTCCATCCGCCAAATATGCCTCGCGATGCGGGATTGTCCATCCGCACCGGCCCGGCTACCACTCTGGCGACGCCACAACGCAGGAGGGGCAGATGAGCGGTGACTGGCAGGCGAAGAGTGCGGCGGCGCTGGGCCGCGCGATCGGCAAGGGCGAAATGGACCCGACGACACTGGCCGAGGGGTTCCTCGACGCCGTCGAGGCCCATGCCGATGGCGGGCGCATTTATTCCCGCACCACCCGCGAGCGCGCCCTGGCCGAGGCCCGCGCGGCCCGCGACCGGGCCCGTGCGGGGCTGCGCCACGGTCCGCTCGACGGCGTGCCGGTCTCGTGGAAGGATCTTTTCGACAGTGCCGGGACGGGCACCGAAGCCGGAAGCGCCCTGCTGGAGGGGCGCGTGCCCGACCGCGACGCGCGCGTGCTGGCCAATGCCACGGCTGCCGGTGTCGTCTGCCTGGGCAAGACGCATATGTCCGAACTCGCCTTCTCGGGGCTAGGGCTCAACCCGGTCACGGCGACCCCGCCCAACGTCAACGATCCCGCCGCCGTGCCGGGCGGCAGCTCGTCGGGCGCGGCGGCATCGGTGGCGTTCGGGCTGGCCGCCGCTGCGGTGGGCAGCGACACCGGCGGCTCGGTGCGTATTCCCGCCGCCTGGAATGACCTCGTCGGCCTCAAGACCACTGCCGGGCGGCTGCCGCTCGAGGGGGTGGTGCCGCTGGCGGCGACCTTCGACACGGTCGGCCCGCTGACCCGCACGGTCGAGGATGCAGCGCTGATGCTCGCGGCGCTCGAAGGCGGCCCTGCCCCCGACCTCGCCGACGCCACGCTGTCCGGCGCGCGCCTCCTGGTGCTCGAATCGGTCGCATTCGACGACATCCGCGACACCCCGCGCGCCGCCTTCGAAAGCGCGGCCGAGCGCCTCGGCGCCGCCGGCGCGCGCATCACGCGCGCGCCCGTCGCCGCCGCCGAAGCCGCGATGCCGCTGTCGGGCGTGGTCTTTGCCGGCGAAGCTTACGGCCTGTGGCGCGAGGTGATCGAGGCCGACCCTGACGCGATGTTCCGCCCCATTCTGGAGCGATTCCGCGGAGGCGCGGCGTTCACCGCGCCCGATTACGTGGCCGCCTGGGCACGGCTCGACCAGCTTCGCGCCGAATGGGCCGCCGCCACGGCCGGCTTTGATGCGGTGATCCTGCCCACTGCGCCCAACATGCCGCCCGACGCCGCCCGCCTGATGGAAGACACGGACTACTACGTCACCGAGAACCTGCTCACGCTGCGCAATACCCGCGTCGGCAACCTGCTGGGCCTGTGCGGGTTGACGCTGCCCACCGGCACGCCATCGGCGGGGATCAGCCTGCTCGGCCGCCCCGGAGACGAGGCGCGGCTGTTGCGCCTGGGCACGGCCGCCGAGGCGGCGCTGGCAGCCTGACACGCCCGCGGCGGGGCCAAAAAGCAACAGCCCCGCCGCGCAAACCCTTCGGCATGCAGCGTTTGTCTGGACCGCGCGCCTCCGCGCCGGTATCGTGGTGCGAAACGGGGCGTGACGACCCCGGCAAGCGAGGCAGTCCATGGCATTTCCCGAGCGGTTCTCGAACCTGCCGGAATACGCGTTTCCGCGCCTGCGCGCGCTGCTCGACGTCCATCCGCCGGGCGGCGAGGTCATCAACATGACCATCGGCGAGCCACGCCACCCGATGCCGGACTTCGTGGGCGAGGTTCTCTCGGAAAACCTTGCGGGCTTTGGCAAATACCCGCCCAACGAGGGCGCGCCCGAGCTGCTCGCGGCGATCTCGGGCTGGCTGGCGCGCCGCTACGGCGTGCGCATCCCCGAAGAGCGGTTGATGGTGCTCAACGGCACGCGCGAGGGGCTGTTCAACGCGGCGCTCGCCCTGGTGCCCGAGACGAAGGGCGGGCGCACGCCGCTCGTGGTGATGCCCAACCCCTTCTATCAGGTCTATGCCGTGGGCGCGCTGGCCGCCGGCGCCGAGCCCTATTTCGCACCCGCCACCGCGCAGACCGGCGATCTGCCCGATATCGCGGGGATGACGGCCGCCGATCTCGACCGCGTCGCGGTGGCCTATGTCTGCTCTCCGGCCAATCCGCAGGGGGCGGTGGCCTCGCAATCCTACTGGGAAGAGCTCCTGCGCCTTGCCGAACGACACGATTTCCGCATCTTCGCCGACGAGTGCTATTGTGAAATCTGGCGCGACGCGCCGCCGCCCGGCGCGCTTGAGGCGGCGAAGGCTATCGGCGCCGATCCCGAGCGCGTGCTGAGCTTTCATTCACTGTCGAAGCGCTCCAACATGCCGGGGCTGCGCTCGGGCTTCGTGGCGGGCGGGGCGGAATGCATCCGACGGCTGCGCCAGTTGCGGGCCTTTGCCGGCGCGCCGCTGCCGCTGCCGCTGCAGCGCGTGGCGGAGCGCGCCTGGGCCGACGAGGCCCATGTCGAGGCCAGCCGCGCGCTGTATCAGCGTAAATACGCGATCGCGGACGAGATTCTGGACGGCGTGGCCGGCTATACCGGCCCGGAAGCGGGCTTTTTCCTGTGGCTTCCGGTCGAGGACGGCGAGGAGGCCGCGCTTAGACTATGGACGCAAACCGGCGTGCGGGTTTTGCCCGGCGCCTATCTGGCCCGCCCGGTGGCCGGCGTCACGCCCGGCCAGGGGCGCATCCGCGTCGCCCTGGTGGCCGACGAGGACGAAACACGGCGCGGGCTCGAGGCTCTGCGCGACTGCCTGTACGGCTGAGGACGAGGGGACGGAATGGCATCCTACAACGCACGTCAGCGCGAACCTTTTCTCGATGGCTCGACCTACGCGGCCCTGCAACGCCGTGGAATGGAACTGATCGGGCTGGCGCTGATCGGGCTGGCCGGGGCGCTCACCCTGACCCTTGCCACCTATGTGCCCGACGACCCGAGCTGGATGGCCGCCACCGATGCGCCCGCGCAGAATGCGCTGGGCCGGATCGGCGCGGCCATTGCCGCGGCGCTGTTCATCATCATCGGCCACGGCGCCTGGGCGATCGCGGCGGTGCTGGCGGGCTGGGGGCTCCGGCTCGTCACCCATCAGGGGGCCGAGCGCGCGCTGAGCCGGGCGATCTTTGCGCCGCTGGCGGTGGCGCTGGCCTCGGTCTATGCCTCGACGCTGGTGCCGCATGAGGGCTGGGTGCATTCCTTCGGACTGGGGGGGCTGTTCGGCGACACGGTGCTGGGCGCGCTCGTTCACGCCGCGCCGGTTCAGGCCACGCTGGGGCTGAAGGTGATCGCGGCGCTTCTGGCGGCGGCGCTGGTCGCGCTGGGGCTGTTCGTGCTTGGCGCGAACCGGCACGAACTCCGGCTGGCCGGGCAGTTCCTGCTGCTCGGCCTTCTGGTCAGCTATGCCGCGCTTGTCGCGCTGGGCCGGGGCCTGCTGCGCGCGGGGCTGCGCGGCGGTGTGACTCTGGCGCGGGGCGCGGGCGGAGTCGGCCGCGGCGCGCGCCACGCGGCCGAGAGCCGGCGGGCG
>PUHN01000076.1 GCA_002967695.1 Rhodobacteraceae bacterium WD3A24 | reverse complement strand
CGCCGCCCCGGCGCCCGCCGCAGCGCCTGCAGCCGCCGCCGAGCGCAGCGGGGCCGCCCCCGCCGGCGTCGAGGAGGAGGATCCGGCCCGCCATCCGGGGGCGGTCACCTCGCCCATGGTGGGCACAGCCTACATGGCGCCCGAGCCGGGCGCCGAGCCTTTCGTGACGGTAGGCAGCCAGGTCAATGAGGGCGAGACGGTGATGATCGTCGAGGCGATGAAGACGATGAACCACATCCCCGCATCCCACGGCGGCACGGTCAGACGCATCCTCGTGAGCGACGGCGCGCCGGTGGAATACGGCGCGCCGCTGATGATCATCGAGTGAGGCGGCCTTGCGCATGTTCGAAAAAGTCCTGATCGCCAACCGCGGCGAGATCGCGCTGCGGGTCATCCGGGCCTGCCGCGAAATGGGCATCCGCTCCGTCGCGGTGCACTCGACGGCCGATTCCGATGCGATGCATGTGCGCATGGCCGACGAGGCGCTGTGCATCGGGCCGCCCTCGGCGACCGAAAGCTACCTCTCGGTGCCCGCCATCATCTCGGCCTGCGAGATCACCGGGGCCGAGGCCGTCCATCCGGGCTATGGCTTCCTGTCGGAGAACGCGCAGTTCGTGCAGGTCGTGGAGGATCACGGGCTGACCTTCATCGGCCCCTCGGCCGAACATATCCGCATGATGGGCGACAAGATCACCGCCAAGGAGACAATGCGCGCGCTGGGCGTGCCCTGCGTGCCAGGCTCCGAGGGCGGGGTCGAGGACATCCACACCGCGCGCGAGATCGCCGGCGACATCGGCTATCCGGTCATCGTGAAAGCCACCGCCGGTGGCGGCGGGCGAGGCATGAAACTCGCCCGCAGCGCGGCTGACATCGACGCGGCCTTCTCCACCGCGCGGGCCGAGGCCAAGGCCGCCTTTGGCAACGCGGATGTCTATATCGAGAAATACCTGGCCAATCCGCGCCATATCGAGATCCAGGTCTTTGGCGACGGCAAGGGCGGCGCCGTCCACTTGGGCGAGCGCGACTGCTCGCTCCAGCGCCGCCACCAGAAGGTGCTGGAGGAGGCACCCGGCCCCTCGATCGACGAGGCCACGCGCCAGCGGATCGGCCGGATCTGCGCCGATGCGGTGGCGCGTATCGGATATTCCGGCGCGGGCACGATCGAGTTTCTCTATGAGGACGGCGAGTTCTTCTTCATCGAGATGAACACGCGCCTTCAGGTCGAGCATCCCGTCACCGAGGCGATCTTCGGCGTGGATCTGGTGCGCGAGCAGCTTCGCGTGGCGTCGGGGATGGCGATGTCGTTCGGTCAGGACGAGCTCGAGCTCAACGGACACGCCATCGAGGTGCGCATCAACGCCGAGAAGCTGCCCAATTTCGCGCCCTGCCCCGGCATGGTGAAGACCTTTCACGCCCCCGGCGGCCTGGGGGTGCGGATGGATTCGGCGCTCTATGGCGGCTATGTAATACCGCCCTTTTACGACAGCCTCATCGCCAAGCTGATCGTCCACGGCCGCGACCGGCCCGAGGCGCTGGCACGGCTCAGGCGCGCGCTCGGCGAGCTGATCGTCGACGGGGTGGAGACGACCGTGCCGCTGTTTCACGCGCTTCTGGCCGAGCCCGACATCCAGCGCGGCGACTATTCCATTCACTGGCTCGAGGACTGGCTGGAGCGCAACCTTCAACCCGGCGCGCCCCAGTAGCGCCGGCGCAGCCGAACGACGAGGCCCGACAGCAGCCACCGCGCAACCGCGCGGCCGCGGGGAAACGGCGCGAGACAGCGGGCGAGGACCGGCCCGACGATCCAGTAGGTCTCGATGAACGCCCGGCCGGGCAGGCTGCGGGTCAGCTCCATCTCCCGAAAGAGCCGGAGAAACTCCACATCGGGGTGACATTCGTCGCCATAGGCGCAGGTCGCCACGAAGCACCCCCCGCCGCCGCCCCCGCCTCCTCCGCCGCCGCCGGTTCCGCCACCACCACCAGCACCACCACCGGTGCCGTCGTCATCGTCCTTGTCATCATCGTCCGTCCCGTCATCGTCGCCAGTATCCGGATCGTTGGACAGGACGGAAAACCACTCCCACTCCTCCGGGTCGAGATCCTCGTCGTCCATCCGGTCGAGCAGGGTATCCGCCTCGTCGCCATCCATCCGAGAAAGCCAGGCCGCGCCGTCGGCGGCGCCCATCTTGTCGAACATCGCGGAGAGAACATTGCCGTTCATGTCGAGCACGTCGCCGGGCAAGGGCTCCTCGAAACCCAGCAGGCGCGGGCCGATCACGTCCTCGGGAATCCTGTCGAAATAGTCGTCGAGGGCATCCTGGGGCAGCGCGTTGAGAAGAACATCGAAGATGCTGTTGTTGCTCATCAACAGGATTTCGGGGTTGATCATCGCGACGACGTCGGTGAGTTTCTCGTCGGACAGGCCGGAGAGGAACTCGTCCATCCCCTCTTCCGAGCCCGAATTCAGCAGCTCGCTGAGCTTCAGCGTTGTCTCCCAGATCTCCTTTTCTTCAGGGTCGCGATCGACCTTCTGGTAGGCCGGCTCTCCGTCGGGCGACTCCGCGAGGAGCCCGTCGACGATGCCCCCGACCGGCGAGTCGGTCATGTGATCGCTCAGCGCATCGGCCAGAAGATCGACCTCCTCTGCCGCGCCGAGTAATTCGGTCGTCCCGCCCGCCTCGTGCGGGATCAGGATGTCGCCGTCCTGCAGGACGACGCGGTCGAGCACGTCCTCGGGCTGCCTGTAGTTGCGCAGGAAGCTCAGCGTGTGCCCGTCGCCGGGGCGGAAATCCTCGATGATGTTGTCGGCCTCGGGCGAGACGATGAAATGGTTCGCGCCCTCGCCGCCCTTAATGTAGTTCTCACCCTCAAGGCCGACCAGCGTATCGTCGCCCGCCCAGCCATACAGCTCGTCGATACCTGCACCGGCAAAAAGGCGGTCGCTGCCGGCGCCGCCGCGCAGGATGTCGTCTTCCTGCCCGCCACGGATGGTGTCATCGCCGTCACCGCCGCGCAGCGTGTCGTCGCCCCAGTGCCCCTCGATCAGATCGCCGGCGGCGCCGCCGAGAAGTTCGTCGCCGTAATCGGCGGCCGGGTCGACGCGCTGGTCGTGGCCGTACATGTGCAGCCCGACATCCTGCTCGGAGAACTGCAGCTTCATGATCTCGTAGGGCGCCAGATCGAACACGACCTCGCCGCCCTCGGTGATCTCCCACTCGGCATGGGTCGAGATGAGCGGCGCGGCATGGGCCGCGGTCGGATCGCCCTCGTCCGCCGCGGTGGCAGGGTCGTCGATCGCGCCCAGCCGCTGGCCCCACAGATGCTGGTAATCGGGGATGAGCGCGCCGGTCTCCAGCCGCACCTCCATCTCCTGATCGGTGCGCGAAGACAGGAAGAGAACCTTCTGCGCGTCGTCGCCGAAGGCATGCATCACGAGCTGGTCGCGGCTGGCGGTGCGGTCCTCGGGCGCGCTGCCGAGACCGTCGCGCAGATGGTCGGGGGTGTCGATGTCGAGCACCTGCAACCCCTGCAGGTCGTCGCTCATCATGCGGAATATCTCGCCCGCGGGGGTGAGGCTGTAATCGAACCCGCCGGGGCTGTCGGGGTCGCTCTCCAGCGCGGCCATGCGCACGTCGAGATTCTTGTAGGCCGTCCCCCACACCGTGGCCCGGTCCACGCCGCGCTCGAGCATGGTGCGCATGGTCTCGAGCATGCCGGAAGCCTGCTGCAGACCGCGGTCGCCGCCCTCCTCCATCGAGAGGTTCCACTCGGAGATGTAGTAGTCCAGCTCGCCAAAGCCCTCGGCCTGCTGAAAGTCGTCGAGGCGGTCGAACATTCCCTGCGAATTGGCGACGACCTGATAATTGTCGGGATAGAAATGCGTGGCGACGACATCGACCGCCGCGCGGGCCTCGGGCCCGAGCTCTGCGAGGATGGTCTCGTTCTGTTCGGGCTCCCAGCCCTGTGCGACCTGGGCCACGATGTCGGGACGTTCCCAGCTGTCGGGGTCGTCGAGCTCGGCCTCGTAGCTGTCAAACACCCGCTCCATCCGCGGGGCGAGTTCGTTGACCATGCGGCCGTATTCGGTCGGGGTCTGGCGTTCGTCGCGATACCAGAATTCATTGCCGATCTGGAAACTGTCGATCTCCACCTCGCCGAACTCGCCGCGGACCATCGCATCGACCCGGTCGAGCAGCCGGTAAAGACCGAAGGGGGCCACCTCGCGGTTCCCGTCGTCGCCCACCTCATCGGTGAAGTAGTTCTGCGTCGGCAGGACGAAGTTGAAGTCCATCTCGTTCGACCTGGCGTAGTCGAACGCCGCCGGCGCGGTCGTGATGCGCGAGCCGTCCTGCAGGAATCCGGCCGGGTTGGTCAGGTCGAACAGCCACTCGGGCCCGCGCCCGCCCGGCTCGAAACTCTCCTCGGTGACCGTGCCGCCGGGAAAGCGCATGAACTCGACGTCGAGATCCTGCAGGAACCTGTCGAAGGGCCCGCCCGGATCGAGATAGTCCTTGGTGAAGACGACATTCGCCCCGAAATGGTCGGACGTGATTGTCGGACCGACTTGGTCCGCCCGATCGAGTGTGATGGTATGCACGCCCATTCCGGCCTCCTCTACCGGAGCGGGCCTTGCCCCTGACTGCTCACCTTGTCGTTGATATTCTTTTCTGGACCTGGCCTTGCGCTCCTCGTTAAAGCAACTTTAGCATGATTTAATATCTCCCACTCATCAATAGATTGTATTCTGGACCAGCGGCGCGGTGCTGGATTGTCCCGGCCGGGGCGCCGGGAGGGCCGGCACAGAACGTCTGTCGCCCGGTCGGAAACGCCGGCCCGCCGTCGCGCGGGCGACTTCACGAATCACCCGCGGTTGCCTACTGACGGGGCATGCCGCCCGACGGGAGCGCTCCGCCTTGACGCCGCCGCTGCTGACCCCTGACCTGCTGCTGCGCGCCTATGCCGCCGGCATCTTTCCGATGTCCGAAAGCCGCTCCAGCCCCAGCCTGCACTGGATCGACCCGCACTGGCGGGGGGTCGTCCCGCTTGACGGGTTCCACATCTCGCGCTCGCTGGCCCGGCGGCTGCGCCGCGCGGACTACACGATCCGCTGCGACGCCGATTTCACGGGGACGGTCGCCGGCTGCGCCGGCCGGGAAGAGACCTGGATCAACGACACCCTGTTCGGGCTCTATCTCGACCTGCACGGGATGGGCTTCGCCCACTCGCTCGAAGTGTGGGAGGATGGTGTCCTGACCGGCGGCGTCTTCGGTATCGCTCTGCGGGGCGCGTTCTTTGGCGAGAGCATGTTTTCCCGCCAACGCGACGCGTCAAAGATCGCGCTGGCCTATCTTGTCGACCGGCTTCGGGAGGGGGGATTCCGTCTGTTCGACACGCAGTTCATCTCCGCCCATCTGCAAAGCCTGGGCGCGGAGGAGATCAGCCGCGCGGCCTATCGGCGCCGGCTCGAGAATGCGCTCGCCGTGGAGGCGGATTTCTTCCGCCTCAAGGGCCAGCCGCCCCCTCAGGAGGTGATACAGCGCAACACCCAGACATCGTAACGGGCATGGTCGAGCGCGTTGAGCGCGGGGCTTGACGCGATCATCCAGCCGTCGAACAGCGGGGGGCCCTGCTCACCGTCGCGGATCGTGAGATGGGCGAAGGCGTCCGAGGCCGGATTGGCCACCGGATACCGGCACTCGTCCAGCGTGATCGTCAGCGTCCCCAGCCCGGCGCTTTCGCCGGGGCGGAGCTCGATATCGGTGGCCTCGCCGGCGAACTTGTCGAGGCCGCGCAACACCGCGCCGAAGCCGCGCTGAACCTCCTGCGCCGCGGCTGGCGGTGCGAGGACCATCGCGCCAGCGAACAGCAGCGCGACGACGGCTCTTGAGGCAAAGCGATCACGCATGCGCGCCCTATTCAGGGGTCCAGGCCTCGTAGTCGCGGGGCTCCTCGGGGTGCCGGCGGCGAATGGAGCCCGGCGGCGCATAGGCCAGCGGCGTGCCGGTGAGGTTTTCCTGATGGGGCTTTTCCCAGACCCTGTGGCGCAGCGGCTTTTCGCTCGGCGGCTCGTCCCAGGTGTAATGCAGCCAGCCGTGCCAGTCCGGGCTGACGCGGCTCGCCTCCATCTCGCCGTTGTAGATGACCCAGCGCTTCTTGCCGTCGCGCGTGCGGTAGAACTGGTTGCCCTGATCGTCCTCGCCGACCTTGACACCCTTGCGCCAGGTAAAGAGCTGCGTGCCCAGCGTCTGGCCGTTCCACCATGTCAGAAGCCGCAAGATGAACTGCATGACATTCCTCTGAAATGCGCGTGAGACGCGCCCTGCGCGCCCCGCCCCGGAGTTGCGGCACGCCCTGCCGCGCGGCTCGTGCGGTTCAGCCGGCCGAGACCGGCTCCTGCCGGCGGTCGGAATAGATGAGCAGCGGCCGTGCACCGGCCTCGAGCGCCTCCTCGTTGACGACAACCTCCTGGACGTCCTCGAGGCTGGGCAGCTCGAACATCGTGTCGAGCAGGATATCCTCCATGATCGAGCGCAGCCCCCGCGCGCCGGTCTTGCGGGCGATCGCCCGGCGGGCGATGGCGCGCAGCGCCCCTTCGGTGAAGGTCAGCTCGGCGTTCTCGATCTCGAAGAGCCGCTGATACTGCTTGACGAGCGCGTTCTTGGGCTCCGTCAGGATGGTGATCAGCGCGTCCTCGTCGAGGTCGGTCAGCGTGGCGACCACCGGCAGGCGGCCGACGAATTCGGGGATGAGCCCGAACTTGAGCAGATCCTCGGGCTCGAGATCCTTGAGGGTATCGCCGATCTTGGCTTCCTTTTCGTCCTTCACGTCGGCGCCGAAGCCGATTGCCGAGCCCTTGCCGCGCTGCTCGATGATCCGTTCGAGCCCGGCGAAGGCGCCGCCGCAGATGAACAGGATGTTGGTGGTGTCCACCTGCAGGAACTCCTGCTGGGGATGCTTGCGCCCGCCCTGCGGCGGCACCGAGGCCACGGTGCCTTCCATCAGCTTGAGAAGCGCCTGCTGCACCCCTTCGCCGGAAACGTCGCGGGTGATCGAGGGGTTGTCGGACTTGCGGGTGATCTTGTCGATCTCGTCGATATAGACGATGCCGCGCTGGGCCCGCTCGACGTTGTATTCCGACGACTGCAGCAGCTTGAGCACGATGTTCTCGACATCCTCGCCGACATAGCCCGCCTCGGTCAGCGTCGTGGCATCGGCCATCGTGAAGGGCACGTCGAGGATGCGCGCGAGCGTCTGCGCCAGCAGCGTCTTGCCGCAGCCGGTCGGGCCGATCAGCAGGATGTTCGACTTGGACAGCTCGATCTCGCTCGACTTGGCCGCGTGGTTGAGCCGCTTGTAGTGGTTGTGGACGGCCACCGAGAGCACGCGCTTGGCGTGCGCCTGGCCGATGACGTAATCATCGAGCACCTGACATATCTCGTGCGGCGTCGGCACGCCGTCGGTGGCCTTGAGCCCGGCGCCCTTCGTCTCCTCGCGGATGATGTCCATGCACAGCTCGACGCATTCGTCACAGATGAACACCGTCGGTCCAGCGATCAGCTTGCGAACCTCGTGCTGGCTCTTGCCACAGAAGCTGCAGTACAGGGTGTTCTTGCTGTCGCTGCCGGAATTGCTTGCCATGTCGTTCCTCTGCGAGACTTCGATTTCGCGCGCACCGTTTCGCGCCGGCTCCGCCTGACCTTATTACAACGAGACTAGGGCAGCCCCTGTGGCGAGACAACGGCAAATCTGCGGCCTGCGGCCACGGGGCCACACTGTCCGATCACGATTGCTCGCCCTCGAGCGCGGCGCGGCTCTGGACGATGTCGTCGATCAGGCCCCACTCCTTGGCCGATTCCGGCGTCATGAAGTTGTCGCGCTCCAGCGCGGCCTCGACCTTCTTGAGCGTCTGGCCCGTGTGGTGCACGTAGATGCGGTTGAGCCGCTCCTTGAGCTCCATGATCTCCTTGGCGTGGATGGCGATATCGGTCGCCTGCCCCTGAAAGCCACCCAGCGGCTGGTGGACCATGATCCGCGCATTGGGCAGGGCAAAGCGCATGTCCTTCGCCCCCGCCGTCAGCAGCAGCGATCCCATCGAGGCGGCCTGCCCGACCACCAGCGTGGAGACCGCCGGCTTGATGTACTGCATCGTGTCGTAGACCGACAACCCCGATGTCACCACCCCGCCGGGGCTGTTGATATACATCGAGATTTCCTTGGAGGGATTCTCGGCCTCCAGATGCAGAAGCTGCGCGACGATCAGCGAACTCATCCCGTCATGGACCGGACCGGTGACAAAGATGATCCGCTCCTTGAGGAGGCGCGAGAAGATGTCGTAGGCGCGCTCGCCCCGGCTCGTCTGCTCGACCACCATCGGGACGAGGGTGTTCATGTAGGTGTCGATCGGATCTTGCATATGCCGCCTGCCTGATGAAGTGCGAAGGCCCTGATAGCCTGTCAAACCTGACGGAGTCTTAGTTTGCAGGCCGCAGAGCCGCAAGGGGCGGCGGCGATATTCGTTACCGCGCGCCTTGTGCCGGCGCCGCAATTCCCGCAACATCTGCACAAAACCGCAGGCCGGGATACCGCATGTTCGAAGTCATCGCGATCAGTTTCGCCTATTTCCTCGGGCTGGCGGTGCGTCAGGCCGGGCTGCCGCCGCTTGTGGGCTTTCTCGCCGCCGGTTTCGGGCTCAACTACTTCGGCCCGGCCATCGGCCTGCCCGGCCATGCCGGCGAGATCCTCGGCCATGTCGCGCATCTGGGCGTTCTGATGCTGCTGTTCACGGTGGGGCTCAAGCTCAAGCTGGGCCAGATCGCGCAGCCGCAGGTGCTGGGGGGAGGGCTGGCGCATTTCGCGATCACGGTCGGGCTGGTCGCGCCCGGCGTGCGGCTGATCGGCGGGACGGACTGGAACACCGCGCTGCTGCTGGCCATCGCGCTGGCGTTCTCCAGCACGGTGCTGGCGGCGAAGCTGCTCGAAGGCAAGCGCGAACTGGGCGCCTTCCACGGCCGCACCGCCATCGGCATTCTCATCGTCCAGGACATACTGGCGCTGGCCGTGCTGGCGATCTGGAACGGGCAGACCCCCGCGATATGGGCGCTGGGCCTGCTGGGGCTGCCCGTCTTGCGCCCGGTGCTCTACTGGCTGCTCGATTTCACCGGCCATGACGAGCTGCTCGTGCTGATGGGCATGCTGCTGGCAGTCGTGCTGGGGGGAACGGGTTTCGAGGCGCTCGGGCTCAGCTCGGAGCTCGGCGCGCTGGTGATGGGGGTGATGCTGTCGCGCCATCGCCGCGCGAAGGAGTTGTCGGAGGCGCTGTGGTCGCTCAAGGAGGTTCTTCTTGTCGGTTTCTTTCTGCAGATCGGCATGTCGGGCCTGCCCGACCTGGAGGCGCTCTACATCGCGCTGGCCTTCGCGGTGCTGCTCCCGCTCAAGGGCGTGCTGTTCTTCTTCATTCTCGCGATGTTCGGGCTGCGGGCGCGCAGCTCCTTTCTGGCCGCGCTCAGCCTGACGGCCTACAGCGAATTCGGGCTGATCGTCTCGGCCTCGGTGCTGCCCGAGTTTCTGGTTCCGCTGGCGCTGTGCGTGGCGGTCTCCTTCATCATCGCCGCACCGCTCAACCGCTACGCCCACCCGTTGTATGCGCGCTACTGCACCCAGCTTGAACGCTTCGAGGTCGGCCGCATCCATCCCGACGAACATCCCGTCGATCTGGGCGACGCCGAGATCGTCATCTTCGGGATGGGACGCACCGGCACGGCGGCCTATGACTACCTCGCCCCGAGCTGCGACAAGCTCATCGGGCTGGAAATGGATGCCTACCGCGTGGCCAACCGGCGCGACGAGGGCCGCAATGTCGTGCTGGCCGACGCCGAGAACGTCAATCTCTGGCGCAGCGTGCGGCTCGACAATGTCCGCGCCGTCATCCTTGCCATGGACGATATCGAATCCAAGACGATCGCCGCGCAGGCGCTGCGGCGCCGCGGCTTCGAAGGGCCGATCGTCACCCACGCGCTCTATGACGAGCACCTCGACCAGCTATCGAAGGCCGGCGCGACCCACACCTATCTGACCATGTATCAGGCCGGCATGGGGCTGGCCGAACATGCAAGCCGCGCGATGCGCGGCGAGACCGAGCCGACCGTGCCGCAAAGCACCTCTCAGGGCTGAGCGATCACCGCCGAGAGCGGCGCGAGGGCCACCGTGTCGGCGCGCCCCTCGCGGCGCCACAGCCGGATGCCGGCCAGGGTCTCAGGGCGCGCGCGGCCCATCACGATCACCTCGCCCTGCTGTGCGGCCCGGAAGGCCGCGCGGTCCAGATAGCGGCGGATCGTCTGGGCGTTCTCGCCGTCCTCGTCGAGCACGCGGTAGACCTCGCCATTGGCGATGCCCGCGCTCCTCGCGGCTTGCGCGGCGGCGTTGAGCCCCGCGTCATGGGTGACCAGCCCGTGGCCGTCCCCGGTCAGTATGGTGACGACCTGCTGGGCGAGCAGCCGGTCGGCCTGGAACCCGCCGGTCAGCGGCTCGACGACGGCGACGGCTTCGGGCACGGCGCCGAAATGGCTCTCGAACGTCACCTCCAGATCGGCCGGACTGGCGCCGGGGGGAATCTGCGTCGCCAGGATCGCGACCTCGCGGCCGGCGGCGCGATAGGTCGTCGCGGCGCCGGCGGCATCGGGATGCGCCGGATCGACGACGAAGGTGACCGGAAACGCAAGCTGGGCAAGATCGACGCGCTCCTGCGGCGCGAGACCGTCGTCGACCAGAAGGATCGCAAAACGCGGGCGCGCCCCGGACGGCTCGAACGCCGCCGCATGGCGCATCACCGCCGGCATGTCCTCGGATTCCTCTGGCGCGGGCGTCGGGGCCGTGCCCTCCTGCGGCCCGCTGCCGGCGTCTTCGCCGTCGCCGGGTTCCTGCGGCGCGATATCCTCGACCGTGGGCAGCCGGCCGATCCGCACACCCTCGGGCGGCGCATCGTCAAAACCAGGGTCAGGGGGCGCATCGCCTTCACCTCCCTCGTCGGGGCGCGCGGGCGGCGCCTCGGCGGGGGCGGGCGGGGCATCCGACAACCCCGGCACCGGCGCCGCGCCGGGTGTGCCCCCC
>PUHN01000075.1 GCA_002967695.1 Rhodobacteraceae bacterium WD3A24 | reverse complement strand
CCGCGCGGTGCGGGGGCGGTCCCGGTCGCGATTGACCTGCGGGCGGCGCGGGCGCGGCACGGGCCGCTCCTGCTCGGCGGTGCGCTCCTCGGCGCCGTCGCGCGCCTGCGCCGCCGGGCGCGGCGGCTGAACCGTCTGTTCGAGATCGGCGCGGTAGCGGGAGACCTCGTCGCCGCTGTCGCCCGCACCCCCGCCGCGTTGCCCGCCCTGGACGGCCTCCTCGGCACGCCAGGCCGCCACGGCCGCCTTGAGATGGGATATCGTCGAGCGGCGCTGGCGCGATTCTGCCCCTTCCATTTCGGTATTGGTCTGATGGAGAAGCCGCGAGAGCGACTCTTCCTCGTCGCCGGGGCGCAGAAGACCGTAACGCTCGCGCATGGCGCGCCGTTCGCGCGCGGCATCGCGCTCGACCCCGGCGAGTTCCTCGACCAGCTCCGCCTCCGCTTCCGCCGGCAGGCCGGTGTCGCCCAACGCCGCGCTGACGCGGGCGCGGATCGCGTCATCGCTCTCCTCCGCGCCTTCCTCGCCGCCATCAGTGACCTCGCCTGCGGCGGGCGGGGTTGCGGGGCCTTCCGCGGCCGCCTCCAGTTCGCCATGATCCTGCGGGCCGGAATCCGCCGCCGCAGCCTCGTCAGAAGCGCCCTCGCCGGACGGAGCGGCGCCCGCTTCGCCACCGGCCGGGCTCCGGTCACCCGTGACGGCCCACTGAGCCTGCGCGCTCTCCGCCTCGCCTTCCCGGCGCGAGCGCATCCGCTCCATCGCCGCGCCCAGCCCCGCCGGCGCGGCCCGCCGCGGGGCCTCGGCAAGCGGGGGCTCGTCATCCTCGTCCTCCACCTCCCCGGCAGCCGGAGCAGCGGCCGCGGCGTCTTCCGCCGCATCGTCATGGCCGGCCTTCGCCCCCGTCTCCTCAGGCGCAGTCTCGGCAACGGCCACCGCCCCGTCGGCGGCTGCGCCCTCGGTGGCTTCGCCCGGCGGCGCATATGTATCCGCGCCGAGGGCCTCGACCATTCCCGCCTCGTCGACTGTAGAGGGTGATGGGTCCGCGTCGCTTTCGTCATGCCTCTCCTGCGGCGCGGCGGGCCATCCAGTGGCGGCGACATCCATCCACGTCCCGGCGATATCCCCCCCGATATATGGGCCGTCCTCCTGCGTCGTCTCGGTCGCGGGCGGCCGCGCCTCGGGCCCGGCAGCGGCGGCCCCCTCGCCAGCCTCCGACGGAGACGGAACGGCGACATCGCCCGCTCCGTCCGCCCAGGATCGGGCGGGGTCGGGCGCGGCATCGCCGCCCGCCTCCGCGGCCGGCTCGTCGTCATCGGGCATCTCGGCCCATGGGCGGGAGGGCTGCGGCCTGCCGGCGGCGGGTTGTTCATCCTCGGGTGCAGGCGCCGCGGCCTCTTGCGAGGGCGCCTCGGGCGCCGCGGGCCCAGCACCGGCCGCCGGTTCCCCGGCCGGCGCATCGGCGGTTTTCCGGGCCGGGGCACTCTCGCTCGGCGCCACGTCGCTGGCGGCGGGGCGCGCCGGCGCTGCCGCGACTGTTTCCTCCTCGGCCCCCTCGCCCGCGCTGTCGGCGCCTTGGGCCTGAGCCACCGCGGCCCGGATGCGCCGCAGCTTGGCCGAGATGTCGCCGCCCTCGCCGGCCTCGCGCAAGGCGGGGTCGGCGCGTGCGGGCGTCCCGCCGGCGGTCTTCGTCCCCGCGCGCGGCTGCTCGGACTGCTCCGCCTCGCGATGGGGGCGGAGGACGATTCCGTTTTCCTCCACCTTCGCCTCGACCCGGCGCTGGATCTCGCGCTCCGCGATGCGGTGAAGCATCTCGGCGTCCGGCGTGGGCGGCTCGGCGCCGAAATACCGGTCTTCGGCGGCGAGATCGCGGAAATACTCGGCGATCGCCCGCATCGTCGAGAAAGGATCGTCGAATCCTTCGAGCGTGCAGGAAAATGTCCCGTAGGAGACGGTCAGGATTTTGCTGGGGCCGATCATCGCACGCCTGTTCCTGGAATTTCGCTCACTTCAGCTTAACCGCCACCCGAGCCTTTCCATGATACAATCAGGGTCATTTGGTGGAGGGATTGTGGCCCAGATTGTGTCTGCCCGCCGCAATTGACAATAATACCCCGATGAGCACGGTTTTCCAAACCCGCCGCGGCGTGACGCTGGTGGGCGGCGGCGCGGTGGATTCGTGGCTGCTGCGCCTCGCCCTGTCACACGCGCCCGACCTCGCCGCCGCCGATAGCGGCGCCGACAGGGTGCTGGCGCTGGGGCACACCCCGCGCGCCGTGATCGGCGATCTCGATTCAATCAGTGCAACCGCTCGCGCCGCGCTGCCCGCAGAGGCCCTTCACCGGATCACGGACCAGGCGACGACCGATTTCGACAAGGCGCTGCGCGGCCTTGCGGCGCCCTTCGTGATCGCGCTGGGGTTTACCGGCGCGCGGCTCGACCACACGCTGGCGGCCTTCAACACGCTGGCGCGCCATCCGGGGCGCAACTGCATCCTGATCGCCGGGGGCGATCTGTGTTTTCTCGCCCCCTCGCGGCTGCGGCTCGCGCTGGCGCCGGGCACACGGCTGTCGCTGTTTCCCTTCAGCGCGGTGAGGGCGCGCAGCACCGGGCTCGAATGGCCACTCGCGGGGATCGACTTCGCACCCTGGGGGATGACGGGAATATCCAACCGCGTGACCGCACCCATGGCGGAGATGGTGATCGAACAGGGGCGGATGCTGGTGATCCTGCCGCTCGACACGCTGGGCACCGCGATCAGCGCGCTGGCGCGCCCGGGGGCGCCGCGCGCCGCGCCGTCACCCGCTCGCGGTGGATGACATAGAGCCCCGAGGCCACGATGACCGCGATGCCCGCCCATGTCAGCGGGGCGGGAAAATCGCCGAACACGATGAAGCCCGCAACCACGGCGGTGACGATTTCGAGATATTGCAGGGGCGCGAGCGTGGCCGAGGGGGCGAAGCGCAGCGCAAAGGTGATGGCCAGATGTGCGACGGTCGCCGCCACGCCGACCCCGAGCAGGAACAGCCACACCTTGCCCGAAGGTGTCACCCATGCAAGCGGACCCCGCTCGATCGCCGCGCCAACCGCCAGCATCGGCACGACCATGGCCAAGGCGGCGAGTGCCGTATGCGCCTGCATAGCGACCGGATGGATCAGCGGCGACAGCCGGCGGGTCACCATGAGGTAGAGCGCGAAGAAAAGCGCCGTCATGAGGGGCAACAGCGCGAGCGGCCCCAGTGTGGCGAGACCGGGCCGAATCACGAACAGCGCACCGGCAAAGCCCGCCAGCGCCGCGGCCACGCGATGCACACCCACCGCCTCGCCCAGCACCAGCTTGCCGATCAGCATCAGGATGAATGGCGCGATGAAAACGATGCTCAGCGCATTGGCGATCGGCATCACGCTGACCGCGGCGACGAAGCTCGACGTGAACAGCACGGCGACGCCGGCGCGGGCCAGAACCAGCCCCGCCACCGCCCGCGGATAGCGCACCGGCAGCCCCATCAGCCGGACGAGCGGCAGCATGAAGGCCGCCTGCAGCGCGAAACGCGCCAGCGTCACCTGCCCGACCGAAACGCTCTGCGTGGCGAGCTTGGCGAAGACGTCGATCATCGGCGCGGTCAGGCAAAAGCCCAGCATCAGCGCCACGCCGGTCAGCACGCGGTCCCCGGTCTGCTCCATGATCCCCCACTACCCGCGCGCGCCGCGACCGTCCAGTGCGGCCCGCACTCCCCGCTGCGGGCGGGCGATCACGCAAAACGCCCCGCAGGCCGGGCCTGCGGGGCGTCGGCGCGCGGCCGGGGCGGGCGGGATCACTCGTCGACGGACAACGCCACGAAACGCGGATCGCCACCACGGCGGATCAGCAGCAGGATCGAGGTGCGCCCCGCCTCGCGCGCGGCTTCGACGCGCTGGGCGAAATCGGCGTTGGTGCGCACCGGCTCCTGTCCGGCCTCGGTGATGACATCGCCGCTCTCGATGCCCTTCTCGGCCGCCTCGCTGGCCGGGTCGACGCCGACCACGACGAGCCCGTTGATGCGCTCGTCCAGGCCGAGCTGCGCGCGCAGCTCGTCATCGAGCGGCGTGACGGTCAGGCCGAGAAGTTCGGTTTCAGCGGGTTCGCCGCCCGGACCGCCATCTGCCGCAGCCTGGGCCTCTTCCCGGCGGCCGAGCGTGACCTCGAGCGTCATCTCCTCGCCGTCGCGGACGACCGCGACATTCACCGTGCCGCCCACGGGGGCCCGGCCCACCTGCTGGACCAGCTCGCGCGAATCCGCGATATCTGTGCCGTCAAAGCGGACGATCACGTCGCCGGCGCGCATTCCGGCCTCCCCGGCCGGCCCTTCCATGACCTCGGTGACGAGCGCCCCGGCGGCCTCCTGCATTCCCAGCGCATCGGCCATGTCCTGATCGACGTTCTGGATACGCACGCCGAGCCAGCCGCGCCGCGTCTCGCCGAAGTCGCGCAGCTGCTCGACGACCCGTGTCACCACATTCGACGACATCGCAAACCCGATCCCGATCGACCCCCCGGTGGGCGACAGGATCGCCGTGTTCACGCCGATCACCTCACCATCCATGTTGAACAGCGGGCCGCCCGAGTTGCCCCGGTTGATGGCCGCGTCGGTCTGGATGAAGTCGTCATAGGCGCCCTGCAGCATCCTCCCGCTGGCCGAGATGATGCCCGCCGAGACGGAAAAGCCCTGCCCCAGCGGATTGCCCACGGCGAGTACCCAGTCGCCTACGCGGGCGGCATCGCTGTCGCCGAAGGGAACATGCGGCAGGGGTTCGTCGCTTTCGATCTTGAGCAGCGCGATGTCGGTCTGGGCGTCCGTCCCGACGACCGATGCCTCGAATTCCCGGCCGTCCTGGAATTCGACGGCGATCTCGTCGGCCGCCTCGATGACGTGGTTGTTGGTGACGATGTAGCCGTCTTCGGAAATCACGAATCCCGAGCCCAGCGCGTTACGCCGGCGCGGGATCGAGGGGCCGTCGCCCGGACGGCGATTGAAAAATTCCTCGAAGAACTCCTCCATGGGCATCCCGTCAGGGCCGATGCCCGGGCCCTCGTTGCCGGCAACGAGGGTTGCGGTCGTGATGTTGACCACGGCGGGGCTGACCTCCTCGGCCAGATCGGCAAAGCTCGCCGGCGCGTCGGCCGGCTGCGCCTGAACCGACTGAGCAATGGTCAGGGCAAGGGCGAGGACCAGCGCGGCCAAGGCCTGAAACGCCGTCATCCCACGACGCTGCGTTGCGGGTATCGACACTGCGTGAGCTTTCATTTCCAACTCCAATTTCCTCCGCGCGGGATCAGGCGCGAGGGTTTGCCCGCACCTGCCTCCGTTCAAAGATAGGTGCCCCGGCTGAGAACGCAAAGGCACGCATCGCAATTCAAAAAGACGTGACCGCCGGCTGCCGCTCAGACGGCGCCCAAGCTGCGGGCGAGCGAGATCAGCAGCGCGCCGAGGGCGAGCGCCGTCAGCCCGATCAGCCGGCGGGTATCGACCGGCATTCGCGCGATCAGCGCGAGCATCTCCTCCAGACGCGAAGGGGCCAGTGCGAACACCAGCCCCTCCACGACCAAAACCAGCCCGATGGCCAGAAGAATCCAGGCCATCACTGCGAAAGGGTCTCCGGCACGGCGCCGGCGGGTTCTGCGGCCTCATCCGGCGATGGCGTCCCGGCCGACGACTCTGTGTCTTGCGTCGTCTCGGCAGGCGCGGGCGCAGCGGGCCCTTGCCGCATCAGATCCATCCCGTCGCTGCCAATATAGCGGAAGAATTCGCTGTCAGGGGCCAGAACCATGGTCGAATTCTCGCCTTGCAGCGCCTGCTCATAAGCCGTCATGGAGCGGGTGAAGGCGAAGAACTCCGGGTCGCGCCCGAACGCCTCGGCATAGATGCGGTTGCGTTCGGCATCGGCCTCGCCGCGAATGATCTCGGAGTCGCGCCGCGCCTCCGAGACGATCTCGACCACGGTGCGGTCGGCGGCGGCGCGCACGCGCTGGGCGGCCTCGTTGCCGCGTGCGATCTCGTCGGCGGCCTCGCGCTCGCGTTCGGCGCGCATCCTCGCATAGGTCGCGGAGAGGTTCTGTTCGGGCAGGTCGGTGCGGGTCATGCGCACGTCGATAACGTCGATGCCCAGCGTCGCCGCCTGCCGCCGCGACAGGTCGCGAATGCGGTTCATAAGCGGCGTGCGATCCTCCGAGAGCACCGCCCCCGACGGCACGGACCCCAGAACCTCGCGGATGGCGGCGTTGAGAATGCTCTCCAGCCGGCCCTGCGCCGCGCGCACGCCCTCGATCCCGACTGCCTCGCGGAACTGGACCACATCCACGATCCGCCAGCGCGCGAAGGCGTCGACAACCAGCCGGCGGTCATCGAGCGGCGTGACCTCGAGCGGCTGCGACTGCAGCCCCAGGATGCGCGCATCGTAGCGCACGACCTCCTGAATCAGCGGGATCTTGATACCGAGCCCCGGCTCGGTGCGCACCTGCTTGACCTGGCCGAACTGGAGCACGAGCACCCGCTCGCGCTCGTCGACGACGAACAGCGCGGAAAGCCCGATCGCCGCCGCGATCGCCAGAATGGGGAGTATGATCGCGGTGCGCTTCATTGGTTTTCTCCGCTCTGCTCGGTGGTCTGCGTGGGCATGCGGCGGAGCTCGTTGAGCGGAAGATAGGGCACGACGCCGTTTCCGCCGCCCTCGCCGCCGGACACGCCATCGAGGATCGTCAGGCTCATACCGCCCAGAACGCTTTGCATCGTCTCAAGATACATGCGCCTGCGCGTCACCTCCGGGGCCTCGGCATAGGCGGCATAGATCGCATTGAAGCGGCTTGCCTCGCCCTCGGCGGCGTTGATGACCTCGGCGCGGTAAGCCTCGGCATTCTCCAGGATTTCGGCGGCATCGCCGCGCGCTCCGGCAAGCACCCGGTTGGCATAGGCATCCGCCTGCCGTTGCAGCCTGTCGCGCTCCTGCCGGGCGGCCTGAACCTCACGGAAACTGTCGATGACTTCCTGGGGCGGGTCGGCCTTGTCAAAGTTGACCCGGATGATGTTCACGCCCGACTCGTAGCTGTTGAGCACCGCCTGCGCCGACTGCCGCAAATCAGCGGCAATCGCGCCGCGGTCGCGGTTGAGAATGGGCGAGAGCTCGGAGTTGGCGATGATGTCGCGCATCGCCGATTCGGCCACGGCGCGCACGGTGTTCGCCGGATCGGCGAGGTTGAACAGGAAGTTGGCGGGGTTGGCGACATTCCAGACCACCTGGAACTCGATGTCGACGACCGCCTCGTCACGGGTGAGCATCAGCGAGGTGTTCAGCCCCGCACGCCCGGTCCCGACATCGGTGACGCGCTCGCCGGTGACCTGCACGATCTCGTGGGTCACGAAGGGCCACGGCGCGAAGTTCAGCCCCGGCGTGCCCGTCGAGGCGTAGCTGCCGAAAAGCAGCTCGACCGAGCGTTCCTCGGGCTTGACCGTGTAGAAAGAGGCGAACGCCCACAGCGCAACGGCGATGATGCCGCCGAGCGCGAAGGCGCCGCGCGGGATTCCAGACCCGTCGCCGCCCGATCCGCCGCCGGAGCCGTTGCCGCCGCCGCGGCCACCCATGAGCACGCGCAGCCTTTCCTGGCCCTTGCGCACGATATCGTCGATTTCGGGAATCTGCGGCTTGTCGCCGCCGCCACGACCGCCGCCGGGACCGCCCCGGTCGGGATCGCCGCGACCGGGTCCGCCCCGGTCACCACCGCCGCCACTGCCGCCGCGGTTGCCCGAGCCGCCGCCCCAGGGTCCGCCAGAGTTGCCAGCCATCAGGTTACTACCCTTTCAGTTACAGAAGACACTGCGCCGAGACTGGCGCAGACGCCGTGAATTTCAAGAAGATCGCACGGGCTCGCGCATGGTGACGAGTTCCTCGGCCATCGTGGGATGCACGGCCACCGTCCGATCGAAATCGGCCTTCGTGGCCCCCATCTTGATCGCGACACCGGCAAGCTGGATCATCTCCCCGGCATCGTCGGCGATGATGTGGCAGCCCAGCACCCTGTCGGTCTCCCGGCTGACCACGAGCTTCATCATGACACGGTCGGGCCGGCCCGCAAAGGACGAATGCATTGCGCGAAACGAGGTGCAGTAGACGTCGATGGGTTCGCGGTCGCGCGCCTCCTCCTCGGTCAGCCCGATCGAGCCGAGCTGGGGATAGGTGAACACGGCACTGGGCACCAGCGCGTGATCGGCGCTGACATCCTGCCCGCCGAAGACGGTGTCGCCGAAAGCGTGCCCCTCGCGGATCGCAACGGGCGTCAGATTGACACGCTCGGTCACGTCGCCCACCGCGTAGATCGAGGGGACGGAAGACTGCGAATAGGCGTCGACTTCGACCTGCCCCCAGCGCCCCAGGCGCACGCCGGCCTCCTCGAGGCCGAGACCTTCGGTGTTGGGCTTGCGCCCGGTGGCGAAGAGAGCCTTGTCGAACACCCTCTCGCGCCCGTCGGTCGCCTTGACCTTCAGGCCCTCGGCCTGGGGCGCGATGTCGATGACATCGGTGCCGACATGCAGATCGATGCCCTGCTGTTCCATCAGCTCGGCGACATGGCCGCGCGCCTCGCCATCGAACCCGCGCAGAATCTGGGCGCCGCGGTAGTATTGCGTAACTTCCACGCCCAGGCCGTTGAGAATGCAGGCGAATTCACAGGCGATATACCCCCCTCCCACGATCAGCGCCGTTTTCGGCAGGCTGTCCATGTGAAAGATATCGTTGGAGGTCATAACCCCCTTGTCGGCCCATTGCGGCGGCACGAAAGGCCGCCCGCCAACGGCGATCAGGATGTGCTTGGCGCTGATCTTCCGGCCGTCGGCCAGCACGACCGTATGCGGGTCGGCCACATGCGCGCGCTGGTCGAACACCTCCACGCCGGCCTTGTCGAGATTGCCGCGATAGGCCCCCTCGAGGCGGTCGAGCTCGGCGGTCAGCTTGCCGTGGAACTTCTTCCAGTCGAACTTGCCCCGGCGGACATCCCAGCCATAGGCGCGCGCATCGCCCATCGAGTGCGAGAACTCGCTGGCGAAGACCATCAGCTTCTTGGGCACGCATCCGCGGATCACGCAGGTGCCCCCCATGCGGTCTTCCTCGGCCAGCCCGACACGGGCACCGTGCTGGGCGGAAATCCGCGCGGCACGCACGCCGCCCGATCCGCCGCCGATGACGAAGAGGTCATAGTCGAAGGCCATCCGCCCTCCCTTTTTCTGGTCGTCAGTCCGCGATGTCGCGAAACAGGTTGTCGCTTTCGGAGAAGTCGATGTGCTCGCGCTCCACCGCGCCGGTGGCGATGTCGCGCAGCTCCACCTGGCCGTCGGGGTGGCCGATCACGATACGGTCGCAAATGTCGATGAACAGTCCGTTCTCCACCACGCCGGGAATCTGGTTGAGCACGAGGCTGAGCTGGCGGGGATTGCCGATGCGCTTGAGATCGAGATCGAGGATATGGTTGCCCTCGTCGGTGACAACGGGCGCCTGCCCCTTCATCCGCAGCTCGGCGCCTTGGCCCATCACGTCGAGGCTGGCCAGCGTCTCCTCGATCAGCGCCCTGGTTGCCTGCCAGCCGAAGGGGATGACCTCGACCGGCAGCGGAAAGGCCCCCAGCGTGCCGACCTCCTTGGCCGCGTCGGTGATCACGATCATCTGATCAGAGGCCGTGGCGACGATCTTCTCGTGCAGCAGCGCCCCGCCCCCGCCCTTGATCAGGGTCAGATCGGCGTCGAATTCGTCGGCCCCGTCGATGGTCAGATCGAGCCAGCGCGCCTCGTCGAGGCCGATCACCCGCAGGCCGAGGTCGCGGGCAAGCTGCGCCGTGCGCGCCGAGGTGGCCACGGTGGTGATCGTCATCTCCGCATCGCGCACCGTCTCGGCCAGGCAACGCACCATCCATGCGGCGGTCGACCCCGTGCCCAGCCCCACGCGCATGCCGTCCTCGACGAAATCGACCGCGCGGCGCGCGGCGGCGAATTTCGCCTTGTCGATCGGGGAAAGCTGTTCGGCCATGCCCTGCCTCCGCCTGTTGCGTCGGGCGCCTTATAGGCAATCCGGCGCCGGGCTGCGAGGGGAAATCGGCGCCGTCGGGCGGCTTGCACCCCAAGGCGCGCCGTGCATTGATGGCGGCCATGACGGTTTCGTATCGGCTCCACTACGCCCCGGACAACGCCTCGCTGCCCGTCCGCCTTGCGCTCGAGGAACTCGGCCAGCCCTACGAGACCGCGCTGGTCGATCGTCGCAGCCGCGCCCAGGAGGGGGCGGCCTACCGCGCCATCAACCCGGCCGGCCTCATCCCCGCGCTGGAGACGCCCCATGGCGCGATATTCGAGACCGCCGCGATCCTGCTGTGGCTGGCGGACACCCACGCCGCGATGGCCCCGCCCCCCGCCGCGCCCGAGCGCGGCGATTTCCTCAAATGGCTGTTCTTCACCTCCAACACGCTGCACGCGGATCTGCGGATGATCTTCTATCCCGGCCAGTATGCCGGCACGTCGGAACCCGCGCAGCGGGCCCTGCACGACACGGTCACGGCGCGGCTGCGGCGGCATTTCGCGCTGGTCGATGCCATGACCACTGCCGGCCCCGTATGGCTCGCGGCCGAGGCGCCGTCGGTGCTGGGCGGCTATCTCGCGGCGCTGACGCGCTGGGCGGCGCTCTACGGCACGCACGGGACCGACTGGTTCGCGCTCGAAAGCCTGCCCGCGCTGCACGCGCTCGTCGCGCGGCTCGAGGCACGGCCCGCGACGCTGCGCGTGGCCCGCGCCGAGGGGCTCGGACCCGCCCCCTTCACAAGCCCGCAACCGGCCCGACCGCCCGAAGGGGCAGCCCTGTGACGCTGCGCGCCGCGAGCGGTCGCAATAGGGAGGCCGCCCGCCCCCGCGCGGCGCTAGCACTGGCACGCTCAAGGGAGGGCGCGCGCGATGTTTCTGTCGGTTTTCGAGGTGTTCAAGATCGGGGTGGGGCCGTCCTCGTCGCACACGATGGGGCCGATGGTCGCCGGGGCGCGGTTTGTCGAGATGTTGCGCGCCAGCCCGTTCCGGGTGCATGGGCTCCGGGCCGTGCTGCACGGCTCGCTCGCCTTCACCGGCGTGGGCCATGCCAGCGACCGCGCCACCATCCTCGGCCTGGCCGGCGTC
>PUHN01000074.1 GCA_002967695.1 Rhodobacteraceae bacterium WD3A24 | reverse complement strand
GGCTCCGCCGATGCGGCGGCCGCGCTGCGGGCGCTTGCCCGGTTGCGCGGGCGGGCGCTGCCCCGTCGCGCGGCCCAGCTGGCGCTGGGGGCCGACGTGCCGGTCTGCGTCGACAGCCGGCCGTGCCGCATGAGCGGGGTCGGCGCGCAGCTTGCCCCGGTGCCCGATCTGCCGCCGATCTGGCTGGTGCTGGCCAATCCGGGCGTCGCGGTGCCCACGGCCCGCGTTTTCGGCGCCCTGCCGCACAGTGACGGGGCGTCGATGCCCGCCGAACTTCCCGACTGGGAGGATGCGGCGGCGCTGGCCACATGGCTGCGCGGCCAGCGCAACGATCTGGAGACCCCCGCACGCGGCCTTTTCCCCGCCATCGGTGCAGCCCTGGGCGCGCTGTCGGGGCAGGAGGGCTGCCTGATCGCGCGGATGTCGGGCTCGGGCGCGACCTGTTTCGGCCTCTTCGCCGACCCGCCCGCCGCAATGGCGGCGGCCGAGACGATCGCCCGCGACGCGCCGGCCTGGTGGGTGCGCGCGGCCGGGCTGGCCGGGCCCGTCAGTTGACGCGGGCGACGACGTAGTCGGCCAGATCCTCCAGCATCCCGCGCAGATCCGACCCGGGCAGGCCGGTCAGCGCGGCGCGGGCCTTCTGCGCCCAGGTCAGGGCGGCATCGCGCGTGGCCTCCTGCGCGCCGTGGCGTGCCAGCAGACCCAGCGCATGCTCCAGATCGCCGTCGCGCTGCACGCCGCGCTCGATCACGCGCCGCCAGAAATCGCGCTCCGCCCCGTCGGCCCCGGCCAGCGCCTTGAGCACGGGCAGGGTGAGCTTGCGTTCGCGAAAGTCGTCGCCGACATTCTTGCCGGTGGTCTCGGCGACGCCGCCGTAATCGAGCAGATCGTCGACTATCTGAAAGCTGATGCCAAGGGCGTCGCCATAGGCGTGAAGCGCGCGCACCTGCTCTTCCGGGGCGCCGGCGATCACCGCGCCGGACTGTGCGGCCGCGGCGAAGAGCGCGGCCGTCTTGCCGCGGATGATGCGGAAATAGGTGTCTTCATCGGTTGCCAGATCGCGCGCGGCCGAGAGCTGGAGCACCTCGCCCTCCGCGATGACGGCAGAGGCGTCGGAGAGGATGTCGAGCACCCGCAGCGATCCGGTCTCGACCATGAGCTGAAAGGCCCGCGCGAACAGATAATCCCCCACCAGCACGGACGACTTGTTGTCCCACAACAGGTTGGCCGTCGGCCGCCCGCGCCGGCGGCCGCTTTCATCGACGACATCGTCATGCAGCAGCGTCGCGGTGTGGATGAACTCCACCGTGGCCGCGAGCCTGACGTGATGATCGCCGCTGTATCCGCACAGGCGCGCCGCTGCGAGGGTCAGAAGGGGGCGCAGCCGCTTGCCGCCGGCCTCGACCAGATGCGCCGTGACCTCGGGGATACGCGGCGCGTGGCGCGAGGCCATGCGCGCGCGGATCAACTCGTCGACCCGGCCCATGTCGTCGGCAAGCGCGGCGGCGAGCCGGTCGTGGGGCTTTCGTGAGGGCGTGTCCAGGCTCATCATGCTCGCGTGAGTTGGCTCGACAAGGGCATGTCGTTGCCCTTATGTGGCGGTCATGAGGGAACTTCTGCGCACCACCGATCCGACCATGATCGCCTTTGCCACAGCGCTCCTCGACGGGGAGGGTATAGAGGTGTTTCCACTGGACGTCCATATGAGCGTTCTGGAGGGATCCATCGGAATCCTGCCGCGCCGGCTGATGGTGCGCGACTCCGACCATTTCCGCGCCGCCGCGGTCCTGCGCGACAACGACGTCCCCTTTGAGGGGTGAGCACGACCTTCCCATCCGGCGCGCTGACCGAGGATCGCTTTCTCGGGGGCAGGCTGTCGGTGCTGCAGCCGCGCGCGGGATACCGCGCGGCGACCGATCCGGTTTTTCTGGCCGCTGCGGTGCCCGCACGGGCCGGGCAGGCGGTTCTGGATCTGGGATGTGGTGCGGGCGTGGCGAGCCTGTGTCTGGCCGCGCGCGTTGGCGGGCTCGCCCGGCTCGCGGGGGTCGAGATTCAGCCCGCCTATGCCGCGCTGGCGCGCGAGAACGCGGCGCGAAACGGCGTCTCCATCGAGGTGTTCGACGGCGACGTCACACGGATGCCGCCCGAGCTGCGCACCGCGCAGTTCGATCACGTGATGGCCAATCCGCCCTATTTTGCCCATGACACGCCGCCGGCCGGCGATGGCGGCCGCGATACCGCGCTGCGCGAGTCGGCGCCCGTGGGGGCCTGGGTCGATGCCGGGCTGCGACGCCTCCGGCCGGGCGGGCATTTCACGCTGATCCACCGGGCGGAACGGCTGCCCGCGATTCTGGCCGCGCTCGACGGGCGGGCGGCCAGTGCTGTCCTGCCGCTTATTGCGCGGGCGGGGCGCGATGCGGGGCGGATCATCGTGCTGGCGCGCAAGGGCGCGCGCGCGCCGTTTCGGCTTTGCGCGCCACTGATCGTGCATGCGGGCGCGGCCCATACCGGAGATCACGAGGATTTCACCACAGCAGCGCAGGCGGTGCTGCGCGACGGGGCCGCGTTGGCGGTGTGACCGGGTGTGCCGGGCCGCGCTTCGCGCCGGGGTTTCCCGTCGCCGGACACAACCGCCGCGCGTGACAGAGGCGCCATTTTATGCTGTGATGGAAGTGTCGAAACGACATGAGAGGAGAACGAAATGTCAGTGAGCTCGCATATCGAGCAACTCCGTCGCAAACACCAGACCCTCTCCGAAAAGGTCGAGCAGGCGCAGCGCAGCCCGTCGGTGGACAATGCCGTGCTCGCTGATCTCAAGAAGCAGAAGCTTCGCCTCAAGGAAGAGATCGAGCGGCTTTCGTCGAGCTGACGAAGCCCGCGAGAATGAAAACGGGCCGGCCCGCACCGGACCGGCCCCCTGCCGAAGCCGTCGCGGCGGCAGTCAGGCGAAATACTGCCCGCCATTGGCCGACAGCGTCGCGCCGGTGATGAAGCCCGCCTCGTCCGAGGCCAGGAAGGCCACGCAGCGCGCGATCTCCTCGGGCTCGCCCAGCCGGCCCACGGGAATCTGCGCGATGATCTGGTCGCGGACCTTCTCGGGCACGGCCATGACCATATCGGTGGCGATGTAGCCGGGGCAGATGGCGTTGACGGTGATGCCTTTCGCCGCCCCCTCCTGCGCGAGTGTCTTCGTAAAGCCCAGATCGCCGGCTTTCGAGGCGGCGTAGTTGGCCTGGGCGAACTGGCCCTTCTGCCCGTTGATCGAGCTGATCGTGATGATCCGGCCGAATCCGCGCTCGCGCATTCCCGGCCAGACGGGGTGGGTCATGTTGAACACGCCCGACAGGTTGGTGTCGATCACCTCCTGCCACTGCTGCGGGGTCATCTTGTGAAACGGCGCGTCGCGCGTGATTCCGGCGTTGTTGACCAGAACCTCGACGGGGCCGAGTTCCGACTCGACCTTTGCGAGGCCGTCCTTGCAAGCATCGTAGTCGGCGACCGACCACTTGAAAGCCGGGATGCCGGTTTCGTCGGTGAAGTTTCGTGCGGCCTCGTCGTTGCCGGCGTAATTCGCGGCGACCTTGTAGCCCGCCGCCTTGAGCGCGGTCGCGATCGCCGCCCCGATGCCGCGCGTGCCGCCGGTGACCAGTGCTACTCGTGCCATGTTCCCTCCCGCTGTGTTCAACTCGTTTTCGGTAATCTGGTTACGAAAGAAATAACAGATGCGCAACATTGTTGCGCATCTGTGGCCGAATTTAGCGTTCCAGACACATGGCGACACCCATGCCGCCGCCGATGCACAGCGTCGCCAGCCCCTTCCTGGCGTCGCGGCGCTTCATCTCGAACAGCAGGGTGTTGAGAATCCGGCAGCCCGAGGCCCCGATCGGGTGGCCGATGGCGATCGCTCCGCCATTGACGTTCACGATCTCCGGGTTCCAGCCCATGTCCTTGTTGACCGCGCAGGCCTGGGCGGCGAAGGCTTCGTTGGCCTCGACGAGATCGAGATCCTCGGCTTTCCAGCCGGCCTTCTCCAGCGCCTTGCGCGATGCGCTTATCGGCCCCACACCCATGATCGAGGGGTCCAGGCCGGCGGTCGCGTAGGAGGCGATGCGCGCCAGCGGCTCCAGCCCGCGCTTTTCGGCCTCCTCCGCTGACATCAGCAGCACCGCCGCCGCACCGTCGTTGATGCCGCTGGCGTTGCCGGCGGTGACGCTGCCGTCCTTGGTGAAGGCGGGCCGCAGCTTGGTCATGTTGTCGATGGTGGCGCCGTGGCGGATGTATTCGTCATCCTCGACGACCGTCTCGCCCTTGCGCGTCTTGACGGTAAAGGGCGTGATCTCGTCGGAGAACTTTCCGGCCTTTTGCGCGGCCTCGGCCTTGTTCTGACTGGCGAGCGCGAATTCGTCCTGGCTCTCGCGGGTGATCTGCCACTGCTCGGCGACGTTCTCGGCGGTCTGGCCCATGTGATAGCCGTTGAAGGCGTCCCACAGACCGTCGCGGATCATGGTGTCGATGAACTTGACGTCGCCCATCTTGTGGCCCGCCCTCAGATGCGACGCATGGGGGGCAAGGCTCATGTTTTCCTGGCCGCCGGCGGCGACGATGCGGGAATCGCCGAGCTGGACGTGCTGCGCCCCGAGGGCGACGGAGCGCAGGCCCGATCCGCAAACCTGGTTGATGCCCCAGGCGGCACTTTCAATCGGAAGGCCGGCATTCACATGCGCCTGCCGGGCCGGATTCATCCCCTGCGCGGCGGTCAGAACCTGGCCGAGGATCGTCTCGGACACCTCGGACTTGTCGATTCCGGCGCGGGCGACGATCGCCTCCAGAACGCTTGCGCCCAGCTCATGCGCAGGCGTGTTGGCAAACGCCCCATTGAAGCTGCCCACCGCGGTGCGGGCGGCCGAAACGATTACGACATTGGTCATGCTGCTTCCCCTTGGTTGCCGCGATCAGGCCGGCGGTGGCCCCGTCCGACCTTTGCGCTCGCAGCATGTCGTAAGGGGTGCGGCGGTCAAGGGCAATGATTTCGCGCCCTGGGACGGCACAGGCGCGGGAGTCGGCCGGGCACGGGACGATGTGGATTAGGCCGATTTTTGCCCGTCAGGCAGGCGCCAGGGTGGCAGCGTGGACGGGGCGCCGAAGAAATAGCCCTGCATGCAGTCCACGCCGATGGCCGCGAGGCAATTGGCATCGTCAGCCGACTCGACCGATTCGGCCACGGTGAACATGTCGAAATGCTTGCCGATGGTGACCAGGGCTTCGGCAAGCACCTGATTGTCGACGTCGCCGGAGATGCCGCGAATGAACTGCCCGTCGATCTTGACGATATCGAAGAAGAATTCGCGCAGATAGCGAAAGGCGGTAAAGCCCGCGCCGAAGTCGTCGAGCGCGAAGCTGATTCCCTGACGCTGGAGGTCGCCCATGAAGACGGTGACGATGTCGGGCATCAACATGGCCGAGGATTCGGTGATCTCCAGGATCAGCCGCTCGGCGACGCTGGCATCGCCGCGCAGGCCGTCGCGCAGCGTCTCGTTCCAGCGCGGATAGCCGATGGAGCGCGCCGACATGTTGACTGACATCCGGATCGTGGGATCGCGCCGCAGGGCGATCAGCCCCATTTCCAGGGCGAGGCAGTCGATGCGCCGGCCCAGCTCGCTCGTCTCCACGGCGCCCATGAAGTCGCCGGCCGGGATGATCCGCCCCGTCGGGTCGAGGACGCGGACCAGCCCCTCGTGGAACGCGACGCGCTGCGGCTGGCGGGCCTGCACCACCGGCTGGAAGGCCAGTATCACGTTCCGGTCGTCCAGTGCCCGGCGCACGAGGTCGAGCGTTTCGCGATCCCGCTCGGCCACCGCTGCCGAGAGCGGACTGTCGAAGTCCTGTCCGGGCTGCGGGATGGGGGGGCGGACGTCATAAGCCATCGCAACGCTCCTGTCGGGTTCTCACACCGGCGCCATGGTGGGGCGGGCGGCTTAACGAGCGGTGAAGAGCGCCGCGGACGGGGTTTGCAGCCGGCACCGGGCGCGCGTATGAGGGGCCGGTGCCGAAACTGCCGCGCAGCGAGAGGGCGAGCGAGATGACTGACAACGGCTCAAACGCCATGTGGGGCGGGCGCTTCGCCGCCGGACCGGATGCCGTCATGGAGGCTATCAACGCCTCGATCGGGTTCGACCGCAGGCTGTGGGAGCAGGACATCCGCGGATCGCGCGCGCATGCGGCCATGCTCGCCGCCCGCGGCATTCTCACTGACGAGGACGCCGAGGCGATCGGGCACGGCCTCGATCAGGTTGCCGGGGAACTCGCCGCGGGGCGCTTTGCGTTCTCGACCGCGCTCGAAGACATCCACATGAACATCGAGGCGCGGCTGAAGGATCTCATCGGCCCGCCCGCCGGGCGGCTGCACACGGCGCGCTCGCGCAACGATCAGGTGGCCACGGATTTCCGGCTGTGGGTGCGCGAGCAATGCGACGCAGCCGTCGCCGGGCTCGAGGCGCTCCAGCGCGCGCTGCTCGGGCAGGCCGAAGCCGGCGCCGAGCGTGTTATGCCCGGCTTCACTCATCTGCAGACGGCGCAGCCGGTGACCTGGGGCCATCACATGATGGCCTATGTCGAGATGTTCGGCCGCGACGCGGCGCGGATGCGCGATGCGCGCGCGCGGATGAACGAATGCCCGCTCGGCGCGGCCGCGCTGGCGGGCACCTCCTTTCCGATCGACCGCGACGCCACCGCCGAGGCGCTGGGCTTTGACCGCCCCTGCGCCAATTCGCTCGATGCCGTCAGCGACCGCGACTTCGCGCTCGAATTCCTGTCGGCCGCCGCGATATGCGCGACGCATATGAGCCGGCTGTCGGAGGAGCTGGTGATCTGGTCCTCGGCGCAGTTTCGCTTCGTCGCGTTGTCGGATCGCTTCTCGACCGGCTCGTCCATCATGCCGCAGAAAAAGAACCCCGACGCCGCCGAATTGCTGCGCGCCAAGGTGGGGCGCATCCTCGGGGCGACGGTGGCGCTGTTCACGGTGATGAAGGGGCTGCCGCTGGCCTATTCGAAGGACATGCAGGAGGACAAGGAGCAGGTCTTCGACGCCGCAGACACGCTGCTGCTGAGCCTTGCTGCGATGACTGGAATGATCGCCGACATGGAGGCCGATCCCGCCGCGCTGGAGGCCGCGGCCAGCGCGGGCTTCTCCACCGCCACCGATCTTGCCGACTGGCTGGTGCGCGAGGCGGGGCTGCCGTTTCGCGAGGCCCATCACGTCACCGGCGCGCTGGTGCGTCTTGCCGAGGGGTCGGGCCGCGATCTGCCCGACCTGACGCTCGACGAGATGCGCGGGGTGCATGACGCGATCACCGAAGGGGTCTATGATGTATTGGGGGTGCACAACTCCGTGGCCAGCCGGACAAGTTACGGCGGCACGGCACCGGATCAGGTGCGCCGCCAGATCGCCCGCTGGAAGGAGAGACTGGAATGAGCCGCCGACCCCGCGCGATCGCCCTCGCCGCGCTCCTGCTCGCCGTCGCGGCCTGCGGTGCCGATGGCCCGCCGCGCCCGCCGCAGGTCGATGTGAGCGGCGAGGCCCGGGTCGGCGTGGTCATCACCCCCTGAGATGTCGCCGGGCGGCCGCAGGCGCCGCACGGGGCGATGGCACGCCCGCCGGCCCGCGCCGGTGGACTTGCGCCGGGCCGTGGGCTAGATCGCCCCACCACCCGCGACGCCAACCCGAGGAAGCCGACGCATGTCTCCCCTGCGCCTGATCTATCTCGCTCTCGCCATCTGGGGCGCGGTCCATCCGATGTATCATTTCGTGCTGTGGTTCCGCGCCGAGGGCTGGTCGCTGGCGGGGCTGGCCGCGGGCTGGCAGGCCAACGCGGCGACGACGGGGCTGGTGTGGGATCTGACCATTGCGGCGACGGCCCTGACCGTCTGGATTCTCGCCGAGACCTGGGTGCGGCGCAACTGGCTGGCGCTGATCGCGATTCCCGCGACATTCGGGATCGGGCTGTCCTGCGGGCTGCCGCTCTATCTGTTCCTGCGCACGCGCCCCGTTCGCTGAAAGGATTGCGGGATGGACCACTTCATCTATCGCGACGGCATTCTGCACGCCGAGGACGTGGCAATCCCCGAGATCGCGGCGCGGGTCGGCACGCCCTTCTATCTGTATTCGACCGCGACGCTGGCGCGCCACTACCGGCTGTTCGACGAGGCGCTCGCCGGGCTCGACCATCTGGTGTGCTATTCGGTCAAGGCCTGTTCCAACCAGGCGATCCTGCGCATTCTCGCCGAACTCGGCGCGGGGATGGATGTCGTCTCGGGCGGGGAGTATCGCCGCGCCCGCGCCGCCGGCGTGCCCGGTGGACGAATCGTCTTTTCGGGCGTGGGCAAGACGCGCGAGGAGATGCGGCTGGCGCTCGACGGCGGCATCCGCCAGTTCAATGTCGAAAGCGAGCCCGAGCTGCGCGCGCTCTCCGAGGTGGCCGTCGCGGCCGGGGCAACCGCGCCGGTCACGCTGCGCGTCAACCCGGATGTGGATGCCGGAACCCATGAGAAGATCGCCACGGGCCGGCGCGAGGACAAGTTCGGCGTCCCCATTGACCGCGCGCGGGAAATCTATGCCGAGGCCGCGTCGCTGCCGGGGCTCGCGGTGGTGGGCGTCGATGTCCACATCGGCAGCCAGCTGACCGACCTCGCGCCTTTCGAGGCGGCTTTCGCCAAGGTCGCCGATCTCACCCGCGCATTGCGGGCCGACGGCCACGCGATCGACAGGCTCGACCTGGGCGGCGGGCTGGGCATTCCCTACAGCCGCTCGAACGAGGTTCCGCCCCTGCCGGCCGATTACGGCGCCATGATCGGGCGCCTGCTGGGCGATCTGGGCTGCGAGATCGAGATCGAGCCGGGCCGGCTGATCGCGGGGAATGCCGGCGTGCTGGTGGCCTCGACGATCTATGTGAAGGAGGGAGAAGGGCGCAGCTTTCTCATCCTCGACGCAGCGATGAACGATCTGATCCGCCCGGCGATGTATGGCGCCTGGCACGACATCGTGCCGGTGCCCGAGGCCGCGCCGGGCGCCGAGCCGCGCGTCTTCGACGTGGTCGGCCCCGTCTGTGAGACCGGCGATACCTTTGCCCGCGGCCGGCCCCTGCCGCCGATGGGCGAGGGCGATCTGGTCGCCTTCCGCTCGGCCGGGGCCTATGGCGCGGTGATGGCCTCGGAATACAACACCCGGCCGCTGATCCCCGAGGTGCTGGTCGATGGCGATCAATTCGCGGTCATCCGCCCACGCCCGACCTTTGACGAGATCATCAATCGCGATACCCTGCCGCCATGGATGTGAACCCGGGCGCCCGCCCGGCGGAGTGACCGATGGCCCGGACCCGTCACGGCGACAGCGACCAGGCCCGCCTGCGGGAGGTGGTGGCGCGCGCGCTGCGGCGCACGCTTGCGGGGATGTGGGCGGAACGGCTGGCGCGAGCCTTCTGGCCGCTCTGGTCGCTGATCGCCCTGACCGGCGGCGCGCTGGCGCTCGGGCTGCACCGCGTCCTGTCCGATGGCGCGATGGCCTGGGGCGGGCTGATCCTTGGGCTCGCGGTGCTTGCCGCTCTGGCCGCCGGGCTCTGGCGTTTGCGCCCGCCGCGCCGGGGCGAGGCGCTTTACCGGCTCGACCGCAGCCTTCCCGGCCGGCCGCTCGGGGCGCTGGCCGACCGGCCGGCGGCGGAGGCGCTCGATGCATTTCAGCAGGCGGTGTGGGAGCGTCACATCGCGCGGATGGCGGCAGCCGCCCGCGCGGCGCGACCTGTCCCGCCCGATCTTCGCCTTGCCGCGCGCGATCCGTTTGCACTGCGTTACGCCGCGCTTCTGGTGCTCACGCTCGGCGTGGTGTTCGGCGCGCCCACGCGAATGGGCGAGGTCGCGCGCCTTGCGGGCGATCTCGGGCGGGCCGGCGGCGCGGCCGCCGCGCATGGGCCGAGTTGGGAAGGATGGGTCGAGCCGCCGGCCCATACCGGGCGCCCGTCGCTCTACCTCAATGAAGTTTCGCAGTCGCGGCTGTCCTTGCCACAAGGCAGCGAAGTCACCCTGCGCCTCTACGGCGCCGCCGATGTGCTTGGCGTCGACGAGTCCGTCTCGGGGGGCGAGCGCCCTGCGCCGGGCGGGGGCGGCGCAACCCGCAGCCATGACTTTACCGTGGCGCAGTCCGGGCGCATCGCCGTGCGCGGCCCCTCCGGGCGAAGCTGGGAGATCGTCGCCGAGCCGGACACGCCGCCGCGCGTGAGCCTCGACGGCGGGCCCGAGCGCGAGGGCGGCGGGCAGATGCGGCAGGCCTTCGAGGCGCAGGACGACTACGGCGTGGTCGGCGGAACGGCGCGCATCACGCTCGATCTCGCGGCGGTCGATCGCCGCCACGGCCTCGCTGCCGAGCCCGAGCCGCGCGACCCGATAGAGCTCGATCTGCCCCTGCCGATCAGCGGCGACAGATCGGATTTCGCCGATGCCCTGGTCGAGGATCTGTCGCGCCACCCCTGGGCCAATCTGCCGGTCAGGCTGCGCCTGAGCGCGCAGGACGCGACCGGCCAGACCGGCCGGAGCGAAGAGATCGCGGCGACACTGCCGGGGCGGCGATTCTTCGACCCGCTCGCCGGTGCGGTGGCGGAACTCCGCCGCGACATCCTGTGGACGGCGCAAAACGCCCCGCGTGTGGCGCGGGTTCTTCGCGCACTGATCCATCGCCCCGACGGCGATCTGATCCGCCAGGCGGGGGTTTATCTTCAGCTGCGCGCCGTGATCGGCGAGATCAAGGCGGGGCTGGAGGGCGACGCCCTGCCGCCCGCGCGCCGCGACCGTGTCGCCGCGGCCATGTGGGATATCGCCCTGCAGATAGAGGAGGGGGATATGGCCGACGCGGCCGAACGGCTCCGCCGGGCGCGCGAGCGGCTCTCCCAGGCCATGCGCAACGGGGCGGACCCGTCCGAGATCGAGGAACTCATGGACGAGCTGCGCGCCGCGACGGAGGCCTATATCCGCCAGCTCGCCGAACAGGGCGGCGGGGACGATGATGGCGGGCAGGAGCCGCAGGGCGAGCGCATGGAAATCACCGGCGCCCAGCTTCAGGAGCTGATGGACCGGATCGAGGAATTGATGGCCCAGGGCCGGATGGCCGAGGCCGCCGAGCTGATGGCGCGGCTGAACCAGTTGATGGACAACCTTCAGGTCAGCCGGGGCGAGGGCGGCGAGGGCGCCCCCGGCGGCGAAGGGATGGACGGGCTCGGCGAGACGCTTCAGGGCCAGCAGGATCTGGCGGACGAGACGTTCCGCGAGCTGCAGGAGCGCTTTGACGAGGGCACGGGCCAGGAAGAGGGGCGCCGGCCCGGCGAGCAGGACGGCGTCGGTGAGGACGGCACGGCCGACGGCAACCTGGAGGAGCGACAGCGCGCCCTGCGCGACCGGCTGCGCGAGAGCCGGCGCGACGGATTGCCCGGCGGCGGCACCGAGTCCGGCGAGGCCGGGCGGGAGGCCCTCGACCGCGCCGAACGCTCGATGAACGAGG
>PUHN01000073.1 GCA_002967695.1 Rhodobacteraceae bacterium WD3A24 | reverse complement strand
CTCATAACCTGAAGGTCGTAGGTTCAAATCCTACCCCCGCAACCAAATAAAATGCCCGAAAAACAAACGCTTACACCCCGCCCCAGGCGGGGCTTTTTGCTGCGCGTCCGCGTCCGGTGCTACGGTGGTGCTACAGAGAAGGCACAAGGGCGACGCGGCCCGTCCGCTCACACGGCCTTCACCTGACAAGCAGCCAACATTCAGGACCAATGGTCGGAAATGCGGGCGTGACACTTAGGGAGCCACCCGTAGCGCGCCGACCAGGCGCGTGCAGTACGAATGTCCGGCGCCGCTCGGCGCCATGCCTCCCTCGCAGAGGACGCGCCGTAGCTGGAAAGTGCGGGGACCGGTCATTCGGCGGAATCGGCGCCCTTCTGGCGTTCAGCATTGCTTGCGCGTTGCCAAGCGACTTCATCGGGCGGGCCGTAAGTGAGAATGTCGCTGCTCTTATTGAGGCGGCTCGTCGGTACGCAACCAAGAGGCCGAGCCCCGATTTAGCCTTGCATCTCTGGCGTGCGCGGTTTCCAGAGGTGGCGATTATTGGTTGAAATGGGTCGATAACCACGCAATAATCTCACACAAGGGCTGACTACCAGATAGCGGGAAGCAGTTGGCGATCTTGATGACGATAAGAGCTCATGACCATACGTGATGAACCGGACATTCGCGAGAAAATGGTGATGAATTGAAGTGGATAACGGTACTATCGACAACAGCGGCACTTGCCGCTGCCATCGCCTCAGCTTATGCGCTCGTACAAGCGGATAAATTGAATTCGGAAACGGCATTCTTGCAGTACACCCAGCATAGGATAGCAACCTGCATCGCAATTTCTCAACATCATTACGCTATGTGGGATCGCGATACGGCCAGTGAGCGGAGTGAACGAGTACGACTCGTCATCGACGGCCAAGAAGCCGATGAGGATGGACGGCCGTTTCTGATGTCGAGTAATTTGCAGCGCGCAAATAAAGCAATTGGGCTTGCCCGGCAGCTCGCCCTATGTGCGAGCGGTGACCCCGATCAGACGAGAGCGTGTATTGAAATGAAAGTTGAGCAAAACTCCAATTGGCTAGTTTACGACGATAATGTTGGACAAGGGGACCAACCGCGACCTGGCTCACGAAATCCAGTCTGCTAGAGGACGTAATACCGCAACCTGCGGAGCAGCATCCTGTAACCGGGGTTTTGGGCGCGGATCGACCACCGTTCACATCTTATCCTGCGCGGGACCTGCCGCATTAGGGAATTTACCCGCGTTTCGTCGGTCACCAGGATGGTCCGACCATCAGAATTAACTTGCGCCAACGATACAGAAGATTGCGCGCCGAGCGGCGGCCGCGGTTAGCGCTCTCGCTTCTAGACTGCAATGCGCGGCCTCTCGGTCGAACTCTAGAGGCGCAGGAAGCGGGCCCCGCAAAGTTGCAGTCACGTGCTTAGCCAAAAAAGGGGCGGGCCACTTCGCTGCCGTTGACTACGCCAATCAGACGGCACGGCTTGGTCCACCAGAGGAAAGATGCTCACATATCGTTCAATTGGAAACGCCGTCTACCACGAAGGCTTGAGAATTTGGAAGCGGAGAATGGAGCGGAATCCATTACATACCCAACCATCGTAGCGACTTGCTCCATCGTGTCCATCTCGAAACCCTAACCAGATGCGTTATCCTTTTCGAACTCTGAAAGGTCGAGAACCGCCCTGCGCACTGCACGATAGTCGTCTTCGGGCACTTCAATTTCTCCTGCATCTGAAAGTTCAGTGTCAGGAAACAAGAATCCAGTTGGTGACTTGGCTGTATTGATCAAGTCTACATAGCAGCCGTAGTCCACCTTCCAGACCCTGTATCGCACTCCTGGCTCGTCCTTTGCGGAGTAAGAACGCTTCGCAATATGGAGCAATCGTTCGTCGAAAAGAAACTCAATAGAAGGGTCCGAATGGGAGGAGCGCAAAAGGAAAGCTCTGGCGCGTTTCCCCTCGATTACTTTGTCTCTGATCCACTGGAGCAGCTGGTCCGCTCTCTCGTTGGTATCCAAGTTGCGCTGCTTGTCACGCTCGTACCAATCCTTCGCCGCAATGCGGACTTCATTCATGGCGATTTTTGATTGATCGGACCTCATCGCTGCTAGCTGAAGAATATTAATGAAGTCACGTGGAACGCCCTCCGATGCTCTCACTAACTCAGCAAATACACGTTCCTGTGAAAAAACGGAATTGATTATTGCGATTTCGTCCCGCTCCTTAAGTTCGCGCTCGCCAGCAAAGGCTTGGAGGTGCTTGAAAAGCAGGGTCCGAAAGAACTCCAATGCGACATCCGCGCTAACGTCATATACGAAGTAATCGTCCAAGTTAATGTCGGCGGCGATATCCGATCCAAGTTCCAAGCCAACCCGATCACGGTCAAAATCTACACGAAAGGCTGATCTAAATTCTATGGCGGCAATTTGTATTGTCAGATTCTGAACTGGCAGAACAGCTCGCCTAAGGAAGTCGGCCAAGTAGGGTTGAAGCTCCACCGGGAGAGAGCTCCACTCGTCTAAGAGTAGCCATATTCTTGATCGTGACCGTCGTGCGACATCGTCCAGCGCTCGGTACGCGTCCCCCATATTTACCGAAAGTCTGGGAATACCCATTATCGTCGTTTCCCATTCTTCGCTCGCCTGATGGTTCTCACCTGCTTTGCCTGAAGCATTGGCCTCAGGGCCGAATGGCGAGAGCTTTGCGTCGGCGCTGGCTTGTGCGTCGTGTTCGTCCATTTTGGCGCCTGCGTTTCGATCATGTTGTTCCGCAGAAACAACTACGCTCTTCACGCTTTTTGCCAGGACCGAAATCGCGTCATCCATGCCCTCTGTATTCAGCGCAGATTTGGGATGTGTAAGCTTTTCTAGAAGCTCTTCGTGAATGGCAGTTATTAGGTCGCGAATAAGTGTTGTGGCGCGGGCATGGGCCTCTAGCGATCGGTCCGAGTAGATTGAATTGTTCGAGCCTAAGGTGCGGAGGTCAATAAAAATTGGAACCTCGCCACCACCTTCTACATCCGACGCTACATAAGACAAGATGTGTGTCTTGCCTGTTCCTCGTCTTCCAAAAATTGCGCGGCTATCTCTGTTTTTAAGCGCGCCATCGATCCGACGTATCGCAACAAAGCTACGCGCCTGTTCCTCAGTCGTTAGATCCTCAGCCCGCTTCGAGATTTTTTGTAAAAGATCTACTGCAGCAACCTCTTCTGTGCCGCGCTTCCTCTTAAATATGCTTGGTAAGGCCATATCATACCTCTGCGTTGCTAATGGGATGTGTCGTTCATTTTGTCACGAGGCTTCGCGTTGTCAGATGATGTATTGTATTTCGGCTGAGAATGGTTGAATCCAATTAACTTTGGTAGTTTCTGCGATGGCGTATTTGTGATCACACCGTGGGTTCAGTCGTCATTTAGCAGTTCGTAGGCTGGTGGCGGAGCCTCCGATAAGCAGATGAGGGGCTGATGTCGGCTTATGATGCGGTGCCATTAGTTTGCAGTTCCCGCTCAGGGCGTATCCAAGACATTGGCGTCAAGCGCAGTGAAATCCGGCCACTGAACTCTCTATATGCTTTTGTAATTCTGCGGCCGGTCGGAGCGAACGTCAAGAATTGGTTACCACCTGACGTTTGCTGGCGCGGGCATCAAGGTGCGCTGAGGGCCGAAAACGCCCCATCTGCTGTCCGCGCTGTCCGCAGCTGTCCGCAGCCTGTGCCTGCTGGTGTTGCGTGCGGACGGCTGCGGACAGCGCGGACAGCAAAGTTACCCGCTTAGCATGATGACGCGAGCGCGGTCGTGCCCGTCCCGCCGGTGGTCGACCGTCACGCCGCGCCGGGCCAGGAGCGGTGCGATGCGGCGAAGCTCTGCGCCGAAGCCGTTTACCTTGCGCGGAAACCCGTCCGCCGGGTCTGAGAGGGTCGGGAAGCGGCGGCGCAGCGTCGTCATCAGCTCGGTTGCCGTGCCCGACCATTCGCCGTCTTCGCGTATCAGGGTCAGGATTGCCGTGGCGGCCGCGCTCGCGTCGAGGGCCGTGTCTTCGGCCTCGCGCTTGTTGGCGGTGTAGGCGTCGAGAAAGGCGCCCGGCGGCCAGCCCAGGGCGGGCTCGGCTGCCGTCACCCAGCGCGCGAAATCGGCCATGCGCGGGCGCCGGGGAAGCGTGACGCTGTCCCGGTTGGCGAGTGCGGCCGATGCCGCGTCCAGGAGTGCCGCCAGGATTCGCGGCCGCGCCGCGTCAAAACGCGCCCAGAAGTCGTCCTCGTAGGCCCGCGCGTCCTCCGCGATGGACGGCAGGGTCAGCGCGATGGCCCGGTCCGCAAGGTCGGCACGCTCGGCCAGGTCGGGAATGCCGTTGAGGATGCAGGGGCGGACCGCGTCGAAGATTGCCTCGTCGGCATCGCTGTGCAGCTTGCGCGTGGCAAACCCGCCGCCGGTGGCCATTCGGCAGAGCGCGTCGGCCATGCTCGGCTTGATCCGCGAGAGGTTGTCGAAGGCGAGCACATGGGCGCCCTGCGCGGCGATTACCAGGTCGCGCTCGTCGCCTGGAAAGGACCGCACGGCCAGTGTGGACGGATCGACAAGGCTACGCAGCACCGTGCTGGTGGTGCTCTTGGCACTGCCCTGCTCGCCGCTCAGGACAAGCAGCGGGTAGGGGCCGCGCCGATGTAGCGTGCCCAGGAGCCACCCGACCATGAGCCGGAAGTCGGCCTCGCTCCCCGCATTGACGAAATCGCGCAGCAGGTTGATATCGGCGCCCGCGCGGATCGGCTCGGGCAGGGACGCCAGCGCTGGCGGCCGCCGAAAGCGCGGCTCCTTCGCCTGGACAACCTGCCACCCCTCGGGCGTGATTCGCACTGCCGCGTGATCGGCGCCGCCAAGGTCGAGCACGATCGCGTCTCCATAGGTGCCCAGCCGCGTGAAGACAGGCCGCTCCGGCCCCTCGAAGCGCGCCTTGCCGCTCATGCGGCGCAGCGTGTCATCGAGCTTCGCCCCCGAAGGCGTCTTCCCGGTCGTCGTGAAACGCTCATACGCCAGGAGATGCCGGAACGGCGCCTTTCCAATCTCCATCGTCTGCCAGCGCCCGCCCAGGCGGAAGGTGGCATAGGCCGTCTTGTCGGGCGTGTGCCAGAGTTCCAGCGCGTCCAGGAGCGGCGTCGTGTCTTCCTCGGCGGCCGCGCCGTCTGGCGCCGGGGGCGGATCGGACGGGTAGGGCTGCGCCAGCTCGATCAGCGTGTTGATCTCGCGCACGCCCCAGCCCTCGGCCACCGCGTCGGCCGCGTCCCATCCCTTGGGGTAGGGCGCGGGCGCGTCGTCATTCGCCGCCCGGATGCTGCGCAGGGCCAGGTCGCTGGTCGGGATGATCCGGGGCAGGGCGCCGAACCGCTCATGCAGCGTGGCGGCCAGGCCCTCGGCGTACTTCTGGCCTGGTTCATCCTTGTCGGGCCAAAGGATCACGTTGCGGCCATCGAGTGGCGCCAGCTCGGCCTTGCGCCAGCCATTGGCGCCCCCGAAGGTCGTGGTGGCCACATAGCCCAGCCCGGCCAGCGCATCGGCGCATTTCTCGCCCTCGGTGACGATCACCAGTCGCGCAGCATCGGCACCGGCAACCTCGTCCAGCCGATAGAGCGGGCGCGTGTCGGGCGCCCGCCAGTCATTGGCGACCAGGTCATAGGGTATGAAGAACTTGTCGCCCGCGCCCTTCTCAAAACGACACGCCACCAGCACGGCCGTGCCATCGGCGTGGCAATAGACATGGCGTGCTGACGGCGCCCCGGCTTTGGGGTGGTGAAGCTCGGCAATCCCGGTCATCGCGCCACCCCCAGCTTGTCCATGAGTTCGCGCGCGGCCTCGATCTGCCCGAGGCCGTTCAGATAGGCATAGAGGCCGACCACGTCGCCGCCGGCGTCGCCGGTGGCGAAGTCGCCCCAGCGCCCGGTGCGCATGTTGATCTTGAACGATCCGGGCCGCCGGTCATCGCGGCGTGGATTGCGCGCAACCCACTCATTACCGACGCGACGCCCATCGGGCAGCCATGTCGCCAGAAGCTCGGGCAGATGCGCGAGGCACGCGGCGCTGACGGCCGCGAAGCGAATATGACGGGGCCGCTGCATCTCAATTGTCATTGGCGGCCACCTCCTGGAGCCGGGCCATCTCGAAGGCCTCCACGTCGCTCAGGCGATAGCGCACCAGCCGCCCGACCTTCACATAGGCGAGCGGGTAGCGCTTCGTGCAGCGCCAGGTGCTCAGGGTGGCCGTCGAGACACCCAGGCGGTCGGCAACGGCCGCCGGCGTGAGCAGTTCGGCTTGGGAATTTCGTGTCATTTCATGTGCCTCCATGGGTTTTGATCCATGAGGCACAAGCTGCGGCTACTTTGCCTGCAAATCCATGATGGAGCGTAACAACAAAATGCCATCATCCGACGATTTCAGTGTTTCACGGAACTCTTCGCGGGAAAGTCGGCTTGCTTCCGACGTCTTGCCGCCCTCGGTAGCGTGCTCCCGCGGGAGCGAGGCCAAGACCTCGGCAGGAACCCCGAAGACGGCGGCGAGCGCTTCCTTGGAGGCAAAGGTTGACACTTTCGACGTGGCGAGGTGGCAAACACCGAGTGAGGATAGGAAAGAGACTTCGAGCAACCGATTGTCGAAGTCGCCCTTCAATTCTGTGACCATCTTCACGATCAAGCGCTCTGTGACGCTGTCATCGAGCCGTTGCGCGGCGTGGGTGAGGGCACCGATGTCCGCTGAGCCGTAGGTCGATGCCTCCCCGTCGTAGTGCCCCGTCCGTGGAAGGTCTTCCTTCAAGGGGAACCAATAAAAAAGCATAGGTGAAAACCAGACATCTAGCGCGCGCTGTCGCCCGCGAACGCGCTTGTGGATCATCACATCGTCGATAGCGTCGAGGCTTTCGGCAAGGATCGAGAGGCTATTCGTCAGCCCGTCCATCCGAAAGCCGCTTCCATCCGCGTCCACCGGGAAGATGGAGCGCAGTATCTCGAATGTATCAGGGCTGTTCTGGCGCGTTATTGCGTTATTCTTGATCGCCTCAACGCCGCTTTCCGAAACCGCATCGACGAGGCTGCTATCTTCCAATGCGTCGACAAGGTTTTCGTGAAGCGCGTGCGCGGCGCGCTTCGCTCTATTGAGGCGCCGCATCGTTTCCCTGCGCGGCACCTGCTCTTCCTGAAGACGACGCTCCCCGAAATACAGCGCGCCGGCAATGCAGAGGATATCCTTGCCTATGCTGCGCAGGTACTCGTCGTCGATCTGCGCGAGCCGGAAGAACGCGTCGAAGTCTGCCTCGGTATAGCACGCTGCCGCGCGCCGATAGTCGTCGAGAAACTCAGTGCCCTGCATCGTCGCCGCCTGCTCGATTCGCCCTCACGTAACCGAACATGGTGGCAGTGGCCTTGTTAACCGATTCCCGCACCGGATCGAGATTGAGCCGTGCGTAGACAGCTGTCGATTGCGGGCTCTTGTGGCCCAGCGACTTGCCGATGATGTAGGCGCTCGCCCCGGTCGCCGCCTGGTAGCTGCCAAGGGTGCGTCGCAGGTCGTGGATGCGCAGGTCTTCAATTCCGGCTTCCGCGAGGATGCGCTGCCATGCCTTCTTCGGGTCGGCCAGGTGGCCCTCGCGCCCGCTGCCCGGAAAAACCCACGGGCCGTCCGAGGCGAGCTTGCGCTCTTTCAGAAGCTCGACGGCCTGCTCGGGCAGGTGAATGGTCTGCGCCTCACCGTTCTTCGTCTCCGGCACGCGCCATGTTGCGGCGGCGAAGTTGATATCCCGCCATCGCATCGCCAGCGTGTTGGATTTCCGCGCGCCGGTCAGCAGCGAAATCATGAAGAAATCCCGCGCCGCCTCGTTCGGCTCATTGGCCAGCGCCTCGAAGAAGTGCGGCAATTCGTCGGGCTGAAGGAACCGGTCGCGGCTCTGCTCCTTGAATTTGCGCACCCCGGTTGCCGGGTTGGTGCCCTGCCAGCCCCACTCGATCGCCTTGTTGAAGATCGAGCGGATGCGCTCAAGCAGCCGGTTCGCCTGGTATGTCCCGTGCTCCTTGCCGATCCGGGCGTGCAGCCGCTCGACTTCGGGCCGCTCGAAGCTCGATATCTTGCGGTTGAACCAGCGCGAGAGGAACTTGTTCACCTCGCGTTCGTCATACCTCCAGGACCGCTTGTGCAGCTTGGAATACTTCTCCATGTATTCCGCGAACAGCTGCCCGAAGGTCATCTCGTCACGCACGGCGCGCTTTTCCTTCTGCGGATTGGCGCCGCCCGCGATCTTGCCCTTTGCCGCCATCGCCGCCTTGCGCGCGTTCTCGACGCTCATGTCGGGAAACCGGCCCAGCTTCAGCCGCTCGGGGCGCCCGTCGATCCGCTTGTAGAGATAGAAGGTCTTCGTGCCCGCCGCCGTGACGGCCATGACCAGCCCCTGCTCGCGGCTGTCATAGTAGTAGTCCTTCCGCCCCTTCGGGGCGGCCGGCGCCCTGGTCAGCGCGGCCTTGGTGAAGTTGAGGTGGTGCGATGCCACGATGCGCCCTCCAAGCTGGTGCTACGTATGTGCTACACTTGAGAGCAAATTCGGGCAACAAGCGGCAAGGTTGCGCAAGGGTGGGTATTACGTAACGTATTGATAGACCAAGAAAGAAACGCTTTCAGCAACCCGGAGCAAACACCAGACCGCTAGACTCATAACCTGAAGGTCGTAGGTTCAAATCCTACCCCCGCAACCAGCTTTAGCGAATGACCGTTCGCAACGAAGCCCGCCCCACAGGCGGGCTTCGCTTTTGTGAGCAACTCCAACAGCTTGCCCCGCACATCCAGCCAATGACCACCCGCCTCGGCGTCCCAGCTGACCACCACCGTGTCGATCAGCCCGTGCAGCTCGTCCGCCGCCGCGGCCGACACCGCCTCGTCCTGCAGGGTCGCTGCGAGGTTGTCGACATAGTCCCGGTAGAGCTCCGGAAGGTCGGGCGGCAGCTCGACCGGGGCGGGGATCAGGGTCTCCCGTTCCGCTCGCAGAGCCTCGAGCTCGGCATCGACCGCGTTGAGCGCCTTGATGACCGCCGGTGAGTGGTCCCCATCCGCCACCGCGTCGAGGAAACCGGCGTGACGCCGTTCCAGGTCGCCGATCTTCCGGTCGTGCGCCTTGAGGATCTCGGCGGCGCCTTTCTGCCCCGCCTTCATCCTGGCCTCGAACTGTTCCGCAAAACGCGCGTAGGCCTCGTCCTGCATCAGGCCGGTGCGCAGCCCCGACAGCAGCACATCCGCGGCGTCCGTCTCCTTGAGGCCGGGCATGCCGCTGCAGACCGCGTCCCCCTTCTCCTTGGCGTTGGCGCAGTAGTAGCGGCGCTTGTCGCCCTTGCCCGCGACCGTGAGGTTCCCGCCGCACTGGCCGCAGGTCATCAGGCCCGACAGCAGGTACTTGCGCCGCCGCGCGCCCTGCGAGGCCCCTGCGCCGGTGTTGCCCTTGTCCTGTGCCTTTGTCCGCGCGCTGTCCACGCTCTCCTGGCGCGCCTTGGCACGGTCCCAGAGGTCGTCGGGCAGGATGCGCAGGTCCGGCACCTCGACGGTCTTCCATTCCTCGGGCGGGTTCGGCCGCGAGATGCGCTTGCCGGTCTCGGGGTGCTTCGAATAGCGCTGCCGGTTCCAGACCCGGCGCCCGACATAGAGCTCGTTGTTGAGAATGCCGGTGCCGCGGGCGCGGTGGCCGTCGATCGTGTTCTGCTTCCAGTGCCCGGAGGTCTGGCGCCTGGTGTCGGCGCCGGGGGCGGGGATCCCTTCGGCGTTGAGGTCGCGCGCGATCGCCAGCGGCGACTTGCCGTCCGCGTATTCCGTGAAGATCCGCGTGACGATGGCGGCTTCCGCTGGGTCGATCTCGATCTCGCCCTTGACCGGTTCGCCGTTCTCGATCCGCTTGACCTTGTAGCCGTAGGACAGCCCGCCCGCGCTATGGCCGGCCTCGATCTTGCCGGCGAGGCCACGGTGCGTCTTGAAGCCCAACTCCTCGAGGAAGATCTGCGCGAAGGTCCCGAGGATCCCGATGCCGAAGATGCCCAGCTTCCCGCGGCGGAGCTGGTGCAGCTCGGTATCCACATGCCGTGCGAGCTTGTAGAAGGCCATCAGGAACTCGAGGTCGCGCCCGAGCCGGTCGAGATGCTCGAAGAGCACGATGTCGAACTGGCCCGCGCGGACCGCCTCGCGCAGCGCTTCGAACTCGGGACGGTCCTTCGTGGCGCCGCTGACCGCCACATCGGAAAACACCTGCACCACCGTCCAGCCTTCCCGCTCGGCGTGCTGACGGCGTTCCCGGACCTGGTCCTCGATCGACTTCGGGCTCTGCATGTCGGAGGAGAACCGCGCGTAGATCGCGACGCGTGTGGGCGGGGTGCCGTGTATCATATGCAGCCTCGTTCGTGGTCAGGGCGGGCGGATCAAGGTGCGGCGTGGCTCACCGGCTGTCCAGTGCCCGTGCAAATCCATAAATCCGGACGAGAATATGACGCCCGTTCCATCTTGCCGCCCGAATCGTGCGCCACACGGATTCTGCAGCGTCCGGAGTGTCCGCCTTCGTCTTGCCCTCCCGGGCAGCCCGCTTGGCGGCAACTTCGGCGATGAGGTCGATCAGGTGTTCGAGGGGCATCCGGGTCTCCTTCGGCAGTGGGCATAAAACAACCACCGCGCGAAAGACCGGTGCCTCGGGCGAGATCGGCAGGTTGAGACGCCCGCGCGGGATCCGCGCGGGCGTCCTTCGATGGGCGCGCTGTTGGTGACGGCAACAGGAGCGTGAAACGCGACGCGCCCACCGAACGCAGCCCGGGGGCTACGATGCGGATCGGTTGTGCGCAGCGCGCAGCTTGTCGACGGCGTGGATGGCGTGCATCGCGTCGTGCACCGCGTGGATGCTGTCCCGCAGGGCCAGCAGGAGGGGCAGGGCGCGCGCGAGGTCATCGGCTGTCTCGGTGCGCAGGCGCTGCGTGACCATCGCCCCGCCATCGGCGTGGCAGTCATCCGCGTGGAAGCCTTCGATCTCCTCGGTGCCGTCGAGTACCCGCCGCGAGATCGTGTCGATGACGCCCTCCAGCAGGTTGAGAGTCTTCCGCTCGAAGATCCGCCGCGCCTCGATGTCCGCCAGCAAGGCCTGCGCCCGAGGGCGCTCGCTCGGCGGCAGGTTGGGCAGCACATCGACCCGCAGGCCCGTGGCGCAGTCCCTGGAAGTGGCAAAGGCGTCGATCGCGATGCCTTCGATGTTGTCGTGGTCCTTGAGGTCGAAGCCGGTCATGTGGTCTCCTTCACTGAGGTTGAGATGCGGCGCCGCGCGAGCCGCGGTTCCGACAAGGAAAACCGCGGACCGCGCAGAGACGCAGCTAGAGCGTGTTGCATTTAATTGGTTTCACAGCCAGCGGCCTTGAAGAAGTTGTAGCATTCCTCGTCGGTGAAGAGGTCACAGACGTGTCCAACGGCGCGCCATAGGTCGTCGTAGGTCCGTGCGGCGGCTCTTCGGATAAGAGCCTTGAGCTTTGCGAAGGCCATTTCGATGGGGTTGAGATCAGGGCTGTAAGGCGGCAGGAACAGGAACCATGCGCCGAC
>PUHN01000072.1 GCA_002967695.1 Rhodobacteraceae bacterium WD3A24 | reverse complement strand
GTTCGAGATGCCGAGGCAGGCCCAGGTTTCCTGTCCCGTCGCCTGCCAGACCGAGAGCGCGGTCTCGACCCCCTCGCAGAGGACCAGCGGCTCGTAGCCGGGCAGGCGCACGGCGGCCCGTTCGGCCCAGCCATCGACGGCCTTGTTGGTCCGCTTGACCACGTCGAGCGGCGCCTTCCGCCCATCGGCTGTCAAATAGACCTGCTGGATCGCCAGCACCTCGCTCGCCTCGTCGGTGGCGAGTGCGACCATGGCGCCGAACTTTCCGTAGGCATATTGGCGATATCGGATGCAGTCTGGCGGGGTGGCGGTGATCCCGCGATGGTGCAGGTAGGCGAGCACCGGCGTCGAGACGAGGCTCTCCGTTCGGCGCACGATCTCGGCCACCTTTTCCGCGCGCTCTTTCACCGTCGGGGCCTTCGGCTGGACCGAGCCCGAGGCGGGAGCGGACGGTGTCGCCGTCCGGGAGGGCGCGGACGCTGGCTCGCCCAGCCAGTTCCGCGCCCAGTCTCGCGCGGCATTGTCGTCCAGTCCGAGGCGATGCTGTATCAGTTCCAGCCCGGCGCCGCCGATGCCCTCCTCGTGGTCGAACCACCGGCCCTTGTTCGCGCTGCCGATTTCAACGGCGACGCTGCCCTTGGTGCCAAAGCGCAGCTGCTGCGCGCTGGAGAGCTCTCGGTTCGGTTCGCCGAGCAGGTCGCGGGCCAGATCGGCAATTCGGTCGTTTAGAAGTTCCGCCAGCCTGGCGACGGACATGCGGGTGGCCTCGCTGTTGGCTGGGGCGGTGGCCACGAGGTTCATCACACCCGGCGCTCCTGCTCTACGATCCACTCCAAAAGCGTGGATTTCCGCGCACAAATCACGTTGCCCATGCGGAAGGTGGGCATCCGCACCTTGGCCTCGGTGGCGTAGTAGTAGATCCTGCGCCGGTGCCTCACGTCGCCGAAGACGAAGAGCGCGATGGCGTCGGCGCCGATCAACAGATCGTCCGCCAAAGTCGCGTAATCTTCTTCATCTTCTTCCGTGGCGGGTTGAGACCGCATTTCCTCAGGCATTCCTGAACTCCTAGTTGCGGATCAACAGCCCAAGGTTGTTGATCGTGTGGTGCGTCACGGCGAAGGAGATCATCGCATCCCCGCCGCTGATGTAACTCTCGGCCTCGATCCTCTTCCGCTCCGGCCCTTCCGGCAGGTAGAAGCGAGCGAGCATGGCAAGCTGCGCATAGCCTTTCCCGTCGCCATCGTGCTGAAAGTAGATCTTGGCTGTATGGAACCGCCGCTCGATCTCGACGCGGAGATGGGCGTCCTGCAGTTCCGCCATCGTCTGCGTCAGGGTGCCGAGCCGTACCGCGTCGATCAGAGCAGCGACCGTTTCACCGAAGCTCTGCTCCTCGGCGCCATCGGGCATCATAGTGTCTAAAATTGTGTCGGGCAGGGTTGCCCAATCCTCCTTCATGGCTTCCGGCAGGCTGTGCCTCGTGTTGATCTCCTCAAGTTCAAGCGGCCAGAAGGTCTCGACGGCGCTGACCGCATCCTTCACCTGATCGGCGGCCATGATCGCGATCAGCAGTCGGGCGCAGTCGGTCGCCGTCATCTGCGCCGCTCCCGGTCCGCGCCCGCCTGTCGAGACGAGATGCGCCTCACGGAGATGGCGCGCATACATCGCCACTGTCTTCTCGGGCATCGGTAGAACCCGTGCGAGGGTGGGAATAAGCTCGCTCAGCTTGGCCATGGCCGGATGTCTCCTCAATATGTTTTGGACTGTAACTCCGAAACATCTGGCGAACAAGGGTGTTTCGGTGTAAAACTCCAAAACCGGACCCCACCCCGGCTGTCTTTGTCTCGCCAACTCGGCGCGTGCATGGCATCACCATAGGCTGAGTGGGACCAAGCTATTGTCAGGATGAGGGAATTCATGGCCACGATCCGCAAACGAACGCTGCCCTCGGGCCTGGTGCGCTGGCAGGTGGATTTCACCGATCAGGCCGGCAAGCGCCGCTCGAAGCTGTTCCCGCGGCGCAAGGACGCCGACGTCTACTTGGTGCAAGTCCGCTCGCTCGTCGCCAACAACACCTATCTGGCCGACAGCGAGAGCATCACCGTGGCCGACGCTGCGAAAAGCTGGCTAGAGCATTGCGAGACGCGCTGCGAGACGGGGCGGCGGATGGAGCGGTCGACGCTGCGCGGTTACAGCGATTATGTGCGGCTGCACATCACGGACCCGAAGATTGGGATCGGGGACAAGCTGATCGTCCAGTTGACCCGCCGCCACGTGAACGAGTTCCGCGACCGGCTGCTACGGCACGGCCGTTCCGAGCATCTGACACGCCGCGCACTCGGTGTGCTCAAGCTGCTGCTCGACCACGCCATCGACAACGGCCAGCTCTTCACCAATGCTGCGCAGGGCGTGCGGGTGATCAAATCGAGCCGTATTGACCACAAGGCGCCGGTGCCGTCGAAGGAAACGATGCGCGCTTTGATCGAGGCGGCAGACGAGGACTTCAAGCCGCACCTGATCGTCTCGGCGCTGACCGGCTTGCGCGCCTCCGAGTTGCGCGGCCTGCGCTGGCAGGACGTGGATTTCGATAAGGGATTCATCCATGTTCGCCAGCGCGCCGACGCCTACAACCAGCTGGGCGAGCCGAAATCGCGCGCGGGCTACCGCGACATTCCCGCCGGGCCGATGGTGCTGAACGCGCTGCGCCGCTGGAAGTTGCGTTGCCCGAAGAGCGATCTCGGGTTGGTCTTTCCTGCGCCGCGGGGCGGGATCCTCCAGCACACCAACACTCAGGCGCGCTTCCGCAAGCTGCAGGCCGCGGTCGGGGTGAAGCTGCGCTGGCACGACCTGCGGCATTTCGCGGTGTCGCTCTGGATCGAGCAGGGCTTCTCGATTAAGGAGGTGATGACCTTCGCGGGCCATTCCTCGATACAGATGACCATGGAGAGATACGGCCATCTGTTCCCGTCGCCCGACCACCAGAACGCGATGGCGATGGTGGAGGAGCGGCTGCTCGGGTAGTCTACCACCATAATGGAAGACCCTGTCGAAACCTCCACGGTATCTGAAAGGTCGTTCGAGCCGCTTGACATTGCGGTCCTTGAACGGCTGGAAGAATTGGCCGGCGAGGATTTGAACGCGTTGTTTGCCCGGCGCCCCGAGACGGCTCAGCTCTACAGGGACCGTCTGCTGATGCTCTGCCTTTGCCAGGGCGGTGCCGAGCATTTCGTGCGCCATCAACACGGGGTGAAAGATCTCGACGTGTGGGCGTTCTTCTCCGAGCACCCGGATCGGCCGTTCCCGTACCGTCGCCGCGGCATCAAGGATTTCGGGTCCTCACGCTTAGGCCGACATCCTGACGACGAGGGCTTCAAGGGCCGCCGCGTCGACATCATCGGCAGGTCAATCAAATGCGCCCCGAAACAACCAGCGACGGAGTGCGTGCGGGAATGGCTACGGTCCGGAAAGACCACCAGCGCCAGGCTGATCGCGCAGCGTCCCGTCATCGCCATTCATCCATCTGACGAGCGCGGGAAGGTGTTATGGGATCCGTCTGCGGGAATGTCGGCAGTCGGGGCGCCATGACGTGGGATCCGAAAGAAGTGCTGGCCGACTTCGCCACGGTCGCCCGACTGGCGGGGGTGACGCTGGTGGCGGGCGACATCCGCGTCGAGGAATTGCCCGCGCCCCACACCCCGCCGACGCGTCTACCAGCCGGCCAAATGGCAGTCTATGTCTTCAGCCTGGGTGGCGACGTGCTGAAGGTCGGGAAGGTGGGACCCAAGAGCCAGGCACGCTACACCAGCCAGCACTACAATCCTGGCAGCGCCCAGAGCACGCTCGCGGCCTCGATGATCGGGGATGCCGAGCGGCTCGGATTGGGCGATGCAGAGCGCGCCGAAATCGGGAACTGGATCCGGACGAACGTGGATCGGGTCAATATCCTGATCCCGGTCGATCATGGTGTTCCGGTCCTGACGTTGCTGGAGAGTTTCTTGCAATGCCGCCTTCGACCGCGATACGAGGGGGTCCAGAGCCAGCGCGGATGACGGGTAACTGCGAGTCCCGTTCCTTTACAATGACTTGCGTCTGCTCCGTGCGACACGTGGACGACGTTGCGAGCTTGGAAGTCCCTTAAGTATTTGAAATAACGAAGGTATCTCTACCTTATCGGAGCGCCTCATAACCTGAAGGTCGTTGGTTCAAATCCAACCCCCGCAACCATTGCTAAAGACTCGGAAACACCCTCCCTCTCACGGGAGGGTTTTTTCGTTTCAGGATGGCGGTTTGCGGCCATCGACAGGATCGATGCGAGCCGGCCGCGTATATTGACGACCAGTGTCTTGCGGCCTTCGTGCTCTACCGGCGCCAGTTCGATGGTCTCGACCAGATCGCGGAACGCAGTGATGGCCCGGCGGCGGCTGCCCGTATCGGCCAGCGTGGCGCGTAAATCCTCGATCTGGCGGCGGTAATAGTCCGCCATGTTCGGGTGCAGCAGCACCGGCGCATCGTCTTCGGCGCGGGCCAGCCTGCGCTCCAGTTCCGCCTTGCGGGCTTCGAGCTGAGCCATCTTGTCTTTGACCTGGCTGCCCGGCACACCGTCGAGGATCGCCTGTACCAGCCGCTCGATGGCGCGCTTTGTTTTGGCGAGCGCGGCCTTGTCGGCGGTGAGCGCGCCGCGCTGCGCAGCGGCCAGCTTGTTTTTGTGCTTTGTGTATTCCTCACAGAACAGCGCGACCAGTTCGGGCGCCATCAGTTCATTCTGCAGCCCGTCCAGCACCGTGGCTTCCAGCACGTCCCGGCGCAGCGTGGTGAGATTATCGCAGGTGCCCTTGTTGCGCGCATTGGCGCAGCCGACGCGCACACTATTCAGGTGAATCATACCGCCGCCGCAGACGCCACAGGTCATCTTCCCCGAAAGCAGGTAGCGCGGAACGCGCCGGTCGATATGGCCTTTGTTCGCTTCGCCGAACTTGCTGCCCTCGACACTGTCCTGCCGCGCCTTGACTGCATCCCACAGCTCCTGATCGATGATCCTCAGTTCCGGCACATCCTTGACGATCCACTGATCTTCGGGATTGAGCCGGGAGACGCGCTTGCCGGTTGCCGGGTCCTTGATATAGCGCAGCCGGTTCCAGACCAGCCGCCCGATATACAGCTCGTTATTGAGGATACCGGTGCCGCGCTGCCGGTTGCCGTGAATGGTGCTCGGTCCCCAGCCCCCTGTCCCGCGCTTCGACGGTGAAGGCACGCCTTCCCTGTTCAGCGCAATCGCGATCGTGCGCGGCGATTTGCCGGCGGCATAGTCATTGAAGATGCGGCGGATGATACCGGCCTCATCGATGTTGATCTTGCGCTGTCCGCGCTTTGGCTCGCCGTCTTCGCCGATCTCAGTCACAACGTCATAGCCATAGGAGTTGCCGCCGCCGGACTTGCCGGCCTCGACACGCCCGCGCAGGCCGCGCCGGGTTTTATCGGCGAGGTCCTTGAGGAACAGCGCGCCCATCGTGCCCTTGAGGCCAATATGCAGCTCGTTGATCGGCCCTTCAGACAGGGTGACGATGCCGCAATCGGCAAAGCGCGCGGCCTTATAGATATGCGCGATATCTTCCTGATCGCGCGAAAGCCGGTCCACGGACTCGGCAAGGATCATCGTGAACTTGCCGCGCCGCATGTCTTCCAGTAGGGCTTGGATACCGGGCCGGATCAGGCTCGCGCCGGAAACCGCTTCATCGGTGTAGCACTCTGCCACCTCCCAGCCTTCGCGCTCTGCGTATTCACGGCACAGGCGGATTTGATCGTCCGTCGAAGCGGCGTTCTGCAAATCGGATGAATAGCGGGCATAAATGGCGATGTCGGTCATGAGCGCGGGTCCGGCGAGTCTGAGGCTGAGTCATGCAACTTAGCAGCACCGGACTCGTTCCTGAAGTGTTCTTCTGCAAGGTCCCGCGCTAGAGCGCGTACGATACTCGCCAGCGCCTCGGCAATATTGCCTGGCTTGTCGTTCGCGTCCTTTGCGGCCTTCTTGTGCGCGGAATTTGCCATGACATCGACGTGGCGTTGCGCCCATCGGCCAAGCCGCGCGCAAACCTCGCCAGCGGACGGCAAGCAAGGAGAAAGCCCCGCCGGGAAGATCGGCAGGGCTAAGAGGAAAGGGCGGCGCTAAAAGCGCGGCCCCGCGGTTTTCGTGCGCAGCGCCCGCTGGATGTTTTCCAGGCTGGCGATCGCGGCCGCCCGTTCGGCTGAGCCTTCGGCGCTTGCGGCGAGCTGCTGCTGCGCTTTGCGGTGAAGACCGCGCAGTTCGGTGATGGACCGGTTTCTGAGGGCCGCAGGTGTGATGATCTTGGACATTTTCTTCTCCTTTTGTCCTCGAGACCCCGGACATCAGGGCCTTTCCTTGCGCCCCACAGCCAAAATCACAGCAAGGGAAAGGACCCGCCATGGCCGGCGGTTAAAGGTCAGACAAAGGTGGAGAAGAGAAGGGCCACAGGCAGCGCGCATGCGCCCGAAAACATCGTCAGGAGACGAAAGAAGAGTTCAAGATCGCAAGGTCAGGAGGACGAGAGGCGGTGAGAACAGAGAGCGAGCCAGACAAAACATGCCAGCAACTTTCGCCGGCTGCCGATAGGGAAGAATTGCTGCAAAAGCGCGGCCTCAGATTGTGAAGAAACATACACTGTCCCGGATTTCTGGTCCCGGACTTCCGCGGTTTCTTAGCTTTTTGCAGAAGTAGTGCGCTTGGAAAGCGGCTCTCCGCTCCGCCCTTCAGCTCATCTCCGGACACAGCGCACGGACAGCCCGCTGCTGCTCTTAATGTCGTAGTCCTGGGTGCCGTCATTAAACATCTGGACCCGCGCATTGCTGAAAGAGCCCTCTGAGGAAGACCAGTAGTACCCGGCGGGATACGAACCCGTCTCGTTAAATGTCCCATTGAGGTCGCCTGTGTTCTTGTTGATGTAGAGCACGTTAAGCTCATCCAACGCTGGAAGGTACCAATCGCCATGCCCCAGGGCAGCCGCATCTGGCGGTTCCAGGCCGTCGCAATATTCCGCCGCTGCAAAGGGATAGTCCGGTTCGCCGTTGGCCCCTACCAAAAAGGCCGTATTCGTCTCACCAGTTTGACAGGTTGCCGCCGTGCCGGGTGAATCATCCGTACAGTTCTCGATCGACATATCGGTGTAGTTGCCCGTGCCGTCGTTCCAGGTAATGGTCGACGAGGGCGCGTCCGCTGCCGTGGTGTACATTGGAACGCCACCGTCAGGACTCAGACCTGCATAGATCGAGCCGTCATCGCAGGTGTCGCCGATATTTGAGCAGTTTGTCGGGCCGGGCGGCGGGCCGTCACCGACCGTGCCCAGGGCCTGCCAGCTTCCGTCGCTTTCGCAGACCTGAATTGCATCATAATCGGCATTGTAGAAAACGTACCCGGTGGGCTTGTTGCCCATCGTGGCTGTGGCGCAGTCCGCGTATGCGGGCGGCGACCCATGTATTGGCAAGGCCAAGACGGCAATATAGAGCACGCAAAACTTACAAGTAATTCTTTTCATCTACCAATACGCATTACTTCCTGACACAGCGGATGGCTAATCCGTTGTATTTATTATAACTTCCATCAGTACCAAACGCAGCCATCCGAAAACTCGACGCGTTATCGGTATTGGTTTCTGTTGATGACCAGTAATATCCGTCAGGCCACGTACCGCTTGTGTCAAAGTTGAACGTACTGCCCAGCGGTCCGCCCGGATTGTTATCGCCATCCTGGTCGACCAGATTGTCATAAAGCACGACAAGTTCATCAATCGCCGGCAAATACCAGTCGGATCGTCCGTGCGCAAATTTGTCCGCGCAAAGTTGGGCAGCCTGATGCTGTTGTATACCTGCTGCGGCACTATTGGCGTCGGTGACAATTATATTTTCTGTGTTGGTCTCACCTGTGGCGGTGCTTGTCTGACTGGTTGATGTGTAGTTCAGATTGTTGCCGTTATTCCACGGATACACTCCATCATCTGATGACGCTGCGTACATTGCCACATTGCCGTCCGGCGACAGGCCGGCATAAATGCTGCCGTCAGAACAGATGTCGCCAATGTCATCACAGTCCGTTGGTTCGGCGGGGCCATCGCCCATTGCATCCAGCGCGTACCATTGGCCGTCACTCCTGCAGACCTGGAGGACCTCATGGTCAGCATTGTAGAAAATGTATCCGGTGGGCTTGTTGCCCATTGTGGCCGTGGCGCAGTCGGCGCGCGCGGCACCTGTCGTCGCAAATATCAGACAACAAATTGGCAGAATATAGTATAAAGCTCTCGCAATCATACTAAATATTATCAGATAATAGATTAAATTAAACTAAAAATAGTCCAGTAATGAATCATGTGCAAATGACTTATTTCTGAGCTAATTTATCTTTCATTGCTCGGTAATCGTTTGTCACCGCTGATTTTAGGGGGGTTATTAATAATTTACTAACTAAATAGATATTAAAATATAATTATATTTGTATTGATTATCGTAAAGAGAACGATTCATGAAAAACAGGCCGAACTGGCTGACGATCGAATATCGGATGCTTGGTACAATATCGATCTCGGAGTTCAGGCAGGCCCTTCTGACTGATCTCGCGGCGCTACAGGACGAGTTCGGTATCGAGTATCTGCGTGCGCCGCGCCTGACGGTACCGATTACCAATGAGTACGGAGACCCCATCGCGTTTTCGGCCCTGACCGATCGCCACCGTACCCGGATCGACACCCACCACTACCGCCCGGCCTGCAAGGACTATGATTTGTAGGAGGGTATACGAATGAAGCCAGGAGAACCCTTCTATGTCGATCTCAATGGTGCGCGCCAGGTGCTCGCAGACATGGGCGTTGAATTGAACGAACGCCAGATGAAGCGCGCGGCCGACAAGGATGCGCACGGACAGCGCCGCCTGCCGTTTTTTGTCGATCCGATCGATGGCCGGCTCAAGATCGAAAAAGGTTCGCTGGTGCGCATATACAGGCAACTGCAAATCGAGGCGGAAAATAGTGTAAAAAACTAGATGTTCTCTATTTGTGCTTGATTTGAAAGAGTCAATATTCAATTATGTTCAGTAATGGCAGATATAAGAAAAAGGGTAGGAAAGAAAGGTACTACATACCAGGTTAGATACCCGAGTAAATCAACGAAATCAGGCTATGCCTTCCGCACCTTCAATACATTGAAGGAGGCGCGCGAATTCACACAAAATCTGGGTGCGCTCCGGGAGCCGGACGATGCAACACGCACTGTGGCCGAAGCGGTCGAGCTGTGGCTTCAGGTCTGTGAGAAGGAAGGCCGTGGTGACCGGGACCCGGTCACGGATGCCACAATGAAGGGGTACGAGCTGCGGGCGCGGATCATCAATGAATTCCCATGGGATGCGCCTCTGCACGAACTGGAACAACGGCATATCGTAGAGTTTCGTTCGTGGCTGAAACGCAACTACAGCCTCTATATGGCGCGGCGGGTTCTGTCCGCACTGCATTCAGTGATCATCGAGATGAACCAGCGGGGAATGATGACACATGACCCGGCTGCCGGCATCACGGTGAAAAAGCAATCGCGATACGACAATCCCGTCGCCATCCCTACGCAGGGCGAGGTCGGCGAGCTTCTGGCCGCCGCCGACAGGCTGGCCGCGTCGGAGAATCAGCAGACCTGCCGTACATGGTCGCGGTATCGTCCGATGATATACCTCGCTGCCAGTTCGGGCATGCGGCCGCAGGAATATTGTGCGCTAAGAGTTCAGGATGTCACAGACGAGGGCATCCGTGTTGTGCAGGCCGTCGACAAGCTGGGCAACATAGGACCGCCGAAGACACGGGCGGCGCGGCGCTTCATTCCGATTTCGGACATCGCCATCGACATGGTGCAGGATTTTGTGCGCCACAGCGATCGCCCGGCCGGTAGCGACCTTGTGTTTCCGACGCGCAACGGTACGGCGCAACTCGTTGACAATTTTCGATCCCGCGCCTGGTACCCGCTGATGGAAGAGGCCGGGCTGGTTATCGAAGACACGGAAAGCGGAGAAGGCATTGTAAAGTCAAAATACAGCCCCTACGCGTTACGCCATTTCTTCGCATCGATGCTGATTCAGAAACGCACCAACCTGAAGCGCCTGCAGAAAATAATGGGCCATGCCGATATACAAATTACCTTCGACACCTATGGACATCTGATCGATGATATCGAGGCTAGGGAAGCGCATGAATCGCGCACGCTGTTGGCCGACGTTCTTGGGGGTTGTGGCGAATCTGTGGCGGAACTCGTATAAACGGCTGAATTAAAGGGCGTTTTTCGTGCCTCCGGAGCACGAGGTCGAAGGTTCGAATCCTTCCGGGCGCGCCATAACAAAATCAATCACTTAGCTGACAATTACGGAAAGAATCAGGCCCTGCAGGGCCTTTTTTGCCACATAGGTCCGGTACTCCGTAACCCGCACGAATCCGCCATTGTGGTTTTTGGTCCGTTCCTGCTTGTGGCGCGTTTGTGGCAAATACATCTCCCTTATGATCTCGATTCTTCTGCTTATATCTTTGCGCTGACGATCGTGGGTTCCCCCTGTTTCAGACGGCGACGCCGTCCTTGCGGGGTTGATCCTGTTTCTCCTTCGCTGAGCGGTTTCATTCGGTTTTGACGCTCAAACTGGCCGGGCGCGCCGCCCGGTCAACAACCTGCCCGCACAAACGTGTTGGTCGTTTCCCCCGTCTTCGCCTTTCGGCTTTGCCGGGGTGACCCGGCGGCTTGTCCGCCCGCCCGTCTTCTTTCGCGTCCGAACGAAACCTCGCGAAAGGAGACTTACCATGACCCGCAAGACCAGGACGCACACCGACATCTACTCCCGGGTGACAGACCAGATCGTCGCCGAACTCGAAAAGGGCGTCCGCCCCTGGATCAAACCGTGGAATGCCGAGCACGCCGCCGGTCGCATCACGAGACCCCTGCGTCACAACGGCGAGCCCTATGCCGGGATCAATATCCTGATGCTCTGGGCATCGGCCAGCGCGCAGGGCTTCGCCGCCCCGATCTGGATGACTTATCGTCAGGCCGCTGAACTTGGCGCCCATGTCCGCAAAGGCGAAAAGGGCAGCCCCGTCGTCTATGCGAACAAGCTGACTCGCACCGAGATCGATGACGATACCGGCGAGGAAAGCGAACGAGCGATCCCGTACATGAAGGGCTACACGGTCTTCAATGTCGATCAGATCGAGGGCCTGCCGTCGCACTACTACGCGAAGGCCGAACCAAGATTCGACCCGCCGGCCCGGATCGATCACGCCGATAGGTTCTTCTCCGCCCTCGGTGCGGATATCAGACATGGTGGTACGCAAGCCTACTACGCTGTCGGACTCGACTACGTGCAGATGCCGCCCTTCGAGACCTTCCGCGATGCCGAGAGCTACTACGCCACTCTTGCCCATGAGTGCACGCACTGGACGCGGCATTCGACCCGGATGGAACGCGACTTCGGCCGCAAGCGCTGGGGCGATGAAGGCTACGCCATGGAAGAGCTTGTTGCCGAACTCGGTGCAGCATTCCTGTGCGCCGACCTGGAGCTGGAGCCCGACGTGCGTGACGATCACGCGGCCTATATCGCCTCATGGCTCAAGGCCCTGAAGAACGACAAGCGGGCGATCTTCACCGCCGCGGCCCACGCGCAACGTGCCGCTGATTTTCTCCACAAGGCTCAGCCCGAGGGCTAAGCCGCCGCGCCAATTCGCTGCAAAAAAGCGGCCCGGTGATCACCGGGCCGCTTAAATGTTTTGATGGCGCAGAGCTTACTTCTTGCCACCGCTCTGTTTCTGCGCGTTGTAACCCGCGTTGTACGATTCTTTGGCCTGCGAGTTCCAGCCGCTCGTGTTGGCGGGACCCTTGTTCTGGTAAGCATCGCTCTGACCTGATTTCCAACTGTTATTGTTCGACATGGTCGTCCTCCTTTTCCGCGCTTTGTTGCGCCCCCTACACGTAGTGACCCCTGCGGTTCGGATTCCGCGAGCAAACCTCGTCCGGGCTACAGTTCGTGGCCGGGATCGCGAGCATGCCGGGCGAAGGCGCGCCGTGCGTTGCGCTCGCCGACGGCAAGCTCGCGCCGGACGGCGGTCTCGAACCCCTTGTGCTGGCGCCGTTCGAGTTCGTCCTGCGAGAGGCGCTCCCAACGCTCCCTGGTCGGTCTTGAACAACTCATAACCTTCGGAGTTTGGTGTATTTTCTGGTGACCTATCTGGTTTTGAATTGCAGGATTTGATAGCCTGAGGGTCGAAACCCTGCAATTTCGGATCGCACG
>PUHN01000071.1 GCA_002967695.1 Rhodobacteraceae bacterium WD3A24 | reverse complement strand
GGCGCGCGGGCTTCCGGCCCGCGTTGGCCGGCGTCTGATCGGCGGCGGCGCGCCGGCGCGGCCGGCTGCTGTCCCACAGCGGGAAGAACGGCACGACCCCGCCGAACAGGCCGAGGCGCAGCCGCAAGCGGCGCGGCTCGGCCGCGGCGTCCAGCCCGATCATCACCGGCGTGGCAACGGCCAGAACCGCCGCCGCGACGAGCGCCGCCAGCACCCAGAGAACAGCCGCGATGAGCGTGCCCATTCCGGCGCCGTCACTCGGTCTTCGTTCCCTTGTCGAGGGCCCGCCCGGCGACCGCGCCCAGAACCTCGGCAATGCTGCTGACCGCGCCCTTGACCGCCTCGACCCGCGCGCCCTCGCCGTCGAAGATGATCGCGCCCACGGGCTTGATTCCGCCGCCCGCGCCCGATCCGCCCGAGTCGCCGGTCTTGCCGCCGCTCGATCCGCCGGCGCCAAAGCCGAAACCGTAGCTTACCAGCGGCACGACCATCGCGCCGTCACGCTCGATGGGTTCGCCCAGCACGTTCTTCGCGTTGAGCAGCTTGTCGAGCTCTTCCACGCTGCCCTTGAGCAGCTTTTCGACGTCGTCCATGGCACTCTCCATACCGTTCACAGGCGGCAGGATAGGCCCGGACGCGCGGCTGCGCCTTGATCTGCGTCACGCCAATTGTCAGACCCGCTTGATCAGCCGGATCAGCACCAGCAGGATCACCGCGCCGATGGTTGCGTGGATGATCGCGGCGATCAGCCCGCCGCCCAGGCTCAGGCCGATCGTCGGCAGCACCAGCCCCGCGATGAAGGCGCCGACAACGCCCACGACGATGTTCATCAGAAGGCCCAAGCCCGCGCCGGCCACCATTTGCGCGGCCAGCCAGCCCGCCACCGCGCCCACGACCAGCATGACCACCAGACTCTCGATACCCATGGAGTTCTTCCTTTCTGCAGGGGTCAGCGCGACAGCGAACAGCAGCCGGTCAGCAGAGAGGCCCGCGGCCCCGTCATCAGCCCGATCGCCAGACCGTAGGCGCGACTGCTCATGCCGTCATTGCAGCTCGCGGGGTGGATATAGGCCGTCAGCTCGCCGGCACGGATCATGCGCGTGAAATCGTCGGTGATGCCGGTGTCCTGCGCGATGTCGATGGCAAAGCTCTGCTTCTCCCCGCCCAGGGATCGGTAGTCGAGTTGGCCGGCCGCATGGGTGAGATCCCAGAAGGGCTCGGTTCCGAAGCAACGCAGCCCCACGGGCATGTTGAAATCGTCGATGTGAACCCCGCGCGGACGCATGTAACGCAGATAGACCCAGCCGCTGGACTCGCCGTGATTGACGCGGCCCCAGCTCGCATCGTCGTTGAGCGCGACGACCTCGATGCCCGTGGCGTCGGGGGCGAGCCCGCCGATGATTTCCGCGCGGGCCGTCGGCGCGGCACGGATGTTGAGCACGTCATCAGGCGCGACATCGACCACGTCGTGGAGTTGTGGCACCAGAAGCGGCTCCGACGCCTGCGCGGACCAGCCCAGAAAGAAGAAAAGCAACAGCGCGCGCAGCATCCTCGACCCTCCCCGGCCATCCTGCCGCCATAAGGCTAGCACGCGGCCGCCGCGGCGCCAAACCCGATGCGCTCAGAACACCGCCGCGACCTCATACATCACCGGCTCGAAGCTCTTGCTCAGATCGTTGATACGCCGGTTGCGGCCGCGCATCTCCTCGGTGCGCAGCATCGCCTGAAAATCCTCGCGCCGACGCCATTGAGAATAGTTCGCGATCCGTGTCTGGGCGTCGTTGACATGCAGCGCCGCGGCGATGAAGCCTGGCTGATGGCGGATGAATTCGTCGAAGGCCGATCTGAGCTCGTCGAGCAGATCGGCACAGGTGCCCGGTGTGACGTCGAAGGTCGTGATCACCGTCTGGCAGGCTTGCGAATCGGAAATCTGCGGCATGTCGGAACCCTCCTTGCCCGCAGAGTGGCAGATTCCCGCCCCGCGCGCATCCGCAAGCTGGGGGAGACAGATGCTTGCGGTGATCATGCGCCGCCGCGTTGCCGCCCCCTCGGACGCCAGGCTGGCCGGGCCGTGCGCGCCCGCCGCGCCATGCAGGCTCAGCCGGCGGGGACGGTGATGCCCTTTTCGCGGGCCAGTGTGCGCATGCGGTCCTGCAGCTTCTCGAAGGCGCGCACCTCGATCTGGCGGATGCGCTCGCGGCTGACATTGTACTGGCCCGACAGCTCTTCCAGGGTGACGGGGTCGTCCTGCAGGCGGCGCTGGGTCAGGATATCCTTCTCGCGGTCGTTGAGCACGTCGAGCGCCTCCACGAGCAGTTCGTGACGGATGCGCAGCTCGTCGCGTTCGGCATAGTCTTCGGCCTGATTGGCGTCCTCGTCCTCGAGCCAGTCCTGCCAGGAGGTCGAGCCCTCGCCCTCGGAGCCCACGGTGGCGTTGAGCGAGGCATCCGAGCCCGACATGCGCCGGTTCATCGCGATGACCTCTTTCTCGCTCACATTGAGGTCCTGGGCGATCTGGGCGACGTTCTCGGGGCGCATGTCGCCCTCTTCCAGCGCGCCGATCTTGGACTTGGCCTTGCGCAGGTTGAAAAAGAGCTTCTTCTGCGCGCTGGTGGTGCCGAGCTTGACCAGCGACCATGAGCGCAGGATGTATTCCTGGATCGAGGCGCGAATCCACCACATCGCATAGGTGGCAAGGCGAAAGCCCTTGTCGGGGTCGAACCGCTTGACCGCCTGCATCAGGCCGACATTGGCCTCGGAGATCACCTCGGCCTGCGGCAGCCCGTAGCCGCGATAGCCCATCGCGATCTTGGCGGCGAGCCGCAGATGGCTGGTCACCAGCTGGTGCGCCGCGTCGGTGTCCTGATGATCGACCCAGCGCTTGGCCAGCATGTATTCCTCTTCCGGCTCCAGCATCGGAAACTTGCGGATTTCCTGCAGGTATCGGTTGAGGCCCTGTTCAGGCGACGGCGCGGGGAGATTGCGGAAATCGTTCATGACTTACCCCTTTCACTGGCCGGGCATCGGTGGCTAACCGGTGCCGCGCCCGAGATCAAGCCGGGGCTAGCCGGCAGCTTTCAACAAATGATGAAAACCCGGTGCGGGCAAGGCCGTCAGGCGGACTCCCGCCCGCCGCCGCGAAGTGCCGTGATCAGCGCGGCCATGTCGGCAGGCAGCGGCGCTTCAAACGCCATTTGTGCACCGGACACGGGATGGCAGAACGCCAGCGTCGCCGCGTGCAGCGCCTGCCGGGGAAAGGCCGCCGCGGCGGCTGCCGCCGCCTCGCCGAGCGCGCGTGCCGACAACCGACGCCGGCCGCCATAGACCGGATCGCCCACCAGCCCATGTCCGGCATGGGCCAGGTGAACCCTGATCTGGTGCGTGCGCCCCGTCTCCAGCCGGCACTCGACCAGCGCGGCGGCCGGCGGCGTGCCGAAGGGTTCGACCACGCGCGCACGCGTGACCGCGTGACGGCCGCCCTCGAAGATCACCGCCTGGCGTTGCCGGTCGGTGCGGTGGCGCGCGAGCCCGGTCGCGATCCTGAGAACGCCGCCGGCCTCGAAGCTTATCCCGCGCAACCCCCGCAGGCGCGGGTCGGCCGGGTCGGGGCAGCCCTGCACCACGGCGAGATAGCGCCGCTGGGCGCTGTGCGCGGCGAACTGTTCGGCGAGCCCGTGATGGGCGCGATCGGACTTTGCCGCGACGATCACCCCCGAAGTATCCTTGTCGAGGCGGTGGACGATCCCCGGGCGCCGCGCGCCGCCCACGCCCGAGAGCGTGTCGCCGCAATGATGGAGCAGCGCATTGACCAACGTGCCGTGCGGCGTGCCGGGTGCAGGATGAACGACCAGCCCCGCGGGTTTGTCGACGACGATCAGGTCGTCGTCTTCGTGGAGGATGTCGAGCGCGATCGCCTCCGCCGCCGTCTCGACCCTTTCCGGGGCAGGGACCGCGATTTCGAGCACCTCACCCTCGGCGACCCTCGCGCAGGGGTCGTCGATCACCCGGCCCGCGCGGCTCACCGCGCCTTCGGCGATCAGCCGTGTCAGCCGCGAACGCGACAGCGCCGCTTCCTCTGGAACGTCGCGGGCGAGCGCCTTATCAAGGCGCGCGGGCGGGTCGGGCCGGATGCTCACCCGAACGATGCGCGAGGAGGCCGAGGTCATGCAGGAAACTCCCCCACCAGAGGCGCCGCCGCCCGAGCTGCGGTTCCTCAAGCTGCTGGTCACCACCCTTGCGGGCGTGATGATCCTCGGGCTTCTAGTCGTCATCGTGCTGCTTGTCATCCGGCTTCGCCAGCCCGCGCCCGCGCCGCTGGCGCTGCCTGCAGAGATCGAGTTGCCCGACGGCGCGCGGGTGGAAGCCTTCACCCAGTCGGCCGACTGGTATGGCGTTGTCACCGAGGGGGGCGAGATTTTCATCTTCGACCGCGCCACCGGTGCTCTGCGTCAGCGCGTACAGGTCGAATAGCCCGCTCAGGGGCCCTGCTCCTTGACCGCCTCCATCGCGACATAGGTCGACGTCGCCGTGACATGCGGCAGGTTCGAAAGGCTCTCGGCGAGCACGCGGCGATAACTCGCGATATCGCCCGTGCGGACCTTGAGCAGGTAATCGAAACTTCCCGCGATCAAATGGCACTGCTCGATCTCGGGCACCGCCGCGACGGCCTCGTTGAACGCGCGCAGCGCCGCCTCGCGGGTATCGGACAGCTTGACCTCGACGAAGGCCACATGCGCCGCATTGATCCGGATCGGATCAAACAGCGCGCGATAGCCGATGATCACGCCCTCCTGTTCGAGCCGGCGCAGCCGCGCCTGGGTTGGCGACTTCGACAAGCCGATCCGCCGCGCGAGTTCGGTGACGCTGATGCGCCCTTCCGCAGAGAGGGTCCGCAGAATCGCCTGATCGAAGCGATCGAGGTCACTGGGGTTCGTTTGCATCGCATAAAGCCATTTCAGAAGTTCATCAGGGCTACATATAGGCGAATTCAGGAAGAAATACATCATCATTTCGGCTATCGTTAAGGAAATTCGAGGAGGCGCCATGCACCCCGACCGCTTTGAGACCGCCACATTGCCGCGCGCGATCACCCACGAGGCCCGCGCCGACGAGTCCGCCGCGCTCGCCCGCCTGATCGAGACCGCCGATCTCGACAGCGAAACCCGCGCGCGCATCACCGCCGCCGGCGCCGATCTGGTCCGCCGGATCCGCGAAAGCGCGCGCCCCGGTCTGATGGAGGTCTTCCTGGCCGAATACGGGCTGTCCACCGAGGAAGGCATCGCGCTGATGTGTCTGGCCGAGGCGCTGTTGCGCGTGCCCGACGCCCCCACGATGGACGCGCTCATCGAGGACAAGATCGCTCCCTCCGACTGGGGCAGGCACATGGGGCATTCATCTTCCAGCCTCGTCAATGCCTCGACCTGGGCGCTGATGCTCACCGGGCGCGTCCTCGACGACGAGGCGCCCGGCCTCGCCGGGCAGCTGCGTGGCGCGGTAAAGCGGCTGGGCGAGCCCGTCATCCGCACCGCGGTCGGGCGCGCCATGCGCGAAATGGGACGGCAGTTCGTGCTGGGCGAAACCATCGACGCGGCGATGAAACGCGCCCGCGGACAGGAGGGGCGCGGCTACACCTATTCCTACGACATGCTTGGCGAGGCAGCACGCACCATGCCCGACGCGCGGCGCTATCACGCCGCCTACGCCGAGGCGATCCGGGCCATCGGCACCGCGGCCCACAGCGACGACGCGCGGCGCAACCCCGGCATCTCGGTCAAGCTCTCGGCGCTTCATCCGCGCTACGAGGTCGCCCAGCGCGACCGCGTGATGACCGAACTGGTGCCGCGCGCGCTGGAACTCGCGCAGCTTGCCAGGGCGCACGGGCTGGGCTTCAACATCGACGCGGAAGAATCCGACCGCCTCGCCCTGTCGCTGGAGGTGATCGAGGCCGTGCTCTCCGACCCCTCGCTGGCCGGATGGGACGGCTTCGGAATCGTCGTGCAGGCCTATGGGCAGAGGGCGGCCCCGGTGGTGGACTGGCTGCACGATCTGGCCACACGGCTCGACCGCCGGGTCATGCTGCGGCTGGTCAAGGGCGCCTACTGGGACACCGAGATCAAGCGCGCGCAGGTGCAGGGGCTCGACGGCTTTCCCGTCTTCACCCGCAAGCCCGCCAGCGATGTCAGCTACATCGCCGTGGCGCGCAAGCTGCTGGGCATGACCGACCGCATCTATCCGCAGTTCGCCACGCACAACGCGCATTCGGTCGCCGCGGTCCTGGACATGGCCCGGCAGATGGACACGCCCCGGGAGGCGTTCGAGTTCCAGCGCCTGCACGGCATGGGCGAGAGGCTGCACGACATCGTCATGGAGCGCCACGGCACCCGCTGCCGCATCTACGCGCCGGTGGGCGCGCATCGCGATCTTCTGGCCTATCTGGTCCGCCGCCTGCTGGAGAACGGCGCCAACTCGTCCTTCGTCAACCAGATCGTGGACGAGGATGTCACGCCCGAGGAAATCGCCGCCTGCCCGTTCGAGGCCCTACGCGGCCTGCGCCCGGGGCCGAACCCCGCGCTGCGCCGCGGACCCGAGCTGTTCGAGCCCGAGCGACCGAACTCCCGCGGCTGGGATCTGACCGACGCCGCCGACCTCGACAAGATCGAGGCCGCGCGCGCGCCGGCACGCAGCGCGCGCTTTTCCGCTTCCCCCATCATTGCAGGCAACCCGCGGGGCGCCGCCCCGCAGCCGGCCTTCAACCCCGCCGACCCGTCCGACCAGGTGGGCGACGTGACGAACGCCGCCGAGGACGACGTCGAGGCCGCCATCGCCGCCGCGCGGCCCTGGGGCGCGGACGCCGCCGAACGGCGCGCGGTGCTCGCGCGGGCGGCCGACCTCTATGAGCGCGACTTTGGCGAGATCTTCGCCATCGTCGCACGCGAAGCCGGCAAGACCATGCTGGACGCGGTGGGCGAGCTGCGCGAGGCGGTCGACTTCCTGCACTACTACGGCGCGCAGGCCGAGCGGCTGGAGCCCGCCCCGCGCGGGGTCTTCGCCTGCATCTCGCCCTGGAACTTCCCGCTGGCGATCTTCACGGGCCAGATCGCCGGCGCGCTGGCCGCGGGTAACGCGGTGCTCGCCAAGCCGGCCGAGCAGTCGCCGCTGATCGCGGCCAGGGCGGTGCGGCTGCTGCACGAGGCGGGCGTCCCGCGCGAGGCGCTGCAGCTTCTGCCCGGCGACGGCGCCACCGTGGGCGCGGCGCTGACCTCGGACCCGCGCGTCGGCGGGGTGGCCTTCACCGGCGGCACCGACACCGCCCAGCTCATCCGCCGCAACATGGCGCAGCACCTCGACCCCGCCGCGCCGCTGATCGCCGAGACCGGCGGCCTGAACGCCATGATCGTCGACTCCACCGCCCTGCACGAACAGGCCGTGCGCGACGTGCTCGCCTCGGCCTTCCAGTCGGCGGGGCAGCGGTGTTCGGCGCTGCGCTGCCTCTACGTGCAGGAGGACGTCGCCGGGGATTTCAAGAGGATGCTGTTCGGGGCGATGGACGAGCTGCAAGCCGGCGATCCCTGGCATCTTTCGACCGATCTCGGCCCGGTGATCGACGCCGACGCGGCGCGCGACATCCGCGGCCATGTCGATGCGGCCCGGGCCGCGGGCCGGGTTCTGAAGGAAACCGCCGTGCCCGCCGAGGGGCATTTCGTGCCGGCGACGGTCATTGGCGTGGGCGGCATCGAGGAGCTCGAGCGCGAGGTGTTCGGCCCTGTGCTGCACCTGGCCACCTACAAGGCGCGCGACCTCGACCGCGTCATCGACGCGGTGAACGCGAAGGGCTACGGGCTGACCTTCGGCCTGCACACGCGCATCGACGACCGCGTCCAGCAGATCGTCGAGCGCATTCGCGCGGGCAATACCTATGTCAACCGCAACCAGATCGGCGCGGTGGTGGGCAGCCAGCCCTTCGGCGGCGAGGGGCTGTCGGGCACCGGCCCCAAGGCGGGCGGGCCGGACTACGTGCTGCGCTTTGCCGCGCCCGGGGCGCCGCCGCCCGCCGGCGATGACTGGCCCGGCCCCGCCGACGAGGTGGCGCTGCAGCACGCGCTGCGCCGCGCCTCGCCCGCCGGGGCCGCCCATGAGGTGATGGACATGCCCGGCCCGACGGGCGAATCCAACCGGCTCTCGCACGTGCCGCGCCCGCCACTGATCTGCGCCGGTCCCGGCCCGGCGGCCGAGCGGGCCCAGCGCGAGGCGGTCGAGGCGCTCGGCGGGACGGCCGTGGAAGCGGGCGGGCAACTCGATCCGGCCGCGCTCGAGCGGCTCGCGGGCTTTGCCGGCGTGCTCTGGTGGGGCGACGCGCAGACGGGCCGCGCCCACGCGCGCGCCCTCGCCGCCCGCGCGGGGCTGATCCTGCCGGTGATACCGGCCATGCCCGACCGCGCCCATATCCATCACGAGCGCCATGTCTGCGTGGACACCACCGCCTCGGGCGGCAACGCGCAGCTTCTGGCACAGATCGCCTGAACGCTGGAAGAAGCGGGGCGCGCGCGCTACTTGCCATGGCTGCGTCACGACGCGCCACGAGGAAGGCCGGATGTCCCAGCCCCGCCCCGCCGTCTTCGCCGTCCCCGGCGATCCGGGCCGCATGACCGGCGGAAACATCTATGACCACCGCCTCCTCGACGCCCTGCGCGCCGAGGGGCGTGACGTCACGCCCATGGCACTGCCCGAGGGCTTTCCCGAGCCCGGCGCGGCCGCGATGGAGGCCGCGCTCGACCGCCTCGCCTCGGTGCCGCCTGACCATGCCCTCATCATCGACGGTCTGGCCCACGGCGCGCTCGACACCGACAGGCTGCGGCGTCTGCGCGCCCCGGTCTGCGTGATGCATCACCACCCGCTTTCGCACGAGCCCGGACTGCCCCCCGAGCGCGCCCGCACCCTGGCCGCGCGCGAGCGCGCCAATCTCGCCCGTGCCGCGCATGTCGTCGTCCCCAGCGGCCATGTCGCCGCGCTGTTGCGGGCCGAATTCGGCGTGCCCGCCGCGCGTCTGTCGATCGCCCCGCCCGGCTTCGACCGCCCGCAGGAGGGGGCGGCGCCCGCACCCGACGCGCCGCCACTGATCCTTTCGGTCGGGCTGCTTGCACGGCGCAAGGGCCATGACGTGCTGATGCGCGCGCTGGCCCTGATCGCCGATCTCGACTGGTGCGCCGAGATCGTCGGCAAGGCACACGAGCCCGGCCTGCAGACCGAATTGCGCCGGTTGCGGGCCGATCTCGGCCTCGGCGCACGGCTGCGCTTGCGCGACGGGCTCGACGCCGAGGCGCTTCGCACCCGCTACCGGGCCGCCACGCTTTTCGCGCTGGCGACCCGCTATGAAGGCTATGGCATGGTCTTCGGCGAGGCCATGTCCCACGGGCTGCCGATCGTGAGCTGCCGGGCCGGCGCGGTCCCCGACACCGTGCCCGAGGCGGCGGGACTCCTCGTGGCGCCCGATTCCCCGGAGGCCTTCGCCGAAGCCCTGCGCCGGATGCTCACCGAGCCCGGAACGCGGCGGAGTGCGGCGCGCGCCGCCGCGGCGGCCGGCCGCGCGCTGCCCGGCTGGGACGAGGGCGCTCGGATCATGGGCGCCGCGCTCGACCGGATCGCGCCGTGACGGCCGCCTGCGCCCGCGCGGGGACCACAGGCACCAGCGCACCCGGCAGGCTCGCAGCCAATGCCAGCAGGCCAAAGGCCATGCTGGCGGCGATGCCGCCCTCGGCGCTCCCCCCGGCGAGCGGCCAGAGGGCGGCGGCCGCGCCCTCGCGCAGGCCCCAGCCGCCGACCGATACCGGCACAAGCATCGCCGCGAGCGTCAGCGGAATCAGCACCAGCGCCGCGCCGGGCGGGACCGTCGCCCCCACAGCGGCGGCGCAGGCCGCGAAGGCGCCGATATTGCACCCCAGGATCAGCACGCTTAGTCCGAGCTGGCGACGCCAGACACCGTCCGAAAGCCAGGCCAGACGCAACGCCGCCCCGAAACGCCGGGCCGGCCCCGGCCCGCGCCGCAATCCGATCAGCGCCGCCAGAAACACGGCCGCCACAGCCGCGACCCACAGCGCGGTGCCGGGCCATGGCAGCGGCGCGGCCACGAGCGCGGCCATCAGCAGCGCAAAAAGCGCCACCTGCCCGGCGAGCCGCTCGATCACGACCGCCTGCGCCGAGGCGGCGATGCCCACGCCCGCGCGGGCGCGCAACGCGCGCCCCGCATCGCCGAGAATGCCCCCCGGCAACGCCATGTTGGCCAGCGTCGCCAGATAGTATTCCCGCACCGCATGCGCGCGAGTCAGCGGCTGGCCGAGCCGTGCCGCGGTGAGCCGCCAGCGCAGGGCCGAGGCGACGATCTGGACACTCAGCAGCCCCAGCGCGGCGGCCAGCCAGCCAGGCTGCGCCCCGGCGAGGTGGCGCAGCGCCTCCGGCCCGTCGAAGAGGTGCCACAACACCGCCAGCACCGCCAGCGGGAGCGCCAGCCGCAGCAGCATGCGCAGGCCCCTCACGGCGCGACCGCGCTGCTGAAGCTGCGCAGAAAACGGTCGCGGAACCCATCCATCGGCACGACGGCCGCATCGTCGCCGGGCACCATGCCGCGCGTCCAGCCCCAGTCGGCGAAGCGGTCGACCAGCCGTCGGGGGCCGATGACATGGACCGGCACAACGCTTTCCTCCATCCCCGAGACGAATCGCGCCGGCTCGTGATCGCCCGTCACGATGAGCAGCGGCGGCGCGTCGGCATGGCGGGCGGCATAGCTGCCCACAACGCGCAGACTGTAATCGATGGCGCGCCGGAACTGGTCGCGCACGCGGTCGCGGTCGCGCCAGACCACCTCGGGCGCCTCGCCCGCGCCCTCCCAGCGTCGAAAGACCGTGCCGTCATCGACGGCGCCCCACGCGACAAGGTCGATCACCGGCACCCATGGTGCGTGCGACGACACCAGCGCGATCTGGGCGAAAAGCGGCCGCCGGTCCCGCCCCGGCGCGCCGCGCCGCTCCAGCCGGTCGAGGGCCGAGAGGGTGTACTGGTCGGGCATCGTCACCCAGTTGAAGGCCGGCCCGGCATAGCCCAGATCGTCGGCCGCGTGGATGGCCTCGAATCCGTAGAGCCGGCCCTCGGGCCAGGCCATGGTGATCGCCGGCATCACCGCGGCGGTGCGAAATCCCGCGCCGCCGGCGATGTGATAAAGCGTCCGCCGCGGGCTCGACAGCATCGCCTGATAACGGCCCTGATTGTCGATCCACAGCCCCGAGGCCAGCGTGGCGTGTGACAACCAGCTCTGCCCGCCCGTTGTCGGCGCGCGCATCCAGCCCGAGCGCACCGCCAGACCCCGCGCGCCGAGCCGCGCGCCGATCCGTTCGAGCGTGGGCACATGGGTTCGGGCATAAATTGGATTGTCGATGCTCGACCGTCCGTAGCTTTCGACGAAGGTCACCAGAATGTCGGTCGCCCCGATCCGGTCGAGCAAATCATCGGCCTGCCCGAGGCTGTCCTGTCGCGCAGCCCGGCGAAAGGCGGCGAGGTCGGCAAGCGTGTCGCTCCACTGCACCGCGCGCTCGACACCCACACGCGCGGTAAAGGCCGCGCCGGGAATCGGGGCCGGCACCTGCCAGCGATTCATCGCCGCGCCCACCTCCAGCCCCGCCAGCGCGGCCGCCGGCAGCACCGCAGCCATGGCTCCCCGGCCGAGCGCGCGGGGCGGTGCGAGCCGTGCCCAGCGCCCCGTCGCCCACCACAGCACCCAGCCGGCAAGCGCGATGGCGGCGATCCCCAGGGCCGCGCCGAGGGCCGCCAGCGGCAGGCCGAAGGTGGCGCGCGCGAGCGTCCAGCCCGCATGGATCAGATGGCCGTCCACCACCGCGTTGAAGCCCCGATCAAAAGCGACGAAGCTCGCATAATCGGCCAGCTTGGCCACCGCGATGACCATGATCGCCGCCACGAGCCCGGCCCGGACCGCCGCGGTGGACCGCCCTGCCGGGGGCAGCGCCACCAGCAGCAACACGATCGCGGGCAGCTCGAGCGGAAAGACGAGCAGCGCCCCGGGCGTCATCGCCGCCGGATGGTTGGGCTGGATCAGTACCAGATGCAGGGCCAGCGTCGCCGCCACCAGCCCGGCGCCCTGACGCACCCTCACCGCCGCGCCCCGCCACGCATCAGCCATGCAACATCACGGGCGAAGGACAGGCCCAGCAGCGCCAGCGCCCCAGCCGCGGTCCATTGCGACAGCGGCGGCGTCAAGGGCGGGGCCAGCAGTGCCGTCAGCACGCCGATCTGGACGACGCAGACGCCCTTGCGCAGCCGCGAGTCGGGCAGCGGCGCCCGCAGCGCCGGCCAGAGCAGGCCCGCCAGCAAGAAGGTATGGCGCATCAGCCCGAGCCCCAGCACCCAGACCCCCGCCTTGCCCGACTGCCAGGCCAGAAGCGCGAGAACCAGCGCCAGCGCCACATCCACTTCCATGTCGAACCGGGCGCCAAAGCGCGACACTAGGCCCGCGCGGCGTGCCGCCCAGCCATCGGCGCCATCGAGCGCCAACGCCATGCCCGCAAGCGCCAGCGCCGCCCAGCTCGGGCCGGCAGGGGCGCCGGGCCCGATCAGCAGCCCCGCCAGAACCGCCACGAGCGCGGCCCTGACGAGCGTGACGAGATTGCCCAGCCCGAGCCGGCCATGCGGATAGGTTCGCGCCAGCGCGGCCAGCATGACCCCGCCACCCGCGGCCAGCCCGGCGGCGCTCAGCCCCGCCGCCCGTGCACCGGCGGGCGACAGCGCGGCCGAGGCCGCCGCAGCGACGACGAGCGCCGCCACCAGGGCC
>PUHN01000070.1 GCA_002967695.1 Rhodobacteraceae bacterium WD3A24 | reverse complement strand
TGAGGGCACTCATGCGCAAAATCTGGGCCGCCATTCTTGCAGCTCTCGCGGCGTCGGCACCGCGCGAGGGCCCGCAGACGCCTCGCCCGGTCGCGTGAAGCCGTTGTTCAAGACCGACTACGTACTTGAAGAGCTTCCACTGGAGGCTCGAATACACATTCTTGAGGAAGGCGAGCAAAAGAGGATCGTTCACGGCGTAAGCCCACAGTTCGCAATGACTAAAATGGATGATGAAAATCATCCAGAGGCGGAAATATTTGTTGAAGATGAGATGGCCAAGATTTGGCTGGCGCAAATCCTTAGCGCGCATCACCCAGCATACTTTCTTCGGGTCTCAATCGTTCCCTTTGGCGCAGCGAACCTTGGCATGGCTCTTGGACAAATGAAAGACTCAAATAGGTTCCAGAGACCGACGCTAGTATTTCTTGATGGCGATCAACCAAACTCAGTCGGCTGCGTTCTATTGCCCGGTGGAGACGCGCCGGAAAGAGTGGTATTTGAAGCATTAAAAGACAGTAATTGGCGGAATCTTTGGACCAGAGTTATCAGAGATATCGCCAGCGTAACCGATGCTTGCGACCGAGCGATGACATTGCCAGAGCATCACGATTGGGTTGCCAACGCCGCAAATGAGTTACAGCTTGGACGAGAAATACTTTGGCAAGCAATGTGTAGCGAGTGGGTAGAGTTAACGCCATCTCGCGACACACAATACATTCGTGATGAGTTAATTGACTTGATAGGATAGCTAGCCCCTGTCTATAACCTTCATAAACTCGCGCCACTCGCCTTTGCTCATGCCCGAGCTTTCCTGCGTGACGTTCTCGCCGCGCAGCATCCGCCGCACGCAATCCAGCCCGCGAGCCGACAGAGTCGCGCCGCCCAGCCGGTAATCCTCGAAGGCGCGCCAGGCCAGCGGCACCCAGTCGGCGACGATGTCGCAGATCGTCTCGGCATAGGCGCGGATCTCGTATTGCGCGTGCGAGTCGGCGCGCAGGCGCAGGAAATGGAAAAGGTTGTGCAGGTCGGTCTTCCAGTACCACTGCGTATAGACGCTGGCGGGCAGGTTCATGCGCGCCAACTCCCGCGCAAGGCCCTGCTGCCCCTCGGTCGAAAGCATCGCCTCGTAGTGATCGAAGGCGCGCGTGGCGTCGTCCTTGAGCCATTCCAGCGCCCGCTCGGCCTCTGCCCCCTCCAGCACGTCGCCGCGCCCCTGGGCGTTCGTCGCCGACTGCGCCGCCAGATGCTCGGGCGCGGGCAGGTAGAACTCCCGGTCGAGGATGGAGTAGCGCGCCGAGTATTCGTTCACGTTTGCGGTGCGGTGCCTGATCCACTGGCGGGCCACGAAGATCGGCAACTTCACATGCAGCTTGACCTCGCACATCTCGAAGGGTGTCGAATGCCAGTGCCGCATCAGGTAGCGGATCAGCCCCTCGTCGTTCGACACCGCCCTTGTGCCCCGGCCGTAGCTGACCCGCGCCGCCTGCACGATCGCCGAGTCATCGCCCATGTAGTCGATCACCCGCACGAATCCGTGGTCGAGGACGGGATGCGCCGTGAACAGCCGCGCCTCCATCCCCTCGCTGACGGTTCGCAGGGTCGGCGCGGGCGCGGCGCGCTGCGCCTCGATCTCGGCCTTTTGTTCGGGCGTGAGGGTCATATGCTGGTCCCCTGATGATGCGGATTCGCGTGATCGACGCAACGCGGTATAACCACAGGAACGCAAGACATGAAGATACGCTATCTCCACACCATGGTCCGGGTGAAGGATCTTGACGCCACGACGGCGTTCTTCGAGCTGCTCGGGCTGGAAAAGACCCGCCACGACGACTTTGAGAAGGGCCGCTTCACGCTGGTCTTCATGGCCCCGCCCGGACAGCCCGAATGCCCGGTGGAGCTGACCTGGAACTGGGACGGGGACGAGGGCCTGCCCTCCGACAGCCGGCATTTCGGCCACATCGCCTATGAGGTCGAGGACATCTATGCGATGTGCCGCCACCTGCAGGCCAACGGCGTGACGATCAACCGCCCCCCGCGCGACGGGCGCATGGCCTTCGTGCGCAGCCCCGACAACATCTCGATCGAGCTTCTTCAGGCGGGGGAGCCCAAGGCGCCCGAGGAGCCCTGGGCGAGCATGGAGAACACCGGCCACTGGTAGGACGGGCCGGCGGCGCCGCTCAGTAAATGTAGCGGATCTGGCCGCTCCAGTAGAGTTCCAGCCGCTGGAGCGCGTCATTGACATCGGCCAGCCGCGCCGGGTCGAAGGCCCCGCGGGCGGCCATGTCGGCGGCGTGGCGGTCGAACAGCGCGGCCACCAGGCGGCGGACCTCGTGGCCGCGTTCGGTCAGCCGGACGCGGACCGTGCGGCGATCGATCGCACAGCGCTCGTGGTGCATGTAGCCCGTCTCGACCAGCTTCTTGAGATTGTAGGAGACGTTCGAGCCCTGATAGTAGCCGCGCGTCTTGAGTTCGCCCGCAGTGACCTCGTTGTCGCCGATATTGAACAGCAGCAACGCCTGCACCGCGTTGACCTCGATCAGGCCGAGCCGCTCGAACTCGTCCTTGATGACATCGAGCAGAAGCCGGTGGAGGCGCTCCACCAGCCCGAGACTGTCGAGATAATTCGCCACCAATTCCGGCCGCTCCCGGCGCAATGCGGTCTGGGTCCGATGCATCCTGCCTGCTCCGCCGTCCCTGTTGCGACGGCCAAACTGCGGCGCAAACTCCCAATATCGCGTTAAGTTCCGGCCATGCCCCGCGCGCGGCCGGAGAGGGCTTGACGACCCCGCCGGGCGGGCGCATCGTTTCGGTCCATCCTCTTTGGAGAACTCCAATGAAAATCCTTCGTCTCTCTCCCGCGCCGGCTGCGCGCGGCGTCTTCGCGGTTGCGCTGATCGCCGCGGCGACGCTCCTGGCGGGCTCGGACCGTGCCCTGGCCTGCCCCGACTGGACGCAAAACGGCGCCGCGCTGGGCTACAGCTCCGACGATCTGTGGACACCGCGCGCGCACGCCGTTACCGCTGGCGGCAATTACGATCTCGCCGGCTGCCCCGGCATCCCCGGCAACGGGTGGGTCGTCTCCGCCCCCGATTTCACGATGCAGTTCTCTGGCAATTCCGGCGCGCGGCGCGCGCTTGAATTCCGTGTCACCGGCAACTGCGATACCGTGCTGCTGGTCAATGACGCCGGCGCCGGCTGGCATTTCAGCGACGACGCGGACGGGACGGTCCATCCCCGCCTTCGCCTCGCCGCCGCGCCTGACGGGCTCTATGATGTCTGGGTGGGCACCTACGGCTCCGCCACCTGCGCAGCGTCCCTGACCATCGAGACCTTTTGAACGGGCCCGCGGGCCGCGAAGCGCGACCGATGGCCGGAGGCGCAGCCCGCCTCCGGCCATCGGGCTTTTTGCAGAGCATTTTTCCGATCTCTTGATCCATGTCATAACATTTTCGTGTCGATCACGCTCCGATCAGGGCACAATGAAGGCCCGGATGCGGTCAGCCGAATCAGTGGAGGAAAAGCACAATGCGCCGGAAATCCCCTCGCTCCCCCGTAATCACGCTCCTTTCAGTCTTTGCCGCGGCAGTCACGGTTCTGATCGGTCTCGGGGCCCCGGCCCAGGCCCAAAGCTGTCCCAACTGGTCGCTTTCGGGCAGTTCGGTCAGCTATGGTGCCGAGGGGCTGTGGACCCCGCGCAGCTTTGGCGTGACCGCCGGGGGCGGCACCAATCTGGGCAATTGCGGCAACATCCCCGGCCGCGGCTGGGTGAGCGCCGCGCCCGATTTCGAGCTCGACTTCTTCGAGAACAACGCCCGGCGCGATCTGGAGTTCCGCACCCAGGGCAGCTGCGACACGGTGCTGCTGGTCAATGACGCCAGCGGGCAGTGGCATTTCAACGATGACGGCGGCAGCTCGCTCAACGCCAGCATGCGGCTGTCGAACGCGCCCACGGGCACCTATGATATCTGGGTGGGCACCTACGGCTCCTCGAACTGCTCGACGACGCTGGTCATGGAGACCTTCGGCGGCGGCGGCAGCTCCGGCGGCGGCGGTGCGGGCGTCTGCCCCGACTGGTCGCTTTCGGGCAGCTCGGTGCGCTACGGCGCCGAGGGGCTGTGGACCCCGCGCAGCTTTGGCGTGACCGCCGGGGGCGGCACCAATCTGGGCAATTGCGGCAACATCCCCGGCCGCGGCTGGGTGGGCGCCGCGCCCGATTTCGAGCTCGACTTCTTCGAGAACAACGCCCGGCGCGATCTGGAGTTCCGCACCCAGGGCAGCTGCGACACGGTGCTGCTGGTCAATGACGCCAGCGGGCAGTGGCATTTCAACGATGACGGCGGCAGCTCGCTCAACGCCAGCATGCGGCTATCGAACGCGGCCACGGGCACCTATGATATCTGGGTGGGCACCTACGGCTCCTCGAACTGCTCGACGACGCTGGTCATGGAGACCTTCGGCGGCGGCGGCGCCCAGGTTCTGCCCGATCCCGGCAACCTGACCAGCTACCGGCAGAATGTCGGGCAGACGCTGCAGTTCCAGGTGACGGGGTCGACCAACGGCCCGATCTGGGGAACCGGCATCTATACCGACGACACCGCGCTTTCGGTCGCGGCGGTGCATGCTGGCGTGTTGAGGCCGGGCCAGACCGGCGTGATCGCGGTGGAGGTGCTGCCGGGCCAGCCCAGCTATACCGGGACCGTGCGCAACGGCATAAGCAGCAATAGCTACGGATCCTGGCAGGGCAGCTACCGCATCCTTGGCCAGCGTTGAGACGCCGCGCCCATTGATCGAGCCGGAGATGCGCGGGCCGGGCGGAAACGCCCGGCCCTGTTTCGTTCGGCGCGCGCGCGCTCAGGCTTCGGGCAGCGCGGCACGCCCCGTCTGCGCGAGCGCCTGCACGAGTTCCGCGTGCAACAGCCCGACAACCTCCGCCGCGCCGGCATCGCCGCGCGCGGCCACCGCATAAAGAAACGGCCGCCCGAGGAACACGAAATCGGCGCCGGCATCGAGCGCCTTGAGGATGTCCTCCCCGCTGCGCACGCCACTGTCCATGGCCACCGGATAGCCCGGCCCCACGGCCTTGCGCACCGCGCGCAGCGCATCGAGCGCCGCGGGCGCCCCGTCAAGCTGGCGCCCGCCGTGATTGGAGACCTGAACCGCGTCCACGCCGGCCTCGGCCGCACGCAGGGCGTCGTCGGGGGCCAGCACGCCCTTGAGTACAAGCCGGCCCGGCCAGCCCGCCCGGATGCGCGCCAGCAGCGCCCAGTCGAGCCGGCCCGAGCTTTGCCCGGCCATCAGCTCCGCGAGCGACCGCGCGCCCGCGCCGGCGCCGGCATATTGCTGGAAATTGGCGAAACGCGGCGCCCCCGCGCGCAGCGTGGCCAGCGCCCAGGCCGGGTGCAGCGCCAGATCGGCCAGCATCCGCGGCCCCATGCACAGCGGAAGGGCGAATCCGTTGCGCAGATCGCGCCGGCGCTTTCCGGGGCGCGGCACGTCGGCGGTGACCACCAGCGTGTCATACCCCGCCGCCCGCGCCCGGGCGAGGAGATCGTCGGTGATCTCGGCCGACTTGCCGACATAGAGCTGAAACCACGCGCTGTCCGGCGCGGCCGTGCGCAGGCTCTCCAGCGTGGCGGTCGCGGGCGTGGCGGCCACATACAGCACGCCGGCCGCCTGCGCTGCGCGGGCGAGGGCGATATCGGCACCGGGCCAGGCCATGCCCGCAAGCCCCATCGGCGCCACCCCGAAGGGCAGCGACCAGCGCCGCCCCAGAAAATTCCGGCCGGTGTCGAGCGCCCCTTCGGTGTTGACCAACACGCGCGGGCTGAAGATGGCCTTGCGAAAGGCGGCGCGGTTGCGCGACAGCCCGTCCTCGGCCCCCGCGCCGCCATCGACATAGTCAAAGGCAAAGCGCGGCACCCGCCGCCGTGCGGCCAGGCGCAGATCGTCGACCGAGACCATCGGCGCGCGGCGGCCCCGCATGTCAGGCCGAGAGCTTTCGGGACTGGGCGGACTGAAAGGCCGAAACCATGTTGCCGAGCGCAGAGCCCTCGGGATCCTTCAGCGCGGCCAGACGCGCCTGCATCACGCCGTCGGCGAAGGTCGCCGGCGGGAACGCCCCGTCAAGGCCGGGCGCGATGATGGCCGCGTCGATGCGGTCGAAGTTGCGCAGGCCGCGCTTGAGGGTCGCCCCGTAACCGCGCACGAGCTTCGCCGCCTCGGCGATTTCAGCGGCGGCCTCGGGCGCGGCGGGCAGCGCGGCCTCGATGCGGTCGAGCCAGTGCGCGATCCACGCCTCTTCCTGCGCATGACGCAGCGTCTTGCGGCGGCGCCGGCGAAGTGCGGCGAGCACCCGCAGTCGGATGAAGCCCGAAAACCGCGTGGTTCGCAGCTTCATCGGAAAGGACTTGTCCTGCCAGCCGCGCCGCTCGACCACCCCCATCAGCCAGCCGCCCATGCGCGGGCCGAGCATGCCGAATATCTCCTCGGGGCCCGGCTTGAGGTATTCGGTCACGTCGATGATGTCGCCGGGCCGGCCCCTGGCCTCGGCGCGCACCTTGGCCAGCCGGCTTTCGCGCAGCTTGAGCTGGGCGACGCGGAAAGTGTCTTCATAGCTCATGCGCAGGGCGAGGTGGCGCGCGGTGTTTTCCAGCACCGCGTCGGTCGCGCCGGGGCGCTCGGCGATACGTCTGAGCCTGTCCAGATAGAGCCGTGCATAATCGGCGTCCTGATAGTCGGTCAGGCGCGCGACGCCCTCTTCGGCCAGCCGGGCGGCCTCGACCGGCAGAAAGTCGTGCGGGCTGTGCTGTCGCGGGCTCTCGTCGCGCGGCTCGGGTTCGGGAACCGGCCGCGGCGGCGCATCGCCCGACAGAACGGCATGACCCGCATCGAAGCCGCGAAGATTGGCCTCGACCGCCTTGCCGCCACCGGCGACGGCGGCGCGCAGCCCCCCGGCCGAGACGGGCAGCGCGCCCGAGCCGGCCAGCGCGCCCAGAAGCACCGCGTTGAGATGGCACCCGTTGGCCGCGGCCACGCCCGACAGATCGTCGAGCCAGGCGCGGTGGGCAAAGCGCTCGCAAACGGCGATCATCGCCTCGGGGTCCACACGGCCGTCGGACATCGCCGATTTCTCGTCGACGGTAAAGACTCGGTGGGTCGAGGCCATCAGCCAGGTGCGGTCGGGGGTGACATAGCCCTGCCGCACCATGCGCTCGGCCTCCAGAAGCTCGGTGGCCAGCAGCACGTCGACCCGTCCCGGCGACGGGTTGAGCGCGAATACCGGACGCCGGTCGCCGGCGCGCGGCATCAGTTCGATGTAGTAGGTCGTCGCCCCCGTGCGCTGCGCGACGCCGGGGACGGAGGTGCGCTGCACCCACAGCCCCTCGGCCAGCGCCGCCTCCGTCACCCAGCCGGCGAGAACGCCGCCGCCCTCGCCCCCCATCGCCGCGATCAGCAGCCGTGTCGGTTCCGTTGTCGTCATTGGTGTCACTCCGCGGGCTGGACGGCCGGGGCCGCGGCGCCTCCGCCGAACAGCCGCATCAGCGTCTCCGAGAGCCGGCGGCGCAGCCGGTCCCACCGGCCGGGATTCTCGATGATGTCGATCTGCGCGAAGGAGGGGCAGAGCTGTGCCGCGTGGCTGACCTCGCCGCACAGCCCGCACCCCACGCAATCGTTGTTGACATGGGCCACCGGATCGGTGCGCAGCGGGTCGGTCGTCGGCTTGACCGTCAGCGAGGGACAGCCCGAAAGCCGTATGCAGGAATGATCGCCGGTGCAGGTCTCCTCGTCCACCCAGAAACGGGTGCGCACCACCCGCTCGCCGGCGGCCGAGGCCCGCGCCACCTGCGGGCGGATGCGGCGCTGACGGGCGAGCTGGCACTCGCCATCGGCGAGGATGACCTTGAGCCCCTTCTCCTTGGTGGTCTGGGCCTCCTTGAGGGTCTTGAAGACATCCGAGACCTTGTAGTTGTTGACCCGGCGGACCCATTTCACGCCCATATCCTTCAGCGTGGCGGCCATGTCGAGTTGCTTGCCCCGCCCCGCGCCGCCGCCGGCGCTCGATGGCAGATCCTGTATGCCCGTGGCACTGGAATAGCCGTTGTTCATCACGATAAGGACTTCGTCATCGGCGTTGAAGACCGAACTCGCCACGCCCGTCAGCAGGCCGTTATGCCAGAATCCGCCATCGCCCATGATGCTGATGGGCCGCCTGGCCTGCGTGCCCGAGACGGCCGCGCTGGAGGCCAGCGACATCCCATAGCCCAGAATCGAGTTGCCCTGGCTGAAGGGCGGGAAGGTCGCCAGCGCGTGACAGCCGATATCGGCCGAGACATGGACGGGGCCAAGCTCCTCGCGCACCAGCTTCATCGCAGAGAAGACGGGCCGTTCCGGACAGCCGGTGCAGAAGGTCGGCGGGCGCGGGGGCAGCGCGTGATCGGCGGCGTCGGCCACCTGCTGCGCGGTCTGGTCGACCTGGTCCAGCCAGCCGGTCAGCCCGTCGGCCGGCCAGCCATAGCGCGCAAGGAACTCCGACAGCCCCTGGCCCAGCACCCTGGCGGTGTATTCCCCGGCCTCGGGCAGGATGTCCTTGCCGTGCAGCTTTGTCTGGATGTCGGCGCGGCGCAGGATCTGGCCGACGGCCTGCTCGATGTATTCCGGCGCCCCCTCTTCCAGCACCAGCACCGCCTTCTTGCCGCGCGCGAACTCCTCGATCTGCCGCGGCGCCAGTGGATGCGTGACGTTGAGCACCAGCGTGGGCACCGTCACATTGCCGAACGCGTCGGACAGGCCCGCATCGATCAGCCGCGCGTTGAGGTTGTTGAACAGCCCGCCCTGCGTGATGATGCCGATCTCGCGCGTCTCGGGGCCGAAATGCTCGTTGAGGCCGTTCTCGACGATGAACTTCTGCGCCGCCGGTGTGCGGCGGGTGATCTTGTCCTGCTCCTGGCCGAAGGTCGCGGGCGGGTGGCTCAGACGGGCGTAGTCGAAGGTGGCCGGCTCGGCCAGCTTGTGACGCGACGAATGCGCCGCGGCCAGATTGTCCTTCGCGTCGAAATCCCCGAAAACATGGCAGGCGCGGATGCGCAGCTCCATCATCACCGGGGTCGCGCTGGCCTCCGACAACTCGAAGCTCTTCTCGACCATGCGCACGATGTTGGACAGGTCGGGGCGCGGGTCGGTCAGCCAGATGGAGGATTTCAGCGCATAGGCGTGGGTGCGCTCCTGGATGACGCTGGCGCCCTCGCCGTAATCCTCGCCCACCACGATCAGCGCGCCGCCCTGCACCCCGGCCGAGGCGAGGTTGGACAGCGCATCGGCGGCGACATTGGTGCCGACGATGGATTTCCAGGTGACGCAGCCGCGCATCGGATAGTTGATCGAGGCGGCGAGCATCGCCGCCGCGGCGGCCTCGTTGGTGCAGGTCTCCAGATGGATGCCCAGCTCGTCGAGAATGTCCTCGGATTGCACCAGAACGTCGAGCAGATGGCTGACCGGCGCCCCCTGATAGCCGCCGACATAGCTCACGCCCGACTGCAGCAGCGCCTTGGTCACGGCGAGGATGCCCTCGCCGCGGAAGGTGTCGCCCTGCCCCAGCTTGAGATTGCCGATCTCCTTGTGGAACGAGACTTCCATGTGCTTGCCTCCTCTGGCGCCTCCCCGCGCGCCTCGCGCGTTCCGGGCCGCTTGACCGCCCGATAGTATGTAGTCCAAACTAATCGCCGGGGAAAGTCCCGGCATGTTCACGAGGAAAATCCGCCCGATGGAAGCCCGACACGACCCGCCGCAGAAAGGCGATGAGGAGACGCTCGATTACCGCGAACTGCCCGGTTATCTGGGCTACCAGATCCGCCGGACGCAGTCCTGGATCTTCGAGCGCTTCATGGAGGATCTGGGCGATCTCGACCTCACGCCGGGCGCATTCGGGATGCTCACCCTGATCCGCGCCAATCCTGGCATCACGCAGATGCAGCTCTCGCGCGCCTTCGGAATCGACAAGTCCACACTGTCGCCCGTCCTCGCCCGGCTCGAACGGCGTGGTCTGATCCGGCGCGAGCCGATGGCGCATGATCGCCGCTTCAACGTGCTGCGGATCGCGCCCCAGGGCGAGGCGCAGCTCGACGCGCTCCTGCACCGCCTCGCCGATTTCGAGGGGCGCATGACCGCCCGGCTGGGGCCCGAGAAGGCGGCGCAGTTGATCTCGCTGCTGGTGGAGCTGCGCGAGGGTGACGGGGCGGCGGGCTGAGCCCGCGCCGGGGCGCGCTCAGCCGGCCGCCTCGGCAAAGCGTGCAATGACCGCACGCGGGATCGGCCGGCCCTTGATTCCGCCGGGGGCGTCGGGCTGACGGGCAACCCAGACGCGCGTCTCCCAGGCCCGGATCGCCTCGGCACCGCCCGCTTGCTTGCGCACGACATGCTCGACATCGAAGCTCGAGCGTTTCCACCGCGACACGCGGCTGTCGATGGTGATGCGCTCGCCCCAGGCGGAGGGGATGGAAAACGTCGCGCGGGTATCGACCATGGGAAATCCGACGATCCCCTCGGCCTTGACGAGCTCCCATTTCGGCAGGCCGACCGCCTCGAACAACCCCGCCGTGGCGGCGTCGAAGAAGGCGAAGTAGCGCGGGTAGAACACGATTCCCGCCGGGTCGCAGTCGCCCCACTCGATCGCCACCTCGCGGCGGTTGGTGAACCGCGTCGCCGCCTCGCGCAGCGCGTCATCCCGGCTTTCGTCCACGCTCATGGGCCTGTTTCCTCGTTCATGCTGTCGTGTCCGTCCATCAGCGCGCGAAAGCGCGCCATCCAGCCGAGCCCGGCGCGCGTGTCGTCGCCCGGCAGGTATTCGGCGGCCACATCGCCGTCGTAGCCGGCGGCCTTCAACGCGCGCAGCGCCGCGGCGAAATCCACGCCGCCGGTGCCCGGCGGGCCGCGGCCCGGCGCGTCGGCGAACTGCACATGACCGATAGACGGCCCCGCGCGGCGGATCGCCGCGACGAGGTCGGGCTCGGTGCGGGCCATGTGGTAGAGATCGAACTGCACCCGCAGCCCGGGATGGCCGGCGCGCCCGATGACCGCAAGCGCCTCGCCGAGCGACGTGAGCGCAAAGCCCGGCCGGTCCACCGGGTTGACCGGCTCGACCATCACGCCGACGCCCAGAGGCGCGAAACGCGCGGCGGCGCGGGCGAGATTGCCGGTGAGCACCGCCTGCGCATCCTGCGGGTCGGTTCCCGGCGGCGGAAATCCGGCCAGCACATTGACCTTTCGCGCGCCGAGCCGCGCGACGTGCTCCGCGCAGGCCTCGACCGCCTCGGCGAAGTCTTCCTCGCGCCCCGGCAACGCAGCGAGGCCCGCCTCCTCGGCGCCGCCGCGCGGGATGTTGATCAGCGAGACGGGTATATCCGCCGCCGCCCGCGCGGCGGCGAGGGCCTCGATGTCGTGCTCGCCCGGAAACTGGATCTCGACGCAGTCGAAGCCGGCCGCGCGCGCCGCCGCGAAGCGCGCGGGCATCGCCAGTTCGGCGAACAGCATCGAGATATTCGCGCTCAACCGCATCCTGCCTCTCCTCTCGCGCGCCGGCGGGCCGGGTCGCACCGCCCTCGCGCACCCTGCCGGCTCAGAAAATCTCGTAGAGGTCGAGTTCCACGCCATTGGGCAACCGCCGGCCGGTGGCGATGGCCATCGTCCGGTTCAGCCAGCCATACCGCTCCGCGCCGGTCTCGAACCGGCACAGGGTGCGAAAGAAATACCGGGCCGGATCGACGGCCTCGCCACGGGCCAGCGTGGCGAGCACCTCGGGCGGCCCGTGCCGCAGCCCGCGGCTGTCGACCAGCACATGCGCGCCGTCATCGGTGACAAAGCTGTAGCGGGCGTGAATGTCGGCCGCCCCGTCGGCGCGCCCGATCTGCCAGTCGGCCCCGCCGTCGAGGATCGTGCCCTCCAACCGCTCGCCCGTCACCCGGCCGCCGGTGATATGGATCACGCGCCGGTGGCCGTAGGGCGTGGCGCCGAAATCGATGATGTCGGACAGCGTCGCGGTGACGCGGGCAAAGGGGGTCTCGGCCAGGAGCGGATGCGCCATTACATGGACTCCGGCAGGAACAGCACGATTGCCGGAAAGGCGATGATCAACGCCATGCGCACGATGTCGGCCAGCACGAAGGGCAGCACGCCCAGATAGATCGTCTGAAGTCCCACCCCCCGCGCGAGCGTGGAGATGACGAAGATGTTCATCCCCACCGGCGGGGTGATCAACGCCAGTTCGACGGCCAGCACCATCACCACGCCGAACCAGATCGGATCGAAGCCCAGCTGCACCGAGACCGGATAGAGGATCGGCACCATCAGCACGATCATCGCCATGGCGTCGAGCAGGCAGCCCAGCACAAGCAGGAAGAGCAGGATCAGGATCAGCGTCATGTAGGGGCCCAGCCCCAACCCCACGAGCCCGGCGGCGAGTTTCTGCGGCACCTGCGTGACGGTGAGGAAATAGCCGAACAGGATCGCTCCGATCAGGATCATGAAGATCGACGCCGTGGTCTGTATGCTCTCGACGAGACAGCCGAACAGCCGCTTCAGCGGCAGGCGTCCTCGCGCCACGCTGATCAGGATCGCCCCCATCGCGCCCATTCCGGCGGCCTCCGAGGGGGTGAAGACCCCGCCATAGATGCCGCCGATGACAAAGATGAACAGCAGCGTGATCGCCCAGATGTCGCGCAGGGCGCCCAGTTTCTCGCGCCAGCTCGCGCGTTCCTGCTGCGGCAGCTCGATGCGAAAGATCCGCAGATAGACCTGCACCGCGATCAGATAGAGCGCTATGGCCAGCAGGCCGGGCACCACGCCGGCGATGAAGAGCTTGCCGATATCCTGCTCGGTCAGCACCCCGTAGAGTGCCAGAACGATCGAGGGCGGGATCAGGATACCCAGCGTGCCACCGGCGGCGATCGAGCCCGTCGCGAGGCTGTCGGGGTAGCCGTAGCGCTTCATCTCCGGCAGCGCGACGCGCGCCATGGTCGCCGCGGTGGCCACCGACGAGCCGCAGATCGCCGAAAAGCCGCCGCAGGCCACGATGGTCGACATCGACAGCCCGCCCTTGCGGTGTCCGAGCAAGGCATTGGCCGCGCGGTAGAGTTCGGAGCTCATCCCCGAGGCCGAGGCCACCGCCCCCATCAGGATGAACATCGGGATCAAACCCAGCGAATAATCGGTGACCGTGCGGATGGGCGAGATCGCCAGCAGGTTGAGCGCGGGCTGCGTGCCCGTCATCAGTGCGAACCCGCCCAGCCCGACCACGCCCATCCCCACCCCGATGGGAACCCGCAGGACGAGCAGCACGAAAAGGACGACGAAGCCGCCGATGGCGATCAGGTCGGGTGACATGTCAGACTCCGCTGTCCGAGAGCGAGGAGGAGGGCCCGTCATCCCCGCCGGGCAGGAAGGCATGCGCGATCCGGGCGAGCAGCACGACGAAACACAGCACGATCCCGAGCCAGGCGATTGCGTGGAAGGGCCAGATCGGGATCGACAACTCGAAGGTCGTCTGGCCGGAGGCCATCACCCGGCGCACCTGCCCCAGCAACATCCATGAGAACACGCCCATAAAGCCGGCAAAGACGATATCGCCGAAGATGTCCACGGCGCGCTGCGCGCGCGGCGACAGGATCTGCCAGAACAGATCGACCTGGATGTGCTGGCGGCGATAGGCGCCCACAGCGATGCCCCAGAAGATCGCCACCCCCAGCAGCAGCC
>PUHN01000007.1 GCA_002967695.1 Rhodobacteraceae bacterium WD3A24 | reverse complement strand
TGCTCCGGCGCAGCCGCTTCCGCGGCCTCCGCGCCCGCGGCCTGCGCGGCCTGATCGGGCGCCTCGCCGGCACCGCCGGCATCGGTCTGAGCCGCCTCGGCGCCGTCCCCGTTGCCGTTGCCGCGCCGCCGCCGCCGCCGACGGCGCTTTTTCTTGCCGCCGCCCTCGTCCTCCGCGGCGTCCGCCGGGGCCTCGGACTGCGGCGCGGTGGCCTCGGCCTGTGGCGCGGCCTCCTCTTCCTCGACCTCGGGAATGTCGGCCATCATCGAGCTGTCCACCGAGACCACCGGCGCGGTGGCCTCGGACACGCTGCGCGTGGCGGTCTTGAACTTCTCGATCGTGAAGTCGGGGCTGACGAGCTGACTGTCGGCCTCCAGCCGCACCGCCATGCCGTAGCGCGCCTCGATCAGCGCAATATGCTCGCGCTTCTGATTGATGAGGTAATTGACGATCCCCACCGGCGCCTTGACGAGCACCTCGCGCGAGCGCTTGCGGGTGCCCTCCTCCTCGATCTGGCGGATGATTGCCAGGGCGAGGCTGTCGTCGGAGCGCAGCAGGCCGGTGCCGTGGCAGTGCGGGCAGGGCTGGGTGGTGGCCTCGAGCATGCCGGGGCGCAGGCGCTGACGGCTCATCTCCAGCAGCCCGAAACCCGAGATGCGCCCCACCTGGATGCGCGCGCGGTCGGTCTTGAGCCTGTCCTTGAGCTTCTTTTCGACGGCGGCGTTGTTCTTGCGCTCCTCCATGTCGATGAAGTCGATCACGATGAGCCCCGCGAGATCGCGCAGACGCAACTGCCGCGCGATCTCCTCGGCGGCTTCGAGATTGGTCTTGAGCGCCGTCTCCTCGATCGAGCCTTCCTTGGTGGCCCGGCCCGAGTTGATGTCGATGGCCACAAGCGCCTCGGTCACGCCGATCACCAGATAGCCGCCCGACCTGAGCTGAACGGTGGGGCTGAACATGCCGGCGAGATAGGATTCGACCTGATGGCGCGCGAAAAGCGGCATCGGGTCGGTGTAGTGCTTCACGTTCTTGGCGTGGGACGGCATGATCATCTTCATGAAGTCCTTGGCCACGCGATAGCCCTCGGCCCCCTCGACAAGCACCTCCTCGATCTCGCGGTTGTAGAGGTCGCGAATCGCGCGCTTGATGAGGTTGCCCTCCTCGTAGATCGGCGCCGGCGCGACCGACTTGAGTGTGAGTTCGCGGATCTGTTCCCACAGCCGCATGAGATATTCGTAGTCACGCCGGATCTCGGCCTTGGTGCGCTTGGCGCCGGCGGTGCGGATGATCAGCCCCGCGCCCTCGGGCACGGTGATGGTACTCGCGATCTCCTTGAGCTTCTTGCGGTCGGCGGCGTTGGTGATCTTGCGGCTGATGCCGCCGCCGCGCGCAGTGTTGGGCATCAACACGCAGTAGCGCCCCGCGAGGCTGAGATAGGTCGTCAGCGCCGCGCCCTTGGTGCCGCGCTCTTCCTTGACGACCTGGACCAGCAGAATCTGGCGGACCTTGATGACCTCCTGAATCTTGTAGCGGCGCGGGCGCGCCTGGCGCGGCCGGATTTCCTCCGAGACGTCCTCGTCGGCGACCGACTCGATCTCGTCGTCGAGCTCCGAGGCGTGATCGACCGCGGCGTATGGCTGCTGGCCGTCATCCGCCGCGCCCCCGGACGCACCGTCGGCGCCGGTGTCGGGGCCGTCCCCGTCGGGCTCGACAATGTCCATGCCGGCGATTTCGCGGCTCGCCACGGCATCGCCCGACTCGGCCGTTTCGGCCTTGTCTGCGGTCTTGGGCCTGGCGCGCCGGCGCGGCGCGCGGCGGGACTTGTCGCGCGCGCTCTCGTCCTCCTCGGCCTCGGCATAGGCGCGCTCTTCGGCGATCAGCGCCTGCCGGTCGGCGACGGGGATCTGATAGTAGTCGGGATGGATTTCCGAGAAGGCGAGAAAACCGTGCCGGTTTCCGCCGTAATCGACGAAGGCGGCCTGCAGCGACGGCTCCACCCGCGTGACCTTGGCGAGATAGATGTTTCCGGCTAGCTGGCGGCGACTCGCCGTCTCGAAATCGAATTCGTCGACCTTGTTTCCGTCCACCACCACGACGCGGGTTTCCTCCGCGTGCGTGGCGTCGATAAGCATTTTCTTTCCCATATTCTCTCGTTGCACCGCCGCGATCGGCCGCATCGGCCGGGCGGACCCGGCGGGCGGACGGCTTGCGGGGGGTGTCTGGCTGAGGCGGTGGCCGGCGCCGGGCAGCGCGGGGCCGGGCCCGCAGGCCGTCCTCTACACTGCAAATTGCGCACGGCGCCGGTCATCGCGGTTCTTCTCCGGCGCCCCGTCGGGGCACCCGTTCCTGGCCCGGCTGGCGCGGCCTGTCGGCGCGCGCGGCGGGCGATCCTGTGGCCCGAGGGCCGTTCTTCTGGCCCGAGGGCCGATCTGTCCGCTCCGGCGGGCCGGGCAACCCGCCCGGCAGCACGCCGAAGCAGCGAATTCTGTCCTGTTGCTGCCGCGCCCGACCGAGCGTCAGGCGGCAGACTCTTGCCGGGGCAGCATAAGAGCGAAGCGCGGCGAATGACAATGGCGAAAATCAACCGCGCCGCGACGGCGGCTACCAGTCCTCGGCCGCCACACGACCGATCAGGGTGAACCCCGCCGCGCCGTCGGGGCGGAACACGGCCGCCTCGGCCGCGGCCAGATGAATCCCGGCGGCGAACAGCAGATTGCCGCGATGCGACACCAGCACGCGGTTGCCCGCCCCCGTCACCGGGTTCGACAGCAGGCCGCGCAGGTGGTCGAGCCGCCCCGCCGGACCGCCGGCATTCTCGATGCTCAGCAGGCCGGGATCGACGGTGATGTCGCCAAAGGCGAGCCGGCCGGTATCGCGTGTCCGGTGAAAGGGGCTCGTGCGCACCTCCTCCACCGCGATTCCCAGCGCGTCGAAGCGCGCGCCTATGCGGCGGGCCTGCGCCGCGCCCTCCGGCGAGAGAAGGCGCTGCTCCTCGCGCGGCCATGTGTGGCTGTCATGGCCCGACCAGAGCGTTGCCGCGCGTGGCGGAAATAGACGACATGCCCGCCCGCACGCAGCGCCGCGCGCGCCGCGGCGGCGGCATCCGGCCCGCTGCCGCGCCCGGTGCAGCCGGCCAGCGCCAGGGCGATCGCACCCAGCAAGACCCCCCTGCGATGCATCCTCATGATCCCGCCTCCTTGATGGTGCGGCGCGGCGGTGCGGTCAGGTGTAGTCCGAACGCTGCAGCCCGTATTTCGCCATCTTTTCATTGAGGGTTCGCCGGGGCAGGCTGAGTTCCTCCATGACCGCGACGATGGACCCCTTGTGCCGGCGCATCGTGTTGTCAATCAGCATCCGCTCGAACGCCTCGACATATTCCTTGAGCGGCTTGCCCTCCACGGTCATGGCCGGCGCGCCGGCGGCCTCCTCGCCGTCATCCATCAGCAGCGACGCGATGGAGCCCGCGCCGCGCCGGCTTTGCAGCACCGCACGCTCGGCCACGTTGATGAGCTGGCGCACATTGCCCGGCCACGGGGCCTGCATCAGCTGCGCCGCCTCCTGGGCGCCGATCTCGGGTGCCTCGCAGCCGTATTCCTCGGCGTATCCCTCGGCATATCTGTTGAACAGCGCGAGGATGTCCTCGCCGCGCGCGCGCAGCGGCGGCAGCGTGACCTTCAGCGCGGCGAGCCGGTAATAGAGATCGGGGCGCAACACATCCTGCAGGGTCCGGTCGGGGGCGTGCTGGTTGCAAATGGCGATGATACGGGTGTCGGCCGGGGCGCTCTGTTCGTTGATATGGGTCAGCAGGCGCGCCTGGGCGGCCTGGCTGAGCGCCTCGATATCCTCCAGGCACAGCGTGCCGCCGCGCGCCTCCTCGATCAGCGGCAGCGCGCTCTCCTCGCCGTCGGGGTCGAAAAGCCTGGCCAGCAGCGCGGCCTCCTCGTAGGCCGCGCAGGAGACCGAGACAAAGCGCTTTCCCGCCCGCGGCCCGACGGCATGCAGCGCATGCGCGACCAGCGTCTTGCCGGTGCCCGTCTCGCCGTCGATCAGCACATGCCCGTCGGCCTGACCGAGATCGAGGATGTCCTCGCGCAACCGCTCCATCACGGGCGAGGCGCCCACCAGTTTCTTCATGATCGCGGTGCCGTCGGACAATTCCTGGCGCAGCGCGCGGTTGTCGAGCGAGACGCGGCGCGCCTGCACCGCGCGCTTCGCCAGATCGGTCATCCGCTCGGGGTTGAAGGGCTTTTCGAGAAAATCGAAGGCCCCCAGCCGCATGGCCTCGACGGCCATGGGCACGTCGCCATGCCCGGTGATCATGATCACCGGCAGGCTCGAATCCATGCCCAGCAGCCGCTTGAGCAGGGCCATCCCGTCCATTCCGGGCATCTTGATGTCGGTGATCACCACGCCCGGATAATCGGGGCGCAGCATGCGCAGCGCCTCCTCGGCGGTGGCGAAGGTATCGGTCTCGAAGCCCGAAAGCGCCAGCCACTGGCTCACCGACTGGCGCATGTCTTGTTCGTCATCGACGATCATCACCTTCATGGCACGTGTCATTGATGCATCCTCATTCGGCGGCCCGCCCCGTTGCCTCCGCCTCCAATATAGGCAGCCTGACCTCGAATACCGCCCCCCCTTCGGGGGCGTTCTGCGCAGTCAGCCGGCCGCCGAGTTCACTGACGATCCCCGATGAGATGGCCAGCCCCAGCCCGACCCCCTCGCCGGGTTGCTTGGTGGTGTAGAACGGCTCGAACAGATTCTCGGGCGTATCGATGCCGTGACCGTTGTCGCGCACCGTCAGGGTCGCGGTCTCGCCGGCCGAGAGGATGAGGTCAATACGCGGATCGTCGGCGCCCTCCGTCGCGTCGATGGCATTGCGCACCAGATTGACGATCACCTGTTCGAGGCGGACTCGGTCGGCCATGACCATCACCGGCCCGCGCGGCAGCGTGCGGGTGAGCCGCAGCCGTCGCGATTTCAGTTGCGGCTCCATCATCTCCAGCGCGCTGGCGACGCAGTCGCGCATATCCACCGGCTCGAAATCGGTTCCCTCCTTGCGCGCATAGCTCTTGAGCTGGCGCGTGATCGTGCCCATTCGGCCGATCAGGTCGTCGATGCGCTGGAACGAGACCAGCGCCTCCTCGGGGCGGCGGCGCTGCAACAGCAGACGCGCGCCGGCCAGATAGGTCTTCATGGCCGCCAGCGGCTGGTTGAGCTCGTGGCTCACGGCCGCCGACATCTCGCCCAGCGCGGCGAGCTTGGACGACTGCGCCAGGGTCTGCTCGGCCACGGCGAGATCCTTTTGCACCTTTTCGCGCGCGGCGATCTCGCGCTGGAGCCGGGCGTTGAGCTGGCGCAACTCGGCCGACTCGCGCTGAAACAGCAACGATTGCGACCAGGCCCGACGTGAAAGCAGGTAGAAGGCGACCGCCAGCAGGATCGCAAAGCCCATGATCACCAGCGCAAGCACACCGTTAACCCGTTCGCGCACGCTGTCATAGGTGGTGAAGGAGACGAGATTCCACCCCCGGAACGGGATCCGCGCCTCGGAGCGCAGCACGCCCTCGCCGCTAAGATAGGCGTCGGGCGGATCCTGCGCCCAGTCGGCGGTGGCCTGCAGCGCGCGCCGGACCGCCGAGGGGGCGTCCTGCACCTCGAGCGCCTCGGTCATCGTCCGGCCGCGCCAGCGCGGCTCGGTGGCCAGGATGATGCGGCCCTCACTGTCGGTGACGGCCACCGCATCCGAAAAACCCGCCCAGCTGCGCTCAAATTTCATCAGATCGACCTCGACGACCACCACGCCGAGAAACCGCCCGCCCTGCCGGACCGCCCGCGAGAACGAGAATTCGTAGCCGCCGCTTTCGCGCTCGGAAACGGTGAATACGGTCTCCGAGGCCCGCTGCGCCTCGACGAAATAGGGCGCGCTGCGATGCGCGCTGCCGATCATGTTGCGGTCGGTCGCGCCCACGGTGCGCCCGTCGGCGTCGAGCAGCAGGATCGAGGCCGCGCCGATCTCCTCCTGCGCCGAGATCAGCCGGCGCGAGGTATGGGCATAGCTGCCGTCGGCCAGCGCGCCCATCAGGGCCGGGTCGCGCGCCAGCAGCAGCGGCACCACCGAATTGCGCTGCAACTCGCTCTGGATGTTGCCGGAATAGAGCACGAGCCGCAATTCGGCGCGGTTGCGGGTGCTTTCGGTGAATCGGTCGGTCAGCCAGCCATTGGCAAGCCAGACCACCGTCACCGCGATCACGACCAGCAGCCCCGCCGTCAGCCGCGCCCACCACGGCATGCCACGTGCGGCGTCGTCGTCTCCGTCGTCGTCGGGGCTGGGATCGCGTGCGGCCATGGCGACAGGTTACGCCGGGGGCGGGGCCATCACAAGAAGCCGGCTCATGCCGGCACGAAGGCATCCATGAGCGAACGAAACAGCGCCGCCCCGTCGGTGCCGCCCTGTGCGGGCGAGATCGCGCGTTCGGGATGGGGCATCATCCCGAGCACGCGCCGATTGGCCGACAGGATCGCGGCGATGTCGTCGGTCGAGCCGTTGGGATTGTCGCGGTAACGCAGCGCAACGCGATCCTCCCCGCGCAGCCGGGCGACGAGATCGGCGTCGGCGGTGTAGTTGCCGTCGTGATGGGCCACGGGCAGCGTGATATCCGCCCCCGCGCCCCACTGGGCGGTGAACGCGCTCTGCGCCGTCTCGACGCGCAGGCCGATATTGCGGCAGACGAACTTGATGCCGGCATTGCGCATCAGCGCACCGGGCAGCAGCCCCGCCTCGATGAGCACCTGAAACCCGTTGCAGATGCCCAGAACATGGCCGCCGCGCCCGGCGAACGCCGCCACCGCCTGCGCGATGGGTGCGCGCGCCGCGATCGCCCCGCAGCGCAGATAATCCCCGAAGGAAAAGCCGCCCGGCAGCCCGACCACGTCCAGGCCGGCGGGCAGCTCGGTTTCCTTGTGCCACACGCGGACCACCCGCGCGCCCTGCGCCTCGAAGGCGACGGCGAGGTCGCGGTCGCAGTTGGAGCCGGGAAAGGTGATGACGGCGGCTTTCATCGGCGCGCTCTCCTCGGACCGGCTGTCAGAGCAGCTCGACCTCGTATTTCTCGATCACGGTATTGGCCAGCAGGCGCTCGCACATCTCGGTGACGCGCGCGCGCGCTGCGTCCGCATCGGTCTCGGACAGCGCGATCTCGATCACCTTGCCCTGGCGGACATCCTCGACACCGTCAAAGCCCAGCGTGCCCAGCGCGTGGCGCACCGCCTCGCCCTGCGGGTCGAGAACGCCGTCCTTGAGCATCACCTGGACACGGGCTTTCATCGCGGGCCTCGCTCGGCTCAGTTGATCAGGGTGGGCTTGGTCACGCGGCCGGCGTTGCGCGGCATCACGCCCAGCCGCTTGGCGACTTCGGTATAGGCGTCGGCGAGATTGCCAAGATCGCGGCGGAACACGTCCTTGTCGAGCTTCTGGCCCGTCTTCATATCCCACAGCCGGCAGGAATCGGGGCTGATCTCGTCGGCGATGATCAGCCGCTGGAAGTCGCCCTCCCAGACGCGGCCGATCTCGATCTTGAAATCGACCAGCCGGATGCCCACGCCCAGCATGACCCCCGACAGGAAGTCGTTGACCCGCAGCGCCAGCGCGACCATGTCGTCGAGATCCTGCTGCGCCGCCCAGCCGAAGGCGATGATGTGCTCCTCGCAGACCAGCGGATCGCCGAGCTTGTCGTCCTTGTAATAGAACTCGACGATGGGCCGGGGCAGCGCGGCGCCCTCCTCCAGCCCGAGCCGGGTCGAAAGCGAGCCGGCCGCGACGTTGCGCACCACAACCTCGAGCGGTATGATCTCGACCGCCCGGATGAGCTGCTCGCGCATGTTGATGCGGCGGATAAAATGGGTCGGCACGCCGATGGCGTTGAGCCCGGTCATGAAGAATTCGCTGAGCCGGTTGTTCAGCACGCCCTTGCCGTCGATCACGTCGTGCTTTTCGGCGTTGTTGGCGGTCGCGTCGTCCTTGAAATACTGCACGAGCGTGCCGGGCTCGGGCCCCTCGTAGAGAACCTTCGCCTTGCCCTCGTAAACCTTGGTGCGACGTGCCATGAAAACTCCGGATATGCGCGAGGGCGGCGCGCCCGCACCTCGGTGTGCGCGTCATATAGGCCAAGCACGGCTTGCGCACAAGCGGCGCGGGGGCTTGCGGGGCGGGCGCGCGCGCGGCATATGCGGAGGCGACGAGTTTCAAGCGGGAGTGCAGGCATGAGCACCTTTGACGATCGCGAACGCGCCTTCGAGGCCAAGTTTGCCCATGACGCCGAAATGCAGTTCAAGGCCGTCGCCCGGCGCAACAAGCTGCTCGGGCTGTGGGCGGCCGAACTCCTCGGCAAGTCCGGCAAGGAGGCCGAGGAATACGCCATGGAGGTCATCCGCGCCGATTTCGAGGAGGCCGGCCACGAGGACGTCTTCCGCAAGATCGCCCATGATCTGGGCAGCCGTGTCGACGAGGCCACGATTCGCGAGCGGATGAACACCTTTCTGGCCGAGGCCAAGGGGGAGATCGTCGCGCGGAACTGATCCGCGCCCGGCACGCGCCGCCGGCCCGCCCCCCGGCGGGCCGGGCCTTCGTAGTGAGTTCCGCGCCCGCCGCCGGGCGCACCGCGCCGCCGATCCGAGGAGCCGCGCCGCATGTCCGATCCGCTCTCCCGCCTGCTCGAGGCCCGCGACTGGCTGATGGCCGATGGCGCCACCGGGACCAATCTGTTCAACATGGGGCTGGAGGCGGGCGAGGCGCCCGAGCTGTGGAACGTCGCGCACCCCGAGCGCATCACGGCGCTCTATCGCGGCGCGGTCGAGGCCGGCTCGGACATCTTCCTGACCAACAGCTTCGGCGGCAATGCCAGCCGGCTGCGGCTGCATGGCGCCCATCGCCGGGTGGGCGAACTCAACCGCGCCGCCGCCGAGCTGGCGCGCGAGGTTGCCGACCGGGCCGCCCGCAGGACGGTCGTCGCCGGCTCGATGGGCCCGACCGGCGAGATCATGGCCCCGCTGGGCGAACTGACGCACGCGCTCGCCGTCGAGATGTTCCACGAGCAGGCCGAGGCGCTCAAGGCGGGCGGCGCCGACGTGCTGTGGGTCGAGACGATATCCTCGGCCGACGAGTTTCGTGCCGCCGCCGAGGCCGCCCGCAGCGCGGAAATGCCCTGGTGCGGAACGATGAGCTTCGACACCGCCGGGCGCAGCATGATGGGCGTGACCGCCGCCGATCTGGCCGCGCTGGTCGAGAAGCTTCCCCACCCGCCCGTCGCCTTCGGCGCCAATTGCGGGGTGGGCGCGTCGGACCTGCTGCGCACGATCCTGAGCTTCGCCGCCGAGGGAACCGAGCGGCCGATCATCGCCAAGGGCAATGCGGGTGTGCCGAAATACGTCCACGGCCATATCCATTACGACGGCACGCCGGAACTGATGGCCGACTACGCCACGCTGGCGCGCGATTGCGGCGCGCGGATCATTGGCGGCTGTTGCGGCACCACGCCCGAGCACCTGCGCCACATGCACGCCGCGCTGGAGGCCCACACCCCCGGCCCGCGGCCCAAGCTCGACGTGATCGCCGCGCGGCTGGGCGGGTTCTCCTCGGTCTCCGACGGCAGCGGCGAGGCCCCGCCCGAGCGCCGCCGCGGCGGCCGGCGCCGGCGCTCCTAGAGGTCGGGAAACAGCGCGAGCTGATCACCCGCCCGCGGCGGCCGGCCGAAGCGGCTGCAATCGAGCGGCGGCAGCGGCCGGTCGAGCCCGTGACGCCGCGCAGCCAGCCGGAACCGGCGGCGAAGCAGATCCGCCTGCACCCCCTGCCCGCGCATCCGCGTGCCCCAGCCGCTGTCATAGTCCTGCCCGCCATGCATCTCCCGCAGGCGGTTCATCACCCGCTCGGCGCGGTCGGAGGCGTGCCGCTCCAGCCAGTCGCGAAACAGCGGCGCAACCTCGTGCGGCAGGCGCAGAAGCACCCAGCTCGCCGCGCCCGCGCCGGCCTCGGCCGCCGCCTGCAGGAGCGCCTCGACCTCGTGATCGGTCAGGGCGGGGATGACGGGGGCCATCATCACCTGCACCGGCACGCCGGCCCCGGCGAGCGCGCCGATCATGGCCAGACGGCGGGCGGGGGCGGGCGCGCGCGGCTCCAGCCGCCGGGCGAGACCCGCATCGAGCGTGGTCACCGACACGCCGACCTGCACCAGCCCCTCGGCGGCCATCTCGCCCAGCAGGTCGAGGTCGCGCTCGATCAGGGTGCCGCGCGTGATGATCGTCGCCGGATGCCGGAAATCGCGCAGCACCTCCAGCACCGCGCGGGTGATGCGCCGCTCCCCTTCGGCGGGCTGATAGGGGTCGGTGACGGTGCCGATGGCGAGGGGGCGCGGGCTGTAGCGCGGCGAGGAAAGCTGCCGCGCGAGCACCTGCGGCGCATCGGGCCGCGCGACGAGGCGCGATTCGAAATCAAGCCCCGGCGAGAGGCCCAGATAGCCATGCGTGGGCCGCGCATAGCAGTAGATGCAGCCATGCTCGCAGCCGCGATAGGGGTTGAGCGAGCGGTCGAAGGGAATGTCGGGCGAATCGTTGCGCGCGATCACGCTGCGCGGGCGCTCCTCGCTGATCTCGGTGCGCAGCGGCGCGGGCTCTTCGGGAATGTCCCAGCCGTCATCGACGGGCGCGCGGCGCTCGCGTTCGAACCGGCCGGCCATGTTGCGCCCGGCGCCGCGGCCGCGCGGCGTCACGAGCCGGGAGATGCCGCCATCCTGCTCCATCCGTGCAGGATAGAACATACAAGGAACGCTTGCCAGCCCCGATCGGCCGGTCCCGCGACGGGCGCGGCGCGGCGGTCACGTCCGCTCGCCATCGCGTGCGCAGGTCGGTGGCGGAACCGGCCATGTCGCAATCCGCCAACTGCGCTGGGCGCGATGCGCCCATAGATCGGCCAGTCCGCGCCCGGAGCGGCGCGCAGCCGCAGTCAGGGAAAGCACGCCATGGCCGAGCAAGACGACATCATCCTCGCCGAGCTGTCCGACGAAGAGCTCGTCCAGCAGATGCATGACGACCTCTATGACGGTCTCAAGGACGAGATCGAGGAAGCCGTGCACATCCTGCTCGACCGCGGCTGGCAGCCCTACCGGATTCTGACCGAGGCGCTCGTCGCCGGCATGACGATCGTCGGCTACGACTTCCGCGACGGCATCCTGTTCGTGCCCGAGGTGCTTCTGGCAGCCAACGCGATGAAGGGCGGCATGTTCATCCTCAAGCCGCTGCTCGCCGAGACCGGCGCGCCCAAGCAGGGCAAGATGGTCATCGGCACGGTCAAGGGCGACATCCACGACATCGGCAAGAACCTTGTGTCGATGATGCTCGAGGGCGCGGGCTTCGAGGTGGTCGATATCGGCATCAACAACCCCGTGGAGAACTACCTCGAGGCGCTGGAGCGCGAACAGCCCGACATCCTTGGCATGTCGGCGCTGCTGACGACCACGATGCCCTACATGAAGGTCGTCATCGACACGATGGTCGAGAAGGGCCTGCGCGACGACTACATCGTGCTGGTCGGCGGCGCGCCCCTGAACGAGGAATTCGGCCGCGCGATCGGCGCCGATGCCTATTGCCGCGACGCCGCTGTCGCCGTCGAGATGGCCAAGGACTTCGTCTCGCGCAAGCACAACCAGATGGCGGCGGGCTGAGCCAGCCCCCTCGACGCGGGCCGGCGGCAGCCCCATCTGGTGACTCGAAGGAGTGAGCCGATGCCCCCTGCCCGCCTCGCCGTGATCCTTGTCTCCGTCATCCTTGCCGCGGGGCTGACCGTCGCCGTGGCGATGAGCGCCGCGCCCGCCATCCCCGGAGGGGCCGGGGCGGTGCTGCTGGTCACGCTGGCGGCCGCCCTGCTGGTGCGGTTGCGGTCATGACCGCCGCCGCATTCCCCGACGCACTGCCCGACGACGCCACGCTGACCGAGGCCGGACTGCCGGCGCAGCGTCCGCGCGGACGCATCCTGCTGATCGCCTGCGGCGCGCTGGCGCGCGAGATCCTCGCGCTCAGGGCCGCCAACGGGTGGGATCACATGGACCTCACCTGCCTGCCGGCCAAGCTGCACCTCTACCCCGACCGCATCCCCGACGCGGTGGCCAGGGTGGTGGAAGACAACCGCGACAGCTTTGAGTCGATCTTCGTCGTCTATGCCGATTGCGGCACCGGCGGGCGGCTGCAGGCGCGCTGCGCGGAGCTGGGCGTCGAGATGGTGCCGGGGCCGCACTGCTATGCCTTCTTCGACGGCAACGCGGCCTTCGCGGCGCGCGCCGACGATGAAATGACGGCCTTCTACCTGACCGACTTCCTCGTGCGGCAGTTCGACGCCTTCGTCTGGCGCCCGATGGGCTTCGACCGGCATCCCGAGCTGATCGGGATGATGTTCGGCAACTACGAGAAGCTGATCTACCTTGCCCAGACCGACGACCCCGCCCTCGACGCCCGCGCGCGCGACTGCGCGGCGCGGCTGGGGCTGGCCTATGAACGCCGCCTGACCGGCTACGGCGATCTCGCGACCGCCCTCGCCCGGCAGGCGTGAGTGCGCGGATCTGCCGCATCCGCCCGGCGGAGCGGCCACGGACACGGGCGCCCCGCGAATATAGTGTGAGCTCTGAATCAGTTACCGGAACCCGCCATGCCAAAAGGTTATTCCCGCGCCCAGATCGGTCTGCACTGGATCGTTTTCCTTCTGGTCGCCGTCCAGTTCCTGTTCAACGGCGCGATCGTCGAAGCCTGGGCAGACTTCGTCGAGACCGCGGAGTCAGCGTTCGACCCGTTCGCCGCGGCGCATGTCTTCGGCGGGCTTCTGGTGCTGGCACTGGTGCTCTGGCGGCTGGTTCTGCGCGCGCGGCGCGGTGCGCCGCCGCCGCCCGCGCAGGAGCCGCGGGTGCTGCGCATGGCCGCGCATGCCGCGCACTGGTCGCTCTACGCGCTGCTGATCCTCATGCCTGTGACCGGCGCGCTGGCCTGGTTCGGCGCGCTGGAGCAGGCCGCCGGGCTGCATTCCGTATTGCGCTTCGCGCTACTGGCGCTGATCGCGCTGCACATCCTTGCCGCGCTCTATCATCAGTTCCTGCTGCGCGACGGGCTGATGGCACGAATGCGCCACCCGCAGTGAGGCACGCTCAGGCGGTCTTGGCGGCGGCCTGCTCGGCCAGCCCGCGGATGCGGCCCACCATCGCCCGCAGCCCGTTGGAGCGCTGCGCCGAAAGATGTTCGTCCAGCCCGAGCCGGGCGAGTTCCGCGGCGGCGTCGACCTGCGTGACGTCGGCGACGGAGCGGCCCGAATAAAGCGCGTGCAGCACCGCGATCAGCCCGCGCACGATCATCGCGTCGCTGTCGCCCATGAAGTCGAACCGCGCCTGCGGGCCCTCGCCCTCGATCCTGGGCACGATCCACACCTGGCTGGCGCAGCCGTCCACCTTCGTGGCCGGCACGCGAAGCGCGTCGTCCAGCGGCGCCATCGCCTTGCCCATCTCGATGACGTGGCGATAGCGGTCCTCCCAGTCGTCGAGAAACTCGAAGGTGTCCGCGATTTCGTCGAATTCAGCCTCGGCCAATGCATCCTCCGTTTCTCCACCCCACCTAGGCGCGGCGGGCGCGAAGGTCCAGAGGGGCGCGGCAAGGCTTTTCAAAGCGCGCCGTTTCCGCTAACCCGGTGCCCGGACAGAAATGGGGTGGCGCGATGAACGGTCGGATGCTTGCGGCGCTGGCGGCGGTGCTCCTGCTCGGGGCCTGCGGGTCGGCCGGGGAGTCGCGGCTCAACCCCTTGAACTGGTTCGACGGCTCGCGCGCGGAGCCCGTCAGCCTCGAGCCCGAAGGGGGCTGGCAGGGCGAGACGGTCGACAACCGCGCGCTGGTGGCCGAGGTCACCGCCCTTGCGGTTGAGCGGATGCCGGGCGGCGCCATCATCCGCGCCACCGGCCTGACGCCCAGCCAGGGATGGTGGGATGTCGAGCTTGTCGAGGACGAAACCACCGAGCCGGAAGTCCTGGCCTATCGCCTAGTCGCCGCGCCGCCGCGCGCCTCCACCGAGGTCTCGACCGCGGCGTCGCGCCGCGTCACCGCCGCGGTCTTTGTCAGCAACCGCGATCTGGCGCGGGTGCGGCGCATCGTGGTGCGCGGCCAGTCCAATCAGCGCGTCGCCGGGCGCTGAGCGCACCCGTCAGCCGCCGCCCTCCGCCGGGATGATGCGCACCCGGCCGTCGCGGGCCGACAGCGCGATCTCGCCCCGGCACAGGCGCAGCGCGTCGTTGCCGAACACCTCGCCGCGCCAGCCCTGCAGCGCGGCGACATCGCGCTCGCCCGCTGCGATGGCATCGAGATCGGCGGCGGAGGCGAGCAGCTTCTGCGCCACGCCCGTCTCCTCGGCCTTGGCCTTGATGAGCACGCGCAGAAGATCGGCCAGGGCCGGGCTGACCTGAAGCTGGTCACGGCTGGTATCGGGGCGCGGCGCCTGCGCGGCCGGCGTGGCGAGGCCGGCCTTGACGGCGGCGACGATCCCCTCGGCGATCTCGCCGCGCCGCGCGTCGCGCAGCAACAGCCGCGCGCGCGACAGATCCTCGACCCGCTCGGGCTTCATCGAGGCGATCTCCAGAAGCGCGTCATCCTTGAACACCCGGTTGCGCGGGATATCGGCGCTCTGGGCGTAGCCTTCGCGGAAGCGGGCCAGTTCGCGCACGATGGACAGGAAGCGCCCCGAGGTCGTGCGCGTCTTGATCCGCGTCCAGGCGTCTTCGGGGCGGATGATATAGGTTTCCGGGTCGGTCAGTGTGCCAAGCTCCTCGGCGACCCAGTGCGCGCGGCCGGTCTCCGCGATCCGGCGCGACAGCTCCTCGTAGATCACGCGCAGATGTGTCACATCGGCCAGCGCATAGGCCTTCTGCGCCTCCGAAAGCGGGCGGCGCGACCAGTCGGTAAAGCGCGAGGTCTTGTCGAGCTGGGCCCGGGCCACCCGCTTGACCAGCGTCTCGTAGCCCACCTGATCGCCGAATCCGCAGACCATCGCGGCGAGTTGCGTGTCGAAAAGCGGCTCGGGAATGACTTGCGCATTGAGATAGAAAATCTCCAGATCCTGCCGCGCCGCATGGAAGACCTTGACGGTGCTCTCGTCGCGGAACAGCGCGTAGAGCGGCTCCAGCGAAAGCCCCTCCGCCAGCGGATCGACGAGAACCGCCTCGCCGGCATCGGTGCTGTCGGCGCCCGGAACCGCGAGCTGGACGAGGCAGAGCCGCGCATAATAGGTCCGGTCGCGCAGGAACTCGGTATCGACCGTCACATAGGGCGCCGCGCTTGCGGCGGCACAGAAACGGGCGAGGTCTTCGGTGGTGGTGATGGTCTGCATGAAGGTCCGATCATCGCAAGGCGCGTAAGGGCCGGGCGGGGCCGTGATAGGCAATCGGCGGCAAAATGGAAAGCCCCGCGGGCCGGCAGGGCTGGCAAGGCGGGCGTTCCCTGCCTAGATCACACCGCAGGAGCGCGGAGACGGATCATGCGCATTTTCTGGCTTTGCCTCGGGATGGGGGCGATCGCGCTCGGGGCGGTGGGCGCGGTCCTTCCGCTGCTGCCGACGACGCCGCTGGCGCTGCTGGGGGCGTGGTGCTTTGCGCGGTCCTCGCCGCGGCTGCATGGCTGGCTGCTGGCCCATCCGCGGCTGGGGCCGCCCATCGCCGCCTGGCGCGACGAGGGCGCGGTCTCGCGGCGCGGCAAGCTGGCCGCGATGGCCGCCATCGCGGCGAGTTTCGCGATCAGCCTTGCGGCGGGGGTCGGGGCGGGCGTGCTGGCCGTGCAGGCCGCGGTTCTGGGCGCGGTGGCAGTTTTCCTGCTCACGCGCCCCGCGCCGGGCGGCCGCGCTGCTCAGGAAAGCCACACGGGCGTGCGATCCCCCGCGGCGAAGCGGCGCAACACCGCCGGGTAAAGCCGGTGCTCCATTTCCCTGACCCGCGCGGCCAGCGTCTCGGCCGTGTCGCCGGGCAGGATCGGAACCCGCGCCTGCCCAAGGATCGGGCCGTCATCGAGCGCCGCGGTCACCTCATGGACGGTGCAGCCGGCCTCGCGATCGCCGGCCGCGATGGCGCGGGCATGGGTGTTCAGCCCCCGGTATCTGGGCAGCAGCGAGGGATGGATATTGAGCATCCGCCCCTCGAATCGCGCGACGAAGGCCGCCGTGAGCACCCGCATGAAGCCGGCAAGGCACACGATGTCGGGCGCGGCCGCCTCCAGCGGCTTGAGCAACTCGGCCTCGAAGGCGGCGCGGTCGCCGCCGAAGCCGCGGTGATCAACGGCGGCCGTGGCGATCCCGCGCGCGCGTGCCTTCTCGAGCCCCGCCGCCGCAGGGTCGTTGGACAGCACCAGCACCGGGCGCGCGGGGTGGTCGCCCGTCATGCTGTCGGCCAGCGCGGCCATGTTGGAGCCGCCGCCCGAGATCAGGATGGCGACGCGCTTCACCCGAGTCGCCCGGTATAGGCGACCCCCTGCCCGGCCACGACATGGCCCATCGGGATCACCCGCTCGCCCTGCTCGGTCAGCTGGACCGCCAGCGCCTCGGCCCGGCCCGCATCGACGACGGCGACCATGCCGATCCCGGCGTTGAAGGTCTTGAGCATCTCGGCCGTCTCCAGCCCCCCGGCGCGGCGCAGCCAGTCGAAAACCGCGGGCAGCGTCCAGGCGCCGAGGTCGATCTCCGCGCCCAGGCCCTCGGGCAGGATGCGCGGCAGGTTCTCGGTCAGCCCGCCGCCGGTGATGTGGGCCAGGCCATGAACCCCGCCGGCACGGATCGCCGCCAGCGCGGGCCTGACGTAAAGCCGCGTGGGCGTCAGAAGGGCCGCGCCCAGCGCCCCCTCGGCAAAGGGCGCGGGCGCCTCCCAGCCCAGGCCCTCGGCCGCCGCGATCCGGCGCACCAGCGAGAACCCGTTGGCATGCACCCCGTCCGCGCCGAGGCCCAGCAACACGTCGCCCTCGCGCACCCCGGCGGGCAGCATGTGCCCGCGCTCCAACGCGCCCACGGCGAAACCGGCCAGGTCGAAATCGCCCGCCGCATACATCCCCGGCATCTCGGCGGTCTCGCCGCCGATCAGGGCGCAGCCCGCGCGCGCGCAGCCCGCGGCGATGCCCTCGATGACGCGCGCCGCGCTGTCGGTGTCGAGCTTGCCGGTGGCGAAGTAGTCGAGGAAGAAAAGCGGCTCGGCGCCCTGGCAGACGAGATCGTTGACGCACATCGCCACCAGATCGATCCCGATGCCGTCGACCACCCCGGTGTCGATGGCGATGCGCAGCTTGGTGCCCACCCCGTCGGTTGCCGCCACCAGAACGGGGTCGTCATAGCCCGCCGCGCGCGGGTCGAACAGCGCGCCGAAGCCGCCCAGCCCGGCCATCGTGCCGGGGCGCGCGGTGCGCTTGGCGGCGGGCTTGATCCGCTCGACCAGCGCGTTGCCGGCGTCGATATCGACGCCGGCCTCGGCGTAGCTCATGGCGCCCTCGCGCTTGGTCATGGAAAGGCTCCGGCCCTTTGCGAACATTGCTGGCATGGCCTCTAGCAAGCCCCGCCGCCCAAGTCCACAAGCGCCCGCCTCACCCCGGCGCGGTCACGCCGTCATCGGGCGACTCGGCGTCTTCGCCCTCCAGCCGCAGATAGCGTTCCAGCTCGCCGCGGATATCCTCCGACAGCGATCCCGCGTGCAGCGTCCGGGCGTAGAACAGCGTGAAGTAGATCACTTTCAGCGTCGTGACCGCGCGCTCGAACACCGCGGCGACGACCTTGCCCAGAAAGATCGCGACCAGCAGCGGCAGCCAGTTGAACTCGCTCGTCGCCGATATCGGCAGCCATTCCAGCGCCTCCGGCGGCAGCATGTCGCCGAACTGCCCGGCATGGAAGGCCTGCGGGAACACCCCGGCCAGCCAGGTGCCCAGCGCCACCCCCGCCAGCGCGAGCAGCGTGTAGATCGGCGCGAAAATCGTCACAACGACACGGCCGAGGATGTCGATGCCGAACACCCCCATCAGGGTTTCGGGCACGTTGTCGCGGGCCGCGCGGATCTTGCCCATCGCGTCGCGAAAGCCCACGTTGTCGATCGCGAAGGCCGGCAGCAGGAAATGGTTGACCAGATCCCAGCCCTCGGTGATCGCCGACAGCAGGAGGTTGGTCAGCAGCCCGCTCTTGTTGTTGTTCTTGCGCGAGGCGATCCACGCCGCCCCCATATCGAGCAGCGCGAGAATCCGCGCCTGGCCGCGCAGCGTGGCGACATGCGCGGCCGCGTCGGTGACGCTGCGGTCGCGTCCGAAGGCCGTCTCGGCGACCAGCCAGCTCACCGCGAGTTCCTGCCGATTGTAGTAGAAGAACTTGTAGATGAACAGGATCACCGCCAGCAGCAGCAGCAGTGTCCCCGTCCCGTCGGAATCGACCGCATAGGCCCAGATCATCGCGAAGAACACCGTCACCAGCACCGCCGCATAGATGGCCATGCGCACAAGCGGGCGAATGATGTCGGCGTCGCGCCCGACGATCGTGACCGTGTGCTTGAGCAGATAGGCAAGCTGCGTGAAACGCTCCTGCAGCCCCGGGCGCCTGAACCTGTCCATCTCTTCCCTCCCGTCTCGCCGCGTGATGTCTCGTTCGCTCAGAGACTTGCACGTCTGGCGCACGCGATGCAAACCCGCGCGTCGGGTGGATGTCGCGGCGTCCTCGCGGATATGGCGCCCGGAGGAGCGGTCGAGCCCCGTCGCGTGCCGGCGGCGCCGGGGTCAGGCCTCGATGGTCTCGACCGTCAGGTTGCCGTTGGTATAGACGCAGATATCGGCGGCGATGGCCATCGCCCGGCGCGCGATCTCCTCGGCGGTCATGTCGGTCTCCATCAGGCCGCGCGCGGCGGCCAGCGCGAAGTTGCCGCCCGATCCGATGGCGGCGGCGTCGTGCTCGGGCTCCAGCACGTCGCCCGCGCCAGTGATAACATAGACCTGCGTCCCGTCGGTGACGATCAGCATCGCTTCGAGCTTTTGCAGGTATTTGTCCGTGCGCCACTCCTTGGCCATATCGACACAGGCGCGCTGAAGCTGGCCGGGCGTGGCCTCCAGCTTGGCCTCCAGCCGCTCCAGCAGGGCAAAGGCGTCGGCCGTCGAGCCGGCAAAGCCCGCCACGACCTCGTAGCCGCCGGGCCTGAGCCGGCGCACCTTGCGCGCGCTGCCCTTGATCACGGTCTGGCCCAGGCTGACCTGACCGTCGCCGGCCACCACGACGCGCCCGCCGCGCCTGACCGCGAGGATCGTGGTGCCGTGCCAGCCGGGGAAGTCCTCGCTCATGTCTCACCTCTGCCTGAGCATTTGTATCTACGCGAGACGATAGCCGTGGCCGCGAGGGAATCAAATGGCAAGGGGCGCACCGGGCGCCCCCTGCGGGTTTATCCAACTAGGCTTATGGTGTGCCTAGGCGTGTTGGATAAGCTTCCAAGTGACCGCCTTATCGTTATGCGGCGGCATCGTGTTGCCCTTTGCGATCGGAGCCGTGGTGGATGGGGAGTCCATAGACTCCCAGATCCCACTTTCAGGGCATTTTTCGCCGGTTCTTGCCTTCGTTCCAATAGGTGATTTTGCCACTTCGGCCTCCTAAGTTTAAGAAACGAAGACGCGAAGTGAGGTTACCACACCTGATCCACTACACGTCTCCTGCCTGACTTCTCAGGCAAGACCAAGATATTCGGGGGGTTGGGATTACGTCAACGGAAATGTTGTTTAGGCCACTCAATCTAGCGAAACGACAGTCGATTAGGCGCAAGATGGAGTAGTAAAGGATTAAAAGAGAACGGCCTCAGAGAGCATTGACTCCCGAGGCCGCTCTACTTTCGCGTAGCGAATCAAGTGTGGTAACCCCATTTAGAATCTATCAGTGGGCAACCGTCAAGACCATATTTTATATTTGTAAATCAATCAGATACTCTTCATTCTTGCTTGAAACGGAAAATAGGTCGTGGTGGCGGCGAATGCGGGCGAGCTAGGGGAAAGCCCACCCGCATATTGAGATAAAATCTTTAGAGCGCGCTGTCGATCCAGGTCTGCAGCGCGGCCTTCGGCGCGGCGCCGACCTTGTTGGAGACGACCTGCCCGTCCTTGAACATGAACAGCGCCGGGATGCCCCGGATTCCCATCATCGCCGGGGTCTGCGGGTTTTCGTCCACATTCACCTTGGCGACCTTGATCCTGTCTCCGTATTCCTCGGAAAGCTCTTCCAGAGCGGGGCCGATCTGCTTGCACGGGCCGCACCATTCGGCCCAGAAATCGACGATGACGGGCACGTCGGAGTTCTTGACTTCCTGCTCGAAGGTGGCGTCGGTGACGGCGACGGTGGACATATCCATTCTCCTCGGGATTGACGGTTGCGCTGAACCTATGGACGCCCCCACGAAGCGTCAAGTCAACGCACGGCCCGACAGCGCCCGGTGCACGAGATCGTGTGGAAGCTCCATCAGCCGCGGGCCGCGCGTCCACAGCAACGCGGTGGCGACGGGCCGGTCGGGGTATATCGCGGCAAGGGCCTGCCCGTAGGCGCCCATCTGGCGCAGCAGCCCCTCGGGCACCGCCTCGGCCCGGTCGGGAATGACCGCGTTCGACTTGAAATCGACCGCCAGCACCCGATCGGGCGCGATCGCGAGACGGTCGATCACCCCCAGCATCCGCCGCCCGCCCAGCGGCGCGGCGATCTCTACCTCGGCCAGCGTGCCAGGGGCGAAGAGAAAGGCCAGTTCCGGCGCATCGAGCACGCCGCGGGCCTCTTCGAGGAGCGCGCGCGCGGTGTCGGGATCGGCGGCGTCCTCGCCGGTGGCGAGGATCTCGGGTGCCAGCCGGGCCCAGTCTCCGGCCGGAAAGCGGGGCAGATACTCCAGCAGGCGATGAAGCTGGCGCCCGCGGCGCAGCGCCGTCTCGGTATCGTGCACGGCCGTCTCGCCCGGCAGCGCCTTGGCCCCGCCGAGATCGGAGGGCGAAAGCGGCGCCTCCGTCTCGGGCACCGCCCCCAGCGGGGGAAGGCTCGGGGGCGCGGCGGGGGCCAAGCCCGCCTGCGGGGTGACCTCGGCCGCCTCGGGCCACGCGCCGGCCTCGAAACGCAGCCCCGTCGCAAAGGGAAACGCGCATTGCGCCGCGCCCGCCGTGCGCAGGCCGGCCTCGACCCGGTCATACCAGCACGCCCCGTCGCCGACCTCCCCGGCCGCGCAGACGATCAGCCATTTCTCCGCCCGCGTCATGGCGACATAGAGCAGGCGCATGTTCTCTTCCTCGCGGCTGGCGCGCAGGGCCTCGCGCGCCGCGTCGAGCGCCGGCGGGCTTTCCGCGGCGGCGGTCTTCCAGACCAGCCCACCCGCGGGAAGCTCCAGCAACTCGTCATTGAGGCCGGGGTTGCGCCGGGCGGTGTCGGGCAGGATTACCACGGGCGACTCGAGCCCCTTGGCCCCGTGAACGGTCATCACCCGGATGCGGTTGCCCGCCGAGTCGAGCTGGCGCTTGATCTCGACCTCTTCGGCGGCCAGCCATGTCAGAAAGCCGGTCAGGCTGGGCACCTCAGTGCGCTCATAGACATGCGCCTGTGCGAGAAGCGCGTCGATGCCGTCCTCGGCCTCCTCGCCCAGCCGGGCGAGCAGCCGCGCCCGCCCGCCATGCCGGATCAGGATACGCTCGATCAGCTCATAGGGCCGGTCGAACTCGGCGCGGTCGCGCAGATCGTACAGCAGGTCGAGCGTTTCGGGAAACTCGGCGGCGCGCGCGCGCAGGCTTTGCCACAGATAGCGTTCCTCGCGCCCGTGGGCGAGATCGAACAGCGCCCCCTCCGACCAGCCCAGCAGCGGCGAGCGCAGCGCGGCGGCAAGCGAAAGATCGTCCTCCGGCGTGGCGACGAAGGCGAGCAGGGCGGTCAGATCCTTGACCGCCATCTCGCCCCCGATCTTGAGCCGGTCGGCGCCGGCCACCTCCAGCCCCGCCCCCTTGCAGGCGCGGATGATCTCGCCGAACAGTTCCGAGCGGCGCTGCACCAGGATCAGGAAATCGCCCTCGCGCACCGGGCGCGCGCCGTCCTCGGCCGGGATCGGCACGCGCGCATCGATCATCCGCCGGATCTCGCCGGCGATGCGGGCGGCGAGCTGGGCAGTGTGATGCTGATCGGTGACGATATCGACCGGGTCGTACCAGGCCTTGTCCTCGGGCTTGGCAACCGGCTCGACGGCCGGCCAGAGATCGACCCGGCCGGGCATGTCGCCGTGATAGGCGAGGTGGTGCACCTCGCCGCCCAGCCCGGCCCCTGCCCCCCCGGAAAAGGTCAGATCGACCACCTGAAGGATCGCCGGGGCGGAGCGAAAGGAGTGTTCGAGCACCAGCTCGTTGAGCGTCACGCCCACCGCATCGAGCCGGCCGGCGAACTGCGCGCGCATCCGGTCGAAGGCGCGCAGATCGGCCCCCTGAAAGGAATAGATGGACTGTTTCTTGTCGCCGACGACGAAGATCGTGCGCCGCGCGTCGCGCGCGCCCTCGCCGGCGGTGAACTCGCGCGCGAGCAGCTCGATGACATCCCATTGCGCCGGGCTGGTATCCTGCGCCTCGTCGACGAGAATGTGATCGACCCCGCCGTCGAGCTTGAACAGCACCCAGTCAGCAACGCCCGGCTCGGTCAGCAGGCGCCGCGCGCCCAGGATGAGATCGTCGAAATCCAGCCACCCGGCGCGCGCCTTGCGACGCTCGTATTCGGGCAGAAAGGCGGCCGCAAAAACATGCAGCGCATGCGTGCGCTCGGCCGCCTCCAGCGCGAGCCGGCGCGGGCGCGCCGCCTCGACCCGCCGCGCGATGTCGTCCAGAGCCTGCGCATCGCCGCCCAGCACGGTGCGTGTCGCCTTTGTGGGGAACCTGCCGATCTTCGCGGTAAAGGGCTCGGCGGCGGCCTTGCCCGTCAGCAGCGCGGATTCGAGCCGCGCGAGATCGTCGGGCCCCGGATCGTCGCAGCGCAGATCAGCAAGCTTGCGGGCGGCCTTGATGTCGGTCGGGGAGCCGGCGGGAAGCGCGGCGCGCAGCGCCTCCAGGACGGCACCCGTGCCCGGCGTGAACACGTCGGCCAGAAGCGCCTGCGCCGTGAATCCCGCCGGCAGACCGAACAGCGCCAGCGCCGCGTCGCGCGTCATCGTCCCGTCCAGCCGGTCGCGCTGTCGGGCGATTTCGCCGGCCAGCGCCTCCAGCGACTCGCCGGTGAAGTGGCGCGTGGCCGCCGCGACGGGCTCGGGCGCATGCTCGGCGAGGTGGTCGAGCGCATCCTCGCGCATGATCCGCGCGGTGCGCTCGTCCATCTCGGTGAATTGCGGGGTCAGCCCGGCCTCCAGCGGAAAGCGGCGCAACAGTGCGGCGCAAAAGGAATGGATGGTCTGAATCCGCAGGCCGCCGGGCGTCTCGATGGCGCGGGCGAACAGGCGCCGGGCGCGCCGCAGGGCATCGTCGTCGCGCGGCCCGTCGGCGCCGAGATCGTCCAGCGCGGCCGTCAGCGCCGCATCGTCGAGCATCGACCACGCCCCCAGACGCCGGAAGAGGCGGTTCTGCATCTCGGCGGCGGCGGCCTTGGTATAGGTCAGGCAGAGAACCCTCTGCGGGTCCACCCCGTCGAGCAGAAGCCTCGCGACGCGATCGGTCAGCACCCGTGTCTTGCCCGAGCCGGCATTGGCCGAAAGCCATGTGCTCGCGCCGGGGTCGGCGGCCTCGATCTGGCGCAGGCTGGCGGGGTCGTGGCGGGTCATCCCACATCCTCCGGGGCGGGCGGCGTGCTGGTATCCCATTCGCCGTACCGGGCGAGATGGTCGTAATCGCCCGTATAACGGGCCGCGGCGACCGCGCGGCGCGCGGCATAGCCCTGCTCGCGGCGCATGTAATTCGTGATCAGCGTGGCCAGCTCGGCCCAGCTTTGCGCGCAGGTCTCGGGGGTCATCTCGCGGAACGCTTCCTGCGGCTTCGCGCCCAGGCCGATATGGCAGATGCCCACCACCCTCCGCGGGCCGAGCCGGGGGAAGGCGCCGCGCGCGGCCATCGCCGCCTCGAGCGGGAGCTGCCTGTCGAAATGCTCCTGCACCTTTTCCGAGGGGGGCTTGCCCGTCTTGTAGTCGAATATGACCAGATTGCCGGCGGCATCGGCGTCGATGCGGTCGGGCCGCGCCGTCAGGGTGAAATCCAGCCCCTCCACCGGCACCTTGCCGGGCGTCTCCAGCAGAACGGGCCGCGTGGCGCGTTCGGCCTCCCGCGCCAGAAACCAGCCGGCCACCCGCCCCAGCCGCGCGCGCCACACCGCCCGCGCCATCGGCCAGGGCACGCGCTCGGCGAGCACCGAATCGCCGGTCGCCATGAGCGCCGCGCGGGGGTCGGGGGCGTCGGCTCCGCCGTCGCGCATGAAGTGTTCGAAAACCTTGTGGAGCACCTCCCCGCGCAGCAGCGCGTCGGGCCCCTTGTGCAGGGCGTCGAGCGGTCGCAGCCGCAGCACATAACGCGCATAGATCGCATAGGGGTCGCGGATCAGCCGACTGATGGCGGTGACGGGCAACTCGCGCGGCCGCGCGCGCACCGGCGGGCGCGGCGCCGGACGCGGCGCGGCGGGCCGGGGGGTATAGTCGGCCTCGATCGCCGCGGCATCGTCGAGCCAGCGGCGCCCGCGGGCGCGCATCGCCTCCAGCGCGGCGGCCCCGCCCTGCGGCGCCAGCCCGCCGAGCAGGTTCACCAGCCGGTTGAGCCAGCGCGCGGGCACGGTCTCGGCCTCGCCGTCGCGCACGGCGCGGCTGAGCACCACCTCGCCCGCCCCGGCGGCCTGCTGGAAATCATGCGCCGAAAGCCCGATCTGGCGTTCGGGCAGGCGCAGCCCGGCGGCGTGGCGCATCTGGCGGTTCAGCCACGGGTCGGGTTCGGGCGTGCGGGGCCAGACGCCTTCGTTGAGTCCGGCGAGGATCACCAGATCGGCGCCCTGCTCGCGCGCCTCGCGGGTGCCGCGGATCATGACATGGGGATGCGCGCGCACCGCCTCGCGGATATCGTGGCGTTGCAGGACAGCGGCGAAGAGATCGGCGTAGTCGGCCGGCGGCAGCACGCCGCCATGTTCGGCCTCGCGGGCGAGTTCCTCCATCGCCGCGCGCGCCTGTTCGCCGGCGGCCTCCGCCCAAAGCCCGCCGCTGCCCGTGCCGCTGTCCGTGCCGGCGGCCAGCGCCTCGGCCAGCGCCAGATGCGCGCGCGCATGCCGCTCCAGTGGGCGCGGCCCGACCGCATCGAGCCCCTCGATGCGCGCACCCAGCCACGCCGCCCAGTCTTCGGCCCCTGCCCCGCCGCGCTCGCGTGCCCAGCTGGTCAGGTCGTCGGGGCCGACATAGGGCGGGCCGTCACGCCGCAGGGCCAGCTCCAGATCGCGGGTGTGGCGCAGATGCTCGCCGCGCTCCGCCCCGCTATGGGTGAGCGGGTGCTTGAGCAGCACGATCAGCGCCGCTGCCGAGAGGCGCTGGCCGAACAGGCCGGCCACATGGCGGAGTAACCGCCCCGGCGCCGACAGCGCGAGCGGCCGCCCCGCCGAGTCGTCGGGGACGATCCCCCAGCGGTCCAGCGCCGCCGTGACCTGCCGCGACAGGATTCGGTCGGGCGTGACGAGCGCGGCGCGGCGCCCGTCGGCGGCGGCGTTGCGCAGGCACAGGGCGATGGCCTGCGCCTCGGCACGCGGCGAGGGGGCCTCGATCAGGCTGGCGCCGGCCATCGCGGCCTCCAGATCGCGCATCGCGCGGCCCTCTTCGCGCCACTGGTCGGTGACCGGCGCGGGGCGCAGTGCCAGCGAGATCACGCGATTGCGCGCCGGCGCGGGCGCAGGGGCGTCATGCCAGGGCCGCACCGCACAGGCCTCGGCCTCCAGCCGGTCAAGCAGCGCGCGAAAGCGATACTGCGGATGATCCTCCGCGCTCAGGGCGTCGTCCATCCCCGCCCAGACACCTGCGGGCATGTCGAAATCGAAGCCGGGCAGGATCAGAGCGCCCTGCGGCAGCCGTGCGACCGCCTCCATAAGCTGCGCCGTCGCCCCGCGCGAGCCGGTCGATCCGGCCACGATGACCGGATGCGCGGGCGGCCGGGCGGCCCAGCGCGCGGCGAGATGCTCGACCACCAGCCGCTGGCGCGCCTCGATGTCGGGGGCCTCGGCGGCAGCGGGGCCGAAATAGCGCTCCACCAGCCGCAGGAAGGCCAGGCTGCGCGCCCAGTGCCGCGAGTGTTCCGACACGTCGAGCTCCTCAAGCACGTCGGGGCCCACGCCCTCGCCCTGCATTTCGTCCATCAGGGCGGCGAGGCTGTCGGCCATGTCGTAGATGGCCGAGCGCGGCGCGAGGTCGGGCTCGCGCTCCAGCAGCCCGGCGACGAGCTGGGTGAGCTCCAGCCGACGGCGCAGCGGCGGAACGGGGAGCGGAAGTTCGGCCACCGGCTCGTCGGTGGCCAGCTCGGTGACGAGCCGGATGCGCGGCAGCAGCAGCGCGCCGCGGGCGGCGAAGGCCCCGCGGAGACGCTCGCGCATGTGCCGGGTGTTGACGAAAAGCTCGACCCGCGCCATCGCCTCGGGCGGCGCGGCGCGCAGCCGCTCGCGCAGCCCGGCGGCGACCGCCTCGGGAAACGCCGCGCCGGGCGGCAGGGCGAAGAGGCGTGGCTGGCCGGTGTCCTCAAACATCGGCGCGGCTCAGCATCGCCTCGGCCGCCGCGATGCCCTCGGGGGTTCCGACATCGCACCACGCGCCGGGGTGGATCGCCCCGAAAAGGGTGCCACGGCAAGCCATGTCGTCCCACACCCGGTTGAGCGAGAACTGCGCCGCGTCGATGGCGGCGAGGCTGTCGGTGCGAAGAATCTGCGCGCCGGTATAGACCAGCCCGCCGCCGCGCCGCAGCCGTCCGTCCGCGCCCAGCCCGAAATCGCCCTCCGCGTGGTTTTCCGCCCGATCGGCGGGAACAAGCAGCAGCAGCGCCTCCATCGCCGCGCCGTCCCACCCCGCCAGGAGGGTCTCCAGCGGGTTCGGCCCGTGCCAGGCCGCATCGCTGTTGAGGGTCGCCACCGCGCCGTCGCCCAGCAGCGGCCGTGCCGCGCGCAGCCCGCCCCCGGTGTCGAGCAGCACCGTCTCGTGCGATATCGCCACCGGCCGGCCGGCCAGATGCGCGGCGATCTGCTCGGCCCGGTAATGCGTGTTGACGACCCGCCGACGCAGCCCCGCGTCGGCGGCGATGTCGAGCGCGTGATCGAGCAGGGCGCGCCCGGCGACCTCGATGAGCGGCTTGGGCCGCTCGGCGGTCAGCGCCCCCATCCGCCGGCCCAGCCCGGCGGCAAAGATCATCACGGCGTCGGGGCGGTCGGGCATTGCGCCTTGATCCTTTCGAGTCGGGCCGGCGTGGGCGCCGGCAGCGCCGCCTCGACGAGCTCGGCGAGCGCGTCGAGGGCGGGATGGGCGAGGTCGCGCATCAGATATCGCCAGACACGCGGCATCATTGCAAGATAACCGGGCTTGCCGTCGCGCAGGGCGAGGCGCGCGAAGACCCCGAGAATGCGCAGATTGCGCTGGGCGCCGAGAAAGGCATAGGCGGCGGCGAATTCCTGCGCGGGGTGGCCGGTGGCGTCGAGAAACCGCCGGCGCATCTGCGCCTCCAGCGTCTCGGGCACGTCGCGGCGCGCGTCCTGGAGCAGCGAGACGAGATCATAGGCCGGATGCCCTGCCAGCGCGTCCTGAAAGTCGAGCAGCCCGATCCGCGCCGGGCCGGTGCGTTCGGGCAGCCAGATCAGGTTTTCGCAGTGGTAGTCGCGCAGCGCGAGCACCGTCGCCCCGGGGGCGAGCCCGGCGGCCATGGCGCCGAGCTGCGCGGCGAAGGCCGCGCGCGCGCCGTCGGGGGCGGGCGCCGCCGTGACGGCCGGGGCATACCAGTCGAGCGCGAGCGCGGCGAGCTCGCCGAGCCTGTCCGGCCCGTAGGCCGCGAGCCCCGGCGGCGGCGGATGGCGCTGCAGCGCGAGGAGCGTGTCCGTCGCCGCGGCATAGAGATCGCGCGCGCGGGACGGATCGCGGTCGAGAAGCCGCGCGAGGAGCGCATCGCCCAGATCCTCGAGCAGCAGCAGCCCGGCGGCGGAATCTTCGGCCAGAACGCGCGGCGGCGACAGCCCCAGCCCGGCCAGATGCCGCGCGATGGTGACGAAGGGGCGGGTGTCCTCGCCCCGCTCGGGGGGCGCGTCCATGAGGATCGCGCCCGCGCCGTCGGGCCGGTGGAGCCGCCAGTAGCGGCGGTTGGAGGCGTCGTCGGCGAGCGGGTCGCGGCGCGCCCCGCCCCATCCCGCCGCCTGCAGGAACGCCCCGATCAGGGCGGTGCGCTCAGACATGATCGGCCGTCCGGCATGCCAGCGCCTTCAGCAGCCCGGCCCAGCGCGGATCGTCGCCGCGGATCGTCAGCCTGCGCCTGTCGGCGTCGCGGCAGGGGCCGAAATCGAGCCAAAGCGCGTCTTCGGGGGCGAGATCGGCGAGCCGGTCGGGCCACTCCACGAGGCACAGCGCGGTGGCGAACGCCTCTTCGAGCCCGAGCTCGGCGATCTCGTCGGGGTGGCTCAGCCGGTAGAGATCGGCATGCCAGATTTCGAGATCGCCGGCGGCGTAGCTCTGCACCAGCGTGAAGGTGGGGGAGGGCACGTCCTCGGGGGCGCCGGCCGCCTCCAGCCGCGTCTGGATGAGCGCCCGCGCGAAATGGGTCTTGCCCGCGCCGATGGGGCCCGAAAGCAGCAGCACGTCGCCCGCGCCGAGCCGGGGCGCGAACCATTGCGCGAGCCGCTCGGTGGCCGCGGGCGAGGGCAGTGTGAGATCGAGGGTCATGGGGCCGGAACCGGGGCTGGGGCGTCATGGGCGAGTCTACGCGACAGCCCGCCCGCCGCAACCCGGCGCGGCGGCCGGCGGGGCGCCCGTCAGCCGGTCAGCACGATCCGGCCATTCCCCGCCCGGACGGGCGCGCGGCCGCTGTCCGGGTCGGGGGCCGGGTCGGTCGCCTCGCAGGCATCGGCGGCGGCGAAGGTCACCAGAACGGCACCGCCGGCGAGCGGCTTGACCTGCACCTCGAGCGCCCCGCCGTCGGAAAGGCGGGCCCGGCCCGTCCAGCGTGCCCTCAGATCGCCGTCGCGCAGGACATCGACGAGCGCCTCCCAGTCGGCGCCGCCCGCGGCCCGGCGGCGCCATGTGTCGATGGCCTCCTCGATGCCGAGTTCGGCGGGCGCGCGGGCCGGATCAACCTGCCAGAGTTCAGCATAGGCCTGGTTCGACATCAACAGGGTTCCCGAGGCGGAAAAGACCGCGATCGCCTCGTCCATGCTGTCGATCACCGACTGGCCGGTCTCGAGCTCCGCGCGGAAATGGCGGGTAAGGGAGATTTCGCTGCTGATGTCCTCGAAAAAGAAGGCGACCGCGCCGTCGGGATGCGGCCGCCCCGTCACGCGGTAGGTGTGGCCCGAGGGCAGGCTCCAGGTTTCCTCGTAGGTGCCCGAAACGGCGGCCTGTTCGAGCGCCATGATGCGGCTGCGCCAGCTCTTGTAATCCTTGGGCTCGGGCAGCATCCCCGCCTCGCGCAGCTGGTGCAGGAAAGTCTCCAGCCGCGGCCGGCCGGTGAGAAAGCCCGGACCGAGGGCGGTCAGGTCGGTCAGCGCGGGGTTGAAGACCTGCAGCCGCCGCTGTCGGTCGAACACCGCCAGCCCCACCGGCAGATGCGCGAAGGTTCTGGTCAGGGTCTGGACGAATTCGCGCAGCTCGGTCTCGGCGCGCTGCAGCGCGTCGGCCGGCAGGGCAAAGCCGATCCGGCCCGAGGCGCTTCGCCGGCGATAGCAGTCGAACCAGTGCGCATCGGAGCCGTCGCCGGCCGGGTCGAGGCAGCAACGCCGCGGCCCCTCGTCGGCGGCGGGGGCGGCGGACCCGTCGCCGGCGTCATCGGCGCCGGGCGGGTCGAACAGCCGGGGCAGCGGCCAGGTCAGCGCCTCGCCGCCCGCCCGGTCGGCGCTCTCGGTGGCAAGGCGCAGATAGGCGTGATTGGCCCAGGTCACGGTTCCGTCCGGTTCCTCGCGCCAGACGGGCATCGGCGCCAGCTTCATCGTCTCGCGCATGCTGCGCAGCTCGCTCTCCATGGCGCGGTGGCTCAGCCGGTCGAGGCTGACATTTCCCTCCCGCGCGGCATGGTCGAGCAGCGCGATGCGGGCGAGTCCGTCGCGCCACCGGGCCTCCAGCGTGAGGGTGTCGTCGTCGCGCGCGGTGATGCGGACATCGCCCGCGCTGGCCAGATCGGCCAGCTGCGCGGGGGCGTCGGGAAACCGCTCGGCCAGATAGCGGGAGAGCCGCTGCCAGTCGCTCGGCCCGTCGGGCAGGGCGTCGAGCAGCCGATGTGCGGGGTCCGTCGCGTCGACGAGCCGCTGGTCGTCGAACAGGAACACCGCCGCATCCTCCGGCGCGTCGAACAGCCCCGCGGGACGGAGCTGGCGGCGTATGATCAAGACATGGAGCAGGACGAGCGCGAGAAATGCGCACAGCACCGATGTCGCCACCAGTACCAGCGGAAAGCCCCAATCCAGATCCGCCACGCGCATCCCCCCGATCGCATGTTCCAAACAGCACCGGGGGACTTTCGAAACAAATGGTTAATGCGAGGTTAACCTTTTGACACCGGGGGCGACATCACTCTGAGATGGGGCGGTTTTCCTCGAGCTGGCGCCCGGATTCGGTGCTCAGGGATGAGCGCGGCCAGCTCACCTCGACCCGCGCGCCCCCCTCGGGCGCGTTGGAAAAGCGCAGCGTCGCGCCGGTGCGTTCGAGCAGCGTCTTGGCGATGAACAGGCCCAGCCCCATCCCGTCATAGCCGGGCCGGCGGGCGCGGTCCTCGACGCTGCGGCGCAGCCGCAGGAACGGGTCGCCGATGCGGCCCAGCACGGCCGGCGGGAAGCCTTCGCCGTCATCGGTTATGCGAATCGTGATGGTCTCGTCGCTCCATTCGGCGCTCACACGGACCTCGGCGGCGGCGAAGTCGACGGCGTTCTGGATGAAGTTGCGCAGCCCGTGGATGATCTCGGGGCGGCGCCAGACCTCGGGCTGATCGCGCCCGTCCCCGCCCGCGGCGCTCAGATGCACGCGCTTGCCGCGGTCCATGTGCGGCTCGGCGGCCTCGCGCAGCAGATCCGAGACCGGGGCGCTGTGCATATGCGTGTCGTCCTTGCCCGCCCGGCCCATGGAGCGCAGGATGTCGCGGCAGCGGTCGGCCTGGCTGCCGATGAGCTCGGCGTCCTCGCGCAGCTCGGGGCTGTCGCGCAGCTCGCCGACCATCTCGGAACTGACCAGCTTGATCGTGGCCAGTGGGGTGCCGAGCTCGTGCGCGGCGGCCGCGACCACCCCGCCCAGATCGGTGAGCTTCTGCTGGCGCGCCAGCGCGACCTGCGTGGCCAGAAGCGCGTCGGCCATCTCGTGAATCTCGGTGGCCACTCGGTGGGAATAGAGGCCCAGAAAGGCGATGCCGATGACGATCGCCAGCCAGAAGCCGAATCCGAATATGCCCGGCACGGCCAGCGCCGCACCCCCCGGCAGCCGCAGCGGCATCGCCTGAAAGGCCAGCAGCGTGACCAGCCCGATCGCGACGAGCCCGAGCACCAGCGTGGTGCGCAGCCGCAGCGCGGTGGCCGAGATGGTCACCGGCGCGAGCATGAGCAGCGCGAAAGGGTTGGTCAGCCCGCCGGTGACGAAGAGCAGGAAGGCAAGCTGCGCGATGTCGAACATCAGCGTGATCATCGCCTCGCTCTCGGTCAGCCGGCGGCCCTCGGGATAGAGAAGGGTCGCGGCAAGATTGACCGCCACCGAGGCCGCCACCGCCGCGAGGCTGAGCCAGAGCTCGAAACGCAGCCCGAAATACCCCCACGCCACCGCGATCGCGGCGAGCTGGCCGGCCACGGCCATCCATCGCAACAGGATCAGCGTGCGCATCCGGACCCAGCGGCTGCGGGCCTGGCGGTTCATCAGTCCGGTGTCGGCGGCCGTCATGGGCGGGTCCAAGTGTCACATTCGCGCGACGGCCATTGTTAGTTACCCGAGGCTGCGGCATCAACGCGCGAAAGCAGCACCGGATGGAGAGCCGAATGGCACGCATCTATCTTCTCACGGCCGCGGCGCTCGTCGCCGGGCTTCTCGGGGGATTGTTCTACATGGTCGTCGCGGGGCGGTCGGACGACGTCTTCGCCGCCTGCCGGACCACCCAGATCGCGGGCGGCTCGGCCGCGATCGGCGGCCCCTTCGAGCTGGTCAATCACGAGGGCGAGACGGTGACCGACGCCGATGTCATCACCGAGCCGTCGCTGATCTATTTCGGTTATACCTTCTGCCCCGATGTCTGCCCGCTCGACACCGCGCGCAACGCCCGGAGCGTGGATATCCTCCAGGAGGAAGGCTACGCCATCCAGCCCGTCTTCATCTCCATCGACCCCGCGCGCGACACGCCCGAGGTGCTTTCCGAGTTCGTCTCCTACATGCATCCCGACATGATCGGCCTGACCGGCAGCGAGGAACAGGTGCGCGCCGCCTCGCAGGCGTACCGGACCTATTACGCCCGTCAGGAGAGCGAGGACGACGAATTCTATCTCGTCGATCACTCGACCTTCAGCTATCTCGTCCTGCCCGATCACGGCTTCGTGGAGCTGTTCCGCCGCAACGTCTCGGCCGAACAGCTCGCCGAGCGCGTCTCGTGCTTTCTCGACGCGGCCTGAACGCGTCAAATTGACCGCAACGCCCGCGCGGCCTAGAACAATGCCGAACGGCAGATGAAAGGCGGCGCGTCATGACAGAGGAAACGGCCGACGAGATCGGCGAGGATCGTTCCCTGCTTATCGTCGATGACGACGATCCCTTCCTGCGCCGGCTCGCCCGCGCGATGGAAAAGCGCGGCTTCGCGCCGGTCACGGCGGTCGGCTCGGTCGCCGAAGGACGCGCCCAGGTCGAGGCGCAGCCCCCCGCGCACGCCGTGATCGACCTGCGGCTCGAAGACGGCAACGGGCTCGACGTCGTGGAGCTTCTGCGCGAGCGGCGCCCCGACAGCCGCATCGTGGTACTCACCGGATATGGCGCGATCGCCACCGCCGTCGCCGCTGTCAAGATCGGGGCGACCGACTACCTCTCCAAGCCGGCGGATGCGACCGACATCACCAACGCGCTGCTGGGCAAGGGCGAAGGGCTGCCCCCGCCCCCCGACAATCCCATGTCCGCCGACCGGGTCCGCTGGGAGCACATCCAGCGGGTCTACGAGCAATGCGACCGCAATGTCAGCGAAACCGCCCGGCGGCTCAACATGCACCGGCGCACGCTTCAGCGCATCCTCGCCAAGCGCAGCCCGCGGTAGCGGCGGCGCGCGGCGGCTCAGCCCCGCCCGGTTCCCGGCGCGTCGAGCGCCGCGATCAGCTCGGCGTGGCGTTCGCCATAGGCCGCGCGCACCTCGGCCGGGGGGCGCGGGACGATGCGGCGCCCGGCAACCAGCCCCGGATCGGGCCGGCCGAAGAAACGATCTGCCTCGGCCTCGGCGAAGCCGGCAATCTGCACCGCCTCGAGCCAGGCCGACAGCCGGTCGGCCCGCTTTATGGCGCGCCTGATCCGCTCGGGCAGGCGCGCGGGCAGGCCGAAACGCAGGTGAATTGCCGCCGACAGCCGCTCTTCCAGCGCGCCGTATCCGGGCCCGACCGCGGCCTTGACCGGCGAGATCATGTCGCCGATCACGTATTCGGGCGCGTCGTGGAGCAGCGCCGCCAGACGCCACTGCGCCGCCGGCGGCGTGCGCGCCTGCGCGGCGAAGAGATCCTCGACCAGCAGCGAATGCTCGGCCACCGAATAGGGCCAGTCGCCGCGCGTCTGCCCGTTCCAGCGGGCGACAAAGGCGAGGCCGTGCGCGATGTCCTCGATCTCGATATCCACCGGCGTCGGGTCGAGCAGGTCGAGCCTGCGCCCCGAAAGCATGCGTTGCCAGGCGCGGGGCTGTTTCATCGGGCCTCCCGGTCGCGGGGCGGGGCCATGACGCGCGGCGCCGCCTGGGCGGTCTTTGCCCGCCCCGCGCGATGAACGCAAGCCACCGCCCGCCGATGATGTTTGGCACGGGGCGCGGGCGCGGCTATCCTGCGCGCGGGAAACCCGTTTCGGAGGCGACACCATGACCCGGCGCGACGAACTGATAGAGCGATACGCCCGCGACCTGCGCGAGAAGATCGGGATGGAGCCCGACATGGACCTGCTCGAAAAGGTCACGATCGGCTGCGGCCCGGCCATCTATGACGCCGATGCCGCCACCGTCGCGGCCACCCAGCCCGGCGAGCTGGAGACGGTCAAGACCAACTTCCTGATGAAGAAGCTCGGCCTCGAAGATGGCCCGCATCTGATGGAGGCGATCGAGGCCGCGCTGGAAAGCTATGGCCGCGGGGAGCGCAACAAGTATCGCGCGGTGGTCTATTATCTTCTGGTCAAGCATTTCCGCCGCGAGTCGGTCTATCGCTAAGAGACGAAAGTTTTAGACGATCGGCATTTGCCACCTGCCGGCGAGTCGGGCAGGATGGGTTCTGCCGGTCAGAAAGATCGCGGCCTTTTCCGTATGCACGTGTGGTGCGAAGGGTACACGTGGGGTGATGGGAGGCCCGGTCGACTCGCGGCCTCCCATCAATTCTCTCTCATGCGCCGATCCGCGGCCCGTCAGGGGCTCTCGCCGGCCAGCTCCAGCACGACGCGCCATTCCTGCTCGGTCACAGGCTGCACCGACAGACGGGAGTTGCGCACCAGCACCATGTCGCGCAGCCGCGGCTCGGCCTTGACCATGTCGAGGGTCACCGGCCGGCCCAGCGCGCGCAGCGCGCGCACATCCACACATTCCCAGCGCGGGTCATCGGTCGTCGAGTCCGGGTGCGCCTCGGCGATGATCTCCATGATGCCAACAATCGCCTTCTCGCTGCGGGAATGATAGAAAAACGCCCGCTCGCCGATGCGCATCGCCCGCATGTTGTTGCGTGCCTGATAGTTGCGCACGCCGTCCCACTCCTCTCCCGCCTCTCCCCTGGCGACGAGGCCGTCCCAGCCGAAAACATCCGGCTCCGATTTCATCAGCCAGAGCGCCATCACCCGCCCGCCTTCATCCGATGTCCCGGCCGGGGGGTGCGGGCGGCCTGACGGCCGGCTCCGCCGGTGCGTGGCGTGGCATGGCGTGTCATCTCATTCCTCCTTGAGGGGGCGGGCAAGCAGGGCGTCGGCGGCCTCGGCAACGCTCAGCCCCCCGTCGAGAATGGCCGCGACCGTCTCGATGACCGGCACCTCGCGGCCGCTGTCGCGGGCGAGCCGCGCCATGGCGCGGGCGGTGGCCGCGCCCTCGACCGTCGCGCCCGCCTCGGGGGCCCGGCCCGCGCCCAGCGCGCAGCCATGGCGGAAATTGCGCGACTTCTCCGAGGTGCAGGTCAGCACCAGATCGCCGAAGCCCGAAAGCCCGGCCAGCGTCTCGGCCCGGCCGCCGCGGGCCAGCGCGATGCGCGTCATCTCGCCGTAGCCGCGCGTCATCAGGGCCGCGCGGGCGCTGTCGCCCAGCCCTGCCCCGATCACCATCCCGGCGGCGATAGCGACCACGTTCTTGAGCGCGCCGCCGAGTTCCGCGCCGGCGATGTCGGTGCTGCGATAGAGGCGCAGCGCCGGCGTCGAAAGCCGGTGCTGCAGCCGCGCGCCCGCATCGGACGACGCGCAGGCGAGGGTCAGCGCGGTGGGCAGCCCGCGCGCGATATCTGCGGCAAAGCTCGGCCCCGTCAGCAAGGCCGGCCTGGCGCGCGGGCAGGCCCGCGCGATCAGCGCACTGGCCCCGAGCCCGCTGGAAAGGTCGATCCCCTTCGCGCAGGATACCAGAACCCGGCCGTCCAGCCGCCTTTGATGGCTGTCGAGAAAGCCCGCAAGCGTCTGCATCGGCACCGCCAGCAAGAGCGTGTCGGCCCGCGTCGCGGCCCCGATATCGGCGGTGACCTCCACCGTGTCGGGCAGCCGGAGTCCGGGCAGGCGGCGCGCATTCTCCCGCTCGGCGGCCATCTCGGCGGCGTGGGCGGGATCGCGCGCCCAAAGCGTCACGGAGGTCGTCGCGCCCAGCGCCACGGCCAGCGCGGTGCCAAAGGCGCCGGCGCCGAGGACGGCGACGTCGCTCATGCCTTCACGCCCCGCTTGCCCGCACCCAGCATCGCCGGGCTCCGCGCGTCGAGCGGCCAGCGCGGGCGCGGGCGCAGATCGAGCCCGTCGCGCCGGCCCAGCCGAAAGCGCTCATACCCCGCCCAGGCGATCATCGCGGCATTGTCGGTGCACAGCGCCAAAGGTGGCGCAATGAAGCGCGCCCCAGCCGCCCCGGCCACCGTCTCAAGCGCGGCGCGAATCGCGCGGTTCGCGGCAACCCCGCCGGCGACGGCGAAGGCCGGCGCGCCCGTCGCGGCCAGCGCCCGGCGCGCCTTTTCGGCCAGAACGTCGCGCACCGCTGCCTGAAAGCCGGCGCAGAGATCGGCCCGATCGGTGCGGGTGATGCCGCCGCGGGCGACCGTGAGCTCGTCGCGGGCGCGGCGCAGCGCGGTCTTGAGCCCCGAGAACGACATGTCGCAGCCCGCGCGGTCGAGCAGCGGCCGCGGAAAGGCAAAGCGGCGCGGGTCGCCGCCCGCGGCCTCGGCCTCCACCGCCGGCCCGCCCGGCTGGGGCAACCCCAGCAACCGGGCCGTCTTGTCGAAGGCCTCGCCCGGCGCATCATCGATCGTGCCGCCGAGCCGGCGAAAGGATTCCGGCCCCTCGACCTGCAGGAACTGGCAGTGCCCGCCCGAGACCAGCAGCACGAGATAGGGAAAACCCAGCCCGTCGGTCAGCCGTGGCGTCAGCGCGTGCCCGGCGAGATGATTGACCCCGATCAGCGGCAGCCCGGCGCCCGCGGCGATGCCCTTGGCGCACATCACGCCCGCCATCACCCCGCCGATCAGGCCCGGCCCGGCGGTCACGGCGACGGCGTTGATGTCCGAGAGATCAAGCCCGGCGCGCTCCAGCGCGGCCTCGGCGCACAGGTCGAGCCGCTCGGCATGCGCGCGCGCCGCGATCTCGGGGACAATGCCGCCGAAGGCGGCGTGCAGATCGCCCTGCCCGGTGACGATGCTCGAGAGGATCTCCGCACCCCCCTGCCCGCCCGCGCGCACCACGGCGGCGGCGGTGTCGTCGCAACTGCTCTCCAGCCCGAGAATGGCAAGCGTCTGGCTCATCGTTCCGCCGGTTGCGTGTGGGACGCGCTGCGGCTAACACCGCACAGCTTGGGCGGCAATGCAAGCCGTCCCGTCGCCGGAGAGGGTCATGCCCCCCACGACCGCCGCCGTCCTTCTCACGCGCCCGAAGGCGCAGGCCGAGGATTTCGCCGATCAGCTGCGCGCGGCTCTCGGCCCGCGCGAGGTGGTGATCGCCCCCGTGATCGAGATCGTCCCGCGCCCGGCCACGGCCCTGCCGGCCGGGATCGGCGGGCTGATCTTCACCTCGGTCAACGGTGTTGCGGGATTCGCCGCCATGGGCGGGCGCCGCGGGCTGCCGGCCTGGTGCGTGGGCGAGGCCACCGCGCGCGCCGCCCGCGCGGCGGGCTGCGACGCGATCGCCGCCGGGGGCGATGCCGAGGCGCTCCTGCAGCTTCTGGTGCAGAGCCGACCCGAGGGGCCGCTGGTGCATGTGCGCGGCGCCCATGCCGCGGGTCGGCTGACCGAACGGCTCGTCGCCGCCGGGATCGACGCGCGCGCGCTTGTCGCCTACGACCAGAACTCCCGTGCGCTGGATTCGGCCGCGCACGCCCTGCTGGCGCGGGAGGCCCCCGTCCTGCTGCCACTGTTTTCGCCGCGCAGCGCCCGCCTTGTGGCCGCGGAGGTTGCGCAGACACCGCTGCGCGCGCGGCTTCTGGTTTGCGCGCTCAGCCAGGCCGTGGCGCGGGCATGGCGCGATATGCGGCCCGCGGACGCGCCCGAGATCGCCGCACGGCCTGATGCGGCGGCGATGATCGCGGCGATGCGGCGCGCCCTTGCCGCGGCGGACGCCGCTTGAGGGTGGGCGTGGTCACCGATAAGCTGCGCTGGGCCGATCGGCTTCCGTCATCGGCGACAGACTCGAAAACCGGAGGGTGAGGACTGTGGCGACGTCACGCAAATCGAACTCGAACCGCAGATCCACACGATCCGGCAAGCCGCGCAGTCAGGCCGACGACCAGTCGCAGCAGGACGATCCGGCCGCCGCCAGGCCGGAGGGCGGCGAGACGCCGCGCGCGCCCGACAGCGAGACGGCCGCCGAAACCGCCGGCGCGCAGACCGATATCTCCCCGACATCCGAAGGGAGGCACGTGGAGGCATCCGCGCCCGAAGCCGGGGCCGAGCCGGACCCCGAGGCCAAGCCTGAACCGCAGGCAGAGGCGGAAACCGCGCCGCAGGTCGAGCCCGAGGCCGGGACGGAGCCCGTGCCCGAGGCCACGCCAGAAGCGGCCGCGGAACAGCCCGACAGCGCGCCGCAGGATGCGACCGCCGGGGCAGAGGAGGCGGGCCCTGCCCCGGCGCAGACCACCCCGGCACCGGCCCGCCGGGGCGGCGCGCTCTGGCTGATCCTGGGTGGCGCGATCGCTGCGGCGATCGGCTTCGCCGCCGCGCGGTATGTCATCCCCGAGGGCTGGCCGATCGAACTCGGACAGCGCGAGGAAACGCAGGCCGCGCTCGCCGATCTCGCCGAGGCCGACGCCGCGCTGTCCGACCGGCTCGACACCATCGAGACGGACTTCGCCGAGCGGGGCCAGACCGGCGCCGAAACCCGCAACGCCGTGGCAACCGTCGAGGAGACGCTCGCCGCGCTGCAAGGCCGGCTGGACGAGCTCGACGCGGCGCTCGCCGCGCGCCCGCAGTCTCCGGCCGACAGCGCCACGGTGGACGAGCTCGCCGCGCGCGTCAACGCGCTCGAGGCCCGCCCCGCGCCCGAGGCGGCAGCGCGGGAGCTGCGCGGTGAGCTTGAGGACTTCTCATCCGAAATCGCCGCCCTGCGGGAGCGGCAGCAATCGCTTCAGTCGCGCATCGAGTCCGAAATCGACCAGGCGGTCGAGCAGGCGCTCGCGACGCTGCGCGAGCGGATCGCCGAGGCCGAGGCGCAGGCCGAGGCCCGCGCCGAGGAAGCCGCCGCCGAGGCCCGCCGGGCCGCCGCGCAGACCGCCATCGCCCGGCTGGAAGCCGCCCTCGAGACGGGCCAGCCCTTCGGCCCGGCGCTCGACGATCTCGCCGCGGCCGATCTGGAAGTGCCGGAGACTTTGCGCGCCCATGCCGAGGGATTGCCGGGGCTGACCGCGTTGCAGGAGTCCTTCCCCGCAGCGGCGCGCGGCGGTCTCGCCGCCGCACTCAACGCCACCGCCCCGGACGCGCCGGTCACCGACCGCATCGCCGGGTTCCTGCGCAGCCAGCTCGGCGCGCGGTCGCTCAGCCCCCGCGAGGGCGACGACCCCGACGCGGTTCTCTCCCGGGCTCAGGCGGCGGTCGATGCCGGCGATCTGGGCGCGGCGATGGACGAGCTCGACGCACTCCCTCAGGCCGGCCGCGATGCGATGTCGGAGTGGATTTCGGCGGCGCGCGCGCGCCTCGACGCCCGCGCCGCGATCGCCGAGCTCGACGCCCGACTGAATTCCCAATAAGGACGCCGCGATGATCTGGTCCCTGCTGAAAATACTGCTCTTCGTCGCGGCTGTCGCGGGGCTGACGCTGGCCGCGGCGCAGCTGCTCGACACCGGCGGCGCGATCCGCGTCACGGTGGGCGATATCGAGCTGTTGCTCGGGCCGTTCCAGGCCGTGGTTCTGGTTCTGGTGTTGCTTCTGGCGCTGTGGCTGGTGCTCAAGATCGCCGGCTTCGCCGTGGCGGTGCTGCGTTTCGTCAACGGCGACGAGACCGCCATCTCGCGCTTCTTCAGCCGCAACCGCGAGCGGCGCGGCTTCGAGGCCCTGGCCGAGGCGATGATTGCGCTGGCCGGGGGCGAGGGCGCCCGCGCCGCGACGAAGGCCGCCAAGGCGGACAAGCTGCTGGGCAGGCCCGACCTGACCAACCTGATCACCGCGCAGGCCGCCGAGCTGGAGGGCGACCGGCCCCGCGCCGAGGAGTATTACAAGCGCCTGCTGCCCGAGGAGCGCACGCGCTTCGTGGGCGTGCGCGGGCTGATGCGCCAGAAGCTCGATGCAGGCGACACCGAAACGGCGCTGAAGCTGGCCGAAAAGGCCTTTGCCCTGCGCCCCGGCCATGGCGAGACGCAGGAAACCCTGCTGCGCCTTCAGGCCGACACGGGCGACTGGCAGGGCGCCAGGGCGACCTTGCAGGCCAGAAAACGCGCCGGCGCGCTGCCGCGCGACGTCTACAAGCGCCGCGACGCGGTCCTGGCGCTGCAGCAGGCGCGAAAGATCTTCGAGGATGGCCGCCCGGTCCATGCGCACGAGGCCGCGATCGAGGCCAACCGGCTGTCGCCCGATCTGGTGCCCGCCGCCGCGCTGGTCGCGCGCGGCTATATCCGCGAGGGGCGCAAGCGCAACGCGGCGCGGGTGCTCAAGAAAGCCTGGGCGGCACAGCCGCATCCCGATCTCGCCGCCGCCTTTGCCGAGATCGCGCCCGACGAGGACGCCAATGCCCGGCTCGCGCGCTTCGAGGCGCTGGTCAAGCAGAGCCCCGAGCACGAGGAATCGCGGCTCCTGCGCGCCGAGCTGCTGATCGCCGCCGAGGATTTTCCCGCCGCCCGGCGGGCGCTGGGCGATCTGGTCGAGCGCCACCCCACCGCCCGCGCGCTGACCATCATGGCCGCGATCGAGCGCGGCGAGGGCTCGGAGGATGCGGTCGTGCGTGGCTGGCTGACCCGCGCCCTGTCCGCGCCACGCGGGCCGCAATGGGTCTGCGACAACTGCCGCACCGTGCATGGCCAGTGGGCGGCGGTCTGCTCCAATTGCGGCGGAATCGACACGTTGAGCTGGCGCGAGCCGTCCGCGGGAGACGGCCTCTCCCCCACGGGCACCGAGATGCTGCCGCTGCTGGTCAACGCCCCGCAGGCACCCCGATCGGCCGGGGTCGAGCCGGTCGCGGACGCCCCGGCGGAGCCGGCCGAAGAGGCCGAAACCGACAGCCCCGAGGAGAGCCCCGAGCCGGAATCCCGGCCCGCCGAGGAGGCGCAGAAGACACGAAATTAGGTCTATACAGCCCCAACGGGCGATGCTAATCACCCGGCCACGTCGCCGCTGTAGCTCAGGTGGTAGAGCAACGCATTCGTAATGCGTGGGTCAGGGGTTCGAGTCCCTTCAGCGGCACCATCTCATCCCCTTGGCTGCAGCCTTCCAGACTTCCCGATCCGTCCTTGCGCGGGGGCGAAAGAGACGGGTGCGCCCGGCGGCCAGGTCGTCTATGTGACGGTGCGAGATGATCGACTTGGCCGCCCGCAGCAGGAAAGGAGCACGCGATGAGCCGGATTGTTTACGTCAATGGCGCTTACCTCCCCGAGGAGGAGGCGTGTGTCTCGGTTTTCGATCGCGGCTTTCTGATGGCCGACGGCGTGTACGAGGTCACATCGGTTCTGGACGGCAGGCTGATCGACTTCGACGGCCATGCCCGGCGCCTGCAGCGCTCGCTCGACGCGCTCGAGATGGCCAATCCGCTCGGCCGCGACGAGTTGCTGGAGATCCACCGCGAGCTGGTGCGGCGCAACGGGCTCGACGAGGGGATGGTCTATCTGCAGGTCACCCGCGGCGCAGCCGACCGCGATTTCGTCTATCCCGAGGGCGCGCGGCCGACCGTCGTGCTGTTTACCCAGGCCAAGGCGCTGTCCGACAACCCGGCGGCGGCCACCGGGATCAGCGTGATCTCGATCCCCGATATCCGCTGGGGCCGGCGCGACATCAAGACCGTGCAGCTTCTCTACCCGTCGATGGGCAAGATGATGGCCAGGCAGGCCGGCGCCGACGACGCATGGATGGTCGAGGACGGGTACGTGACCGAGGGCACATCGAACAACGCCCATATCGTCAAGGACGGGCGGATCGTCACCCGGCATCTGGGCAACGACATTCTCCACGGCATCACCCGCGCGGCCGTCCTGCGCTTTGCCGCCGACAACGCGGTCGAGATCGAGGAGCGCCCCTTCACGCTGGACGAGGCGAAAGCGGCCGACGAGGCCTTCATCACCTCGGCCTCGGCCTTCGTCATGCCGGTTGTGCGCATTGACGACACCCCGCTGGGCGACGGTCGGCCCGGCCCGGTGGCCGGGCGGCTGCGCGCGATCTATCTGGCCGAGATGCGCCGCGCGGCGGTGTGAGCGCATACCGCCCTTGCGGGCGGGGGCCGCCGCGCGGCGCTCAAAGCCTCCGGCGGGGATATTTCCGCGAAGGTGAAGCGGGCGGGGCTCAGCCCTCGCCGCCGACATTCTCGGCGAAGGCCTGCCGGAAGGCGGCCTGCTTGTCCTCGCCGGCGTCGGTCTGGTGGCGCGCGCGCCAGCTGTCATAGGGCATGCCGTAGAAGATTTCGCGCGCCTCGGCCTTGTCGAGTTCGATGCCGCGGGCATCGGCGGCCTCCTGATACCAGCGGCTCAGGCAGTTGCGACAGAAGCCGGCCAGCGTCATCAGGTCGATGTTCTGCACGTCGGGGCGCTGCTCCATCAGGTGCTCGCGCAGCCGGCGGAAGGCGGCGGCTTCGAGTTCGATCCGGGTCTGGTCGTCGATCTGCGTCGTCATCGGGCGGCTCCGTGCAATCCTGCGTGTGAATGACAGGTGCGCGCTCAAGACGACCCGGTCAAGCACCGTGGCGGGGTGGGCGCAGTCATGTTTTCGCTAACATCGCGCGTTGCCCCGTCCTTTCGATTGCGCCATACACGGGCCCGAGGAAACGGACGACAGGAGCGAGGCCCGATGAGACGCCTGCGCAATGTAAAGATCGTGGCCACGCTGGGCCCGGCATCCGACGACTACGCCACCATCCGCGCGCTCTCGGAGGCCGGCGCCGATGTGTTCCGGCTCAACATGAGCCATGGCACCCATGACGACATCACCCGCCGCCACGGGATCATCCGGCAGGTGGAGGCCGATCTGGACCGGCCGATCGCGATCCTCGCCGACCTGCAGGGGCCCAAGCTGCGGGTGGGCACCTTTGCCAATGGCGCGCTGGATCTGGAGGAGGGGCAGGCGTTCCGCCTCGATCTCGACCCGGCGCCAGGGGATCACAGGCGCGTCAGCCTGCCGCACCCCGAGATATTCGCCGCGCTGGAGCCGGGCGCGCGGCTTCTGGTCAATGACGGCAAGATCAGGCTGAAGGTCGAGGCCTGTGATGCGGAGTCGGCCGACTGCACCGTGATGGTCGGCGGCACCATCTCGGACCGCAAGGGCGTCAACGTCCCCGACGTGGTGCTGCCGGTCGCGGCGCTGTCGGAGAAGGACCGCGAGGATCTCGACCTGGCCTGCGGGCTGGGCGTGGACTGGCTGGCGCTGTCCTTCGTGCAGCGCCCCGAGGATGTGGAAGAGGCGCGCAAGCTCGCCGCCGGGCGCGCTGCAATCATGTCGAAGATCGAGAAGCCCGCCGCAGTCAGATGTTATGACGAGATCCTCGCCGCCTCCGACGGGATCATGGTCGCGCGCGGTGATCTGGGCGTCGAGCTTCCCGTCCAGAACGTGCCGCCTATCCAGAAGAGCCTGGTGCGCCGCGCCCGCGCCGCGGCCAAGCCGGTGATCGTGGCCACGCAGATGCTCGAATCCATGATCGAAAGCCCGGTGCCCACCCGCGCCGAGGTCTCCGACGTGGCCACGGCCATCTATGAGGGTGCCGACGCGGTGATGCTTTCGGCCGAGAGCGCCGCCGGGGCGTATCCGGTCGAGGCGGTCTCGACGATGAACAACGTCGCCGTCGAGGTCGAGAGCGATCCGATCTATCGCGAAGTCATCATCGCCTCGCGCCACATCACCCACTCCACGGTGGCCGACAGCATCGTCGCCGCCGCGCGCGAGATCGCCGAGACGACCGACATCGCCGCGATCTGCTGTTTCACCGAATCGGGCACCACGGCGAGCCTCGTGGCGCGCGAGCGCCCGCAGGTGCCGATCATCGCGCTGACCTCGACCGTGGCCACCGCGCGGCGGCTGTGTCTGACCTGGGGGACGCATTGCGTCGTCACCTCGGGCCCGGTGGAGCGGTTCAAGATGGCGGTGGTCGAGGCGGCGCGTGCCGCCCGCAAGGACGGCTTCGCGACCGAGGAGGACCAGATCGTGGTCACCGCCGGCGTGCCCTTCAACGTGCCGGGCACCACCAACATCCTGCGCGTGGCGCCATGCGACGAGCGGTTGATTTTCCGCGCCGACCCGGAATGAGGGCCGCCGACCCCGCCACCGGCGGGCGCGGCGAGCGGGGGCGGTGATGGGCAGCGATCTCGTGCTGGTTCTGGGGGCGCTGTTCGCGGTTCTCGCGGTTCCTTCATTCGCGTCCGCCTATGCCGACCGGCGCTTTCCAACGGTGGGGCTGGGTCTTGCACTTGCGGCGGGCGGGTTGGTCGTCTGGGCACAGCTGATCGCGCCCGAGCCCTATAGCCTGCGCGACGTGCCCGAGGCGCTCATCCGGGTCATCGCGCGCGTGCTCAACCCGGCCGGGGCGGGCTCACCCCCTTGAAGCCCGCGCGCCGCGGCCTTATACGGCGCCCTTGGTCCCCGCGCGGCCGGCCGATGTGGCATGCCGAGTCGCGCGTTTCACCGCCCGCAAGAGGAGACGGAAATGCCCAAGATGAAGACCAAGTCAGGCGCCAAGAAGCGCTTCAAGATGACCGCGACCGGCAAGGTCAAATGCGGACAGGCCGGCAAGCGCCACGGCATGATCAAGCGCACGCCCAAGTTCATTCGCGAGGCGCGCGGCATGTCGGTCCTTTCGGATCAGGACGCCAAGATCGTCAAAAAATACATGCCCTACGATCGCTGAGGAGACAGGACAATGGCACGCGTCAAATCCGGCAAGGTCACCCACGCCCGTCACCGCAAGACGATCAAGGCCGCCAAGGGCTATTACGGCGCCCGCTCGCGGAATTTCCGCACGGCCACGCAGGCGGTGGACAAGGCCAACCAGTACGCCACCCGCGACCGCAAGAACCGCAAGCGCAACTTCCGCGCACTGTGGATTCAGCGCATCAATGCCGCCGTGCGCGAGCTCGAGCCCGGCATGACCTATTCGCGCTTCATCAACGGCCTCAGCCAGGCGGGAATCGAGGTGGATCGCAAGGTTCTCGCCGATCTCGCCGTCCACGAGCCCGAGGCGTTCGGCCAGATCGTCGCCCAGGCCAAGGCCGCGACGGCCTGACCCCGCGGCCCGGCGCAGCGAAACCGATGGCCGCGCCGAACCCCCGGCGCGGCCTTTCGCGTCCCTGCCCTACTGCGCGGCCGGCGCCGCGCGGGGGGCGAGCCCGCCGAGCTCCTCGATCAGCGCGGCGATTTCCGCCACCCCCCTGTCGCGAGCGAGCGCGGCCATCACGAAGGGCCGCCCCTGCCGGGCGGCGCGCGCGTCGGATTCCAGCAGGGCCTCGCAGACCGCCACATGCGGGGCGAGGTCGGTCTTGTTGATGACGAGAATGTCCGAACGCGCCACGCCCGGCCCCTTCTTGCGGGGGATGTCCTGCCCGGCGGCCGTATCGATCAGATAGATCGTCAGATCGGCCAGTTCGGGCGAAAAGGTTGCCGCCAGATTGTCGCCGCCCGACTCGATGAACACGATGTCGAGATCGGGAAAGGCCGCCGTCAGATCGGCCAGCGCGGCGAGGTTGATCGAGGCGTCCTCGCGGATTGCGGTGTGCGGGCAGCCGCCCGTCTCGACGCCGCGGATGCGTTCGGCCGGCAGGACCTGCGCGCGCATGAGCGCCTCGGCATCCTCGCGGGTGTAGATGTCGTTGGTGATGACGGCGAGCGAATAACGCCCGCCCAGCGCGCGGCAGAGCCGTTCGGTCAGCGTGGTCTTGCCTGCGCCCACGGGGCCGCCGATCCCGATGCGCAGAGGGCCGTTGGGAGAGGTCATGTGCGAAATATCCTCGTGGTCTGGGTCTCGTGATGCATCGCGGCCATGTCGCCGCGCAGGAAGGCCCCGCCCAGCGCCGAAAGCGGCGCGGTGCGCGCCTGCGCGCAGACGCGCAGAATGGTAGGGTGCAGCGCGCGCAGCACGCGCTGCCCCTCGGTCTGGCCAAGGGGCACGAACCGCACGCCGGCCGCGACGAGATTGGAGCAGAAGGCCTGCAGCATCTGCGTGACGATGGTCGCCTCGTCCAGCCCCAGCGCCCGCGCGGCAACGCCGAGGGACACCGGCAGCGGCGCGGGCGCCAGGTCGCGCCCCGTCAGCGCGGCGACCGTCCGGCAGAAGGCCGCGCCCTGGGCGCGCATCTCCTCCAGCCGCTCGCGTGCGGGGGCCATGGCCTCGGCGATCTCGGCAAGCTCGGCGGGCGGGGGATGGCCGCGCAGCGCGTGGAATGCGAGGATGGCGTCATTGCGCCCCGCGCCACTGGTCAGCGCCGCCTCCAGCCACAGCCGCAGGGTCTCGCCGTCGCGCACCTCGCCCGCGTCGATCGCCCATTCCAGCCCGTGCGAATAGGCGAACGCGCCCAGCGGAAAGGCCGGCGACAGCCACTGGACAAGGTCGAGCAGCCCCGCCTGAAGCTTTTCGGGGGAAGAGGGTGCCGGGGGCGCCTCGGGCCGCATCGCGCTCAGTGCCCGTGGCCGTGTTCGTGGCCCATGGTGCGGCCAATTCCATAGGCCCCGCCCTCGGGGCGGAAGGGCTCGGTCACCTCCGCGACCTGCGCGCCCAGCCCGCGCAGCATGTCCGCCAGAACCGGGTCGCGGCGGATCAGCAGGCGGTCGGGCTCGATCCGGCAGGGGGTGTGGCGGTTGCCGATATGCCACGCCAGCCGGGCCAGCGCCGGCCCCGTCACCGCAAGCAGCGGCTCGGGCGCGGCGATCACCCTGACATGGCGGCCGTCGGGCAGGACAAACGCATCGCTCTCGTCAAGGCTGACGGTCTCGGCCAGATCGACGTGGAACGCGCTGCCCTGATCGCTGATCAGCCGCCTGCGGCGCAGGAAACGTGCCTCGTAGTCCAGCGCGATGGTCTCGTGCGGGCCGCGCCAGTCTCCGGCGCGCCGCAGTGTGTGGGTGTGCGGCGCGCTCATGCGGCGCACCCCCAGGGCTTCAGCCGCGGGCGTCGACGCTGTTGAAGGCGTGGCGCGCGATCTCGCTGCGGGTCAGGCCCCGGCGCCTGAGCTCGGCGTCGGACAGCCCCCAGAGCTCCTCGACGGCATTGCGCAGCGCGCAGGCCTCGGCATAGGCGCTCACGCCGCGTCGCAGCAGGCCCAGCAGGGCGGCGGCGCTGTCGCGCAGCGGGGTGGCGGGTGTCTCGGTTGCGGTGAAAGCCATTGAAAACATTCCTCTCGGACTTTGGTGTCTGCTGGTGAGGAACATAGCCATTCTGTGAGGTCATAGTATTGCGTTCTCGGAATAGCTGCATTGCAGCGTTGATCAGAAGAGGAAATAGCGCTGCGCCATAGGCAGTTCCTCGGCCGGCGCACAGCTCAGAAGCGCCCCGTCGGCGCGCACTTCATAGGTTTCGGGGTCGACCTCCATCATTGGTGTCGCGTCATTGAGCTTCATCGCCGCCTTGCCGATGCCCGCGCGGGTGTTGGCCACGGGCAGCGTCCGCTTGGCAAGCCCCAGACGGCCGGCGATGCCGTCCTGCTGCGCCGCCGCCGAGACGAAGCTGACCGACCCCTGCTCGAGGCTGCGCCCGAAGGCGCCGAACATCGGCCGCGAATGGATCGGCTGGACGGGAATCGAGGCGTTGGGATCGCCCATCTGCGCCACGGCGATCGTGCCGCCCAGAAGCACCATCTCGGGCTTGACCCCGAAAAAGGCGGGCTTCCACAGGGCGAGATCGGCGCGTTTGCCAACCTCGACCGAGCCGATATGCCCGCCGATCCCGTGGGCGATCGCCGGGTTGATGGTGTATTTCGCGATGTAGCGGCGCACGCGGAAATTGTCGTTCTCGCCCGTCTCTTCAGGCAGGCGGCTGCGCTGGACCTTCATCTTGTGGGCGGTCTGCCAGGTGCGGATGATCACCTCGCCCACGCGCCCCATCGCCTGGCTGTCGGAGGCGATGACGGAAAACGCGCCCATATCGTGCAGGATGTCCTCGGCGGCGATGGTCTCGCGCCGGATGCGGCTGTCGGCGAAGGCCACGTCCTCGGGGATGGCGCGGTCGAGGTGGTGGCAGACCATCAGCATGTCGAGATGCTCGTCGATCGTGTTGACGGTGTAGGGCCGTGTCGGGTTGGTCGAGGACGGGATGACATTGGCCTCGCCGCACAGCCGTATGATGTCGGGGGCGTGGCCGCCGCCCGCGCCCTCGGTGTGATAGGCGTGGATCGTGCGGCCCTTCATCGCCGCGATGGTGTCCTCGACGAAGCCGGATTCGTTGAGCGTGTCGGAGTGGATCATCGCCTGGACGTCGAAGGCGTCCGCCACGCTCAGGCAGTTGTCGATCACCGCGGGCGTGGTGCCCCAGTCCTCGTGCATCTTCAGAGCGCAGGCCCCGGCGGTGATCTGTTCCTCCAGCGCCGCCGGGGTCGCGGCGTTGCCCTTGCCCGCGAAGGCGAGGTTCATCGGAATCCCGTCGGCGGCCTGCAGCATCCGGCCGATATGCCACGGCCCCGGCGTGCAGGTCGTCGCCAGCGTGCCGTGCGCCGGGCCGGTGCCGCCGCCGAGCATCGTCGTGAGCCCCGAATGCAGCGCGTCGTCGCATTGCTGGGGACAGATGAAGTGGATATGGGCGTCGAAGCCGCCCGCCGTCAGGATACGCCCCTCGGCGGCGATGGCCTCGGTGCCGGGGCCGATGACGATGTCCACGCCGGGCTGGGTGTCGGGGTTGCCGGCCTTGCCGATGGCGGCGATGGCGCCGTCCCTGAGGCCAATATCGGCCTTGTAGATGCCGCTCCAGTCCACGATCAGCGCATTGGTGATGACGGTGTCCACCGCGCCGCCGGCGCGGGTGATCTGGCTCTGGCCCATGCCGTCGCGGATGACCTTTCCGCCGCCGAACTTGACCTCCTCGCCGTATGTGGTCAGGTCGCGTTCGACCTCGATGACCAGGTCTGTATCGGCCAGCCGCACCCGGTCACCCGTGGTGGGGCCATACATGTCGGCATAGGCGGCGCGGGAAATTCGTGTGGGCATCAGAGCTCTCCCATCACCTGGCCGCGAAAGCCGACGACGCGCCGCGCCCCGCCATAGGGGATCAGCCGCACCTCGCGCGTCTGGCCGGGCTCGAACCGCACCGCGGTGCCCGCGGCGATGTCGAGCCGGCAGCCCCGCGCCGCCGCCCGGTCGAAGGACAGCGCGCGATTGGTCTCGGCGAAGTGATAATGGCTGCCCACCTGCACCGGCCGGTCGCCGGTATTGGCGACTTCGATCATGAACGCTTCGCGCCCGGCATTGAGCGTGATCTCGCTCGCGGCGGGGATGACCTCTCCGGGGATCATTTGCGCCCCCGGAAATACCACAGCCCGAGCGCCGCGACGGCGAGCGCCGCGGTCAGCACGAGCCACAGCGCCTCGGCCCCGTGGGGATGGTGGTGAAGGCCGTCATGCGCCGGCGCGGCGGCGGGGATGAGGGCGAGGACGGCGGCGATGCGCTTCATGGCGGGGCTCCGTTGTTGCTCAGCGGATCGGGTCGTGGACGGTCACCAGCTTGGTGCCGTCGGGAAATGTCGCCTCGACCTGCACCTCGGTGACCATCTCGGGAATGCCGTCCATGCAGTGCTCACGCGCGAGCACGCTGCCGGCAGCCTCCATCAGATCGGCCACGCTGCGGCCGTCGCGCGCGCCCTCAACGACGAAATCGGTGATCAGCGCGATGGCTTCGGGGTGGTTGAGCTTGACGCCGCGCGCCAGCCGCGCGCGGGCGACCATCGCGGCGAGGCTGATCAGCAGCTTGTCCTTCTCGCGCGGGGAAAGATTCATGGGTGGCACTCCTCGACGGCCCAGACGCGCGGCAGGGGGCCGCCGCCGATGGCGGTCAGGCACCGCACCAGCACGCGGCGCAGAACATGGGGGCTGGGCGACATCAGCCGCGCGACGAGTTTGCCCTCCCAGGCCGAAGCGGCGGCCTCGACTCCGGGCGCGTCGAGCGCGGCGCGGGCGGGGCCGAGCCGGTCGCCCGCATCGGGGGCGGCACAGACCGCCGTGGCCAGCGCGACCGCATCGCCCAGCATCGCGCCGCCCGTCCCGCCGGGCAGGGGCAGGCGCAGGCGCTGGCTGTCATGGAAGATCAGCCGCCCGCCCCGGCGGATGCGGCGCGTGTCGGCGATGTCGGCGGCGATGTCGCGCTCGCCCATCGCGGCGCGGCCCAGCACCAGCATCTCGGCCATGAGCAGCTCGGCATCGGGCGCCATCTCGACCTCGGTGAGCCGG
>PUHN01000069.1 GCA_002967695.1 Rhodobacteraceae bacterium WD3A24 | reverse complement strand
CGCGCCATCGCGGCGCCGGCCCGCCCGCGGCGTGGCTGCTACTTGGCGGGGTCCGCGCCCGCGTCGCTGCCTGCCCCGACGCCGTCCGCGGAGCTCCGGCCCGGCGCGGCGCGGCTGTAGGACGCGCCGTTCCAGCGCATCAGCGTCTCGCCCAGCCGGATGTCGCGCATCCCCTCGCTGCGCCCGGCGGCGAGGCTGATCTCGCCCTCATGGAGAAAATCGCCGATACGGGCGTAGTCGCCGCCGTCGGGTCCGCCCTGCCAGTTCCAGATATGCATCTGGCACAGCCGCGCGCCGCAATAGGCGCTGTCGCGCCACAGCACGAAGATCGCCGGATTGCCGCGGTCGCCGTCGAGATCGGCCGTGGCGATGCGCAGCGGCGGCTCGCCCCAGTCGATGCTGCGTCCGTGTATGTCGATATAGTCGCTGTTGTAGAAGCGCTCGAGCCGCTCGCGCATCCGCCCCGACTCGGGGCTGCGCCATTCAAGCCGCGTGGTGGCGGCGCCCCCCGTCTCTGCGCCGCCGGCCGAGGCGCTCCCGTCGCCCTGCGCGGCGGAGCCGGGCTGCGGGGGTTTCTGGCCGCTCGCCTGCGGCTGCGCCGGCGGTCGGGCCACGACCCCCTGCGCGCGCGCCAGCGTCCGCCGGTAGTCGGCGATGATGTCGACCCGCTCCTGCGGGCCCGGCGCGCCGTGGGCCGGGCTGCCGGCGTCGGCGCGCCAGCGTGCGATCGCCCCGCGCGTGCTGGGGCCCATCGCCCCGTCCACCGGCCCGGCCTCGTAGCCCATGCGGTTGAGCGCGCGCTGCATCGCCGAGGTGTTGACCATCTCGGGGGTGGGCAGAACCGCGTCCACCGGATCGGCCATGTAGGACAGCAGGAGCGAAGCGCGATCACCCCCCAGCCGGTCGAGCCGGCGCGTCACCTCCGCGCCGCCCTGCCCGGCGAGCGCATCGACCGAGATCAGAAACTGGCGCTGCAGCGCGGGCATGGTGCGCGTGGGCTCATAGCCGACATGCCTCTGATAGCGCTGGAAGGCCGCGCGGGTGCTGGGGCCGGGCAGGCCGTCGGGCGTGCCGGCGTTGAAGCCGAAGCGGTTGAGCGCCGTCTGCGTGGCGTGTACCGCGTCGCTGGGCACCAGCCGGCGCGGCCCGGCATTGCCCTGCGGGGGGCGGCCGGCGGTGTTGCCGCGCGCGGCCTCGTTGACCAGCGCGCCCACGATCGCCCCGCCGATCAGCCCGGCGGCGAAATCGCCCGCGTCGGCGCGCGCGCGCGTGCTCGCCCCGGTCGCCATCGCGGCGATCAGGATCATCGTCAGAATGCGCCGTCCCGTCATGCTCGTCCTCCGTCCAGCTCGCCCGGTCCTGTCGCGCCGACACTACCAGCACGGGCCGATTCGCCAACACCGGCCGCGCCGGGATTTCACCGCGCCGCCGGCTGGTGTAGCGTGGCGGCCATGACCACCGCCCTTCTGACACATCCCGACTGCCGCGCCCATCAGACGCCGCCCGGCCATCCCGAGGCACCCGAGCGGCTGGATGCCGTCGAGGCCGCGCTGGCGGGCGCGCCCTTCGCCGCGCTGCAGCGCGAGACGGCGCCAGTGGCCGACGACGCCGAGCCGCTGCGCTGCCACCCGCAGGCCCATATCGACCGGCTGCGTGCCGCACTGCCCGAGACGGGCACGCGCGCGCTCGACCCCGACACGCATGTCTCGGCGCGCTCGTTCGACGCCGCGCTGCGGGCCGTGGGGGCGGTGACGCGGGCGGTGGACATGGTGCTGGCCGGCGCGGCGGCCAACGCCTTTGCCGCCATCCGGCCGCCGGGCCATCACGCCGAGGCCATGCGGCCCATGGGCTTTTGCCTGCTGGGCAATGTGGCGATTGCGGCGCGGCGCGCGCTCGACCATCACGGGCTGCGCCGCGTGGCGGTGGTGGATTTCGACGTCCATCACGGCAACGGCACGCAGGATCTGCTGTGGGACGAGCCGCGCGCGCGCTTCGTCTCGTCGCACCAGATGCCGCTCTGGCCGGGCACTGGCGCGCCCGATGAGCGCGGCGCCCATGACAACGTGCTCAACCTGCCGCTGGCGCCGGGCGCGGGCAGCGCGGCCTTTCGTGCCGTGTGGGAACGCGAGGCGCTGCCGATGCTCGATGCCTTTGCGCCGGAGCTGGTGCTGATCTCGGCGGGGTTCGACGCCCACCGCGCCGATCCGCTCGCCCAGCTCGAGCTCGAGACGGAGGATTTCGCCTGGATAACGCACCGGCTGTGCGATCTGGCCGACGCGCATGCCGGGGGGCGGGTGGTCTCCGCCCTGGAGGGGGGTTATGATCGCGCCGCGCTGGGCGAAAGCGCCGCGGCGCATGTCGAGGGTCTTATGGAGCGGGGCGGATGAACGACAAGCCGGTAAGCGAGATGAGTTTCGAAGAGGCGATGGCCGCGCTCGAGCAGGTCGTCGCCCGCCTCGAAAGCGGCGATGTCGCGCTGGAGGAATCCATCAACCTCTACGAGCGCGGCGCCGAACTCAAGAAGCACTGCGATGCCCGCCTCAAGACGGCCGAGGAACGCGTCGAGCAGATTCGCGCCGCCGAGGACGGCACCGCCACGGGCACCGCGCCCCTCGACGCGGGCTGATGTTTTCCGAAGCGCTGGCGCAGGCCGCCGCCCGGGTCGAGGCGCGGCTGCTTGAGGCCATCGCCGCGCAGGAGCCCTCGACCGTGGCCGAGGCCATGCGTCATGCGGCGCTGGGCGGCAAGCGGCTGCGCGGGTTTCTCGTGCTGGAGGGGGCCGCGCTGCACGGCATCGAAGCCGGGCGTGCGGTGCATGCCGCCGCCGGGGCCGAGGCGCTGCACGCCTATTCGCTGGTTCACGACGACCTGCCCGCGATGGATGACGACGACCTGCGCCGCGGCCGGCCCACCGTGCATGTGCAATGGGACGAGGCGACCGCGATCCTCGCCGGCGACGCGCTTCAAAGCCTCGCGTTCGAGCTTGTCGCGGACCCGCGCGCGGGGCTCGACCCGGCCTGCCAGCTGCGGCTGGTGGCCGGGCTTGCCCGCGCCGCCGGGGCGGGGGGGATGGTGCTGGGCCAGGCCCGCGACATCGCCGCGGCCACGGCGCCCGCGCCGCTTGACCTCGACGACATCACGGCGCTTCAGGCGGGCAAGACCGGCGCGCTGATCGGCTGGGCGGCCACGGCCGGCCCGGTAATGGCCGGCGCCGACCCCGCGCCCCTGGACGCCTATGCGCGGGCGCTGGGCCTTGCCTTTCAGATCGCCGATGACATCTTGGACGTGGAGGGAAACGCGACTCTGGCGGGCAAGCGTGTCGGCAAGGATGTTGAGGCGGGCAAGGCGACCTTCGTGGGCCTGCTGGGGCTCGAAGGCGCCCGCGCCCGCGCACGCGCGCTGGCCGACGAGGCCGAGGCGGCGCTCGCCCCCTACGGCGTGGCCGCCGACAGCTTGCGGCAGGCGGCGCGCTTCGCTATTGCCCGGCAGACCTGAGCGCGGCCCGCACCACGTTCGCCGCCCCGGAGGCAGCCAGATATGACCCACAGACCCGAGACCCCGCTTCTGGACCGCGTCTCAGCGCCGGCGGACCTCAAGCCGCTGAGCGACCGGCAGCTGCACCAGCTTGCCGACGAGTTGCGCGCCGAGACGATCTCGGCGGTCTCGGAAACCGGCGGGCATCTGGGCGCGGGGCTGGGCGTGGTGGAGCTGACCGTCGCGCTGCACGCGGTGTTCGACACGCCCCGCGACCGGCTGATCTGGGATGTCAGCCACCAGAGCTATCCCCACAAGATCCTCACCGGCCGGCGCGAGCGCATCCGCACCCTGCGCCAGAAGGGCGGGTTGTCGGGGTTCACCAAGCGCTCCGAGAGCCCCTATGACCCGTTCGGGGCCGCGCATTCCTCCACCTCGATCTCGGCGGCGCTGGGCTTCGCGGTGGCGCGCGACCTTGGCGGGGCGCCCGACCCGGCGCTGGGCGACGCCATCGCGGTGATCGGCGACGGCGCGCTGAGCGCCGGCATGGCCTACGAGGCGATGAACAACGCGGGCCATATGGGCAGGCGCCTGATCGTGATCCTCAACGACAACGAGATGTCGATCGCGCCCCCTGTGGGCGCGATGTCGGCCTATCTCTCGCGCCTCTACGCCGGCGCGCCGTTCCAGGAGTTCAAGGCCGCGGCCAAGGGCGCGGTCAGCCTGCTGCCGCCGCCCTTCCAGGAGGGGGCGAGGCGCGCGCGCGACCTGCTCAAGCACATGACGGTGGGCGGCACCTTGTTCGAGGAGCTGGGATTTTCCTATGTCGGCCCGATCGACGGGCACGACATGGACCAGCTTCTGCAGGTGCTGCGCACGGTGAAGACGCGCGCGACGGGGCCGATGCTGATCCACGCCATCACCCGCAAGGGCAAGGGCTACCGCCCGGCCGAGGCCGCCGCCGACCGCGGCCACGCCACCCCCAAATTCGACATGGTCACGGGCGAGCAGAAAAAGGCGCCCTCGAACGCGCCCAGCTACACCCGCGTCTTTGCCAAGAGCCTGATTCAGGAGGCCGAGAAGGACGACCGCATCGTCGCCATCACCGCGGCGATGCCCGACGGCACCGGGCTCGACCTGTTCGCCGAACGGTTCCCGCGCCGCTGCTTCGATGTCGGCATCGCCGAGCAGCACGGCGTGACCTTCTGCGCCGGGCTCGCCGCGGGCGGGATGAAGCCCTTTGCCGCGATCTATTCGACCTTCCTGCAGCGCGGCTACGACCAGGTCGTCCATGACGTTGCCATCCAGCGCCTGCCGGTGCGCTTCGCCATCGACCGCGCCGGGCTGGTGGGCGCCGACGGGGCCACCCATGCGGGCAGCTACGACGTGGCCTATCTGTCGAACCTGCCGGGCTTTACCGTAATGGCCGCCGCCGACGAGGCCGAGCTTGTCCACATGGTCGCCACCGCCGCGGCGCATGACGACGGGCCCATCGCCTTCCGCTATCCCCGCGGCGAGGGGGTGGGCGTCGAGCTGCCCGAGCACGGCGAGGTGTTGCAGATCGGCAAGGGTCGGATGATCGCCGAGGGCAGCCGCGTGGCCATCCTGAATTTCGGCGCACGGCTGAAAGAGGTGCGCGAGGCCGCCGAGGCGCTGGGCGCGCGCGGCGTCAGCCCGACCATCGCCGACGCCCGTTTCGCCAAGCCGCTCGACCGCGACCTGATCCTGGGCCTGGCCGCCGAACACGAGGCGCTGATAACGATCGAGGAAGGCGCCGTGGGTGGCTTCTGCAGCCATGTCGCCCAGCTTCTGGCCGAGGAGGGCGTCTTCGACACCGGGCTCAAGTTCCGCTCCATGGTGCTACCCGACATCTTCATCGACCAGGCCAGCCCCGAGGACATGTACGCCACCGCCGGCCTCAACGCCGCCGATATCGAGGCCAAGGTGCTGGATGTTCTGGGGGTGGCCCGCATGGGCGCCCGCCGGGCCTGAGGGCCGGCTCCCGGCGGGGCAGGGGGGCGGCGGCCGGGCCCGGCCGCCGCGCGCGCCGTCACTCCACCGTGACCCAGCGCAGCATGAAGAAGTTGTCGGGCCGCTGGACGAGGTCGATATTCTCGCGCGCCGCCCAGACCAGCGGCTGGGTGTAGAGCGGGATGTAGACGACCTCGTCCTGCAGGATGCCGGCGACTTCGTCGAGCATGGCCTGACGGGCCTCGGGGTCGATCTCGCGCTGGATCCGCGGGAGCAGTTCATCCACCCGCTCGCTGGAGAAACCGCCGAAATTCCAGGTGCCCAGCCGGTCGCCCGGCGTGTGCATCAGAAAGCGGATCGGGTGCTCGGCGTCGAAGGTGCCCGGCGACCAGCCCAGCAGATACATGTCGAAATTGCCCTCGCGCAGCTCGCCCCAGTAGTTGCGCACCGGCATCGCGTCGAGTTCGGCCTCCAGCCCGACCTGGTCGAACATCCCCGTCACGGCCTGGCAGACCGCCTCGTCGTTGAGGTAGCGGTCATTGGGGCATTTCAGCCCGAAGGAGAAACCCTCGGGATACCCCGCATCGGCCAGCAGTTCGCGCGCGGCTTGCGGGTCATGCGCGGGGCGGGCGTCATGCGCCTCGGAATAGCCCGACAGGCCCTCGGGGATGAGCTGGCTCGCCGGCTCGGCCATCCCCGCCATCAGGACCTCGATGATCGCCTCGACGTCGATGGCATGGGCGGCGGCGCGGCGCACGCGCGCATCGCGGAAGGGGTTCTCCTCGCCCGAGTCGTCGGTATAGCGCAGCTCCTCGTGGTCATGGCCGAAGCCCAGCATGATCACGCGGGTCTCCAGCCCCTCGAAGGTGCGCACGCCATCGGTCTCGCGCAGCCGCTCGACATCCTGGACGGGCACGGGGGCGATCATGTCGACCTCGCCCGACAGCAGCGCGGCGATGCGCGTGGCGTCGTTCTCGATGGGGTTGAAGATCGCCTCGGTGATGTTGTGCTCGACCTCGCCCCACCAGTCCTCATGGGGCACCAGCCGGGTTTCGACGCCCGGGTCGCGCGCGGCCAGCTCGAATGGCCCGGTGCCGTTGGCGTTGCGGGTGGAATAGGTCTCCACGTCGCGGGCGGGCCGCTCGGCGCCGTTCTCCTCGGCCCAGCCGCGATCCATGATCAGCCAGTTGGCGATACTGTCGGGGAAAAGCGGATTGGGCTCGTTGGTGACGAACTCGACCGTGTGGTCGTCGACCACGCGCACCTCCTCCACCGGCGCGAACCACGAGCTCACGTCGGACTGCTCGGAAATGCCGCGCTCATAAGAAAACAGCACGTCGTCGGCGGTAAACGCGCTGCCGTCGTGATAGGTCACGCCCTCGCGCAGGTAAAAGCGCCAGCCGGGCTCGTCCTCGAGCGGCTCCCAGTCGGTGGCCAGCGATGGCTCGATGGACATGTCGGGGGCGCGGCGCACCAGCCCCTCGTAGATGTTGTTGAGAAACGATGTCACCGGCGCGGCGTTGACCGCGTGCGGGTCCATCGTCTGCGGGTCGGTGGTGCCCGCCCAGTTGAAGGTTTCGGCCGGCGCCGACAGCGTGCCGGCAAGCACCGTCGTCGCCGCCAGCAGTCCGGCGCGCGTGATGGGTCGTGTGGTCATGGTCCTGTCCTCGCCTAGGGATCGCTTCGGGTCCATGGTGACGTGCATACCGGCCGATGCGTCAACGGAGATAACGCCCGCCTGACGAAAATGTGAGCGCCGCCGGCCCGTGCGCGGAGGGCGCGCGGAGGGCTTGCATTCGCGCCGGCGCGGCGATAGATCAGCACGCAGTGCCGCCTTAGCTCAGTTGGTTAGAGCGCTTGATTGTGGATCAAGAGGTCCCCCGTTCGAGCCGGGGAGGCGGTACCAGAAATCAATGACTTACAGAGACTGTTCTGACGATCTTGGCTCGTTGTGCTGAAAGTGTGATGAGTCATTTTTCTTCCAGACGCCGCATGGCGCGATGCGTTGCGTCGGAATTGAGGTGAGCGTAGCGCTCCACCATTTGCAGGGACGCGTGCCCGAGGCTCTCTCTGAGAGCGTATAAATCGCCTCCCTCCTGGAGCCATCAGGAGGCGAAGGTGTGCCTAAGGTCATGAAAACGAAAGTCTTCCAGACGGGCACGGGCCTTTGCTCTCTTGAAGAAGCTTCTGAATGAAGCATAGGGAACCTGCCTGCGCCTGTCGGCTGAACTGATGCGGTGGATGCCCCCACCCAGCGGCATCTCGTATGCCATGATGGCTCCGTTGGAACCAAGCGGAGGGCGCACTGATGACGACGAAGATCAACATGCTGGCGATCGACCTGGCGAAGGGCAGCTTCCAAGTCTTTGCCGTGGGGCCGGAGGGGCGTGTGTGGATGCCCCCTGTTTGGCAAGCAGAATCCTCGGTCTTTCGGCGGGGTCTTCGATCGGACGTGTGTCAGGCCTCTGAGCGTGGCCTTCGATGACGCCACGGGCCGGTATGCTGTTCGGAAGGCTGGGTTCACATCGGTTCTGAGCTACCCCCCGAAAATCGGACAGTGACGGAAGCTATGATCTGGCGTCTGCTGGTCTCCAAGACCGAGGAGACCAGACGATGTCGAAACGCGGGAATCATGACGCGGGTTTCAAGGCTCGCGTGTGGCTGGAAGCCGTGAAGGGCGAGCGCACCGTGTCGGAGCTGGCCGCGGAATACGGCGTTCATACGACGATGATCCATCAATTGAAGAAGACGCTGCTCGAGGGGGCGTCTGACATCTTCGAACGCGGCGGGAAGAAGAAGGCCGAGGTCGACGAGGAGACGGTGCGGTCGTTGCACGCCAAGACCGGAGAACTGGCCGTCGCCAACGATTTTTTGTCCAGAAGGCTCAAGCCCTGGACCGGCAAGTGAGGCGCGGGATGATCGAACGTCACCACCCCACGCTGGTCGAGCGAACCACGCGCTTCACCTTGCTTCTTCATCTGCCGCCCATGGCTGGGCATGGAACGGACCTGCGTGAGAAGAACGGACCCGCGCTCGCCGGACATGGTGCCGAGGCGGTTCGCGATGCCATTGCCAGCAGCATCTCCGAACTCCCGAACCCACTTCGCAGGTCGCTTGCCTGGGATCAGGGTGCGGAGATGGCGCGGCATGCGGACCTGAAGATCCTCACGGGGCTGCCGGTCTACTTCTGTGATCCGCACAGCCCCTGGCAGCGCGGCACCAACGGGAACACCAACGGCCTGCTCCGGCAATACTTCCCGAAGGGCACGGATCTCGGCAAGCACAGCTCCGATGATCTCGATGCCGTCGCAGTCGCCCTGAATGCCAGACCGAGAAAGACGCTCGGCTGGAGGACGCCGGCAGAGGCGCTGGACGAGCTCATGATGAAGGCGCATGATCGCGATGTTGCGACGACGGGTTGAAACCGCCCAGTTCACGTCTTTCGCCTGGACCGACCGGCTGAAACGGATCGGCACCCGGATCTCGATGGACGGCAAGGCCGGTGTCTCGACAACATCTTCATCGAGCGCCTCTGGAGGTCCCTGAAGTATGAGTGCGTCTACCTACACGCCTGGGAGACCGGCTCGCAGGCCAAGGCCGGCATTGGCCGATGGATCACCTTCTATAACCACCAGCGGCCCCACGCCGCCCATGGCGGACAGCCGCCCGCCGTGGTCTATTTCAACCAGATCGAAACCGACCAGCAGGGGCAGAGAGTAGCTTAAATCAACCCGGAAACTGTCCAAGGGACGGGGAGTAGCTCACGTTACCTCGTCGGGCCCGTCTCTTGTACACCCGTTTCCGAGTGGCTTATGGAAAGGGAGTGGAGCACACGTCATGCTGGGGGCCATCGCCGGAGACATCATCGGATCGCGGTTCGAGGGGCATTCCACCCCGCCGGCCGGATTCGATCTGTTCCACCGGGACTGCCGGTTCACTGACGACACTGTATGCACGCTGGCGGTAGCCGAGGCACTGATGACGGGGCAGGGCGTTGCGCCGACGCTGCGCGCCTTCGTCCGGCGGTATCCGGACGCGGGCTATGGCGCGATGTTCCTGCGTTGGGCATTTTCCGACGACGCACCGGCTTATGGCAGCTGGGGCAACGGCGCGCCAATGCGGGTCGCGAGCATCGGTTGGTGGGCAGCCACCGAGGCCGAGGCGCTGGAACTCGCCGCCAAGCAGGCTGCGGTCAGCCATGACCATCCGGATGCCATCGCGGCCGCACAGGCGGTGGCGTTGGCGATCCTCCAATTGCGGCAAGGCGCGGCTCGGGCTGCCTTGCGCGACCGGCTGTCGACCCAATTCGGTTATGATCTGAGGTCGCAGACCGCGCTGCGGCGGGGCGGTTTCGACATCTCGGCCTCGGGCACCGTGCCGCCAGCATTGGCCGCCGCCTTCGATGCCGCCGACTGGGAAGGGGCCGTGCGCACCGCAGTCTGCCTCGGTGGCGATACCGACACGCTGGCCTGCATTACCGGTGCGGTGGCCGAGGCGATCCATGCCGTTCCCGGGCCGATCGCGGATCAGGTTCGCGCCCGGCTCACTGGCGATCTGCGCTCGGTGCTCGACCGGTTCGAACAGGCCCGTGCAAAGCTGCGCTAGCACCCCGAGGGCCCCTGCAACCTGTCGTCATCCGACTTCGGTTTACATCAACCCCCCAATTGCCACGGCCGGCTCCAGCGGCCATGAATAACGTGTCCGGATGTATCGTCACGTTATAACGGTCACACCTCGCATGCCCGTGCCGGACGGGTGGCCCCGTAATGAGAGTTCTCGGTCACCTGCGTCGCGCGCTCGATGCCGAGAGGTGTGCCAGCCTGACCGTTCGGTACACGCCTTGCTTGCGCTGGTATCGCTCAGCGGTGTTCAATTGGTGAGCGGCGCCCGTGGCCCTTTCGGGAGATTCGATCAGACCATGAGAGACGACGGCAAGACGTTGACCGCGGCCGAGGCGAAGGGGCTTCGCACGGCAAAGGAACTCGAGGGCCATCTCCACTGGCTCAACAGCTTCACGCCGGCCGCTCTCGGTGTGCTGGCGACGGCCTCGGGCATATACACCTATCTCGGGGTCTCCTCGCTCCTCGAGGACACTGGCGCCATCAAGTTCTTCGCTGCTGTCGCCTATTCCCTGGCCGTCTCGATCGGGATTTTCGTCTTCTGGAGCTATATCCTGCGGCTCTTGCCCTCGATGCGCAGCTCGGGCGGTTATATCGGGCTGACGATCGCGATGTTCATTGGCTCGGCGGCGATCATCGCGATGTCGAGCTGGCTCAACGCCGCAGCCCTTGCCGGCGCGGCGGCCGTCGAGCGCCATCTGGAACGCACCGTTCTGGACTATCAGTCGGCCCTCGAACAGGCCCACGAGATCGCTCTGAGCGGTCAGGCGCTTGGCCGCGAGGTTCGCCGCGCGCGCGAATCCTTCGAGGCCCTCGCGGAACAGGAACGCGCGGGCGATCTCTCCGGCACGCCGGGGCAAGGGGCGGTGTTCCGCGTCCTTGTCCAGAAAACGGATGAACTCCGAAGCCTCGAAGAGCAGATCGAGTCCCAGGAAGCCCTGATCGAGCAAGCCTACGCCAACGGCAACGACATCCTTGGCGAGATGCGTGCGCTCACCGTCGCGCCCGGGCGCGTCGATCAGCGATCGCTCGCCTTCTCGGAAGAGAGCGTGCGCCTCGCCGGGACGATCGCCAACCTCAACCAGTACTCGGTCGCACCCCTTGTGGCCCGCGCCGCCGAGGATCTGCCGGCATCGGTGGTCCTGCCCGAGCTTGACGGGCGGAGCGCCGAGGTTCGGGAAGCACAGTCCTCCACGATCTCGTCGGTCATGACCGCGCTCGATCAGCGCGGCCAGTCATTGCTGAATGCCGCCAACGAGGTGCTGGAGATGGAGCCGCCGGTGGAGACGGCATACAATCCGGTCTCGAGCGCCGATGCCGTGATCAGATACGCGGGGAACTTCGTGCCGTCATGGGCCGGGGCGATCGCCATCGACCTGCTGCCGGCAGTGCTCGTCTTCGTGCTTGCGGTGACGCAGGCGACGATCCGCAGCGGCCGCGAAGGGCTGAGCATCGAGGACACCATGACCCTTACCGACCTTCGCGCCGCGATCAACGCGATGCGCGACATGGACGCCTCCATGGCGGATGCCGATTCCTCGTTGAAACGTCGGCTCCTCGACAGCGGGACGGGGCGGCACGAGGAGGACGCCCCGGGCGGCGATGGCGAGCCACGATGATGGCGCGGGCTCGGCCTTCGATCAGGTTTTTCATCAGGACGGCGCTTGCCGGCCAGGTGTTGCTCGCAGTGCTCCTCCTGGCCAGCGAGACGGACTTCGGCTGGCTCCGCGCCTGGATGGCGGGCACCCCGGCACCGACCGGCCCCATCAGCCCGGGCGACCAGGTGCGGCGCTATGAGCCGCGACGCGCGACGCCGGATTTCGTGGCACCCTCCGCTGACCCGTCGATCGATTTCCCCGAGGCGTTGCCCGAGCGGCTGTCCTTCTCCATGCGCTCAGCAGCCGACGACGAGTCGGCCGTCCTGCTGCAGGGCGCCATCGCGCCCGGCGACGCCGACCGTCTGCAACGCTACTTCGAGGGCCTCGATGCCTCGCCGAGCCTTGTCGTGCTGAACAGCCCGGGCGGTGTGGTGAGTGAAGCTCTCGAGATCGGGCGCCTGCTGCGTGAACGAGAGCTCGACACTTCCGTGCTGGCGGGCATGAGTTGCCTCTCGTCCTGTCCCTATGTTCTCGCGGCCGGGACCGAACGCCGGCTCGTATCCCTAGGAGGCGCGGTCGGCCTGCACCAGCATTACTTCAACACGCCAGGATACCTGCCCGTGTTCCTCGCCGTGGAAGACATCCAGCACGGTCATGGGCAGACGATGGAATACCTGATCAGCATGGGCGTCGAGCCCAGCCTGATGCTCTTCTCGCTGAATACTCCACCGGACGAGATCTACGTGATGGTCGAGGACGAACTCACCGACAGCAATCTTGCAACGGAAATCGTCGACTGATCGGATGGCTCGGCAACCTGTTTTCCGGCTGATCGGCCGGGATGCCTACGAAGCATTCCTCTTTCTGTTCGGGGGCGACCGCCTCCGCCTCGGGAGCGCCGGCCGATCCCGCTTGCACCCATGCCCTCCTCGTCGCAGTCTGACGCTCTCGACCGCCGCATTGATCCCGAAGACACCAGCCCGATGCTCCCCGATCCCCTCGCAAGTGTCCTCGACGAACTGAATGCGCCGCGTGATACGCCCCGATGGAACACGACCCTTGATGACGCGGCCCATACCCTGCAGCAGCGCGTCGATGACGCAGAGGCGCTGATCGACGCACTGGTCGAGGATACCCTCGGCGAAGGGCAAGCGGAGGCGGCGGAAGACCTGCTCGCGACGGTGCTCGACAAGGCCCGCATGGCCCGGGAGAACGGACAGGCCGCCGGCGGCGTGTTCCTCGAGGCGCTGGCCCGTCGGGTGAAGGCGCTGGCCGAGCGCGGCGTGCTTTCCGGCACCGCCGCGATGTCTCTCTCGCGCTCATGGGTGCGTGCGGGACTTTCGCCGCCGGAAGCTGTCGCCCAATCTGCCTCGGCGCTGTCCGAGCTTGCTGCCGACATCGATCCGCAAACGCTGCCCGATCCCGAGACGCTCTTCGAAAGCCTCGCGCGAGATGCGGACAACAATCCTTCGGTCCTGCATGCCGGGCTTTCGGAAATGCTGCCGACGCTGCCGCCGGCGCTTCGAACCGCCATCGTCCGTGATGCCTGCGCACGCCCGGGCCAGACCTACGCAGCACTCGCCGGTTACTGGCTTCTTGACCCTTCCGAGGCTCTGCGACATGCCGCCGTGGAAGGGCTGCGCCGCCGCCTCGAAGCCGGGGCTTTGGACGCGGCACTCGCGGGCCGGCTGGTGATGACCCGCCCCTGGCTGCCCGCCGACACGGCGCGGGCGGCGCTGGATGAGCTCATTCGCGAAATGAAGCGCCGGGGCGCCTCGGGCGGGAGCTCTCTCAATCCCTAGAGCCTCCGCCATGTGCTGGCCACGCTGCCCGACGGCACCGGCGCCCAGAGCATCATGATCGCCGCCCATCGCGGTAGCACCCGCAAGGTGGCGCTCCTGATGCTCAAACCCGGCTTCGGCGTGAAGGACGCCTTTTGCGTGCCGGCCGGAAGCGCCGCGGAGCAGAACGAGTTGCTCGAGCAGATGGCCGGCGAGGTCGGCGCGCTCGAGGTAACGCCCGCCTTCGTGGCACAAGCGGTGGAGATCGCCTTGGGTGATGGCGTCGAACAGGGGCTACCACCTGCGCCGGGATTGCTCGAGGTCGCGGAGGTCTGCAGTCTCGACATCCTGACGCCGCAAGAGAACGATACCGAGGCTCTGATGGCCCGAGCCGATCCTGAGGGGCACATCAAGGGGCTATCGAAGCAGGCCGCGGGGCGGCTCGTCAATCGCAGCGATGACTGGGCCGAGCACCACCCGATTACCGACAGCTGGTTCGAGGACGACGACGAGGTCGATGCGGCGCTCCACGAGGCACGTTCAAAGCGCGCCCAGGAGACCGCAGTCTGGTCCGTGCTCGAGACCCGGCGCGACAAGTGGGCGCGGATCATCGCCCGCTCCGCCCTGACGCTGCAAGCGGCCAGCCATCCGGATGCCGACAGCTTCACCGCCACCGCCCAAGCTTTGCTCGCGGGACGGGCCCTGCGCAAGACGCCGATCATGCGCGACATCGTCGAGCTCACGCTTGACGCCTGGCACAGCCGCGATGCCGAGGCGCCCGCGGAGGACGAGGAATTCGGCGGTGCCATGCAACTTCCGCCAGCGAAGCCCGAACGCAAGGGCGAGCTTGCGAGGCTGCTGAAGGCATCCGAGATCACGCCGGACTGGGTGGAGGGTTTCCTGACGGCCGTGGTCATCGCACCCAAGCCTGTCTCGCCCCGAAAATGGGTCGAGGCGCTCCTGGGCGCGGCATTTCCCGGCCTCGACGAGGATGGGCTCCAGCGCTACCTCGACATCCTCATGGAGCGCCATAACGCCCTCAACAGGGCCACGGCCGATCCGCGCGCGATGCGCGAACGCCTCGCCGCACTTTCCGAGGAAGCGCTCAGCCAATGGGCGCAGGGCTTCACCGAGGCGCAGAACCGTTTCCGCAGCGCTTGGCTGGCGAAGACCCTGAACGCAGATGACAGAGCGGTGATCCGCGCCATCCGCGCGGGCCGCGGCAATGCCGATGAAGCCGAGGCGCTCCGCCCCCTTCTGCCCGC
>PUHN01000068.1 GCA_002967695.1 Rhodobacteraceae bacterium WD3A24 | reverse complement strand
GGCCCGCCTGGGGCGGGCCGAGAGGGGTGGGTTGTGCGCCGGCGGTCAGTCTTGCGGCGGCGGGTGCTGGAATGCGGCGAACAGCAGCTCGCGCATCTGGTGGATATCGCGCTCGACGCGCTTGCGATGCTCCTGCTCGGCCTTCATGTCCTCGGCCCGCTGCGCCTCGAGGCGATCGCGCTCGGCGATCCGCGCCTTCTCGGCGCGCTTGCGCTCCTCGCGGAGTTCCTGCTCGAGGCGGCGGACAAGGGCCTCGCTGGTGAACGCCTTGCGCGTGACCGCGCCGGCCACCGCGAACAGGAAGGTCAGCGCCGCGCCGATTGCCGCGGTCACCCCGTTCTCGCGGAAGGCGGTGGTGATTTGCTCGATCATGGTTGCCCTGTCCGTCATGTCGCACTCAGCAGGCCGATTTCATCGGGGAGGTCGGCGTCGGTCCAGGCCGCGCTCGTGTCGGGGTTCTGATCCCACGAGAAGATCGCCTTCCCCGGCACATCGCTGTTGAGCGAGACGCTGGCCTCGTCGTAGTCGGTCGTCCCGATGCGAAGCGACCCGGCAAGGCTGCCCGGGCCGCTGGTGCCCGCCTGCGCGACAGCTTTGAGGTGGACACCGGAAATAGGCGCCCCGGTCGGCCCGGTCGGCCCGGTCAGGGTCACGTTCTGCCGTTGCCCGGCGGCGTCACTGGTCATCCTTGTGAGGATATCCCCGTCACCAAGCGAGGCAATGTCCCCTGACCACTGATCATAGCTGCCGAGGGTGTTGGGGGTTTGCCGGGCGAAGCGGCGGTTGATGGTCGAGACACCGTCGAGAACCGCGAGGTGCGCGATATACCACGTCACATTGATGGAATACCAAGTCTGGGACGGGTTGTTGAACGTGATGTGCGTCGGCTTCCCCTTGCCCCCGGTGTTCGCCGCCGTCGCACTGCTTTGAAGCACCCCGTCCGCGTAGAACTCGATGGTGATGTCCGACCCGACCGACACCCTTATATCGACCCAAACCGTCAGAGCGGTGCCAAGGGTGTAGCTCGATGAACCTTCAACGGTGCTGTCCCCGTGAGCCTCGACGTAGATGGTGTCCCCGGACCCGTCGTCACCTACCAGACGACCGATCAGTTCCTCGCCGTTGTGGAACGACACGATGGGGTCGTAGTTATACTCAAACCCCACGCGGTCATCGTCGGGGGTGCGCATGCGAAACTGGAACCACAGGTCGCCTGCTGGCGCATCGAAGCCGAAGGAGAAAGGCTGCGAGGTGTCTTCGTTGCCAACGAACTTCAGGCAATTCACATCGAGGTCCGGGTCGAACCCCTCCGCGTCCGTGCTGATGTTGGTGCTGGTGACGCCTGCCAAATCGGCGGGCTGGTGCCCAAGGTGGAGAACATGGGTCATGACGTATCCTTCTCGATCCAGAGGTCACTAGAGGCAACGGAGTCGGGCTCCACGATGCCGAATTGATGCCACGCTTCGAGGCGAGCGGTGCTCAGATCGGCGCCGCCGCCCAATTCGGTCCACATCTCGGCTACCTGCGCGGCCACGCCGTCCGCGATCCCGAGGCTTTCCCCGAGGGCGATGAAGCCACCGGGCACCGGGTAGGAGAACTGGCTGGTCAGTGAGCGCAGCGTGCCGCCCTCGTCGGTCTCACGCCCCTGACCAATGACCCAGAAATCGCCTCCAGCGGCGGTGCTGACTTCGACCGGCGCTGAGGTCTCGGGGTCCTTATCCCATGTGCCGTTGAGGCCGACCCACAACCCGCCGGTAACTGGGTTGAACGCCATCATCACGATGTCACCCGCACCGTATGAAACCGGGCTTGTCGCCTGTCTACCTCCATCAATGCCCCATATATCACCGGACCCTCGGTATCCGAGGGAGCCTGCATAGACCGGGTTCTGGCCGCTGTCGTAGGTGTAGGCGGGGTCATCTAGCTGCGCCTGAGAGACGACGCCATGATAGCCGTTGAATTGGCTCGGCCCGGCGGGGTTGGCCTCGAACTCCCAATAGACAGGTGCGGGATAGTTTCCGGGGATGCGCGTCGTCGCGGGAACCCACCAGCGGTAGTCTGTCCCGCCGCTCGTGTTGATCACAGTGCGGTCGTCGTCCGAGAGGGTGTGCCCGGAACCTGCTTTGGTCGCGTCGAACTGCACGCCAATGGTGTCACCGCCGCCATCACCGCCGTCACCCCCTCCGGCGGTGGTGCTGCTCATCAGGAGGGCGAAGCGCGAGAGAAAGAGGCCCATCACGTCACCTCCGAGACCGCGCCCTGCACGACCCACGCATCTGCCGCGCGCTTGTAGAGCCCCGCGCCGCCCCATTGCGCGTCAATGGTGCAGGAGCCGCCCCCCACGCCGTTGAGCGTCACGCCGGTGTCGCCCGCGATGGTGGTGGTGCCCGCGCCGACCTGGCTGATGTTGACGAGCGCGCCCACGGGGAAGTCCACCGATGCTTCCGCCGGGATGGTCACGGTGTTCGCGGACCCGCTGGTCATCTCGATGATCGCGCCGGCGTCGGCCAGCGCGAGCGTGCGGCTGGCGCTTGCGTCCGCCGTGACCGTCGCCTCACCACTCGCGCCGCCACCGGCGGGCACCCACCCAGAGCCGTCGAAGCGCACGCGCTCGCCCGTCTCCTCGACCCAGGCCTCCCAGCCCTCGGCCGGCGTGATGTAGACCCAGGCCTCGGACCCCGAGGGCCCGTCCCACAGCGCGATATCGTTCGCGTTGGAGGCCGCGCCCGAGGGGACGATGTAGATATCGCCGGCGGTGCCGGAGGCTGGCAGCGTGGTGGTCCGCGACTTCGCGGACAGCTGGACCAGGGCCGAGAGCTTGCGCAGGTCTTCGCTGACCGTGGTGCCCCAATCGCCCTGACCGGGATCATAGAAGGCCCGGAGCCCGAGCCCCGGCATTGTGCGTTCAGGCATGTTGAACCTCGTTGATGATCAGGAGGGCGCGCCCCAATTGCGGCCCCAGGCCTCGCCCCAGCCGGCAGCAAATGTGAGGCGGTAGGACCGGCCGGTGCGCGCGTAGCGCGGGGAGCCGCCCACGTCGCGCTTGGCGACCACGCGCACATCGGCCTCGGAGACGTTTGCCGGGGCCGATCCCGCCGGGATATCGGCGAGCGTGAGGGTGTAGGTGGTGCCGGTCCCGGCGTCGATCCGGGTCTCGGGGGGCGTGATCGGCTCCTGTGTGCCGGGGTCCACCCAATAGACCTCGACCGAATACGAGACGCCCGGCTCGGGGCCGATATCGCCGGCGGTGTAGGCATCGATGAGCGGGCCGGTCTGCGCGATCCGGTCGCGGTGCGCCCAGGACAGGGTCACGTCCGCGGACAAGAGCGCCTCGCGGTCGATGGAGTAGGCACCATCGGCCTTCGCCGCACCCACCGGCAGCGGCAGGACCGCACGCCCCTCGAAGCTGAGGCTGTCAGCCGGCGCGAGCGGCAGCGGCAGCGTGCCGCGGCCCGTCTCGGGCAGCATGCGAACGTCGATGGCATCGCCCGCCGAGAACTCGGAGACGCTGGAAATCCCGGCCTCATCGAGCACGTAGAGAACCGTGCCGGCGGCGTGCGCCTGCGGCACCGTGTCGAGGCAGCCGCGGTCGAGAACGACCGCGTTGCCACCCGCGCCATCGAGGCGGACGAGCTCATTGCCGAGGGCGCAGAGCGCCCCGGTGGGGGCCTCGTCAATGCTGTTCCAGTCGCTGACCGTCACATCGGTCTCGGTCGGGTCATCCGAGAGGTCCAGATCGAGCACCGCGACCGGGACGATCGAAACATCACCCTCGTCGGCATAGCCCGTGCCGGGGTTGACCCACAGCTCGGCGGTGATCGTGTCCGGGGTTGGCGCCTCGCCGGCCGCGACCAGCGCGGCCGCGTCGGGGTCGTCATCGAGGATCGTGTCGGCCTGCGCGTGGCCGATCTCCTGGACGAGATGCCAATAGGTCGCCTCGGCGACATGGCGCCGGGTGACCTTGCGCGGCGCCCCGGCAATCGCCGGGCCGGCATCCATCCGCCCGCCCACGAGCGCGGTGCCGCCCAGGGCGAACACGTCCTCGGTGACCTTCACGCGGATGCCATTGTTCCGCCCGTCGCCGCGGTCGATCTCCGAGACGCGCATCGGCAGCTTGTCCAGCCCGCGCCGCGGGCTGTCGAGCGCGATCACGTCGCCGGGCCGCAGCGTGTCGGCCGAGCGGTGCAGGACAACCTCGCCACTGAGCAGCGGGGAGGAGAGCGCGCGCAGGTCGCGCTCGGCGACGCGCACCGCGAGCCCCTGGTATCGGATGCCCGGATACTCGAGCGTGGTGGCGACGACCTCGCCCAGTCTCTGGACCAGCGCGGTGTCGGTGACGGTCACGGCGCCGGTCTTGTCCTCGATCGTGTCCGTGTAGCGCACCGTGACCGAGTTGACCTGGTCACCGGCCTCGGGGCGCTTGAGCTCGCCCCACTCGACCACCGAGGTCTCGTCAAAGACCGGGAGGCTGGCGGGCGTGTAGTCGGCCCGGATCAGCTTCGTCTCCCACAGCCCGGTGCGCAGATCGACGTAGAGCGTCGCATCGATGTGGTCGAGGATCTCGGACATGAAGTCCTCGATCGAGCTGTCCTGCTGCCAGATCAGCGAGATGCCGAAGCCCTCGGAGAACAGCGTGTCGGCCGCCGCAGAAAAACTGGTGCCGATATCGGCGTCCTGGGCGCCGAGGCCCCAATCGGGGTTGGTCAGGCATTCGCGCAGGATATGGGCCGGGTTCATGTCCGGGCCCTCGCCGAAGGCATTGCGCATCGAGGCGACGAGCTCGTCGGTCGCGCCCGAGGTCACCACCGGCACCCCGTCCATCGGCGTATTGTCGATCTGCGCCGTGTAGGTCGTATCCGGCTCGGCGATGTTGAAGGCGTAAATCTCGGTGCCGCGCAGATACGCCACCTGCTGCAGCGCGCCGTCGAGCGTCCCGTCAGACGGCTGGCCATCGGTGACGAAGATGACCACCCGGCGCTTGTCTGTCCCCTCCACGTCGAACCCGAGCGCGCTGCCGATGCCGATGAACAGCCAGTGCGTCTCGGGCAGATCGAAAAACTCCGGCGCGCTGTCCAGCGCGACCTTGAAGTCGGTCCCGCCGGAGACGCTCGTGGGCAGCGCGTCGATCCAGGTCTGGATGTCGGCATAATCGGCCGCATCCGCGTCGCGCTTCTCGATGACGCTTTGCACGCTGTCGGCCCAGGTCAGCAGCCGCAAGTCGTTGGGCAGCTCCGGGTTGGCATTCTCGGCGATCTCGCCGATCAGCTGGCTGATCGCGTCGATCGCGGCCTGCATCCGGCTGCCGCTCATCGAGCCGGAGGCGTCGAGCGCGATGTAGATGGCCGCGTTCTCGACCACCGCCTCGGGCGTGATCGGGGCCTTGGCGGGATACCACTGCTGGGTGCCGCGGGCGGCATTCATCACCCGCGTCGTGCGGAACGACCACGGCTTGAGATAGGGGTTGTTGCCGAGATAGCACTGGCGCAGCACCACGGAGGTGACACCCCGGTAGGACGGGACCGTCTCGCCGGCCTGCGCGGCGAGATAGTCGTTCGGCCCCTGGTCGGGGGCGCCCATCATGATATCGACATTGCCCTTGATGCCGCCTTCGCGCTTCTTCCCGCCGAAGAGCTTGGGCTTGTCGATGCGGATGCGCCCGCCGGCCGCGCCCGCGTTCTGCGGCGCGTCGGGGTTCTCCCAGACCGTGACCTCCTGCGCGGCGAAGGCGGTGGTGGGAGGCGTGACCTCCCAGGTCGTCTCGTCGGCGACGGGGTCGTAATCGATCGATGAGATGCGGATGGTGCGAAAGCCCGCAGTGGTCTCGAGGGCGTAGTCGGTCTCAAGATGGACCCCGGCCAGCCGGCCCGGAAAGGTGACCTCGGCCGGATCGCTCGAGGTCGCCCCGGCGGTCGCTGCCATGTCCGTGACGGTGCCGATCTCGAGCGGGGTCGCGTCCTCGCCGCCGCTCCCGAGCGAGGCCTGCACTTCGGTCGCGGTCCACGCCACCTTCTCGTCCACCCTGATCTCGCGGATGGCGTCGACGGGGCCGTGGCAGATTACCATGTGCGCGCCCAGGAAATACTTGTAGCCGACGACCTGTTTGCTACTGCCGCCCATCGCGCGCCTCCCGTTCTTCCGCCGCGCGCACCGCGCGCAGGGCCGGCGGGTCGCCCGTCTCGGCGAGCCGCTCGGCCTCGATGCCGTTTTGGACGAAGTCCGACCAGTCCAGCCCGTGCCGGCGGAACCAGCCGCGGGCGCCCTTGAAGCAGATGCGCGCCGTGCGAATGTCCCGGATGGTCACGCGGGTCACTTCTTGCCGCCCTTCTCCTTGATCTTCTTCGTGCGCAGATCGCCCGCCCACACCACGTTCGGGGCCTTCACCCGCACGGTGCCGAAGACCACCGGGATCGGCCGGCCCTCCTCGGCGGTGGGCAGGTCGAACTCGTCCAGCCCCGCCGCCTCGGGCCTCTTGCTCTTCGGGCGCGGCGAGAGCGCATAGGAGATTGCCGCGAACAGCAGCCCGAGGCCGAGCCGGGCAAGGAACATCCACACCATGACAGGCCCTCACACGATGCTGCTGCCGCCGAAGGGGTTGATGCCCGGAATGTTCGGGAACCCTCCGAAGTTGGCCAGGTTGTTGAACTTCGCCTCGCATGTATCGCGGCGCAGGTCGCAGCCGCGGGCGAGCTCGACCACCGGGCGGAAGGCGATCGCGGTGCCCGGGAAGTGCTGCGCGAGCGTGCTGCCCTCGATCGCCCGATCGACCGTCATCTCCGTCTCACCGATCGCGGTGATGCGCATCACCTCGCTGTCGATCTGCGCATGACTGCCCGCGGGCACGTCCTCTATCCCCACGGTCGTGTTAAACGGGATCGTGGTGACGCCCGCGTCGGCGGCGATATCCGCGCCGAGTGCCGCGCCCGCGTCAAACACCGCCGGGGGGCCGGCCATGTCGCGCGCGAGCACGATGACCTCGCCCACATGCCCGATGATGAAGCCGAGCGCGCCGGCGTGGCGCAGGACACCGCCGCGATACCAGCCATCCGCCTCGTCGGCAGCCCTTGGCGCCACGATCGTTGCCCCGGAGGCGCCGGTGGCCGGGCCCGCCACGAAGAAGTCCTCGATATCGAGCTCGCAGCCGCGCCCGTAGAGCGCGTGGCGGCAGAGCTTCTGATACTTCGCCCGCACGCCGGCGCGCTTGAGCGCGGTCAGCTGGCTCTCGCATTTGAGCACGATCCGCTGGCCCTCCAATGACGCACCGAGCACGCGGCCCTTCCAGTGCGCCACCGTCTCCTCGGGCAGCTGCTCGTGGCCGCGGAAGATCGTCAGCGTGGTCATCGCGCGCCCGCGGGGGCCGAGGAACCGCCGGGCGAAGGCGTTGGAGAGCGGGAAGGTCAGCTCCAGCGAGCCGCGCTCCACGTCGCCCGTCTGGACCACGTTTGAGTGCGCCAGCGCGATCGCCTCCCATGTCAGCGCCTCGGCGCTGCCAGCGACCGCGCCGGCCGGCGAGACCCACGTCTCGGGCCGGCTTGTAAACCGCCAGACCTGGGCGTCCTCGTTGAACTGGTAGAGGTAGAGCGGCCGGCCCTCGGCCGTGCTCTCCTCGATGCTGGAGTAATTCATGCCTTGACCTCGATCACGTTGAAGCGGGTCTCCATCGCCGTGCCGGTGTGGGTGATCTCGACGCGGTCGGTGTCGAGGCGCACCAGCGGCATCCAGTGGACCGGCGCGCTGCTCGCAATGCCGCTGTTGTGGCTTGGCGTGAAACTCAGCCTGTGATTGTCGCCGTCCTGCTCGGCCGCGGTGATCTCGCGGAACATCGGCCCGGTGTCGTCCTCGAGCATGAAGTGCCGCCCCGTATACTGGTCGAGCGGCGCGATCGGCGCGACGAGCAGTTCAAGGTCGACTGACGACAAGCCGGCCTGCAGGCGCAGCTCGCGGCCCCAGGTCGGCAGCCAGAAGGCACTCAGCCGGCCGGCCAGGCTGAAGAGCCACGCCCGGCGCGCCCAGGCCTTCGCCAACCCGTGATCGACCATCGTGATCTGCTCGCCTCGAGCGGTAATATCGCGCGCGGGCTCGACCGCGATGGGGCCGAGCTCGGCATCGACATATTCGACCGCCCGCTCGATGTTCGAGCCCACCGGATTGCGCACCACGGTCGGGTCGGTGAGCACGTCGCGGCCCTGGTGCTGCGGATAGGTCGAGGCCGCGATATCGGGGGCATCCACCATCGTGAAGCCGACTTTGAGCTCGGCGATGCTGTATCGCTTGCGGCTGATCTGCGGGGCCTCGGTGAGCACCGCGTCGCGCACCGGGGCGAGCACCGCGTGGGTGTGGGCGGCGGCAAGCGGGGAGGCGAGCACGATCTTGCCCGCCTCCACCGTGTCGATATCGATGAACACCGCCTCGCGCGCGGCCATGTTGACGCCATCCACCACCGCCGCCTTCCCGCCGGCGCGGTAATCGGCGATGGTGGTATTGACCGCGATCTCGGTGGCGCCCGAGGCCAGATCGCCCACCGGCGCGGCCATGTGCCAGAGCGGCACCTGCCACGTCCCGGCGTAGCCCGCCCGCGCAATCTCCACCGCTCGGGCCACGCCCCGCTCATTGAAGCGGTGGCGCATCGTGACCAGCTCCCGCGGCGCCGCCCGCAGGCCGAGGCGCTGCTCGCCGTCGCGGGCCGGCAGCACGTCCGTGCGCCATTGAATCGTCTCCTCGAGGGGCGCCAGCGCCGGGAACGGCCAGGGCTGTGGCGGCCGGCCTTCCGGCTCAGGCATTGATCGCACTCCTGTTGCGCCGGATCGTGTTGACGATCACCTTCTCGCCCGCGGACGTGGCGAGGTAATCGCCCACGATGGCCGGATCGAGCACGTTGACGATCCGGGTGGGCTTGTCCTGCTGACCGCCCGAGGTCTCCACCCCGAGGCGTCCGCCACGACCGCGCTTGAGCGGCATGATCGCCTCCGGCCCAGCCTCGCCCATCACCCCGGCGCCCTTGGCGAAGGGGAACACCGTGGGCTTGTCGATGAGCCCGCCGCGGGCAAAGGCGTGGACCTCGCCCGCACGGGTGAACGCGCCGCCGCGGGCAAACCCGCCACTGAGGCCGAACAGGCTGCCCAGGAAGCTGCCGCCGCCACCGCCGCCCGTCAGGGCGCCCACGATCGCGTTCTCGATCGGCTTGAAGGCCAGGTTGATCAGCCGCGTGGCGAGGTTTTGGGCGATCTGCGAGACGGCATCGGCGAAGCTGCGCCAGCTCCACTCGCCCGAGGCGAGCGCGCGCTTGATCGGACCCGTGATATCCTCGGCGAGCCGCCGCGCTGCCTTGCGCTGCTTTTCCTGCGCCTGGATCAGCTGGTTGGTGGCCTCCTGCCAGGCGCGCCCGCCTTCACGGGCTGCATCGGACATGGCGTCGCCGGCCGAGCGCGCGGCATCGCCGATCCGGTTCAGAGCACCGGACGCGCCTCCGCCGCCGCCGTCACCGCCGGCACCGCCTTCAACGCCGCCCATGCCGCCAGCCGCCTCGATCGTCTCGCGCAGCCGGCGCCCGGCCGCGGTCGCGCCGTTCAGCCCGTCCTCGGTGGTTTGGCTCCCGCGCTCGACAGCAGCGACGAGCTCGGAATAAGCCTCGCGCGTGCGCGTCATGGAGTTGAATGCGTCCGCACTCGCCGCGAAGGCTTCCTGAGATTGCTGGTGTATCTGATCGACGCCGGCCTCAAGCGGTCCCATAAGGATATCGCCCGCGGTCGGAACCCGGAAGTCCGACCCCGTGATTGCAAATAGTGAATTGAGCGCGCCTGTGCCGGTCAGCGTGTCGATAAGCGCCTTGAACTTGTCCCCGATCCAGAGAAATGCGTCGCCGAAGGCGGCGGCGATCCGCCAAGCGGTGCCGGTCATTGCCTGTCCAAGACCGAAAGCGGCCTTGTCGAGCTCGCCGAATGCTTCCCGCCCCACATCCACAAGCAAATCGAGCGCCTCGCCGAAGCTGCCCGCCCCGCGCACCAGGTCGCCGAACTTCAGGATCATCTCGGTCATGATCACGACCAAGCCGACAAAGGGCAGCCGGATCAGCGCCGCCCGCAGCGCCACCAGCGCCGTCGCAGCGCCCCGGATGCCGACAGCAAAAGCCACGATCCGCGCCACCAGCCGCCCGGCGATCACCGCCGCAAACGCACCGGCATAGGCCGCGACGCGCTGGAAGTTGCGCCCGAGCCAGTCGATCGCGGCGCCCAGCGGCCCCGACTGCGAGGCGAGCCGCGCCATCATGTCGGCCGTCCGCTCGAGCGCCGGGGCGACCGCCACGGCCAGCTGGTTGGACAGGCCGCGCCAGACGAGCCCCAGCTGGCTGATCGCGTCGTTGGTCCGCTCGATCTGGCTCGCGTCCTCCTCCGAGACCAGCGCGCCGAACCGCTCGAGTTCCGCCCGCGCCTGCGAGAGCACGGACGGGTCGAGCCGCTGGAAGGCCGTGAAGGCGCGATCGCCGAACAGCTGCGAGAACATCGCCGCCTGCTCGGAGGCCGCGGCATTCTCGCGGATCGCCTCCGTGACCTCGATAATGCGCTGGTCGAGCGGCAGCTCCAGCAGCCGCTGGGCATTGAGCCCCAGCTGCTCGATGGCGTCGGCCGCGGCGCCTGAGCCGTCCGTGGCGAACAGCGAGAGCCGCCGGGTCAGGCGCGTGGCCCCGCCCTCGAGACGCTCCCACTGCGCGCCGGCCAGTTCCCCGGCGCGGGCCAGCACCTGCACGCTCTCCGTGGTGGTGCCCAGCGACTGCGCCATCTTCGCCTGGCTGTCGATGACGGTCAGCCCCGAGCGGACCATCGCCGCAGCCGCACCCGCAAGCGCAGCCGCCGCGATCCGCCCGTAGCGACGCACATGCCGCCCAAAGCGTTCCAGCCGGCGGTTCGCCGCGTCGAGCTCGCGCCGGAACCGCGCCATGCCCCGCCGGCCGGCTTCGCCCACGCCTTCCAGCGCCCGTTTGACCTGCCGACCGCCCACGGCGGCCAGGCGGACATTCACGCGTTTTTCCGCCATGACTGCCCCCTATTGCCCGTTCCTGCCTGACTGCATCTGCTTGTTCACAGCAGTGACCATCTGCGCTTCGATCACAGGCAGGAGTTCGACCACCGCCACGCGGTCGATGCCGAGCGCGTCTGCCGCCGCGAGAGCGGCCGCCATGTCGAACCCCACCACCGCGCCGGGCACGACCCGGAGCTGCCCCTCAAGGAGCGACGTGAGCCGCCAGACGGCCTCACCCTCGAGGCTCCGGGGCGCATTCACTTCTTTCGGGCACTCCGCGCAGATTTCCGGGCAGGCTTCGCAGTAGTTTTCGCCCCCGCCGTAGGACCACTCGGCGAGGGCGCCGAGGCGTTTTTTTCCTTCTCCACGTCCATCGCGGGCAGGAGATAGCCCGACTGGAACGCCTCGAAGGCCGTCCAGTTCTCGAGCAGCGCGTCGGTCGCCTCGGGCGTCACCTTCGCCGGCTTGCCGTTGCCGTCCACGACGCCCTCCCAATCGAGGATGGCGCGGCGCGCGAGCGCACGCGCAAAGACGTAGCCCGTCTCCTCGTCGTCGGCGTCCTCGGGCAGCGCGCGCAACTCGGGATCCTTGCGCGCCTCCATCATCAGCGAGGTGGAGACCGGGCGCACCTGCACCCGAACGCCCTCGCCGATCTCGAGCCACCAGGGCCCGCCCTTCATGTTGAGCCGGATCATCAATACGTCTCCGTGTTGTTGGTCAGCGTGGCGGTGCACATCACGCCCTCGGCCGAGTTGAGCGCCGCCTGCCAGTCGAAGGTCGCCTGCACGCCCTGCGGCCCGGACACCTCGACGCGCGGGCGAGGAAGATAGACCTCGTGGGCGACCAGCTTGAAGCTCTCGCCGCTGCCGAGCGTGAAGCCGAACTCGAGCTCGCAGGAGTTGCCGCCCGCGGCCTGGTCCACGAGCGTCTCGTCGGCGAAGCGGACCTCGATCTGCCCGGTGAGCGCCGAAATGCTCGGGTCGGCGCCGTCGATCTTGCCGTCCGAGCGGATCGTCTCGATCCGATCGAGGTTGTTCGAGTAGTTGACCTCGGCCGAGATCAGGTTGGCGAGCGACGAGCCGTCGCGCTTGACCGATCCGTTGAAGTTGCCGAACCGCTTGAGGTCGAGCTCGGTGAGCGTGCCGGCCTGCGAGGAGGTCTCGCGGTCCTCGCCCTGGGCGACGAGGCTGGCGGTCGCCTGCAGCTGCCCGCTGCGCTGCATCTGGAACGACAGCTGGTCCAGCATGCAACCCGAATACATGGCGAACCGCGGAACCTCGGGCATACCGACCTCGATCGCCATGCTGGGCAGGTCGAAGTCGCCTGATACGAACTCGTGCGTGAACGGCGCGGACGTGCCGGTCGTCGCCGGCGCGCCGAACGCCGCCTTGAGCCAGAGCCAGAAGGTCTCGGCGTCGATGGGGATCACCACGTCGCCGTCCGCGGTCACCGCGTCCTTGATCGGTGCGAGCGGATCACGGCCGAAGCCGAGAAGCTCGTTGTCGATGAGCGGCTGTTCGGCCCCGAGCGTGGTGCTCGCAAACGGCATCTTGTGAAAACCCGAGGCCGGCGCCGTGCCGTAGGTGCTCTCGAAGGCGAGCGCGAGTTGCGCCCGCGCCCCTTGTGCGCGTCCCATGATGGTTTCTCCTGTGATGGAAGGGGTCAGGTCAGCGGGTCGTCGGTCCCGTAATGGAGCACGACACCCACGACGCCCGCCTTGAGCGGCGCGCCGCCCTCGACGGGGATTTCCTCGGTCTGCGGGGCCTGAGCCTCCGACCAATCGCACTCGCCGCCGAGGGTCCGGTCGGGCGCGATCGCGGCGGTGACGGCCTGCTTGAGCGCGTCGAAACGCGCGTCGCGGGTCGCCGCGGTCTTGCCAGCGACCACCACATCAATCTCGGCGCGGTGCTGGTAGAAATAGGCGAGCGGCGAGAGCAGCACCTCCGGCTCGCCGGGCGTGCCGTCGCGCGCGATCAGCGCGCCCGCCGTGGGCAGCCGCGTCGGCAGCGCCGTGTTGCGCTCCACGAGGGCGCCCGAAGGCGCCGCGGCCGCAAGGGCGGTGTGCAGCGCCTTGAGCACCGTCTCGGACTTGCTCTCAGACATGTCAGTCTCCCACGCGGTCGCTCACCCAGGCATCCACGATGCGGCCGGGCATCTCATTCTGCACCCGCTCGGCCGCGCGATCGAGGTCGAGCCGCTTTTTCAGCTTCACCTGTGGGACGAGGATGAAGATCGGGACGGTCGCCTTGCCGCGCCCCGTCTTGGAGCGCGACTGCACCGCCCGGCCCTTGCTCGACAGCCGCCCCTCGGCGACCAGAAGGCTGGGCGCATTCCTGCGGTAGATGAAGCGCAGCGACATCCCGCGGCGCTGCTCCCATTCACCCGGCGTCAGCCGCGCACCACGCAGCCCGCGCCCCGCGGCCTCCGTCGGGATCGCCAGGAAGAAGCCGGCATCCGATTTGATCGTCGCGCCCTTGTCGTGGGCATTCACGATCTCGGGTGCGTTCGACCAGACATAGGCGGCGGCATTGAGGCTGTTCTGGCCCTTCGGATAGGCTTGCTCGCGGATGGAGTTCGCCAGCCGCCGGCCGAGCCCGGCGCCAGTGATCTGTCGGCGCCAGGCGGTTTTCAGGTCGCGCCCGGCACCGATCGCCGCGCGCTTGACCGCCTTTTCGCCGGCGGCGACCTCGCGCGCCATGACAACCGCGAGGTCGGGGGAGACGTTCAGCTTAACCCTCATCAGCTCGGGCACCTCCGGGACGTCAAGCCATCAGGTCATGCGCTGACATCGGCCCAAACAAAAAAGGCCCGCGGCTTTGGCCGCGGGCCCAAGTAGGACCGTGAATCGTCGAACTTCTATTTCCGGCCGCGCGGCCTCACGATCGTCTCGCCTGTCGAGTGTTCATCCACCACCGAGTTATCGTTGGCATTCTCGCCCGCATTTCCGGGTACCACGACACCCCCGCCCGAGCCGAAACGAAGGCCGGGGTTGTTGTCGTTCTCGATCGAGTTGTTATCCGTTTCGCTGAAGGCCGGGTTGTCGTCACCGATCTGATCGTAGGGATTGGCACCGTCGGCGAAAGCCGCACCACCCATCATGAGCGCCGCGGCGCCGACAACGGTGAATGTTGAAAGCTTGGTCATACTGGCACCTCCATGAGTCGTTGGACGAGGTAAAGTATACCATACTCGAAGGGCGTTGTCGGTAGGGTCATTGCGGGCGCGCCTCCACGGTCCAGACCAGCCGGTCGCTGTCCTGCATCGGCTCGCCGATGACCTGGAAGGTCTCCGAACCGACTTCGAGGGTATCACCCTCGGTGAGCGTGGGCGCCTCGCTGACCCGGATATCGAGCGTCGTCGTGTCGGAGACGAAACGGCTCTCGCCGAAGGTGGCAATCTGGTCGGGCGAGCGACGCACGGCCCGGAGCGAGACCCCGGAACCGCTGCCGCCCGCCTTCCAGATCGCGTCCACCGCCATGTTCGGGTCCGCGAAGATCGCATCGATGGCAGCGGAAAAGGCGGTCATTACACCGCCGCGCCGTTGAGGCGCACCCGCCCGGTGGTCTCGTCAGCACCCGAGCCGACCGCCGCCGCGGCCACGCCGATCAGGGGGTTGGACCCCGTGGCGTCATCGGTCGTGCAGGCCGAGCCGTCCCAATAAATCTTGGCGCCGACAGTCCAGGCCTGCGAGCCGACCTTGGGCAGATC
>PUHN01000067.1 GCA_002967695.1 Rhodobacteraceae bacterium WD3A24 | reverse complement strand
CTGCGTCAGCAGCGGCGTCTTCCCCGGGGCCTTGCGGTCGATCAGCCCGTCCGGGCCCTCGGCGTTGAAGCGCACGACCCAGTCCCGGACGATCTGGAGCCCGACGCCCCCGAGCTTCGTCGCCTCGCTCCGGGCGCTCCCGTCGTAGATCGTGGCCAGCGCCAGAAGCCGTCGCGTCTGACGCGCGTCCCGGCTCGCCTTCGCCAACGCCCTCAACTCATCCGCCGTGAAATCGGCCCGCACGGCTATCGCTGCTCCCATGGAGATCCTCCCTCGGCTCTCTCCATGGAATCAGCTCACGCGCGTGCTGGGAATCCCTCGTGAGTCAGGATCAGCGAGCGCGGGTATAAGGGCTAGGAAGACCCAGCTTGCCACATATTTCGACCTACAACCTTTCCATGAGCGTGGAGGCCAGCCCAACTTAAGCTGATACGCAGTTGCGACAGCCCCACCACGCAACATGCGCACCTAGAGCTCAAGGAAGGCCGCCAAGGCAGAGTTGAAGGCTTTCGGCTGATTGATATTCGAGACATGGCCCGCATCGGGAACTTCTACGTATCGGGCGCCCGGTGTCACCTTCGCCATCTCCTGCATCTCTTCTGGCGGTGCTCCTTTGTCCTTGCTTCCGCAAAGGTAGAGCATCGGGACGGTTATCCCGTTCAGGTCCTTGAAGTAGTCGAGTTCGCGCAGGGCGTAGCAGCTGGCAATGTAGCCTTTGGCGCTGGTGTCCTTGATCATCTCGGCACAGGCGGCCGTCACGTCGGGGTTGGCGGCGCGGAACTCTTCCGTGAGCCAAAGACCGAGCGAGCCCTCGATCACTGCCTCGATCCCGCCTGCCTCGACCGCCTCGATGCGCTGGTCCCACATCTTCTTGTAGGCATCGGTGGCGACGGAACGCGCGTCAGCCACGACCATGTGGCCAAATCTCTCGGGGTGATGGATGGCCAGGCCCATGCCGGTCATCCCTCCCATGGACAGACCGATCCAGTCGGCTTTTTCCACTTCGTAGTGATCCATTATTGCCAGAGCGTCGGCGACAAGGAGAGCGAAGGAGTACGGCCCGTCGGGCGCGTCGCTGAGCCCGTGGCCACGCTGATCGTAGCGCAGAACCCGGTATTTCCGGGTCAGCAGGTCGATCTGGCCGTCCCACATGGTGAGGTCTGCGCCCAGAGAGTTCGACAGCAGGACCCAGGGCGCTCCCTCCGGTCCGTCGACTTGGATATTCAGCGTGACGCCGTTCGGAAGGTCAGTGCGTGGCATTGGATTCTTCTCGTGAAGTGTTGTTTAGGGCGAGTTGAACTTGGCTGACCCAGGTGACGGGCCAGCCAAGCTCGACAGCTCAGTCGAATGTAAAGGCGTCGTGGTAGGCGCCCTGGATACGGCCGCCCGGCACGGGGCCCCCGCCTGGGGCGTGGATCATGTTGCCGATCACGGCGACCGTTTGGCCGTGCAGTCCGTGGCGCGGCACAGCCATGGGCGTCAGCGCTTCCCAGCTGTCGGTCTCGGGATCATAGGCCTCGTTGGTGCCAAAGACCATCCCGGTGGCCTCGCCACCGAAGACGACGATCTTGCCGTTGACATAGGCCGCCGAGGGACCGCTACGTGGTACCGGCAAGGGAGCACGGAAGGACCACTTGTCTTCTTCCGGATCATAAACCCCATGCATACCGGTGTTGAAGTCGTAGCTGTCCATGCGGCCACCGATCGCATGGATCTTGCCGTCAACCAGCACCACCCCCATGTGGTCACGCTGACCGGCGAAGGGCTGGGTCTTGGTGGTTCCCATCATCGGAGCAACGTCGTGGTAGCTGTCGGTCTTGGGGTCGTAGATCTCGTGCCACTCGACCGAGCGCACGTCGCGACCGCCAAGCAAGTGGATCTTGTCGCCCACGGTCAGGGCGTAGATCGCGCCGCGCGGCCGGGAAAGCGGCGCAATTCGCGACCATTCATCCTTGGCCGTGTCATAGACGAAGCAATTGGAGTGCGGGCAACGGTTCTGTTCGACAAAGCCACCGAACGAATAGATCTTGCCGCCGATCGCCGCCGCCGAGTTGTGGTTACAGCGATGCGGATAGTCCGCCTTCATCGTCCATTCGCCGCTGTCGGGATCGAATACCTGGTGGTAGTTGCCGTCGACACGGTGATTGGAATAGCCGCCGAAGACGTGGATCTTGCCCTGACATTCGACGACGCCCATCTCGCCGACCGGATGCGGCAGACGGGGCTGTTCGACCCAGCGGCCCTTGTTCTTTGCGTCCGGTGCCACGGTAGTCATGTACCGCTGCTTGTCGACGTCCTCGGGGATGTCGGTGATGTTCTTGTCGAAGAGGCCTTGAAAGAGGGGAGTGTTCATAGCGCTGTTTCCTTCTTCTCTCGGTGAACGGGTTGGAATGAATGCGGCTCAGGCGGCATAGTCGGGAATGGCTGTGCGCAGGAGGTCTTGGGTCAGTTCCAGCCCCTCCCGGCAGACTTCGACCGGGGGACGCTTCCAGATGTCGGGATTGGGAGCCTCGAAGCTCATGTGGCCGGCATAGCCCTTCTCGTGCAGGAGCTGGAACAGGTCGTTCCACTGGATGACTCCTTTGCCCGGCATCAGCCGGTCCATCGGTCGCTTCACGTTGGTCACCGGATTCGGCGAGAGGTCGGAAAACTGGAAATGCATCAGATCCTCGCCCGGCACCTCCTCGAAGCCGCGGCCAGGGCGGCCGCTGCGCGCCAGATGATAAGCGTCGAGGAGCAGGCCCACGTTGGACTTGTCGGCGGTGTTGACGAGTTCGGTCAGGGTCTCCACCGAGTTGAGATTGGGGTGCTGGGAGTTGAACTCTATGGAGAGATCGAGCCCGTATTCCGCGGCCATGTCCCCGGCGCGGCGCAGATGAACCACTGCATCCTTGAGCGACCCCTCGTAGGGGCCCGGCGCGGACATCAGTTGCGGGCAGCCGATCGCGACGGCATTCTCGCAAGAGGCGCGCAGATCGTTGAAGAGCCGGCCGCTTTCCTCGCCATCGGCAAAGAGCCAGCCGTATTCGACGCCGAGGACCGCGACCTTGACGCCGCTGGCCTTGATCATGTCTAGCACTTGGGAATTGGTCATTCCAGCCGCGTAGCATCGGTAGAAGTCCTTGCGCCGCAGTTCAGCGGCGTCATAGCCGGCGGCCTTAATGGCCTCCAGGGCCTCGCCAAGGGGTGTCGTGTCAATCGTCCAGGTGTGAAGGCTCAATCGTCCAAAGCTGTTGGTCATAAGTTTCGCTCCATAGTCGTCGTTTCCAGTAATTGTTCCGCGCCCGGCCGCGGCCTAGACACCGAGAAGTCGTTCGGCGTTCCCGGCGAATATCTTCTGCCTGGTGTCGTCCTCCATCGGGTAGGCCTTCAGCCAATCGACGCCCGGCTTGTTGGCGACGAACGGGTAATCCACCGCGAAGAGGATTCGATCGGCGCCCATTTCGTCGATGCAGCACCGCAGGGCGGTGTCCGAGAAGAAGCCGCTGGTAGTGATGTGGAAGTTGTTGCGGAATATCCCGGCGAAATCCGTGGGCGCGTTGGCCGGCCGCCTGAAGGACTCGTCGATCCGCGTGAGTTGCAAGGTGATCCCTTCACCAAGGTGACCGAGGATGATCTGCAGCTCGGGGTATCGCTCGAAGACGCCGCTGAGGACCATGCGCACGCCGAGAGTCCCGGCCTCCACCCCGAAGCCCCAGGCCGCGCCAAGGAGGTCTGGATGGGAGTCCGCATAGGCCTCGTAGTAGACTTCGCGCACGCGGCTGTCGGGCAGCGCAGGATGCAGGTAGATCGGCACCCCGAGCCGGGCTGCCCGCTCGTAGATCGGCCAGAAGGGCTTTTCATCGAGGAACTTCCCGTTCGTCGGACCGAACATCATCGCGCCCTTGAAGCCGTGCTCCTCTACCGTGCGCTGCAACTCGTCGGCGCTTGCCACGGGATCGATCTGCGGGAGCGTGGCGAATGCTGCGTAACGGTCCGGTTTGCCCGTAACGATCCTTGCGAGATCGTCGTTGACCTGCCTACAGGCGGCGACGGCTACCTCGGGGATCAGCTTCTGCCCCCCGGGCGGAGCGTGAGAGAGAACCTGCATGTTGATGCCGGCCTCGGCCAAGTCGGCTGCCCGTCGGTCCGCAACGTCCTCCAGCTTTTCCATGATCTTCGGCCCTCGGTCGAAGTTGCCTTGGAAATGCTCGGCGAAATCCCGGCTCCAGAAGTGTTCCTCAACCGCAACAACTCTCATTTTCCGATCCATCCTCTCGTCCTGGTGCCCGGCGCCACGTCGACCTTGCTATGGCCCGCGGCGCCGGCCTTCGTCCACAAAGGGCCGCGCAGGCTCAGGCCGTCGCCCTGGTGGCCTGCGCGATCATGTCCTTGGCGACATCGATGCAGGCGTCGCTGAGTTCGTCCGCCGGCATTTTCGGCCGCCCGATGAGAAAGCCGCTCTGCGCGTGGACAGCCACGTCCATCAGTTCCTCACGGTCCAGGTCACCGTCGGCGGCCACCGCGTCATCCACCCTGGCGATCAGGCTTTGCGCCACATCCATGGTCTCGTCGAGCAGGCCCTCGGCATCGCCAGTGCCACGCCCCTTCAACAGAGCGGAAAACGCATGGACGCCCATATCCATCAGTTCGTCCCGAGGCGGACCGTCGGGCCGCGATGCGTCGGTCTCGTTCACCTTGTCGATCAGCATCTGACCGATCCGCATCGACTCGTCGTACAGATCCTGGACACTGGCATCCTTCTGGTCGCTCATGAGCGGGGCAAGGGCGTGGACCGCCATATCCAGAAGTTCTTCGCGTTGAGACATATCTTGGTTTCTCTCTCTTTGGTTTTGACCTTTAACGGCCCGGAGGTGGGGGGCGCTGACCTCTCACCATTCCGATATTGCGCGCCGGGGACCTGAGGCCCCTGGCGCAGGCCTTCAGCGCAAGGCGCGACCGGTATCGATATCGAAGAAGTGCAACGAGTCTTCTTCGTAGGCTATGTTCACCATCTCTCCGTGGCTCGGCACCGTCTTGGGCGCTATGCGTGCAACGAGGGTCAGTTGCTCTGGTTCGGTGCCTCCATTCGCGCCTGTCTTCGCCTTGACGCCGAACCTGGTGCTTCCGTCGATCTGTTCGGCATCCGTGGGCAGGTAGATCAGGGCCTCGGCGCCCAGCATCTCGACGAAGTCGACCTTCGCCTTGACAAGCTTGTTTTCGGGCAGATCCCCGGAGGCAATGAAGAAGCATTCCGGCCGGGTGCCGAGCACCACATCCCTTCCGACATGCTCCCTTACATTGGGATACTTCTCGATGCTGCCCGGATCGATGGGCAGTGCAAAGCTGCCGAACTTCGCGACAAGAGCACCGCCCTCATCCATGATCGTCGCACGGCAAAGGTTCATAGGAGGCGAACCGATGAAGCCAGCCACGAAAACTGTTTCCGGTGCCTGGTAGAGTCTTGCCGGTGGCGCGAGTTGCTGAAGCACACCATCGTGCATGACCGCGACGCGATCGCCGAGGGTCATCGCCTCGACCTGGTCGTGCGTGACGTAGAGCGTCGTGGTCCCCAATTCCCGCTGCAGGCGCGCGATCTCCCCGCGCATCTGGACGCGGAGTTTGGCGTCGAGATTGGACAGCGGCTCGTCCATCAGGAAGACCCGTGGCGAACGCACGATGGCACGGCCCATCGCCACACGCTGGCGCTGGCCACCAGACAATTCGCGCGGGTAGCGGCCCAGCAGGTTTTCCATGCCCAGAATGTTGGTGGCCGAGCGAACGCGACGTTTCTTTTCCTCGGGATCAACCCTCGCCATGCGCAGCGGAAAGCCCATGTTCTGCTCCACCGTCATATGCGGATAGAGGGCGTAGGTCTGGAACACCATGGCGATGTCGCGCTCCCGTGGTGTAAGGCCGTTGACTACCTCTCCATCGATGGTGATCTCACCGCCGGTGATTGCTTCCAATCCCGCGACCATGCGCAGGGAGGTGGACTTGCCGCAGCCGGACGGCCCGACAAGCACCAGGAACTCTCCCTCCTCGATGCTGAAGTTCAGATCGCTGACCGCGACAGTGCCGTCGTCGAACCGCTTCACAACGTTGTTGAAATTGACCTCACCCATGGCACGCTCCAGCCGGTTTGGCGCCCAAGGCGCGTATGGCATACGGCAGCCGCCCGAGTTGCGCCCTGCGGCGCTCTCTGGTGATCGCCTGCAATTGCTTCTCCATGACCGGAAGTCCTTTCCGAGTTTGTACCCCTAGGGGGTTGAGGGTTGGGCGGGTAGCCGGCCTTTCGGCGATTGCCACCCGAGTCATTTCACGGCACCGCTCAGCAGACCTTCGGCGACGTACCTTTCGATCCGCAGGTAGACGAGCACGAGCGGGACAATGGTCAACAGCGCGAAGGCGTTCTGGATCGGGAAGTCGGCAATCCCTGTTGCGTCCTGCATCAGGAAGAGCTCGTAGGGCAGTGTCCGGGAGTCGGCCGTCTGCGTCAGGGCCAGCACCAGTTCGAACTCGTTCCAAGCTTCCCGGAATGCCAGCACCGCTACCGTGATGAGAGCCGGAATGGCCAGCGGCATGATCACGGTGCGGATGGTCGCGAACTGCGTGGCACCGTCCACAGCTGCAGCTTCCTCGAGCTCCCGCGGGATCGCCTGGAAGAAGCCCACGAGAAGCCATACCGCCAGCGGCAGCAGCATCCCGGTGAAGACGAAGATCAGGAACAGTCGCGAGTCGAAGGCGCCCAGTTCCACCGACAGAAGGAAGAGCGGAAACATCAGCCCGACCTTGGGCGCCAGCATCGGCAGCAGAGAGAACAGAAGCAGCAGATGCCGGCCGCGAAACCGGAACCGGGCAAATGCGTAGGCCGCCGGCACGCCGACCAACAGCGTGATGAACAGGCTTCCGAAGCCGATGACGATACTGTTCCACAGGGCCTTCTGAAAGCCCGGCCGCTCGAGGACCCGGATATAGGCATCAAGAGTCGGTTCGTCGGGAATCAGGCCGGGGTCGGCAAACACCATTGCCGGTTGTTTGAACGACACCGACAGGGAAATGAGGAACGGCCCCATCGTCCAGAGGACCAGCGCCGCCAGGGGCAGCCAGAGCATTGCCTGCCGAAGCGGCCCGCCGATCACCTTGCGACGCCACGACTTTGCACGCCGACGCGCGGCAGACCGGGAAGCTGTTGTTGATTGATCAGTGACTGACATCCTATTTAGTCCCGAATTTGCGCTGAAGGCCAAGATACGATACCGTCAGGGCCGCATTCAGCACGAAGATGATGATGACGAGCGCCATGGCTGTGCCGGTTTCGTATTCATCGAAGCCGAGGCGGACCATTTCGAGTGTCAAGAGTTGCGTGGAATCGCCTGGGCCGCCGCCTGTCAGGGCCAGCACCGTGCCCAGCGATGTCACCGCCTTGAAACTAAGCCATACGGTCGCGAGCGTGATCTGGGGCGCAATCAGTGGGAGCGATATGTAGATCGCGCTGCGCAAGCCGGTCGCGCCGTCCACCAGCGCGGCCTCTGTCAGCTGCTTGTCAATGGTCTGCAGACCGCCAAGAATGAAGAGCAGCGCCAGCGGCAGGTCAGTCCAGACCTGCGCGAAGATCACCACGATCATGGCATACGTGCCGTCGGACAGCCAGGGGATCGCGCCGAAACCCAGCATTTCGAGGATCTGGTTCGGAAAGCCGAACTCATTGTTGAACATCGTCCGGAACATCAGCGCCGCTGCGACGCTGGAGACGATATAGGGCAGGATCGCCAGCCCGCGGATGAACCGCAACCCCGAGACAACTCGGTTCAGCGCGAAGGCAAAGATGATGCTGAGCGTGAGGCCCAGGACGATCACGCCGAAGACGAAAATAGCAGTCCGCCCCAGCGAGGACCAGAACGTCTGCTCGCTGAAAACGTCGATATAGTTGCCGAAGCCGATGAACGGGGTCTCGTCTTGCAGCGGACTGAGATCGAAGAGACTTTGCCAGGCGGCGAATACCACCGGGAAAGCCAGCACCACCGCCACGATGATCATTGCGGGCGCCGAACTCAAATAACCGATCCATGGATGCTGCCAACCGACGATCCGTGTCGCCGATGCCGCGTCCGTACTTGGGTCACCTTCCGCCATGCCTCACTCCCTTGCGTATAGGTTGCCTTGCTCCGCTCGTCCGCCTGGAAACCCCGGCGGATCGCAGCCGTGCAGTTCCCTTACGGCAAGGCCGACCTAGATCGGCCCTGCCGTTGGGAACCCTGGCCGAGCGCGCTTGGCAGTCGCCCCCCTTCGGGACAATCAGTCCTCGCGGATCGCCTCGAAGCGCGGCTGCCACTCGTCCGCCACGGCCATGGGATCCATGTCCGGGTTAGCGACGGCGAACTCGTTCAGGCGCTCCATGAGATCCTCGGCCTCGGGAAAGTCGAGATCGACCGGGAAGACACCCATCTCGCTGAAGGCGGCGATGTTGTCCTCGTCCCAGATCGGCAGCCACTGGTTGACGGCCTCCGGGTCACCCAGAACGGCGTCGGTCCGGTGCGGGTCCGCGCCCTCGAGCATGAGGTAGAGAGCCACTTCGGGATCCATCAGGAACTGCAGCACCTGACCGGCCTCGTCCTTCGCGCCGCGCTCGACCGCATCGGTGGTCACAAAGAAAGTCCGCGCGGGCGCAACAAGAACACCACTCTCGTCTTCACCGCTCCGGCTGGTCGGCATCGGCACGAGGTCAAAGTTGGGGCCCGGCTCCAGGCCCGCCTGCTGTGCGCCGACCGAAGTCGGTGCGGAATCAAGCATCATTCCGATGTTCGAAGCCACGAAGCCGCCACGCATATTGTCGTCGTTCCAGGCCACCGCCTCGGAACTGATCAGCTCTTCCCGCGACAGGGTCTGCACGAAGTCGATCCAGTACTGGCCGCCCTCGCCGCGTAGATCGGGGACCGAGCCGTCGAACTCCACGCCCATCGCGGACATGGAGGAATAAAGGTGGTTAGCGCCGTTACCGCGCTGTGCCCACCAACCGAAAGGCACGACGTCGGGCCGGACCTCCTTGATGGCACGGGCAAAGTCCAGCACCTCATCCCAGGTCTCGGGCTGATCGGTGATCCCGGCCTCCGCAAGCCAGTCGGTGCGGAAGAAGACCTCTTCCATCGAAGCGGTGTTGGCCATGCCGATCAGCTCGCCATCCCACATCGCGTCGTTCCATGTGGCCTCGTAAATCTGCCCGAAGCCTTCCGGGTCTTCCTCCTCCCAGGCGTCGACAATATCCTGGATCGGAGCGACGACACCCGCCTCGGCGACGACGGGCCGAAGAAAGCCGTCGAGATGCACCACATCGGGCATCTCCAGTCCCGCCCTGCGCATCCGGATCAGCTGCTGAAAGAGATTGTCGCTGGGCTGCACGTCGACCGAGAGGGATATCCCCGTCTCTTCCTCGAACCTGTCCAGCTGCTCGCGCGATGGAACGGTGTATTCCCGGGCGAACCATACGCTCACCTCGGAGACGTCCTGATTATCCTGCGCGGCAACCGGGCCGGCAAGCGTTGTAAGTGCCGCCAAGGCGGTAGGCACCATGGCACATGTGCCAAGCTTCAGTCTTCTAGGCATTTCTTCCTCCCTTAGTCTGCTTTTCTCCGTCCCTTTCGACGCTCGGACTTTTTGTTCAAAAGGCTTTTCTAAGTGTCCATACGTCTGTAGACATCTTAAGACGTAGTGACCACAACGCAAGGAAAAATCTTGTCAGAAAGAAAACGGTCTAATGACCCCCTGTGTGCGAGAGGTTCTGCCTAACTGACCCGGTCGACGCTGTTGGGGGGGGGAGGAGCGCCATGAAACAGCGAAACAAGCACAAGGGAAGAGGAGGGAATCATGATTGAATCGAGGAATCCGGCCACTGGCGAGGTCACCGCGACGTACGATCCGCACTCGCCCGAGCAGGTCGATGCAGCGCTGTCCAAGGCGACGGCGGCCCAGCGGACCTGGAGAAAGGTTCCGGTCGCGGACCGGGCTGCCCTTCTCTCGGCGATGGCGAAAGAGCTCCGGGCCGGCAAAAATCGATTCGCACAGCTTATCACCGAGGAAATGGGCAAGCCGATCACCGAGGCCGCGGCGGAAATCGAGAAATGCGCCGTCACCTGCGACTTCTACGCACAGAAGGCACCGGAATTTCTGGGCGAACAGGAAATCGCGTCGAATGCCACCCACTCCGGCATCGTCTTCGACCCCCTTGGCGTGGTTCTCGCGATCATGCCCTGGAACTACCCCTTCTGGCAGTTCTTCCGCTTCGCGGCGCCGGCACTCGCTGCCGGCAACGCCGCGATCCTGAAACACGCCTCCAACGTGCCGGGCTGCGCGACCGAGATTGAAGCGATCATGAACCAGGCCGGCTGTCCGGACGGATTGATGCGCAATCTTCTGATCGGATCCCGCGACGTTGCCGCCCTCATCTCTGACGACCGAATCGCGGCCGTTACGCTGACGGGGTCGACACAGGTGGGCGAGATCGTCGCCAGCCAGGCCGGAGCCGCTCTCAAGAAGCAGGTTCTGGAGCTCGGCGGCTCGGACCCGTTCATCGTGTTGGCCGACGCCGACCTGGAAGCCGCGGCAAGAACTGCCGTGACCGCCCGCTTCATAAATGTCGGCCAGTCCTGCGTGAACGCAAAGCGTTTCATTGTCGAGGAGGCTGTCGCCGACCGTTTTACCGAACTGTTTTGTGAAGGTGTGGCAGGGCTCAAGATCGGAAATCCGCTAGATCCCGATACGCAGATCGGGCCCATGGCCCGCATGAACCTGCGCGACGAGCTTCACGACCAGGTCGAACGGTCACTTGCGGCAGGCGCCGTCGCTGCCCTCGGCGGCCGGCCGCTCGAGGGCGAGGGATGCTATTACGCACCCACCGTCCTGAGAAATGTCACCCCCGAGCATCCCGCATTTCGCGAGGAGTTGTTCGGTCCAGTCGCCTCGGTTGTCCGCGCCCGTGATGCCGAGCACGCGATCGAGCTGGCCAATGACAGCGAATTCGGTCTGGGAGCCGCCCTCTGGACCGCTGATCTGGATCGCGCGCGCGATTTGTCGCGTGACATCGATGCTGGCGCCGTCTTCATAAACGGAATGGTCGCGTCGGATGCGCGCCTGCCCTTCGGCGGCATCAAGAAATCCGGCTATGGCCGCGAGCTGGGAGCCTTTGGTATCCAGGAATTCACCAACATCAAGACAATCTGGATCGGTCCCAAAACCGAGTGAGGAGGAACCATGAAAGCTGCAATCCTGAAACCCGACATGTTGCCCGTGAACGATCGCGGAAACGGAGTCCGGACCATTCCGCTGGTGACCCGCAGCTGCGGGTCCACCAGTGTCATCAACGGAATCACCGAATTCGATCCGGGCGCCAAGGTCGGCATGCATTTCCACAACTGCGAGGAAAGCGTGATGATCCTCGAGGGCGAGGCGGTAGCCGAGATCGACGGCGAGCGTATTCCACTAAAGGCCGGCGATACGACATGGCTGCCGGCAAACCTGCCCCACCGTTTCCTGAACGAAGGGACCGACGTCATGCGCATTTTCTGGACCTATGCCGACATCAACGCCACCCGAACCATGGTCGAGACCGGGGTCGAACAATCCATCGACGAAGAACACGCAAAGGCAGAGAAGCTATGATTCGCGAGGTTGCCGTTCTGACGATCGATCCCGCCGAATCCGTGCGCTTCGAGGCAGCGGTGGCCGAGGCCAAGCCACTCTTTGAGGCGTCGGAAGAGTGCATGTCCTTCGCCCTGGAAAGGGTGATCGAAGAACCGGGCCGCTACCGACTGGTGGTCGGCTGGACCTCGGTCGCCGCGCATATGGACCGGTTCCGTGAGAGCGAGAGCTTTCAGAAATGGCGCGACCTTGCCGGGCCTTTCTTCACCGCTCCGCCCGAGGTGGTGCACACCGAACAGGTCATCTGACCGGTGCGGTCCCGCCGGCGCCTCCGGCGGGACTTCACTCCCCTGCCCGCTTCGGGTTCGTGTCCACCCTGTACTCGAGCAGGTTCAGCCGCCGCAAGAGCGGCATCCAGCCAGCGATGACCAACGCCACCGCCACGGTCAGCGTCCCGCCGACCAGAACTGCGCGCACCGGCCCGATCAGGCTGGCCATCGTTCCGCTTTGTACCGACCCCAGCTCGTTCGAGGATGCGACGAAGATCATGCGCACTGCTGCGATCCTACCCCGCATGTGTTCGGGCGACGCAAGCCGCAGGATCGCATGCCGAATCACCATGCTGAATCCGTCACAGATGCCTGCGAGGAACAGCATGGCCATGGACAGCCAGAAAACCTCGGACAGCGCGAAGACCATCATCGACAGGCCGAAACCTGCTACGATCAGGTGCAACGCAAGCCCCGCGCGAACCGCCGGCATCGCGTAAATCGAGATCACGGCGGCGGCAAAAGTCCCGGCAGCGATAGCCGACCGCAGAAGTCCGAATCCCTCCGGTCCGGCCTCAAGGATGTCGGTCGCGAAGATTGGCAAGAGCGCCGCCGCGCCACCGAAGAACACCGCGCAAAGGTCCAGCAGCATGGAGCCGAAGAGCACCTGGTTGTTCCAGACATAGCTCCACCCTTCCCGCACGCGCTGAAGCGGTGGAAGTTGCACGGAAACTTCCACCACCGCCTTGGGCGGGATCCGCGAAAGGACTATCAACGAGGCGATTGCCAGCAGGCCCCCCATTGCCCCATAGGTCGCCCCCGGCCCGCCCCAGGCCCAGATGAAGCCCATCATGACCGGCCCGACCATGTCGGCGACCCGCGCGGCGGTAGCAACCATCGGGACGGCCTTCAGGATATGGTTCCGGGGAATGATCTGCGCCTCCAGCCCGACATTCGCCGGGTTCTCGTAGGTGCGGACCGTGGCTGAGAGGAAACCGGCGATCAGAATCAGGGTGACGGTCACCACCCCGGCGGCGGACGTGATCGCCAGTGCCAGGGTCAGCGCGGTCAGGGCCAGGAAACACAGCAAAACCAATCCCCGGCGCCCCCGCCTGTCCGCCACATCACCGGCGTGGAAGGCGAGGCTCAGCGCGGGCACGATCTGCACAACGCCCAATGCTGCCAAGTCCAAGGGGTTCTCGCGCAGTTGGTAGATGTGGAAGGCCAGCATCACTGTCAGCGAGGCCGCGCAGAGGTGAAACAGCGAGTTGCCCATGAGGAACCACCGGAACTCCTGGTTCCGTAAGACGTCGGTGGCCTTGGGTTGAGTGACCGTGTCAGCGATGACCTTGATCCACTGGCATGTGGGGCAGCCTCCGGCGGATTCGAAGCGCCACCGTCAGGCGCGCATTAGCGATGCGTTCACGAGCACTCGTGCCATTCGCTTGCATTCATTTGATCTTCTGATACAGCCACTATATAGATGTATCAAGATGACTGGTCGACACAAGACAATTCTCCAATGCCAAAACCAGAGCGCAAGGTAGCCACGAGGAAGATCGGCCAACCCGCTGCTGGATCGAAAGCAGGATTACCCTGGACCGAGATACGCTACGGTGTAGGGCCTTTCGGGGGCATGCCTGTCGGCAAACCAATCAATGTAGTAAGATAAAGGGTTCTCGTCCTATGCACCTGCCTTCCCTGCGCCAAGATGCACCGACACCGCTATGGTTACAGTTGAAGCACGCACTGCGCGACCAGATCACGTTTCACCTTTCGCCTGGCGCAAAGATTCCCTCGGAGTCGGAACTTTGTCGACAATACGGCCTGTCCCGGGTGACTGTGCGTCAGGCGATCACGGCCCTCGTCAACGAAGGTCTTCTCGGGCGTCAACAGGGACGAGGGACGTTCGTCTTGCCGCGACGCATGTCGATTCCGCCGCAAACTCAGATGCATTTTCTTGACGACGGTTTCGAAGCGGGTGGTGGCATGATTGTTTGGCTGGACGAAAGCGCGCTCGTGAAACCGCCACTCTGGATCTGCAAGCGACTCGGCATAAGCGCCGAGGAGCGCGCCCACAAGATACGCCTGAATCTGGCCGACGAGAACAATGAAGCCGATGTTCTTGCGTCCCGAACGACCTACATCCCCGACCATGTTGCCCCGAGCCTCCAGGAACTGGAACTAACGACCCCGGTTCATCGTATTCTCGAGGACAATTACGATCTGGTTCCGACGATGGCGGAGGAAACCATGCGTCTGATCCACGCCGACCAACTCCGGGCGGAAATGCTGCGCATTGAACCGGGCAAGCCCCTGATCCTCGTCGAGCGCGTGGTCTTCCTGGCGAACGGCGAGCCCGTCGAATACGCTAGGACCTATTACCAGGCCGCCCGCTACAGGTTCGAGCACAAGCTGGTGCGATCCGAAGCCGCCGATGAGGGGGAACAGGAGCTGGGAAATCATCGTCACCGGGTCGGTGAAATTGAGCCCGCACCGGGACTGGGCAGCCACGGGCCGGAAAGCAGTGCTGCAGAATAACGCATGGTACACTGTTGAAGGGCGCCCGGGAGGCGCCCCTGTCCCAGATAGGCCTGCCTCCCACCCGCAGTCAGGTGCTCAGCTTCCCGCTAGCCCGGCTCTGATCAGGCTGACAGAGATGAAGAACAGTGCGAATTGAACGAGCTGAAAAGAGATGCGCTCGGGAAGAATCCGGGTGGCATGGTGCCAGGGCAATCGCAGATGGCTCATGTGGCGGGTAAGTTGTTGAGAAGGTTGCGCGGGAATGCGTCGTCCCAGCCCGCGCGCTTGAGCTTGAAGGAGAGGAATCCCTTCGATTTGTCCTGT
>PUHN01000066.1 GCA_002967695.1 Rhodobacteraceae bacterium WD3A24 | reverse complement strand
GGTGCGCCGCTGGTCGAGCCCGCGCCCGAGCGCCTGGATCATCCGCGCGCCCTGCTGCTCGGACCAGGCGAGAAGCTCGCTGCGCACCGGCACGGCGATCTCGGCGGCCGCCGAGGGCGTGGGCGCGCGCCGGTCGGCAGCGTGGTCGATCAGGGTCGTGTCGGTCTCGTGACCCACCGCCGAGATCAGCGGGATGTCGCTCTCGGCGGCGGCGCGCACCACGATCTCCTCGTTGAACCCCCACAGATCCTCGATCGAGCCGCCCCCGCGCGCGACGATGATCACATCCGGCCGGGGCACCGGCCCGCCGGGGGCGAGGGCGTTGAACCCACGGATCGCCGCAGCGACCTGGCCTGCGCATTGCTGACCCTGCACCGCCACGGGCCACAGCAGAACATGGCTGGGAAAGCGTTCACGAAGCCGGTGCAGAATGTCACGGATCACCGCCCCCGAGGGCGAGCTGACCACCCCGATCACGGCGGGCAGATAGGGCAGCGCGCGCTTGCGCTCGGGGCCGAACAGCCCCTCGGCGGCGAGCTTGGCCTTGCGTTTCTCCAGCATGGCCATCAGCGCACCGGCGCCGGCGGGGGCGAGCGTCTCGACCACCATCTGGTATTTCGACTGCGGCCCGAAGGTGGTCAGCCGGCCCGTGGCGATGACCTCCATTCCCTCTTCGGGCTGGGTGGCGAGCTTTCCAGCCACCCCTTTCCAGATCACCGCGTCGAGCGTGTTCCGGTCATCCTTGAGGTTGAGATAGACATGACCCGAGCGCGGCCGCGAGACGCGCCCGATTTCGCCGCGCACGCGCACCCGGCCGAACTCGCCCTCGATCACGCGCTTCACCGCGCCGGAGATTTCCGAGACGGTGAATTCGGGGGCGTTCTCGCCCGGCCGGGGGTCTTCGATCAGATCCATCGCGCGCCTCGCTTGTCTCGCCTGCACGGCCAGCCTAGAACGCGGGCGCACAAAGGCCAAGGCGGAGACGGGCGATGAACATCCTGGTTCTGGGCGGCGGCGGGCGCGAGCACGCGCTGGCCTGGGCGATCAAGCAGAATCCCAAGTGCGACCGGCTCATCGCCGCGCCCGGAAACGCCGGCATCGCCGAGATCGCCGATTGCGCCGCGCTGGAGATCGACGACCCCGGCGTGGTGGTTTCCTTCTGCGAGGAGAACGCGGTCGATTTCGTGGTGATCGGCCCCGAGGCGCCGCTCGTCGCCGGGGTGGCCGACCGGCTGGCCGAGGCGGGTATCCTCGCCTTCGGGCCGACGGCGGCGGCCTCCCGGCTCGAAGCATCCAAGACCTTTACCAAGGAGATCTGCGCGGCCTGCGGCGCCCCCACCGCCGCCTGGGCGCGATTCGACGCCGCCGAACCGGCGCGTGCGCATATCCGCGCGCATGGCGCGCCGGTGGTCGTCAAGGCCGACGGGCTGGCCGCCGGCAAGGGCGTGGTCGTCGCCGCCACCGAGGCCGAGGCGCTCGACGCGGTCGAGGCGGTCTTTTCCGGCGCCTTCGGCGCGCAGGCCGGCACGGCGGTCGTCATCGAGGAGTTCATGGAGGGCGACGAGGCAAGCTTTTTCGTGCTCTGCGACGGGACCGCGGTGATGCCCGCCGGCAGCGCGCAGGACTACAAGCGTGCCTTCGACGGCGATACCGGCCCCAACACCGGCGGCATGGGCGCCCATTCCCCGGCGCCGATCCTGACCGAGGCCCTCCAGCAGCAGGTCATGGATGACATCATCCGCCCCACCGTGGCCGAGATGGCGCGGCGCGGCACGCCGTTCCGGGGCGTGCTCTATGCCGGGCTGATGATCTCCGAGGGCCGCGCCCGGCTGGTGGAGTACAATGTGCGCTTCGGCGACCCGGAGGCGCAGGTGCTGATGATGCGCCTGGGCGCGCAGGCGCTCGACCTGATGCTGGCCTGCGCGGAGGGGCGCCTGGCCGAGTGCCGCCCCGCCTGGGCCGACGACCACGCCCTGACCGTGGTCATGGCCAGCCGCGGCTATCCCGGCGCCTATGAGAAGGGCTCCGAAATCCGCGGGCTCGACACGCTGCCCGAGGACAGCTGGCACATGACCTTCCATGCGGGGACGGCGCGCGCGGCCGGGCGAATCGTGGCCGACGGGGGGCGGGTGCTCGACGTCACCGCGCGCGGCGCGACCCTGGCCGAGGCGCAGGCGCGCGCCTATGAGATGGTCGCGCGCATCGACTGGCCCGAGGGCATCTACCGCCGCGACATCGGCTGGCGCGCCCTCTGAGGCCCGCCCTTGGCGCCCGGCCGTTCGAAATGCGTTTTTTCGAGTCCGTGATGCATATTTCTTGGACCGGCCGCCCCCCTTCGCTCTAGACTGGCGGGACGCGTAACCGGAGCTCCGCCTTGTCCGAGACACGCCCTCCCCGCACCCCGTCACCGGCTGCGGCCGGCCCGGACTCCGCCGACCAGTCCGCCCCGCAGCGACCGGGCCGGTTCGTCCGCTGGGTTCCCCTTGCCTATGCCGTCGTCGGCACGCTGTGGATTCTGGCCTCCGATCTCGCGCTGGAATTTCTCCTTGCAGGGCTGCCCTGGAGCGCGACAGAGGCCCAGATCCTCAAGGGGCTCGCCTTCATCGCGATCACGGCCGGCTCGCTCTATCTTCTGATGCGCCACTACGCCGCGCGTCTCGCCGCCAGCGCGCGAAAGGAGGCGGCGGCGCGCCGCAAGCTGGCCGATTATGCCGAGGCCGCCACGGACTGGCTGTGGGAGATGGACCGCGACATGCGCATCACCGCGGTGTCGGGCCGCTTCGCGGAGATCACCGGCGATGACCCTTCCGCTCTGAGGGGGATGTCACGCGACGATCTTGTCGCCGCCGCGGCAACCGATTCCACGCCCGCGCGCCGCCTCAAGGCCCGCCGCCCGTTCCGCGACCTGGTGCACTCCTATACCAGCCAGGCGGGGCGGCGCTTTCATTTCCGGCTCAGCGGAAAGCCCGTCTTCGGCCCCGACGGTGCCTTTGCCGGGTATCGCGGCACGGGCAGCGACGTTACCGCCGAACTGGAGGCGCGCGCGGCGCGCGACAGGCTCGCCGCCATCGTCGAGGAATCGCCCGATTTCGTGGGAACCGCCGAGATCGACGGGCGGATACGCTACATCAACAGCGGCGGGCGCGCGATGCTCGGGCTAGGGCGCGACGAAGACGTCACCGGCCTGCGGCCCATCGATCTGCGCCCGCCCGACGCCGCGCGGCATTTCGAGGATGTCATCGTGCCGGCCGCGGTGCGCGACGACCGCTGGCGCGGACGCACCGAATTCCTCACCCGCGACGGGCGGCGCATAACGGTGGCGCAAACCACCCTGGCCCATCGCGACATCGGCGGGCGTGTCGCCTTCATCTCGACCGTCGCGCGGGATCTGACCGAGGAGCTGCGCTATGAAGAGCGGCTGCGGCTGGCGCAACGGATGGACGCGCTCGGCCAGCTCACCGGGGGCGTGGCGCATGATTTCAACAATCTTCTCGTCGTCATCCTCGGCAATGCCGAGATGCTGCTCAACCGTCTCGAAGGCGACAGCCACGCCCGCACGCAGGCGGCCACGATCCTCGACGCGGCCGAGCGCGGCGCCGACCTCACGCACCGGCTGCTGTCGTTCTCGCGCCAGCAGTCCCTGCGGGCCGAGCGTATCGAGCTGCCCCGCCTGATCGACTCGCTGCGCCGGTTGCTGACCCGCACGCTGGGGGCCGACATCGCGCTGCACACCGACCACGAGGAGGGTCTCCGGCCGGTCCATGCCGACCGCAGCGAGCTGGAGACCGCGCTGATCAATCTCGCCGTCAACGCCCGTGACGCCATGCCCGAAGGCGGGCGGCTGACGATCACGATGGCCAACGCGCCCCCGCAAGTCGCGGCCCCGGCCGCGGACGCGGCGCAGCGGCGGCCCGCGGGCGACTGCGTCGTCCTGAGTGTCAGCGATACCGGCACCGGAATCGCGCCCGAGATCGTCGAACGCGTGTTCGAGCCCTTCTTCACCACCAAGGAGCAGGGCAAGGGCAACGGCCTCGGGCTGGCGATGGTCTACGGTTTCGCCCGACAGTCCGGCGGGCATGTCGAGATCGACAGCACCCCCGGCGCGGGCACGACCGTCCGGCTGGTTCTGCCGGCGGCGCAGGCCGAAGACGATGCCGGCGCCGGCCCCGCCGCCGAGGGTGCCCCCGGCGGGGAAAGCGGCGGCGGCGAGACCATCCTGGTGGTCGAGGACGACGCGGCGGTGCGCGACAACCTTGTCGTCCAGCTTCGCGGGCTGGGCTATCGCGTGCTGGAAGCCGGGGACGGCGCCGCGGGGCTCGCCGTGCTCGGGCGCGCCGGGCATGTCGATCTGCTGCTTAGCGACATGGTGATGCCGGGCGGCATGTCGGGCCTTGATCTCGCGCAGCGGGCGCGGCGCCGCGCGCCCGGCATCCGCGTGCTGTTCACCACGGGCTATGCCGATGGCAGCCGGCTCGGCCCCTCCGAAAACCGGGCCGAGCGCGACACGTCGATCCTGCACAAGCCCTATCGCCGCGCCAAGCTGGCCGAAACGGTGCGCCGCGTGCTCGACACGCCGGCGCCGTGAGCGGCGCGGCGCGGATCAGCCGCCTGTCGCGCAATCGAAAAGAATGTCGCTGCCCAGGCCATAGACGGCCATGGGCGGGCGCAGGGCCTGCGCGAGTGTCTCGACCGGCCGCGTCGTCAGGCTCTGCGGGCCGGTCCCGATGATCAGGGGCGCCACGGCCACATGCAGCCGCGAGAGAAGCCCCGCATCGAGAAACTGGGCGATGGTGATGGCGCCGCCCTCGACGAGCAGATGGCGAAGCCCCAGCCCCTCGAGCGCCGCGACGATCGCGCGCGGGTCGATCCAGCCATCGACGCGCGGCAGGTCCACGACCTCCACGCCTGCCGGGCGCGGCGCCGCGACGGACTGAATCACGATCCGCCGGGCGCCGTCGTCGTTGAACACCTGCGCATCGTCCGGCAGGCGCGCGGCCGGGTCGATCACCACCCGCGCGGGGTTGCGCCCCTCCACAAGCCGCACGGTCAGGCTGGGGCGGTCATGCAGCGCGGTGCGCACCCCGATCACGACCGCGTCGGAGAGCGCCCGGAGCCTGTGCAGATGCGCCAGGCCGTCGGCGCCCGAGACATCGCGCGCATCGCCCGATTCGGTGGCCACGCGCCCGTCGAGCGACTGCCCGATCTGCCCCAGGATCGCCCCGCCGCCACCGCGCCGCGCGAGGGGGGCGTAGAGGTCGAGCGCGGCCCGCTCGGCCTCGCTCCAGTCCCCCGCCAGCCCCGCGGCGCGTCGGTCGCGCAGGCGCGTGAGCCGCTCCCAAACCAGGGCGGAGACGGCCACCGGCCGCAAGGCGAGGTCACGCCCCGGCACATCGCCCGGCCGGGGCGCGTGGGCAGAGGCGGTCGCCGCCGCCGGGCGGTCATGCATCCGGCGTTGGTCGCTCATGCCGCCTCCCTGTGCAGCGCCGGCATCGTCGCGAGCATGTCGAGATGCCCGACGATGCAACGCGTCGCGGCATCGCCCGCGCGGCGCCTGCGCACCCAGTCCCCGGCGCCGGCGTGGCCCATCTCGCCGGCGGCGCGGCCCACACCGGCGGCGAGTTCGGCGCGCAGCGCCCCGGCGCCGTCTTCCAGGCGCCAGGGGCTGCGCCGCGTCTCGACGGTATACCCCGCCGCCGCGAACGACTCGGCCGCGGCGCCGCCGGCCGCCGGCCCCAGGGCCGGGCCCAACCCCTTGTCAGTGGCCTGGTGGGCGTTGAAGGCGGCAATGACTTCGCCGTCCTCGGGGTCGGGCGGCATCCATTCCATCAGGCCGTCATAGCTCAGCGCCGCGTAAAAGCCCGTGCCCGCGCGGGCCAGACGCCCGACAAGCCGCGCCAGCCAGCCGCCCGACACCAGATCGAGCAGGGCCGACGCCGTAACCAGATGCGCCCCCGCCAGCGGAAGCGCCTCGATATCGGCCAGATCGCGGCAATAGGGCTCGGCCCGCTCGCCGGCCGCCGCGCAGGCCGCCACCAGCAGCCGGTTGTCGTTGTCGACCAGCCGCCAGCACGCATCCTGTGGCACAAGCGGGCCGAGCGCGCGCACCGTGGCCCCCGTGCCGCAGCCCAGATCCACGATCACCGGCGCCGCCTCGCCGGCGCAGAGGCGGGCCGCCCGTGCCAGAAGGTCACCGTCGCGCGCGGCCGCGTCGGCGGGTTCGCGCAGGGCCAGCCAGTCGGCGGTGAAACTCATCATGCTCTCCCTCTCGCCGCGCGGGCGGCGCGGTCACAACTTGCCGTCATACCACGCGCGCGCCACATGGCTTTCGTGAAGCGTCACGCGCAATCGGCTCACCCGGCCGTCATCGCCCAGCCTGCCGGTCCGCGCGGCGTCGCGCAGCGACTCCCAGATATGGGCGCACAGCGCCTCGGTGGTGGTGAAACGCCCCTCAAAGGCCGGCAGGGTATCGAGATTGCGGTATTTGAGCGGGGCCAGCGCCGCGCCCAGCGCCTCGGTCGCCAGACCGATATCGACGACGATCCCGTGCGCATCGAGCCGCTCGGCAAAGAAGGCCGCATCGACGATGAAGGTCGCCCCGTGCATGCCCTGGGCCGGGCCGAACACCTCCGCCGGCAGGGAATGAGCGATCATGATGTGGTCGCGGACCTCTACGGCGAACATTCGCTGTCTCCTCGGGCCGGTGCGTAATGGACGCGGTGACAAAGCGTTTCAGGGTCATCAAGTATCGCGCCGTAACGCGATGGCAACTCGTCAAAGCCGGACTGCCCGGTGATCAGCGCATCCAGCGCCGGATCGGCGAGCAGCTCCAGCGCCTTGGCCAGCCGGCGGCGATGGCTCCACCGCACCGCGCGCGCCGGCGGAAGGCTGGAGACCTGACTGCTGACCAGCCGCAGCCGCTGGCTGTGAAACGCCCCGCCCAGCGGCGCCGGCACGGCGCCGGCGCCGTACCAGCTCGCCTCCACGACCGTGGCCTCGCGCCCGGCGCAGGACAGCGCCGTCTCCAGCCCGGCCGCACTGGCGCTGGCGTGGATGACCGCATCGGCCCGGCCCGGCGGCGCGCCCTCGGGCCGGGCAAAGGCGCAGCCCAGCGCCGCGGCCAGCGCGGCGCGGGAGGGGTTCACGTCGACAAGGGTGACCTCGGTGCCGGGGATACGCGCCGCCAGCCATGCGGCGAGCGCGCCGACCGCGCCCGCGCCGATCACGCAGACACGGTCGCCCGGCGCAAGCGCGCCATCCCAGACGATGTTGAGGGCCGTCTCCATGGTCGGGGCAAGGACGGCGCGGGCGGCTGGCACGCCCTCGGGCAGCGGGATCGCCATCTCGGCGGGGCAGGCAAAGCGCGTCTGGTGCGGGTGCAGGGCAAAGACCGCCCGCCCGCGCAGCTCGGCGGGGCCTTCCTCGACCCGGCCGACGGCGCTGTAGCCGTATTTGACCGGAAAGGGGAAATCGCCCTGCTGCAACGGCGCGCGCATCCGTTCGTATTCTGATGGCGGCACCCGCCCGGCGAACACCAGGCTTTCGGTTCCCCGGCTGATCCCCGAATAGAGCGTGGCAACGACGGCATCCCCGCGCTCCGGCGCGATGGCGGCGTCGCGCAGCACGGGCCTGCGCGGAGCTTCGAGCCAGAGCGCCCTCGGGACGGTCATGCGGTGATCCTCGCTCGGTTGCGGGCGCGGCCCGCGCATCTCGTCGCTCACGACGATAGGCCGCGCCCCCCCGGCGGCAAGGCCGTATCGGCCCCGGCGGCGCTATCGGCGCGAATGATCGCGGCGAAGGGCGCGAAAACGCCCGGCGCCGCGGCGATCACCGACCCCTCGGCCAGAAGATCGTCGCCGGCGCAGATCGGCGCGACGACCCCGCCGGCCTCGCGCACGATCACCACGCCGGCGGCGAAATCCCAGGGCTGCAGGCGGCGCTCCCAGTATCCGTCAAGGCGGCCGGCCGCGACATTGGCCATGTCCAGCGCCGCCGCCCCCATGCGCCGCAGCCCGGCGCAGCGCGGCATGAGCCGACCGATATCGGCCAGGGCATCGCCAAGCCACGGCATCTCGCCGAAGGGCACGCCGGTGGCGAACAGCGCGGCGTCGAGATCGCGCGTGGGCGCGGCCGAAATCGGCGCCCCGTCGAGCCAGGCGCCGCCGCCGGTCTCGGCGCGAAAGGTCTTGCCCGCCAGAGGATCGTGGATGACACCGGCGATGATCGCGCCGTCTTCTTCCAGTGCGATCGACACCGCCCAGTGCCCCAGCCCGTGGAGGAAGTTGGTCGTCCCGTCCAGCGGGTCGACGATCCAGCGGCGCCGTGCATGGCGCGCGCCCGCCGGGCCACCTTCCTCCCCCAGCCAGCCGTCGCCCGGCTGCAGCAGGCGCTCGCGCAGGAGGGATTCGGCAAGGGTGTCGGCCTCGGTGACGAACTCCCCGGCGGCCTTGCGGCGGATATCGACCGCCTCGCGCCGGGCATGATGGAGCAGCAGGGCCTCCCCCGCAGCCCGGGCGGCCGCGAGCATCATCGACATTTCCGACGACATGGCCGGCTCTTGGAGTGCCTCACGCATAGCTTGTCCTCGCACTGCCCAACGTCCGTTGTAGTGCCGCGCGGGACGGAAACAACAGCACACGCCAAAAGCCGATGCGCGAGCGCCTGCTGGGCGCGCTGGCGCATCCCGCGATATCCGGTGGCTCGCGCGCACCAATCTCGCGCGGCTGGTCGCCGGCACGCCGCATCTGGCCCATCCGCTGATCTTTCTGGTGACCTTCCTGTCGGCGTCGATGTACGATTCCGTACGGCGTCTGGCCGATGCAATCGCGGGGGTGATACGGATGCTGCTGGCCGGCCGAGCGCACTCATCCGCACAGGCGGGCGTGTTCCTGCAGCGCGAAGCGGTCGGTCATCCCGGCGACGTAATCGGCGACGATGCGCGCAAGCCCGGTGTCGTCGCGCGCCTGCTCCAGGTCGGCGCGCCATTCCGCCGGAAGCAGCTCGGGCCGGCGCATGAACAGCGGGAAAAGCTCCTCGACCACGGCGGTGACTCGCGCGCGCTCGGCCATCACGCTGGGGGCGCGATACATGCGGTGGAACAGGAAGCTCTTGATCGCCTTGATCTCCTGGTAGAGCGGCTTGGAAAAGCGGATGATCGTCGTGCCCAGCCCGCGCACCGCCTCGGCGCTGTCGGGCCGGGCGGCGTCCAGCCGGTGGCGGGCCACGGCGATGACGTCCTCGACCATCACGCCGAAGACGCGGCGCAGCGCCTCGTGGCGCCGGCGCATGGTCTCCAGCCCGGGATAGAGCCGGTCCACCTCGGCGAATGCCGGCCCCGTCAGGGGCAGCTTCATCAGGTCGGACTCGTCGAACAGCCCCGAGCGCAGCCCGTCATGCAGGTCGTGGTGGTTGTAGGCCACGTCGTCGGCGATCGCGGCCACCTGCGCCTCGGCGCTGGCATGGGTGTCGAGTTCCAGATCGTGGCGCGCATCGTACTGGGCCAGCGCGTAGTGAACCGGCGGCGTCACCGGCCCGTTGTGCTTGGCGATGCCCTCCAGCGCCTCCCATGTCAGGTTGAGCCCGTCGAACTCGGCGTAGTGACGCTCGAGCGAGGTGACGATGCGCATCGCCTGCGCGTTGTGGTCGAAGCCGCCATAGGGCGCCATGAGCGACTGAAGCGCGTCCTCGCCGGTATGGCCGAAGGGCGGGTGGCCCAGATCATGCGCCAGCGCGACGGCCTCGGCCAGATCGGTGTCGAGGCCCAGCACGCCGGCGATGGTGCGCGCGACCTGCGCGACCTCGATCGAATGCGTCAGCCGGGTGCGGTAGTAGTCGCCCTCGTGCTCGACGAAGACCTGCGTCTTGTGCTTGAGACGGCGGAAGGCCGAGGAATGGATGATCCGGTCGCGGTCGCGCTGGAACTCCGACCGGAAGGTGCTGATGCGCTCGGGGTGGAGCCGGCCGCGCGAACGCGCCGGATCGGATGCGTATGCCGCGCGCATGATGTGCCTTTCGCCTTGCCTGACTGTCGAACGCCCCCGCCGGGATTGTCGCGCGGGCTCGGGTGGCTTATATGTCATAGCGAATTGCTCGGAAATACCCGAAGGGACGCGCCCGATGAAAGACTTCGCCCTGCCCCCCAAGGTGACCGACCGCGCCTTTGCCCGCCTGGCCGAAATCAATGACGGTCTCGACGCGCCCCAGGCGCTGCGCGTGGCCGTCGAGGGCGGCGGCTGCTCGGGGTTTCAGTACGATATCAGGCTCGACGAGCCCGCCGAGGACGACCTTGTCGTCGAAAAGGACGGCCAGCGCGTGCTGATCGACTCCGTCTCCCTGCCCTTCCTCGCCGATGCCGTCATAGACTTCACCGAGGAGCTGATCGGCGCGCGCTTTACCGTCGACAATCCCAACGCCACCAGTTCCTGCGGCTGCGGCACCAGCTTTTCAATCTGAACGTTGCGCGCGGTTGAGCGCCCATTGCGTGAGCGGCGGGCCCACCAGCTCGAACGCCACCGTGGTGCCGATGGTCAGCGTCAGGATCATCCCTGAATAGTCGGGAAAGTGGCCAGCGGCCACCAGCGCCATGCCCACCGCGACCCCCGCCTGCGGCAGAAGCCCCACGCCGAACCAGGGCCGCTCGGCCGCCGGCGCGCCGCCCAGCCCGGCGCCGATCCAGCTCCCCGCGATCCGGCCGACCACGCGCAGTACCACATAACCCGCGCCGATCACCCCCAGCTCCACGAACCGGCCCGCCTGCAGCGACGCCCCCGCAAGCAGGAAGAACAGCATCATGAAGGGCCAGCGGATGTGTTCGATCTCGTGGAAGGGCCGATCGTGGTGGCGGGCGAAATTGACCACCACCGCACCGGCCACCATCCCCGCGACGAGAAAGGAAACCTCGAACCATTCGGCGAAACCCGCGATGAGGAACACCACGCCCAGCGCCTCGCTCTGCATCGGCTCGCCCCTGCGCAGCCGCCCCGTCAGATAGGCCGCCGGCAAACCCATCGCGACGCCCAGCGCGATACCGCCGCCAAGCTCGCGCACGGCGTGCCCGAGCGCCGCCGACCCGCCCTCGCCGGCAATGCCGGCGGCGACGGCCAGCACCACTGAGAACGCGATGATCCCCCAGGCGTCGTCGACCGCGACGATGCCCTTGAGCTTGTCGGGGAAACCGCCCTTGCGGCCGGATTCGTGCACCACGTCCTCGACCGCCGCCGGATCGGTCGCCGCGGCGATCGCGCCGAGCATCAGCGCCGGCGCCAGGGGCAGGCCCAGCAGCCACAGCCCGCCGGCGACGACCGCGACGGTGCCGCCGACGATGCACAGCGAGATCACCAGTATCTCGCGGCCGTACTGCGTCAGGGTGCCGCGCCGGAACACCCCGCCCAGAAGAAAGGCGACCATCGTCAGCGCGAGGACGGTGAGCAGCTCGTACCAGCCCTGCACCTCGGCGGGCAGCAGGTCCAACCCCGAACGCCCCACGACCACGCCGCAGGCCAGAAGCAGCGTCACCCGCGGCAGCCGCGTGCGCCGGCCAAGCGTGTCGGCGGCGAGCCCCGCGATAAAGAGCGCGCCGAGCGTGAGGAAAACGATGTGCTGCGCCATGGCCAGAACCCTAGCGCGGGACGCGGCCGCGCAAAAGCATCAATGGCGGCCCGCCTTGCCCCGACGCGGCCGGCACGCTACCACCGCCTCCGGCAGCTGGAAGGGGCCCCATGAAGATCGCGAGCTTCAACATTAACGGCATAAAGGCCCGGCTGGCCGCGCTGAGTGCATGGCTCGACGACGCCGCGCCCGACATCGTGCTGTTGCAGGAGATCAAGACCGTTGACGAGGGCTTCCCCCGCGAGCCGTTCGAGGAGCGTGGCTACAACATCGCCACGCACGGGCAGAAGGGGTTCAACGGCGTTGCGATCCTGTCCAAATATCCGCTGGAGGATGTCGTCCGCGGCCTGCCCGGAGGGGAGGAGGACGACCAGGCCCGCTGGATCGAGGCCACGGTGACGGGCCGGCGCCCGGTGCGGCTGTGCGGGCTCTACCTGCCCAACGGCAACCCGGCGCCCGGCCCCAAATTCGACTACAAGATCGCCTGGATGGACCGGCTGAAGGCCCGCGCCGCCGAGCTGCTGCGCACGGAGGAGCCCGTGGTGATGGGCGGCGACTACAACGTCATCCCCCAGGATGCGGACGCCGCCCGCCCCGAGGCCTGGGCCGAGGACGCGCTGGCCCTGCCCGAGAGCCGCGCGGGCTTCCGGCGCATCCTGCATCTGGGCTATACCGACGCCTTCCGGGCCCGCCACCGGGGCGCGGGGCATTACACCTTCTGGGACTATCAGGGCCGGGCCTTCGAGCGCGGCAACGGCATCCGCATCGACCACATGCTGCTCAGCCCGCAGGCGGCCGACCTTCTGGACGCGTGCCGGATCGACACCGGGCCGCGCGCCGGCGAAAAGCCGTCCGATCACTCGCCGATCTTGATCGAGCTCGACGCCTGAGCCGCCGGAACCGGCCGCTTCGCGGCGGTTTGCGCCTCCGGCGGGGATATTTTCACGAAGGTGAAGCACGCGCGCCGTGCCCGGTGGGGTGGCGCGACCGGGGGCGCGTCGGCGGGCTGTCACGCGCCTTGCGTGACGTCATATCCGTAGAGCCAGTCGAATCGGTTGAGCGCGGCGTCGGGCGCGAGGCGCGCGCCCAGACGCAGCGCGGCATGGGCGAGCGGGCGCAGCGGCGCGCGCAGGTGATAGGCGCGTGCATTTCGCGCGGCGGCCGCAATGATGCGCACCGCGCGGTCGCGCCGGGCGCGCTGATAGGCGGCCAGGGCCGCCGCCGGCGTATCATGACGGTCCAGGCTTTCGGCCAGCACCCAGGCGTCTTCGAGCGCCATGTTCGCCCCCTGGGCGAGAAAGGGAAGCGTCGGATGCGCCGCATCGCCCAGAAGCGCGGCCCGGCCGCCCCCGTCATGCCAGCGCGCCGCGACCGGTTGCCGGAACAGGCCCCACAGATGGACGGCCTCCAGCCGCGCCAGCCAGCCGGGCACCGGCCCGCCGAAGCCCGCGAAGGCCGCGCGCAGTCGTGCCGGGTCGTCGCCTTGGTGCCAGCCCTCCCCGGTCCAGCCGCGGCGCTCCTCGACCGCGACGATGTTGCGGGCGCGGCCCGCGCGCAGGGGATAGCTGACGAGATGACGGCCCGGGCCCATGAACACCTGCGCGACCGCGCGGGCGCCGGGCTCGGCCGCGATCACGGCGCGCCAGGCGACCTGGCCGGTGAAGCGCGCGCGCGCCGCGCCGGGGTCGAGGGCGGGGCGCAGCACCGAATGCAGCCCGTCGGCGCCGAGCAGCAGCGCGGCCGGGCGCACCGCGCCCTGCGCGTCGATCAGCCGGGCCGGGCCGCCGCGAGGGATCTCGACGCGGTCGATGCGCCGCGACGTCTCCAGCTGGACCCCTGCCGCGCGCGCGCCGCGCGCGAGGAGGGCGACGAGGTCGGCGCGGTGAATGAAGTGATACCCCGCCCGCCCGGCCCCGGCGGCACGGGCGAGATCGAGGCGCAGCACGCGGCCGCCGCCGGCGCCTTCGCGCAGCTCGACCGCCTCGGCGGGCACCGACGCGCGCGCCAGCGCGTCGCCCAGCCCCAGCGCCTGCAGGACGACCGCGCCGTTCGGGCTGATCTGCAGCCCGGCGCCGATCTCGGCGATCTCGGGGGCCTGTTCGAGGACACGGACGCGGGCACCGCGCCGCGCGCAGGCCAGCGCCGCGGCGAGCCCCGCGATTCCGCCGCCCAGCACGGTAACCTCCCGCCCGCCGAGCGCCATGGCGCCGCCTCCCTTCAAACAAGAAGGCACCGAAAGCCGTGCCCCGGTGCCCCTTCAAGACCGTCCCGCCGCCCCGTGGGCGGGCGTGCGGTGCGGTGATCAATCCCGGTGGACCTTTTCGCGGCGCTCGTGGCGCTCCTGGGCTTCGAGCGTCATCGTCGCGATGGGGCGCGCGTCGAGGCGGCGCAGCGAAATCGGATCACCCGTGACCTCGCAATAGCCGTATTCGCCCGTCTGGATGCGCCGCAGCGCCGCGTCGATCTTGGCGACGAGCTTGCGCTGGCGGTCGCGTGTGCGCAACTCCAGCGCGCGGTCGGTTTCCTCGCTGGCGCGGTCGGTGACGTCGGGCATGTTGCGCGACCCTTCCTGCAGCCCCTCGATCGTCTCCTTGGAAACGTTGAGCAGCTCGGCCTTCCAGGCGATGAGCTTGCGGCGGAAGTATTCGAGCTGGCGCTCGTTCATGAAGGGTTCGTCTTCGGCCGGCCGGTAATCTTCGGGAAGAAAGACCTCTTGTTTCATCTGCGGTTCCTTCTGCTCGCCGGGGGTGCTGGCATACTCGTCTCGGTCAACGTCCTTCGCGGTCATCCGGCCCCCTCTCGGGCGCTGCTCTACCCGATGAGGTCGGGCTTGTCACTAGGCTATCGGCCAGCTTGCGGTGAAACCTGGCGCGCTGTAGGGTCGCCGGGATGATCCGAAAAAGCCCCCGAAAAGACACATGAAATTCTCCGGAACCGACTCCTACGTCGCCACCGACGATCTCACCGTAGCGGTCAATGCCGCGATCACGCTGGAGCGGCCGCTGCTGGTCAAGGGCGAGCCTGGAACCGGCAAGACCGAGCTCGCCCGGCAGGTCGCCGCGAGCCTTGATCTGCCGATCATCGAGTGGCACATCAAGTCGACAACCCGCGCCGCGCAGGGGCTTTACGAATACGACGCCGTCAGCCGGCTGCGTGACAGCCAGCTCGGCGACCCGCGCGTGTCGGACGTGGCCAACTACATCCGCAAGGGCAAGCTGTGGCAGGCCTTCGAGGCCGAAGAGCGCGTCGTTCTGCTGATCGACGAGATCGACAAGGCCGATATCGAATTTCCCAACGACCTGCTGCAGGAACTCGACCGGATGGAGTTCCATGTCTACGAGACGGGCGAGACGATTCGCACCCGGCACCGGCCGGTCGTCATCATCACCTCCAATAACGAAAAGGAATTGCCCGACGCCTTTTTGCGGCGCTGCTTTTTCCACTACATCCGCTTTCCCGATGCCGAGACGCTCAGGCAGATCGTGTCGGTGCACTTTCCCGATCTGAAGGAGCATCTGCTCACGACCGCACTGACGCAGTTCTTCGAGCTGCGAGAGACGCCGGGCCTGAAGAAGAAGCCCTCAACCTCGGAGGTGCTGGACTGGCTGCGGCTCCTGCTGGCCGAGGATCTCGACGCCGAGGATCTGCGCCGCGACGGGGCGAGCGCGCTGCCCCGACTTCACGGGGCGCTGCTCAAGAACGAGCAGGATGTCCATCTCTTCGAGCGGCTCGCCTTCATGGCGCGCGGCAGCGCGCGTCGCTAGGCGGCCGCCACCGGGCGCCGGCGCCAGCGCTTCCCTTCCCGGCGCGGGGCCCTAGACTGTGCCGCGCCGAGAGCCGAGCCGGAGGCCGCCGATGCACGATCCGTCCTTCCCCGCCCCGTCGGGGCGCCCGAAGCGCCGGCTGGGGCCGGGGCTAGCGGGGCTTGCGCTGGCAATGCTGGCGGCCTGCGCCCCGGTCTCCGAGCCGGCGAGCCGGCGCGCGCCCGCGCCCGAGGGGGCGATTCCCGCGCAGCGCTTCGGCCCCCCCGATCCGCCACCGCCGGCGCGCGCCAATGCGCGCATCGCACAGGATATCCTCGCGCTCTCCTTCCGGATGGAGAGCGGGCGCGAGATCGCGCGCATCTCGCGATTCGAGGGCCCGGTGCGGGTGGCGCTGGCGGGCGCTGTCCCCGGCGACGCGGAGCGCCAGCTTGACCGCCTGCTGGCCCGGCTGCGCGACGAGGCCGGGCTTGACATCGCGCGCGCCCCAAGGGGCGATGCGGCGGAGATCACCGTTGAATACGTGCCCAGCGAAAGACTGCGCCGGACGGTGCCGGCGGCCTCGTGTTTCATCGTGCCGCGCGTTGCCGGCTGGGACGCGTTCCTGCGCAACCGCCGGGGCGCGCGCACCGACTGGGTGACGCTGGAGGAGCGACGCCGCGTCGCGGTGTTCGTGCCCGCCGACGCCGCCCCGCAGGAGCGGCGCGACTGCCTGCACGAGGAACTCGGCCAGGCGCTCGGCCCGCTCAACGACATCTACCGGCTCAGCGAAAGCGTGTTCAATGACGACAACATCCACGGCGCGCTGACCGGCTTCGACATGCTCGTGCTGCGGGCCTACAATTCCGATGCGCTGGCCAGCGGCATGACGCGCGCCGAGCTTGCCGCGCGCCTGCCCGCCCTGCTCGCGCAGCTCAACCCGCGAGGCGAGCGCGCGCCCGAAACGCGGCCCCGCGGCGGCGCCCCGCGCGCCTGGATCGAGGCGATCGAGACCGCGCTC
>PUHN01000065.1 GCA_002967695.1 Rhodobacteraceae bacterium WD3A24 | reverse complement strand
CGCTGGGCCGCGGGCATCGCGCCCTATCGCCGCCGCGACTGGTGGCGCGGCGTCTTCGACCGCTCCCGCGCGGACGGCCCCGCCCGCGCGGGAGCGGCCGCGCCGGCCGATCGGCAGAAGGACGCGCCCGCGCGATAATGGCGGCGGCGATTGTGCCACCCGCCGCGCTGTGCCAATCACGTCGTGAACGGGGTGTCGGAAAGGCGTGACGATGCGGGTGCTTCTGGTCGGGGCGGGGCTGTCGGGCGCGGTGATCGGGCGCGAGCTGGCCGAGGCCGGGCACCACGTGAGCGTCGTGGACGGGCGCGATCATGTGGGCGGGAACTGCCACACCTATCGCGACGGCGAGACGGGCGTGCTGGTCCATGCCTACGGGCCGCACATCTTCCACACCGACGACGCCGGGGTGTGGGACTATGTGACCCGCTTCGAGACCTTCCACCCCTACCGCCACCAGGTGCGCAGCACGGTGCGCGGCAGGGTCTATGCGATGCCGGTCAACCTGCACACGATCAACCAGTTCTTCGGCGCCGCGATGCGCCCCGACGAGGCGCGCGCCTTCATCGAGGCGCGCGCCGAGACCGCGATCACCGCGCCGCGCAACTTCGAGGAGCAGGCGCTCAGCATGATCGGGCGCGAGCTCTACGAGGCCTTCTTCAAGGGCTACACTGAAAAGCAGTGGGGATGCCCGCCCCGCGAATTGCCGGCCGCGATCCTCAAGCGGCTGCCGCTGCGCTTCAACTACGACGACAACTATTTTTTCCACCGTTTCCAGGGCATGCCCGCGCGCGGCTATACCGCGATGATCGCCGATATCCTCGATCACCCGTCCATCGAGCTGCACCTGCAGACATGGTTCGACCCGGCCGAGGCGGGGCAGTTCGACCATGTCTTCTGGTCGGGGCCGCTGGACGGATGGTTCGGCTATGATCAGGGCCGGCTCGGCTACCGCACGCTCGATTTCGAGCGGTTCACCGACACCGGCGATTTCCAGGGGTGCGCGGTGATGAACTACCCCGACGGGGACGTGCCCTTTACCCGCATCACCGAGCACAAGCATTTCGCCCCGTGGGAGACGCATGAGCGCACGGTCTGCTACCGCGAATACAGCCGCGCCTGCGCGCCCGGCGACATCCCCTATTACCCGATCCGACTGGTCGCGGAGAAGGCGCTGCTGGCCGACTATGTCGCGCGCGCGCAAACGGGCGCGGGGGTGACCTTCGTCGGCCGGCTCGGGACCTACCGCTATCTCGACATGGACGTGACCATCCGCGAGGCGCTCGACACCGCGCGCGCCTTCAAGGCGCATGCCTGCGCCGGCACGGCCATGCCCGCCTTCGTCCACCCGCCGATATAGATCGTTGGCAAGGGCGGGGAGCTTGCGCAACGTGGAAATCTGCCGCCATGAGGTGGGCGGAGTTGGCCCGAGCGACAGGTTGATATAAGCTCGCACCTGAACCCGTCAGGAAAGCTCCTTGAGAAGAGAATTCGCAGCCGTGCCCGAGCACCCCTCCTCCGGCGAGGATATTCCCGTCCTTCCGGCGCAGGCGGCATTGCGGGTTGCGGCGGTGGTGGTGACCTTCAACCGTCTGGACAAGTTGAGCGTGACGGTCGGCCGCCTTCTCGACCAGCCGGTCGATCATCTCGTCGTGGTCGACAACGCTTCGACTGACGGCACGCAGGCGTGGCTCGACGCGATCGACGATCCGAGGCTCTACGTGATCCGCACGAGCGAAAACCTCGGCGGGGCCGGCGGGTTCGAATGCGGGCTGCGCGCGACGGTGGAGCGCTTCGACCCCGACTGGTGCCTCGTGATGGACGACGATTCCCGGCCGGCACCAGCGGCGCTGGAGCGCTTTCGCGCGCTTGCCGGCTCTCAGCACGCCGAAGGGTGGGATGCCATCGCCGCGGCCGTCTACTTTCCCGATGGTAGCATCTGCGAGATGAACCGCCCCGCGCGCAACCCGTTCTGGTCGATGCGCCATTTCCTGCGGACCGCCGCGGGCAAGGGACGGGCGGGTTTCCACCTGCCCGACAGCGCGTATGACGAAAGCAGGCTGGTCCCCGTCGACGCGGCCTCCTTCGTCGGCCTGTTCCTCTCCCGCGCGGCCATCGCCCGGGCGGGCTTTCCCGACGGGTCGCTGTTCATCTATGGCGACGATCTGATCTACACGCTGGAGCTGCGCCGGGCCGGCGGCAAGATCGCCTTCGCGCCGGAACTCGAATTCGAGCACGATTCAGCGACCTACAGTGTCGAGCGGCCCTTTCGCCATCAGGCCGTGTGGAAGATCTACTACAACTATCGCAACGCGCTTCTGGCCTATCGGCTTGCCGCGGGCCCGGTATTCTTCTGGCCCGTGCTGGCGGTGGTCACGCTGCGGTGGCTGATGCGAAGCTCGATATACGGCTCGGGGCGCAGGGCCTATCTCGCCCTGTTCAGGCTCGCGCTCGTCGATGCGCTGCGCGGCCAGCGCGCGCGCCCGCAAGGCGAGATAATCGCCCTGGCCGATGGCCGGTCGTAATTGGCACCTCACACCCGGCGCCGCAGTGCGCGCGCCGGCCGGCCAATCGCCGAGCTTATTCCACGCCTCGCGGCGGTGATTGACGATATCCTCGCGCGCAAGGGACGCCCCGAGCGACAGTTCTCGCGCACGAACCGCCAGACGTTCTCGACGGGGGCGCTCGGCACCGGACGAGGGTCATTCCTTCACGCCGATAGTGCGCCGATGAGGAATGCCGCCTGACGAAACCACCACAACAAGCCGCGCACTGGACCTTGCCATCCCTGCACGCAACACGATATGAGGCACACGGACGGAGAGGTGGCCGAGTGGTCGAAGGCGCACGCCTGGAAAGCGTGTAGGCGGGAAACCGTCTCGAGGGTTCGAATCCCTCTCTCTCCGCCAAAACATTTCCCCTGTTTGAGCATTAAATACAATGATTTCAGGCGCTTAGGTGTCTGCTCTCTAAACAGGCGGTTGACAATTGACCACTTTCTTGTCCACATTTTTGCTACATCGTCCGCCGCCGAGGTGTAGTCATGGCACTCAAGAAGATCGGGAAGACCTACCATTTGCGCCGCCGGGTGCCGAAGAGGTTCGCGCCCATTGAACCGCGTGAATTGGTCTCCCAGAGCCTGCACACGGACTCCGAGCAACTGGCAAAGCTCAAGGCGGAAGCCGCTTGGGCGGAGCTTATCGAAGCCTGGGAGGCGCGCCTTGCCGGAGATACCGAAGACGCCGAACGCCGTTTCGAGGCGGCGCGGGAGTTGGCCGAGCGTCGGGGCTTCCGTTTCCTGCCCGCCGCCAAGGTTGGAGCCCTGCCCGTCGCCGAGCTTCTGGAGCGTGTCGAGGCCGTGCCCGAACACAAGGGCGAACCAAACCCGGTGGAGGCGGCGGCGCTCCTGGGCGGTGTCTCCGAGCCGCCGGTCACGGTCACTCGGGCACTCGATCTCTATTGGGGACTGACCAAGGACAAGACCCTGGGCAAGAGCGAAGACCAGCTTCGCCGATGGAAGAATCCGAGGATCAAGGCCGTTAAGAATTTCGTGGACGTGGTGGGTGACAGGCCACTGCCCCAGATCACGGGCGACGATATGCTGGCCTTCCGGGACTGGTGGATTGACCGCATCGCCGATGAAGACCTGACGCCCAACAGCGCGAACAAGGACCTGATTCACCTGGGCGACGTGCTCAAGACCGTCAATCGCATGAAGCGCCTCGGGCTTGTCCTGCCCCTGTCCGACCTGTCCCTGAGAGAAGGCGAGGCCAAGAAACGCCCGCCGTTCTCGGCGACGTGGATTCGGGATCATCTGTTGAAGCCGGGGGCGCTGGACGGGTTGAACGATGAAGCTCGCGCAATCGTGCTGGTCATGGTCAACACCGGGTGCAGGCCGTCGGAGATTGCCGCGCTGACGCCCGAGACGATTCATTTGAAAGACAACGTGCCCCACATCTCCATTGAGCCGGTGGGGCGGCAACTCAAAAGCCGCCGCGCGCGCCGCAGAATTGCCCTGACTGGCATGAGCCTTGAGGCCATGCGCGGCTTTCCGAACGGTTTCCCGCGATACCGCGACAAGGCGGGCCTGTCCGGGGCGGTGAACAAGTATCTTCGGGAAAATGGGCTCTTGGAGTCGGACAGACATTCTCTCTACTCATTGCGACACGCTTTTGAAGACCGCTTGCTTGCGGCCAAGGTGGACGAACGGGTTCGGCGGGACTTGATGGGCCACCGGCTCACCCGTGAAGAGTATGGTGACGGGGCCACGCTTGACTATCAGCGGGAGATTCTTGCACCGCTGGCCTTCTGAGCGACGGCCCGAGCGCGCGCCACAACGTCTTCCGCCGCCTCGGCCTCGGCGATCTCGGCTTCCAGGCGCTGGAAAATCGGCGCATAGACCGCATCGGCCACCACCAGCCGCGCAACCTTGTCCCGCGCCCGGTGAAGGCGCAGCAGGTTGGACGTGATGGTGGCCGGGGCGTTCATCGGATCAGAAGGTGCCGTTGAGGCGGACGCGGACGGCGCTGGACGGGTTGCCAGCGGCCATGATCGCCACACCGACCTTGGTGTTGCTGGTCGCCGTGGTCGTCACCAGCCCGTCGCTGGAGCGCCAGTAGACGGCGGCACCGACGGCGATGTCGTCGGTCGCGACCTTCGGCATCTCGAACACGCCTTCGGTCACCAGCACCAGCGGGTCGCCGATCTCGGCGTCACCCGAGGCAATGCCGAAGAGGGTTCCGACCTTCACGCCGTCGCCAGACGACGCGGCGGCTTCTGCGGTCACGGTGATATTCTCACCGGGTTGAATGTAGTTCTTCATGTCAGGTTCCTTTCGAGGTTCTGAATCGGAGGGTTGTCGGTGCCGCCCGCCCCGTCGCCTGGGCGATCTCGCGGTCGAGGGCGGCCAACGCGGCGGCCATCTCGCGGTCGCCCTTGTAGGTGATGGACTCGCCGTTCTGGTCCCGCACTTCCCGGACACCCGAAGCTCGGGCGTCCAGGAGCGCGTCACGCGCCGCGACAAGCTGGTCGACGGTCAAGGCCATGGGTTACGCCCCCGGCACCTGGTGAGCCGCCCGCCAGTCGAGCCAGCCCGCGCCGAAGTCGAGGAAGGCCCGGAATTTCATCCCGAGCGTATCCCACGCCTCGGTGCGCTGGATTTGCACACCCTGGGCGCTGGAGAGGTAGGCGTATTGCATCGCCGCCAGTCGGGCGGTGTCCGCGAACACATACCAGGTGTCCGCCGGAAGCCGGGGCTCGACCAGAAGCGTGAGCTTGCCGCCGAACGGGTTCACGTCGCTGGTGGCGTTCGGCTGGATGGTGGTGAGAACCTGTTCGGCCTCGGTCTCCAGATCGGCAGGCACCAGGACATATCGCGGGGCGGCGCTGATGATGGTCTTCCCGTCCAGGCCGGTGCGGGTCCGCATGGCCTGCCGTGCCGCCGTGAGCGCGGCCACAGACGGCGCAGCGGCGGAGCCGATGTTGCTCCGGCTGGCGTCGAACACCGCCGTGCCGTCCGACAAGTTCGGGTTGCTGGTGATGAGGTCGACCAGAATATCGGCCTCGGTCTGGGCAGCGGCTTCGCCAAGGGCAGCGGTCGTGTCGCCGAGCATCCCCAGGTCATCGTCAATCAGGAGATTCCGGGAAACGGTGACACCACGCGCGAAGGTCTTGAGGCGCATGGTTTCGCCGTTTTCGGCCCGCGACGTGTGGGTGATCTCGCCATTTTCGGCGATCTCTTCCAGCCGCCCCATCTCGCCTAGGCGGATCGCAGTGGACTCCTTGAAGTTCGGCAACGTGCGCTGACGGCAGAGGGTCTTGAGGGGGCTTTCGGCGGCCCGGTAGCTGTCCAGCGCGACCTTGCCCATGGCGTTCGACACCAGGAGAGGGAAGTCGGACGTGGTGTGGGCAGCGGCGCGGGTGAACACTTCATCGGCGCTCATGCCACGGGTGGAAACACCGGCCCGTTGGAGGCTTTCCGTCGCCACGTCCCGCATGGTCAAGCCCAGGTATTGCCGGGCATCCTCGGGGCACTCACCGCCCGCCATGCGGGTTGCCAGAGCATCCGATTGACGACGGGTAATTACCGCCGGGTCATCGTTCTGCGCCGTGTGGGTGCGAATGATCGGGGCCGAGCGACGGCGCTCCTGCACCGCGTCATAGACCTCGGCCTTGGCACGGGTCATGTCTGCCCCCGCGTCGATGAGGTCGTCAGCGATCTCGGGACCAAGCTGGGCTTCGCGCACCAGCGTGCGAATGTCGCTGCGCCGGGTCTGTTCCGCCGCTTCCGGCGAAACCGTTTCGGGGGTCGTGTCGGGCATGTCGTTTCCTTTCTGCCGGATTCTGGCGGACGGGTCCGCCGGGTTTGAGGTCAAGGTGACCTCGGTGATGTGCCAGCGGGTCGGGGTCTTCACGCGCCCCTCTGGCGTGGTCTTTTCGGTCCATCCCGCCACGCGGTAGCCGATGCTGACTCCGGTGACGGTCCCGTCCGCGATCCGCTGCACCACGGGGGCGGCATCTTCGGCGGACGTGATCTCCAGGACTGCCACGATGTTGCCGCCCTCCTGGGCGATGGACCGAACCCGCCCAAGCTGGTCTCGAACCGACGCGGTTCGATGTGAGTCGAGGACGGGAAGGCTTTCGGACGCTGACAGGTCGAGCGTGTCAGCCGTCAGGACTTCGAAGAACGGCCCCCGAGCGTCCCGGCGCGGCACGGGCGTAGGGGTCGCGATGACCGCCGAAACCGTTCGAGTCTCGGGGTCGAATGAGTTCGGGCGGGTCCGGGCGTCACGGTGCAGGAGGTCATTCGTCATCGCTGGATTCCTTGTCTGTGAAGTTCAGGCCGAGGGCGCGCTCGCGTTCACGATCCGCCGCGATCTCGGCGTCGAGTCGGTCGACGTTCCAGCCAAGCGAGGCGACGGCCTGACGACGGCTTGTGAGCCCCATGGACAGGAGTTCCCGCACGGCCTGGGCATCCTTGGCCGGGTCGACCTGCATCGGGCGCGGGGCCAGCCATTCGACACGCAAGGCGGGCGTCAGGTCGGGAAGGTCCAGGCGTCCGGCCAGATATTCGTCGGTGACGACACGCCGGAACACGGGGTCGAGGAATTGGGGAACCAGGGTGTGATAGACGAATTGTTCGACCTTGGCCCGAAACGGCAGGAGGCCCGCGCGGAGGCTCGAATAGTTCGCCCCCGTCAGATCGCCGTCGACCAGGTGTTGAGGCACGCCCAGGCCAGCGGCAATCTGGCCAAGGGTGAGCTTGGCGAAGCTGATTCCGTCCTTGGCTTGCTCGGGGGTGTTGAATTTCACGTCCAAGCCACCGGGCAGAACCCGCATGGTGCCGGGCTCCAGGCTGATGTCGCCGAGCGCGTCGGCATCCGAGAACCCTTCGCCCGCGCCGCGCAGGTTGTTCACGTCGGTGACAAACCCGGTGTGCATCGCGGCCACTTTGGCACCGACCAGGAGCGCGTCTTGAAGCTGGTCAAACTCATTGACCGTCAGGAGGATGGAAGCGAGTTGCGACACGCCCCGCACCTGCCCAGGCCCGAGCGGGCGGAAGATGTGCAACACGTCTTCGGCGGGAACCCGGATCGCCTCGCGCGCGGTCGGGAATAGATCGGTCGGGCGTGCGGGCCGGATGTGGTAAGCCACGCGCTCGCCCAGGGCGGAAAACTCGATACCAGCGACGATGTATCCGCCGCCCGAAAGCTCGGTCGTCATCGACTCGTCAACAAATTCGGCGGGAAGCTGACGCAGCACGGCCCGCCCGTCGCGATCTTCCAGGATGAAGAACGCTTCGCCGTCGACAATTTCGGCCTGCACCGCCGCCGCCATGAGGCCCCGCAGATCGGTGCGGCTCTCGGCGTCAATCCGCGCCGCCGCGTCCAGGAACGCCGAGTCGATCTCGGCACGGATCGTCAGGTCGGGGTGCGCCGAGGTCGCTTCGATACCGGCCCCCACGGCCTCGGCCACAATGGCGTTCACGCCGTTGCGGATGTAGCCATTGTTCGCGTAGGCGTGCCGGGCTCGGGCTCGGATGGTCGGACCCGCCGCCAGCGTCTCCGGCCCGTGACTGGCATAGTTGGCCCGCGCGCCGAACCGCCGCCCGCTCTGGGCGTCGAAGCTCCGAGTTTGGGCAGGCGGTTCGGCGCGACGGTTCCCACGCCAGGAGGACAGGAGACGGGGAAGTCGCATCATTCGCCCCCGAGCTTGTCGAGGACGGGGCGGATCAGATCGGAGACGGGCAAGACGATTGAGGCGCGGACCTCATAGGAGGCGCGGCGCTTTTCATCCCGAACCATTCGAGCGGCCTCGGCAAGCTCCGACTCCGCCGGGGGCTCCGACAGGATGAAGCCCCAGGAAAGGCCGGGCTCGATCAGTCGGCGATGCTCGACTGTGAGTGTAACGGCCTCGCCCGCCTGCACGCGGCGGACAACGGATTCGATCCGGCTCGGCGGCTGGTAGGTCTCTCCGACGGGCGCGTCGGCGGACGGGTCCAGCGGGCGTTCGGTGAGCCAACGGCCCAGGAGGACGGAAACGTCCGCGCGCCGAGCGGTCTCATAGTTCGTGTAGACCAGCCGCGCGCCGCAGACCGCGACCATTGAATACGCGCCAGCGCGCCCCGAGTCGGTCGGCAGATCGGGCGCGATAGCCCCATTGTCCCGGATCGTGCGGAAGCGATTGAAGACGGCCTTGCGCCCTTCATCGCCAGCGATTCCGTCCAGATCGGCGGTGAAATCCGCTTGTTCGCGAAGGCTCATTTGGTGGGTCATGTTGTCGTTCTCCAGGCTGCGATATGCCCAGAACATAGACGACAAGTAATCCGCTCACAAGATGACGGAAGGGCCTAAGATGGTCACTAAACTACGTGTTTACTGTTGTTTACCAATAGTTTAGCCGCATATTTTCTTGTATCACATGCTTGCGGATTAAATGTCGACAAGCTATATGTGCCATGCGACGACTCGTCATCGGCGCAAAGTCCTTTCCTGACAGGTCCGGGGGCGGCGTATTCGTCGCCCCCGGACACCCCAAACCCCTACATTCAGGAGTCATGCAAATGCCCCGAGCGATTGTGTTCGATCTGACCGAAGACGGCCTCGTCGCCGTCCCCGCCGATGAGGTCGAGTGGGGCGAGCCCGAACCGCACTGGCCGCGCAAGACGCGGCGGAAGTTCAAGAAGGTCTTCCAATACCACTTGAAGGAATACAGGATGGAACCGGGCGTGGCGCACTACCACGCGCTCAAGAAGCTCAGGAAAGAGATTCCGGGCAGTTTCTACAATCCTGGGAGAACCCTATGACCGACCCTCTGGAAGAGGTCCGAGAACAAGGTTTGGACGCCGGACTTCGGATTATCGCGGACTATGCGGAGCACCGCCAAGAAGATCACGAGACGGCCACCATTGAAGTCGTCCAGGCGATCCGAACCGCCGCCGCGACCGACTCCAAGTTCAACTTCCACCTTCTGGAACGCATCGCCATGATGGCGGTCTTGAGGCTTGAAGGTGCAGAGCGACAGAGAGCGACAGAGAGCGACAGAGAGCGACAGAATGTTCCATGAATGGAAGTCTCGGCTAGTGCTGTAATACCTATTAAGATTGTGTCTGTTCAAAAACTTTACGAAATCTTCACTTTTGGTTGAATTTTTTCGATAGTGCCACATAGCTTCGTCATGATCTCCATCGCTTCGGACACATTTAGATGCTCACGATGTGCATTTTGAAACGGGTATCGAGAGGCTTGCAAAGGCTTGCTCAAGCCATTCAGCCATTTTATTTCACAATCAGAAAAATCTTCCTCTATTTTTTCTCTGAATTTGAAAGGGAGTGCATCAATTAAACCATCATGAGAGTGCAAGAAAATGATCTTTCGATAACTCTTAATTCGTTCCCGAGATATTTTTTTAACCTGACCTATTCGAGTTAACCTAAGTTCGTTTTTTAAGAGATGGGCTTTTGGCTTAAGGCGATCAACTCTTCTGCATCTTTCTTCTTCTTTCTTAATTAAAAAACCAAACGCGATCAGGGGTGTGCCATCCCACTTAGGTTTTACAACGTCTGCCGTTACATGGTAAATAATTCCGTCATCGGGGAAGAAGGTCTGAGAACCTTTGACATTATAGGACGGCTGAGAGAGCAAGGACTTCAATAGAAGCTCACACGCGATCACTGCACAATGCTGGGCAGCGTATACACAACTTCCTTTTTCTTGGATGTATTCGTGAGAACGTTGGGCGGATTCTATAAAGTTTTTTGCCGCGTCCAGAACCTGAAAATTTAAGTTGATTGGTATATTTTCTTCGGTCATCGTTCACCTTTCCAGCCATTTCGACCTGACCACCGTAGCGGCTTTCTTCGGCCCGGTCACGCGGGACAGATCATCGGCACGCCGGTCCGGGTCAACGCCGACAAGCTGGCGGGCCGCGAAGGCATAGACCAGGGTGTCGAGGGCTTCATTCCGCCGCCCGCTGATAACCTCCCAACGCCGCACCGGGTGCCCCCGGCTGTATTTCGTCACCAGGCGCTCGGCCCGTATCTGGTCGAAGTAATCCCCGCCCAGGGTCTCGGAAAACAGGATCGTATCACCATGTGCGAGGCGCTGGTGGAGCTGTTGCTTTATGCCGTCGATACCGACCAGCCCGAGCCGGAGCTTGCGGCTTGTGGAGAACGCCAGAGACGGGCGCGAGAATCCGGCCACGCCCTTGCCCGCCAGGACACGCCGAGCGGCCCGAGGACGGCAGAACGCATAGACATGATCGGCCCAATTCCCGGAGTCGATGATCGTCGCGTCGACCGTCAGGAGCCCCCCAGCAGGGTGATGGAATTGACGGCGCAAGAGGTCATCGACCTCGGCCCAGGTTTCGTTCTCGGTCGGTGCGCCCCAGGCTGTCTCATGGCCGAGCACGCGCATGTCGCCGTCCCGCGTCCAGGCGACGAATGTCGCTTCGATGCGATCCGCCTGCACGTCGGCTCCTACGGTGACCAGGAGAGCGTCAGGAGGCACGGAGTCGAGCGAGAACGGGCGCTGGAGCGCCCCGAGGTCGGTCGCGTCCAGGTCGTCGCCCTCGCCCCTCCAGGGCTCGCCCAGGACGGTGTTCAGCCAAGGCTTTAGAGTCGTCGGGCTCCGCTTGGCCTGCACAAACTCGGCGGCCAGGCGCGGCCAGGAGGCGTTCGGCAGGGTCGAGGTCAAGGACGTGAGCTTGTATCCCCGGTGCCCCTCCACTTGCGGCGCTGTGGCCCTCCACCGGCCCTCTGCGACCATGGGCGGCTTCTGGTGATCCTCCACCACCGAACCGCAGGACGGGCACACCCAATGCGCGGTCTCGGGCTTGTCCGCGTCCCAACGGATGTCCGCCCAGACGATCTCATGGAAATCCCCGCACCCCGGACAGGGCACTTCGAAGACCCGCTTGTCGGATTGTTCATAGGCCCGCAGAATCCGGCTGGTCTCGGCGTCGACGGGAGTCGAAGCCAGGACGATCCGCCGATTGCCGAAGGTCATCGTCCGCCGGATCGCCAGGTCGACGGGATCGCCCTCCACCCCGGCGCTGAGTTCGTAGGCGTCAATTTCGTCGGCGAAAAGAACCCGCGCTGTGCGGGCGCGAAGGTTACGGGGCGCGCGGGCCGAGACGATGGACAGCGATCCGCCCGCGAAATGCCGGTGCAAGAGCACGTCGCGGCCCGACGCATCCGTCGTCAGCGCGGCCCGCAGCGACGGCGACTCGTTGAAGGTCGGTTCAACCACGCTCACCATTAGGTGCCGCGCGTCCGCCTCTGCCGGGACGGTGCAGAGGACCGGCGACGGGTCGTTATGGACGAAATGCCCGAGCGCGCCGACCATGAGTTGGGTCGCGCCGACGCGGGCCGATTTCAGGATCGTGACCCGCTCGACCGTATCGTCGCCGATGGAGTCGGCAATCTCTCGTTGCGGCTTCCAGAGGCGCATACGCCCAGGCTGCGCGGCCAGGCTGGAAGGCAGGAAGACGCTGGTCTCGATCCACTCGGAAAGGCGCAGCTTCGCGGGCGGGCGGAAGGCTTCTAGCGCCTCGCGGCGCAGATCGGCGAAGCGGGGATCAACGGTCATCGGCAATCGTCTCCATGGCATCTCGGATTTCGGCGTCGAGGGCTTGTGTCGCTTTTCGGTCGAGGCCCAGGCGCGCGGTCACGCGGCTCGGGATCGCCAGGACGGCGGCGCGTAGGTCCACCACCACGGCCCGCCATTCATGCGCGACCTGCCGGGCGTCCAGGAGTTCGCCCCGCGCCTTCGCGTTGGCGATCTCGACTTTCTCGGCGTTGGCCGTGGCGAGCCGCAGCTTCTGTTCGGCCAGGTCTGGGTTGCTGGTGATGCGGCCTTTCTGGCCCGCCCGCAGATGCTCCACATAGGCGAGGATCGCGGGGCGCAGTTCGAACCGCCCGTCATGTCTCGGGATCACGCCTTCGCGTGCCAGGGCATGAAGGCGCGCGGTCGACAGATTCAGCCATTGGGACAGATCGGCGGCGCTCACGGTCTCGGAGGTCTCTGGCGCTGGCCAATCGAAGCCCAAGAGGTCTTCGGGGTCGTTCATTTGGGTTTTCATGAGTCAATCACTCCAGAGTTGGATTCTGTTTCTGGAAATTTCTGGAGTGAGCGAAATGCCGGGGCTCCGCGCCCCCCGCGACACGCCAACTCCAGGAGGGACCCGCCCCCGCCGCCCCCTGTCCTTGGGGCTCCAGGGAGTTCCAGAGACTCCAGCGATTGCAGAGCGCGGGGCAGCGATGCAATACGCCGATACCACCCTAAAGGGTGTGGTATCGGTCGGTATCGGCATCCGCAGCCATGCCGGGGCGATACAGGCGATACTGGTATCGGCTTGGTCTCGGTCGGTATCGGTCTCATTGCTCCGCCCCTTCATCTTCCAGGTCTTCGAAATCGTCGTCAGAAACGCCCCCAGAGTTGACCACCCCCACTTGATCGGTCCCCACGTCCAGCACCCGTTTCTGCGCCAGAGACTTGAGCGCCCTGTTGAACGTGTCCTTCCGGTTGGCCAGCTTCTCCGCAGATGAAACCGCCGCATCCGACAGGCACTTGTCGCGAAGGCACTCCCGTTCGACTTGATCTGCTCCATTGGCCAGTTCCGCAAAGTTGGCCATGACGGCGCGTTCGGTCGGTGAAAGCCGAACCGTTCGCGACAGGGCATCGGGCGAAATCTCACTGGCAAAGGGCGCTTCGATAGGGTCGCCATCTTCATCATGGCCGAACGTGCGAACGTCGATGGTGAACGCGATGTCGAGGTCGCAGGAACCGTTCCGGTTCTTGGTGAGGTGCCCCCGCACAATCCCGCCCTGGTCCTTCGCTTTCAGGTGAAGCGCCATGTCCAGTGCCCCGTTGAAGAGGCTATGGCCGCGCGGTGTGTTGCCCTCGGCTTTGGTCCCGTGGTGGACCAGGATCACCGCCGCGCCCCACTTGGTGAGCGCCCGAGCGACGGCCACCACGCGCCCCATGCCCTCGGCGCTGTTTTCGTCCATCCCAGGGAAGGCCATGGCCAGCGTGTCGATGACGATCAGGCTCGGGCGCTGGTCCTTCACGGCCCGGCGCAACGCCTTGAGGTCGGGCGAGTCATTGCGGAAGAGGTCAGACACGCCACCCACCAGCTTGAAGCCGTCCGCCTCGCCATGCTCGGCCAGGAGCGCGCGGACGCGCCCTCGCATCCCGGCTTCATCCTCGGCGGCCACATAGAAGACGGGCGCGGCCTTGGTCCGCATCCCGAAGGTCTCGCGCCCGTGGGCGACGGCGTAGGCGATGTTCGGGGCGATCAAACTCTTGCCCGCTCCAGGATCGCCGAAGATACACCCGATTTGGCCGGGGCCGATCAGCCCCTTGACCACATAGCCGCGCCGCGCCTCTTCCTCACATTCGCCGGGCGACGTGAAGGTGAGCCCGCCGGTCTTGCTCTTGGCCGAGGGTTCGGGGATCGGCTGGCCGAGGATGAAGGCCGCCCAATGGTCCGCGTCTTCGAAATCCTCAGCGGTTCGGAGGTCTTCGAAATCTTCGTCGGTGACGGGCGGGTCCGGGGGATAGCGTGGACTCAGGCGTCCGCTTTTCCGTCCGCTCCTGATGGTGGCGAGGCATCCGGTCTTGCCGTCTTCTCGCAGGAGCCCGTTCGCGGCGCAGGCGGCCAGGAGCCGATAGCCGATCTCCTGGGCGTCCAGGAGCCCAGTGGCTTCGATACCGCCCAGGCGATGCGCCGCGCGGTTTAGGTCATGGTTTCGCCCGCCAGGCTCGGCAGCGGCCAGTTCGGCGCACACGTCGTCAAGCTCCTGCCGCGCCCAGGACAAATCATCGTCGGTCGCGTCCGGGGCCTTCGGGCTCGGGGCAGGTTCGGCCTCGCGGCGCACCTGCCGAAGCGTCTCCGGCCATCCCGGCAGGCCGAGCACGTCGTCGGCCAGATGCGTGTCGAGTGCTTCGAAGACACCGGAGCCGTTGACAGCGCCGAGGGCATGGACGTAGCCGCCATCGCCCCGCACGTCGAGGCCAGGGGCGATCTCCGACGCCGAGTTCCTGAGCCCCCTCGGGTGCTGGAAATAGATGTGCTCGCCCCCGCTCGGGGTCTGCACCCGCACATGGCTGAGGGCGTCCGGGTCGAGCCCGATCTTGCGAAGCTCGGCGTAGCCGTCCTTCCCGTTCTTGCGGTCGATGTCCAGGACGCTCACACTGCTCTTGGAGCCCGTCGGCATGGCGGGCATGGCGTCCGGCCACTTGCTCCACCAGCGCCGCACCTGGGCGGGATCGTCGCTCGCGGCGTCCTTCCAGCGCACCAGTGGCTTGCGAGCCTGGGACACCGGGAAAACGGGGAATCCGGCCTCGGCCAATCGAAGCGCGGCGGCCATGTTCGGGTTGTTTTCCCGGGGGTTAAGGGGTATTATCTTTTCCATGGAAGTCTCTCCTTCGGGTTTTCTCGGGTTGGGGGCTGAGGTTTCTCGCTGTCACACGAAACACAGATTGCCGCCGCTCCGATTGCCCTCGGGGCGGCGGCTTTCATTTCAGGGATTAGGACTGTTTTGATTCGAGAGTTCGCAGAAACTCTTGTCCACATTGTTGTCCACAAATCTGACAACGCGGATTCGTAAGCTCCTGATTTATATAATGTTTTCTGATGGTCAGTCAGATAGGAGCGGACTCTCTCTCCGCCACTTGTCCTCGCGAAAGCGTTCTCTCCATCCGCCTGGGTCCGGATTTTTTGTTGTTCTCGAGGGTTATGCGGGAGGGGCTGAGCACCGGCCCCGGCGCCACGAGGCACGGAAACGGTCTCTCAGAGCCGATATTCTCCAGACCTCATGACTGCGCCAATTTGCGGAACAGCTTGCAAGCATCTGAAAAGGCGATACTTCTCGATGGGGTCAGCTAAACACTTCGACGACAGTGGCGTTCGTGAGAAGGAACACAGATCGAACGTTCAATGCGACTTCTCGGTCTTGCTGCGCTGAGCACGTCAGTCGGAAGAGCTGACACCCCTGATTTCTCGTGGGGGAGCCATAATCTCGCGTTCGCCCAGCTCGAGCGTGTGCGTTTCGGTGAGCAACCATGTTGAAAGCTGGTCGACTGCTGCCGCGATCTGTTCCGGCTTTCGAAGGGCACACTCCCAGATCGTCGCGACGCGCCAGCCTGCTTCGAGCAACGCGCCCTAGGCGCGGTTTGGTGCGTTGCCCTTGCGGCATGATAGCGCATCGGTCGCCGGCTCCGCAAACCGGCTCTTGGCAAGTCGTGTTTCGCCGTCTGCCGGCCACCGTCACCGAGCGCCGCGGATCAGTCCGGAAATGCGCGACGCGATCCGGCGGACGGCGCGCCCGCGCAACGGTTTTTGCGGGCCCTCGACCTTTCGGTAATGGGCGCAGACACCACGCATGACGGCATCGACCAGTTGTTCGGCCCGCTCGTTGTCCCACTCGGTGTTCGTCGTCTCGGGATACATGTCGAAGGAATCGTCGAAGCGCAGCGGCCGCGCGCTGGTTGCGAACAGCCGGTTCAGCCGATCGTTGGACGCCTCAAAGGCCGAAAGAAAGGCCCGTGCCTCGGCCCGGGAGGGCAGGAAGCGGCCCTCCTCCGGCAGGTGCCGGAAAATCCTTTTCCGCAACTCGGCCGGGGCGCCGAGTTCGGCCAGTTTCAGGCCGACGAGCAATCTGTTTCCCGACAGCGCGACATTCCTGCGGCCCGGCGTGCGCATGGACAGGTCCAGCCCGAGGCGCGCGGCGAAATCCTCGACGACATCGCCGTCGCGCAGCCGGCCGGCCTCGTAGACGGCGGGATGGACGTTCTCGATCCCGAAAGCGCCGCCCCAGAGATCGGCGAGCTTCGTCGCGTAATCGAAATATCGCTGGAGATAGGGCTGGTTGTCCGGCAGCGGCGTGGCGCGCACGCCATAGAACCTGGCCGCCTGCGCCCCATGCAGGACCTGCTTGCGATGCGACACGGCAAGCAGGTCCTGCCGGCGCAGATACGCGATGACCGAGACCGTCTCGAAACGCGCGCGCGCCAGATCGGCGAGGGGCGCGAGCTGCTCGGGCTCGAACAGCCAGAAAAGACACTCCGCCGAGAGGAGATTGCGGGGCGCGCGCGGCCGGAGGAGGTCGTCGGCCAGCCCGGTGGCGATGAAGGGGCGGAAATCCGCGCGCCTGCCTTGGACGCGGACAAGAGCGTTCGCGGCAGGGCCGTGCCTGAGCAGGGCCACGCCGTGGTGCATCAGATGCTCTTCCGCGCTCAGGCAGGCCTGCTGGATCGAGCTCGTGCCCGTCTTGTGCGAGCCGATATGGATGATCAGCTCGCTCATCCCGGCCTCACCGCATATCCCGGATCATCGCGGCCACGCGGCCCATGACCTGCGGCGTCGCCTCGGGCAGGCGGGTGTCGTAGTCGTCGGGGGGTGCGGGCGCCTCCGGCAGGGGGAAGGGGCTGCGGTTCATCCCGAGGA